>NZ_SJXE01000005.1:0-271225 GCF_004336975.1 Corallincola luteus
GTCACCGCCAGACACCTAATACAGTGAAGAGGCTACCCGATAGGGTAGCCTTTTTGCGTTTAAGGCCGTTGAAAACAGTAAAGCCCTTCGCCCAAGCGAGGGGCTTTTTTGTTGGAGCAGCCTTTAGTGTTGTCATCAAGCTGAAGGGCGATAGTGGCTAAGCGATCCCTAGCTAATTAACCGCTCTTTGCTTGCAATAGAAAAAGCTCGGAGACGTAGCGCTTCTTTGTCGTTAATTTCTATCTGCATTGTCTTAATTAACGGATTTTTATAAACGGCGCTAAACTATTCATAGTTATCAATAAGAAGGCATTGAAATGAAGCATCGGGTAGACACGCTTTACAGTCAGGAAATTTTGGCGGAGACGGTGGCGCGTTTAGGTAATGAGATTAGCCTTGGTTACCAAGGTACAGATCAATTGCTCATGATAGGTCTGTTGAAAGGCTCTGTGATTTTTCTTTCCGATCTGTGCCGACAGGTGAATAGCAGTGTTGAGTTGGACTTTATGGTGGTCAGTAGTTACGGACACCGTATGCAGTCGTCTGGTGACGTACGGATACTCAAAGACATAGAAGTGGACATCAAGGGGCGCGAGGTGCTCATTGTCGAAGATATTATCGACAGTGGTTTTACTTTGAGCAAGGTACGGGAAATGCTGCTTTTAAGAGAGCCGAAATCATTACGGATATGTACCTTACTCAATAAAGTCAGCCGCCGTGAAGTGGATGTGCCTGTGGACTATGTGGGCTTTGAGATCCCGGACGCATTTGTTGTCGGCTATGGCATCGACTGGGCAGAAAAATACCGTAACTTACCCTATATCGGTAAAGTAACTATAGAAGAGTCGTAGCGATGTTATCAATTCGGCGTAGAGCTGATTAGTGCGGGAGATTAGTAGGCTTCGTTGCGACAAGAGAGCGCTAATCATAGTGGGGTTGAGATATAACGCACACTTTGGCGCCTGACTCAGTTGATATTGGTTAAAGCGTATTCGATCAGATAAAAACCGTTTGTTTTGCTCTTTACCTTTGGTCTCTCTTCGGTATAATCGCGCCCTGCTTTAGGAGTGTAGTTCCAATTGGTAGAACAGCGGTCTCCAAAACCGATGGTTGGGGGTTCGAGTCCCTCCACTCCTGCCATACAAAAAGAAAGCCCGCATTTATTGCGGGCTTTCTGCTTTTTAGCTTTTGACTAACCTAGTGAGATTGTCTGCGCAACAGACGGACGGCGCAAACTGCAAGACCAAACATCAGTAATACCTGAGGCGTAGGAACTTCACTCTTAACTCTGAAAGAGGTTGCGATATTGAAGTTTGAAGCCACTGTATGGCGCTCAGCAAAAAAGATATCCAAATCATATTCAGTGTCTTCCGCCAAGCCCATGGCCATCAAATCAGCCCCTGTGAGCGTATCGCTGACGGCGGCATGGACGCCACCAAGATCCATCACTAACTTCCCATCGATATATACCCAAAGATCATCGTCACCTAGAAATGCAAATACATCGGTTTCTTTGAAAGTGGTTATCCCTTCTAAATGCATAGTGAAGTGGTAGTTATGATTGCGTCCTTCATTCCCGGCAAGTTCGTTATCAATAGGGAAAAATGCCGAGTCGGTGTAGCTAAATATGCCGGAATCAGGCGCTGTTTCTGTGAGATCTAAATCGAATGCCTTAGTTCCGTTTGTATCCATCCACCAAGCGTCAAAAGAGGCGGCAGAAGTGATATCGCCATCACCATCATTAGCCACAAACTCCGGTAAGCCATCAGCAGCCAGCGTACTTGATACCAACCCTGTGACTAGTCCTGAACAACATGGATCTTCAAAGTCTGCTTCCGCTGCGACTTTGTCATAGATTGTCCCGCTTAGGGTGAGGACACCTGCATTTGCTGATACGACTGAACAAACACTAAAAGCGATGACGGTGATTAGTTGTAAGCACTTCATATCAATCTCCAACACGATTACGTTTTCAGTTCTTATGGTTAAAAAAGCAGCAATATTCACACCAGAGATAGTAACAATATGATTTATCGAACCTTGTTCGCAGATTCAATCCTTATTGTCATTGGCTATTGTAAATATCAATGACGATGCTGGATCTGGATACTTCACTTAACATCGAAAGTAAGGGGGCGTAGTTTGATAAGGCGATAGTGTCTCTAATATTGTTTTGCTCTTTCTTTTAATGCTTCGATGATGCCATTGTCAGCCGCAGATAATTGATATCGCTGAATATTATTTAAGTTTACCCATTCTATTGCGGTATGTTCGTGCGGATGAGGCGCCTCTGCTCCGGCTTTGCATAGGTAGCTGGATAGCTCGATGCTTATGTCTGGATAGTGGTGAAGCTGATTTGTGAGCTTGGCTATTATGCTTATTCGTATTCCTAGTTCCTCACTGATCTCCCTTTTCAGTGCTGTTTGTGCTTCTTCCCCAGCTTCAATCTTGCCTCCTGGAAACTCCCAGTAGCCACCACGTGTCTTATGTTGTGGGCGTTTAGCAATAAGCCACTCGCCATTTTCATTTTCTATTACCGCAGCAACGACACTGATCACTCGTTTCACCTCTCACTTTTCTTTCTTGATCTAAATCAATTTGTGATTTGTGTATCAGCTAAGTAATTTCACGCGCTGTAAAAATTGCTGACACCGGTTTGCTTTGCTACAACATAGATATGTGAACTGCTGGCGGGCAGTCACCCTAGGAGTAGCTTACCCCCAACGGTAGCAGTAATGGAGTACAACCGACGTATTACTACTAAAACAGTGTTGGTTGAGGATTATGTATGAAATTAGAAAGCTTGGGTAAGTTGAGTCTGATGATATTAGGTTTGGTAGCCTTATATGGTGCATCTGAGGCGCTAATGTTGCAGACGTCTAGTATGTATGGTTCGTCAACTCATCAGTCTGGCAGTATGGTGGTTGCCTTTATTTCTGTACTTTCTGCTGGATTTTGCTTCTTTCTGGCCAAAATGAGCGGTGAAGCGAGGCAAGGCGATCGTGGTTATTTAAAAACATTTTTATCCTGAGAATATTTTCACCTGTACATTCCCTTTTTAACGGCGCTATGCGCCGTTTTTTCATCTAATACGAGTTAACTTTTGATGGCTGAAGCGTCGCAGCTTAAACAGGTTCAATGGTACACTTGGGTAACATTGAACCTGTTTTGTTGTTTGCCGTATAGGCTTTAACCATGTCTCTTAGCACGCTGCAGCAGCAAGTATTAGCTGCGATGAATGTCCCAACCTTTGAAGTCGACAATGTCGAGACGCTTGCTGATGACGCAGCTCTATTTGTTGTCTACGGTGAGTCCCCCGAAGATGCTAAAAACTCGCTTCTTACCCAAAGAGTTTTGGCTATTTTAGGTATCGACAATGCTGAATTTCATAGCTTGAGCTCGGGCAATACAGTAGATCCCCAAAACGCACCGGCAGTCGCTATTGATGGGCTAACGGGATGGCGTATGCAGGGGGGAGATGTTACATGGCGCGGTACTGAGTTGATCACGCCTCCTTTGTTGGATCTTCAACAATCAGCCGCAGCAAAACGGGCTTTATGGCAATGCTTAATGTCTCGATGTGATGGCTTTATTCACAATAACAACCATGTTGAGGCTGGGTGAGTAGAATGAGTCAAATTGCTATTGAGCTGCGAGAGTTAGTTGCTGCAGATATTGCTGCGGTGATGCATATCGAGCAGCGAAGCCACTCACATCCTGCGGCAGAGAGTAATATTCTTCCTAGTCTTACGGGAGCTGATATAAGCATCGCTGCGGTCAATGATGGCCAGGTCATCGGCTTCTATATTGCTAGTCAGGTGCTCGATGAGGTGACCTTGACTGATATAGCCGTATTGCCTGAATTTCAAGGTCAGGGGATTGGTCGTCGGTTGTTGGTAGATATGCTGACGCGGGCAGAGGCAGCAGGAGGCAAACATCTGTTTCTCGAAGTTCGTGCCTCGAATATGGCTGCTCAGGCGTTATATCGATCTGAAGGGTTCAACGAGCTAGGTGTCCGCCATGGCTATTACCCCGGGGCTGACGGTCGGGAAGATGCTGTTATTATGGGTACCAGTTTGGCGTTGTAGTGGTAATAAACTCGCTCGCCCGACGAATCCGCGTTCAAATTGAACGCAAATCCTTTATAATCCTCCGCCAATCAATCCATCTGTAATCTGTATCTCTCTATGACAATGTCGATAGAGGGTTGGGGTCTATGTTTCATGTCCAATGAAGGTCTGCTAAGCGAAGTTAATAAGCGCCGTACTTTCGCTATCATCTCTCACCCGGATGCCGGTAAAACTACCATCACCGAAAAAGTGTTGTTATTCGGAGAAGCGATCAAAAGTGCTGGTACCGTAAAAGGGCGCGGAGGTACAGGTCAGCACGCCAAATCAGACTGGATGGAGATGGAGAAAGAGCGTGGTATCTCTGTGACCACCTCGGTGATGCAGTTTCCTTATCAAGATGCACTGGTTAATCTGCTTGATACCCCAGGTCACGAAGACTTCTCAGAGGATACCTACCGTACGCTCACCGCTGTTGATAGTTGTTTGATGGTGATCGACTCTGCGAAAGGTGTAGAGGCGCGAACTATTAAGTTGATGGAAGTCACCCGCCTGCGTGATACGCCGATTGTGACCTTCATGAACAAGCTTGACCGTGATATCCGCGATCCCATCGAATTGATGGATGAAGTCGAAGATGTGCTTAATATCGCTTGTGCGCCAATCACTTGGCCTATCGGCTCGGGTAAGCTGTTTAAAGGCGTTTACCATATTTTGCGCGACGAAGTGATCCTCTATCAAAGTGGTCAGGGTCATATGATCCAGGAAGTGCGCACAGTTAAAGGTTTGGATAACCCAGAGCTTGAAAGTGTGATTGGTGAAGACTTCGCTGAACAGCTGCGTGAAGAGATGGAGTTGGTACAGGGCGCTTCGAATGAGTTTGATATGGAGATGTTCCTGGCCGGTGAATTGACTCCTGTCTACTTTGGTACGGCGTTGGGTAACTTTGGTGTCGATCATATCCTTGATGGCTTAGTCGAGTGGGCACCTAAACCACAGCCCCGTGAATCGGCAGAGCGCCAGGTTGAGCCCGCCGAAGAAAAATTCAGTGGGTTCGTGTTTAAGATCCAGGCCAATATGGATCCAAAGCACCGTGACCGAATTGCGTTTATGCGTATCTGTTCCGGTAAATATCAGAAAGGGATGAAGATGCGTCACGTGCGCATTGGTAAAGATATCTCGGTCTCTGATGCCGTCACCTTCATGGCTGGTGATCGTAGTCATGCTGATGAGGCCTTTCCAGGCGATATTATTGGCTTGCATAACCACGGTACGATCCAGATCGGTGACACCTTTAGTCAGGGAGAAAACCTGCGTTTTACCGGCATCCCTAACTTTGCTCCGGAGCTGTTTCGTCGCATTCAACTGAAAGATCCGTTGAAGATGAAGCATCTGCAGAAGGGGTTGCTGCAGTTAGCGGAAGAGGGCGCGGTACAGGTATTCCGTCCACTACGTAACAATGATCTGATTGTGGGTGCCGTAGGTATCTTGCAGTTTGACGTGGTGGTTGCACGTTTGAAAAGCGAATATAAAGTGGAAGCGATCTATGAACCGATTAACGTTGCCACTGCGCGTTGGGTAGCTTGTGATGACCAGCGCAAGTTGGATGAGTTCAGTAAGAAAGCCCACGATAACCTGGCATTGGATGGCGGTGATAATCTTACCTATATCGCACCGACCATGGTTAATCTGAGTCTCGCACAAGAGCGTTTCCCTGAGGTGAAGTTTATGACCACACGCGAGCATTAAGCTGCGTTGGTTAGTAAACGTAAAGAGCGAGTCTATTGACTCGCTCTTTTTGGTTTCAGGTTGAAGTTACAGTGGCATAGTCGGTGTAGCCCGCAGCACCACCGCCATAAAAGGTACTATGGGCATCATCGCCAACAGGGGTCAGTGGAAGTTGGTTCCGCGCTCGATATACAAAATCAGGATTGGTGATAAACGGCTGCCCGAAAGCCACTAGATCCGCGAATCCTTGTGCCAATATCTGTTGGGCTGATGACACTGTGTACTTGCCCGCCACCATAATCGGATGGGGGTAGACCTCTCGTACCTGTTGCCGGAAGCTATCCGGTACCTGAGTGTAGTTTGAAATGTTCTCTGAGAAATGGACATAGGCTAACTGTAAATGAGCGAGTTTGGCCAGTGCCCTAATCGTCAGTTCGATTATTTCAGGATCTGGTTGCGCTGCTCCCTCTGTCACAAAGGGGGATAGACGTATCGCCACTTTGTTTGCACCAATTGCATTGGCGACGCCCTCGGTGACTTCAAGCATAAAACGCATACGATTGTCCTGACTTCCGCCGTAATTGTCTGTGCGTTGATTACTGCTGATGCGGAGAAATTGGTCGATCAAGTAGCCGTGAGCGCCATGTAACTCAACGCCATCAAAACCCGCTGCCATCGCATTTTTTGCCCCCTGCACAAAATCGGCAATCGTGGCTTTGATCTCTTGCTGAGAGAGCGCTCTGGGCTGATCGGTTTCTATCATGCCAAAGCCACCTTCGGGGAGTGGACCAAATACTTGGTCAGGCTCTTTGATTGCCGAGGCTGAAACAGGCGTTTCACCAGCGATGGTGTGATGGGAGCGGCGACCTACATGCCAAAGTTGGACAAAGATTTTGCCACCGGCTTGATGGACAGCAGAGGTAACCTTCTTCCAGCCGGTGATCTGTTCTTCTGTATAAATGCCTGGTGTCATGGCGTAACCGCGTGCGACCGCTGAAATAGGTGCGCCTTCGGTGATAATTAACCCCGCAGAGGCGCGCTGGCCATAATAGGTAGCCATCAGATCGTTAGGAATATCACCCGGTTGATCGGTGCGCGAACGGGTCATAGGTGCCATCGCGATACGGTTGTTTAGATGAAGGCTAGCAAACTGATGTGGTGTGAATAGCATGATTCTCTCCGTTATATCTGCCGATGTTAGCGATCGTTAACGTACTTGGCTTGGATACTGAGCCAGGATATTACTGCGCGATATTCATTTGATATATACGTAGTAATCGAAAACATTTTTGTTAATAACGAAATAATAGGGGTTGCACTTTGACTGATCCATGCGTTTCATGTCAGCTTTTTTAACAGTGCTTGCGCGCTTTATATTGTTGTTTTAACTAGTTTGCTGTAAATTTCACCAGGATTTTCGGACGGATCCGCAGTCTTCTATACGCTACTTCATGATGAAGTGGCTGTTTACCTTTGAAGATACTTTCTGCATTTAGTGTGCGGACTTATAAGTGGTTTGGTGACGTCTGTTTTGAAGATAAATTCTTTGTATAGCCGATTTTTCTGCCGTTGCGCCCGCAGCATTCTATGCACCTGCGTGTGTCTACTCGCTATTGTTTCTCACTCCCTTACTGCCAAGCCTGTGGTCAGTGACCCTCGTTTCTCTCAGCTAACTATTACTGATGGCCTGTCGCAAAGCTCAGTTAACGCCGTGTTAATTGATCGCAATGGTTTTCTCTGGATAGGCACTCACTGGGGGCTGAACCGTTACGATGGTTACAAGGTGTCGCCACTCAATCGTCAGCACAACATCCTCAACAAGGCTTCTATCTATGCATTGTTTGAGGATGATGCGGGGCTCATCTGGATCAGTACCGGTTGGGAAGGGATCTATAGCATCGACCCAGCAACCAGTGAAATGAAACAACGTATTGCGATTAAGTCCCGTAGTTTTGATGAGCCGCTGCAGTCATCGGAATTTATTACTCAAGGCCCAGATGGCAAGATCTGGGTGGTGCTTGATGAAAGCATTGTTAGTTATGACAAAGAAACTGAACAGATCACTACCGTATTCGCCTTGTCCGATGCAGAGGTTGCTGTGCAGCAGCACGTTCGGACGATGGCTTTCTGGCAGGGAGAAATACTGGTCGGTACGTCAACAGGCCTGTACCTGCTTGATCGTCTCACTCAGAAACTGACTTTGTTGACTCATCTGCGGCCTGATTCTCGAACGCTTGATGCTGATAATACCAAGGCACTTTATGTTGCTGAGGATGATAGCTTATACATAGGTACCGTTGATGGTTTATTTCGACTTAGCGCTCAACAGGTGGCGGCGTTAATTAAGTCTCCCGAAACAGAACTTTATTCCACCCCCCTTATTGATGGGCGCAACATCTGGAAGATTGTCGTTAGCGGCGAGACGATCTACTTGCCAACAGATGAGGGCGTGTTCCGTTTTATTCCTTCGACACAGACAGCAGAGCAGATATTTCTGCCAAGTGACGCGCCTTATGGTATCTCCAGCGATCAACTTTATGATCTAACTGTCGATGATGAGGGCAATTTGTGGCTTGGTTCGGATGCTGCGGGTGCCCTCTACTGGCAGACCGCCAATGATCTTTTTAGCAACCGCCACAGCTTAAACAGTGAGTTAAGCCATGATGCTGTTTGGTCACTCTATCTACAGGATGAAACAACCTTGTGGCTTGGCAGTGATAATGGCTTAAACCGTTATCGCTTGGATACCGATGAGATAACCGCTTATCTGGTGGATGAAGATCATAAATCGGTAGAATCGTCAGGCTCTATCTATCAAATTCTCAGTGCTGGAGATATCCAACTCTGGTTGTATACGCCGCAAGGTCTTTATCTGTTTGATATGGAAACTGGCCAAGCTGAGCCTTTAACTGATTTAGTACCCGAATCCAGGGCGATATTCGCGATGGACACATGGGGCTATTACCAGGCCCCTGACGACACGATTTGGTTCGTTGGAGAAGAAGCTTTTTATCGTTTTGATCCATTGGCCAATAGCATTGTAGAGCATCAACTATTCGATGTCGGTGAGCTTAAACCTGAACTTGTATGGGGTTTCTTAGGGCAACTGCCTGGTGACGATAACGGCGTATTGGTTAGCGCGACCCATAGTCTTTGGCGACTAGATATCGAAACGGGCGAAACGAGGAAATTGCACAGTATTAGTCGTGCACGGGCTCAGCGATATGTTTATCCGGAAAGTTGGGTTGTTGATCGCAATAATACACTGTGGGTGACCTATCCCGGTGCCGGTTTGGTGGGGCTTGATAGCATCAGCTTTGAGGAGAAATTCCTATATGATCAAACAAATCGCTTACCTGCCAACGAAGTGTATGGCTTGCAGCTGGATGGCCGGGGCGACCTTTGGCTAAGTTCGCTGAAAGGGATCCTAAAGATCAATGTTGATAACCATCACCTGCGCCACTACTCCTACAACCATGGCCTAGCTACCGAAGAGTTTAATGAATTTTCTGCCGTGCAGCTCGCTGATGGTCGTATTGCTTACGGCAGTTATAAGGGCGTGACTTTGTTTGAGCCTAATCAGCTCACTTCGCATGCGCGAGTTCATCCACCCCGTATCGCTATATCCAATATCGAACTACTGTCTCGCGATCTGTCTATGCCGTTAACCAATCTCAATGGTGCCCGTATCGACTTGGCGCATAATGATGTCGGCTTAAGTATCGAGTTTTCGGGTCTGACTTTTTCTGAACAGAATAATCTGCGTTTTCAGTACGAGTTGACCGGCGGCAAAGATATCTCCTATCCATTGACCCGAGATAATCGGGCGACCTTTGCCACGCTTAATCCTGGTCAGTATCAGTTTCGGGTATGGGCTTACTCTGCTGACTCCGGAGAGCGCGGTGAGATGGCGACGATTGATATTGTTGTCGCCTACCCGCCATGGGCATCGCCGGGGGCCTACTTCGGTTACGCAGTTTTGCTTATTACACTACTGCTATTGGTATGGCGCAGGCATCGCTTGCATCAATCTCAGATCGCTCAGGCTCATGAGGCGACCAAGCAAAGTGAACAGCGTATGCAGCTGGCACTGACCGGCAGCGATAGCGGTATTTGGGAATGGGATGAGCAACAGAACTGTTTTGTTCAGAATCGTTTTGAAGCCCTACTGGGGTATCAGGTACCAGTGGCGCTTACGCTTGATGAACTTCTCCACTTCATTCATCCCTCAGATCAGCAGCGTTTTAAGGCGGCTTGGCAAATATTTGTTTATGGCGATAACACTACGTTTGATGTCAGCTATCGACTGCGTCATCAGCAAGGGCATTATCTCTATTTCCGTGATTTAGGGAGCCTGGTTACACGGGATCAAACGTCACGGATTATTGGTACCTACACGGATGTGACAGATATCTATTCGACGAAAGAGCGCGCCAGTCTGTTTGGCCGCATTTTTGAGCACTCCCACGAGTGGGTGATGGTGTTGAATAAGCACTTTCGGGTAATTGATGCAAACCCCGCACTAAGGGCGATTATCGGTTCCCGCAGTGAAGAGGATTTCCCCGAAAAACTAGCCGAGCTGTTAGCGTTGAATCCTGATGGAAAAAGGCTGATTTTGGCGCAGATCCGCAAGTTAAGCTTTGGTGAACAGTGGAATGGAGAGTTAGCTTTTGTCGCCCCGTCTGGGCAGCGTTATGAAGTGGAAGTGGATCTCTACTCCGTTGCCAGTGGTGATTCGTTATCGCCAGAGCACTACGCCATTACCCTCAGTGATATCACTGAGCAAAAGAGAGTGCAGGCGCAGCTTAAAAAGATGGCCAGCTTTGATGGCTTGACCGGCTTGCCTAACCGTATGTTATTTCTGGATCGTTTGAGTCATGCGATTGACCAGGCGGAAAGGGCTGCAACATCATTGGCAGTGATGTTTATTGATTTGGACAAGTTTAAGCAGATCAATGACAGCTTGGGCCATGATGCTGGTGATGCATTGCTTTGCCATGTCGCAACACAGGTCACCCAGTGTCTACGAAAAGAGGACACGGTCGCGCGTTTATCCGGTGATGAGTTTGTGGTGATGCTGGAGAACATTGACGCTAATGAAGCGAGCCGCGTGGCTAACACCTTAAATCAGGTGATCCAGCAGCCATTGCAGTTGGGGGCAGAGGCGATCAGTGTTGGTTCCAGCATAGGTATTGCTATGTACCCTATGGATGGCCGTCGTGGTGATGAGCTGATAAAGCACGCTGATATTGCTATGTACCATGCCAAGAATGCCCGCGCGTTCTCCGTACAGTTTTACCAGACAGAGATGAATCATCAGGTCAGGGAGCGCTTATCTCTGGCTAATGGATTAAAAGATGCAGTGAAGGACAAGGCGTTTAGTTGCTGCTATCAACCTATCATCGACTTTTCGAGCGGTAAGGTGATCGCCTTAGAGCTCTTGATGCGTTGGCAGCGTGACGGCGTTGCTGTGTCGCCAATGACCTTTATCCCGATCGCGGAAGAGATGGGACTGATTGGTGAAATGACATGGCAGGCACTTCACCTCGGGCTGACAGATCTCCGCCACTGGTATCAACTGGGTTATCAACCTCGCTTGTCATTGAACCTGTCGGCGCGTCATTTTGACGTCGAGGGGCTGACACAAGAGCTTGTTAGCTTGATGGCTGACTATGCGCTGCCTTGCAGTGCGCTCTCTTTGGAGATCACCGAAGGTGCTTTAATGAGTGATCATGTGCGTGCACAGGCGATGATGAATCGACTGAATGAAGCAGGCTTTACTCTGGCGCTTGATGATTTTGGAACGGGCTACTCTTCACTTAAGTATCTACAGGCATTCCCCATCGATATTCTAAAAATTGATCGTAGTTTCGTTAGCGAGATAGGCGTATCAGACAGTGCCGAGGGGATTATCAATGCCACCTTAAAGTTGGCAGAGATCCTCAATATGCAGTGCATTGCGGAAGGGATAGAGACGCGAGAGCAAGCATTGTTCTTCGCCGAGCGGGGTTGTGATTGGCTACAGGGTTACTATTTTTCCCGCCCGGTCATTGCCGAAAATGTTCCCGCTTTGTTGGCTAGCAGCTTGCCATCAGCACTGGATAGCTAGCTGTCTGTTGGCCGTTGGCTATGCCCGTTAAGGTTCTGTCGAAGGCGTTCGGCACACACGGTTGGCAGCGCTTGGCAAACCCAAGTACCTTGCATCTCAAGTCCGCCGTGCGCATCAGCCCGTGGCATAAACTCAACGTATAAACCACAACCAGGCCCGGTATGTACCAGATAGTTGAACGCTTCTGGCTTGCCGTCTTTTACCAGCTCAGCACGCATCGCTAGAATGGCATCCCGCATAGCTTCTGTGAGGTCAGCGAGTGTTTTTTCCGGTAGATGGTATAGATGACTGTGGTCTGACTGCTTCACTACGGCCAACATGGTGTAAGGGCGGGGCATAAAGTAGGGCACCATCAACACCACATCACCATAGTCTTTTACCATCAGATCTTCAGCATTTTCTCTGAGCATATAATCTGAAAAATTCTCAAAGTGGCGGGCATAAAAACGCCAATCGTTAAAGCTGCTCCTGCACATCACGTTGGCAAAGAGGATCTGCTGGTGGCCGTGGGTCAGTGATGCGCCCGCTTTAACACCAAAATTCTTAAAAATACTGAGATAACCTCTGGTTTCACCATTACTGCCAGCCGATTTCGGCATCGCCACCGCTTCGGTGAGTAACTTACGTTCCATGATAGCCAGTTGCTCCATGGTGAGCACGAGATCCTCTAATGGCATATTGTGCCAATCTTTATCATGCTCGGTGCTGGTCCACTGCAGGAAATGACCACCAAAGGCGTTGCCACCACGGACGATGGCATGGCTACCAACCTCGTCTGGCTCTACCTTCATTAAGCCATGGGCATGCACCACCGGGTAAAGGTTCTCAGTGATAAAACTGGCGCCATCCGACAATGGCTGTACATGACAGACACTGGTGAGGTTCCCCGCACAGATAGGACAGTTGTCGCCAGTCGTGATTTCTGCGGGCTTGTCTGCAGTGGAGTGCGGGCGATTCGCTCTGGATGCGCTAAAAATAGTGATTTCGCCATCGCGGGGATCTATTTGGTAATGGGATTCGGGCAGGTTGTGCGAGCTGTCGGTGCCATTCACCAATGCTTCAACAAGTTCACTGATGGGGGCTGACATGGGGTCATCGCTGAGTAAATGTTTTTGAAGTTCCTGCAACGAAAGCTTATTTGTCATGTTGCCGTCATCCTTACTAAAGGCGAGTCGTTGCTGTTCGCGCTATGGAATAAATTGGTATTCCACCGTGCCATCCGCAGCATCGTAAAAAAAGCTGTAACGGGTATCATCTTGGTAAGTGTAGAGACACTGTTGACCACCTAAATGGCTGGCAAGGTAATCACCTGATTCATTGGCCGTGCGCGCAACAGTTTGGGTCGAGTCCATTAAGCCAATCCACGCCTGCGCGCAGTCTTGGACATTATTAATACCAATCGCTCCATAAACCGCGGGATCTTCAGGTGTATCGGCAGGCGCGTTGGCGAGCCAATCTTCCCATATCCCTGCTGGCCAGCCATTGGCATTCACATCAACACCACTTGTTCCGCGGGCGGCGAAATTGGGGTCTTCAGATCGTGGTAGTGCCGATAGGTTGTAGATGCCGACGTTTAAACGCTTTACAGCCCAAGCTGCATTTGCCAAATCTACTGAGGTTTTAAATGCTTTGGCCGAGTAGCGGACGGTGGATTCGGTCGCTTCATCATTTAAGTTGATAAAACGAGATAGCGCAGTGACAGCGAGTATTCCGAGTATAATCAACACAACAACCAGCTCAATCAGGGTAAAGCCCCGATGGATTTGGTGATTATGGCTATATATGCGTTTCATATTAGCTATCATAGCTGGCTTTAAAGCCGATACAAACAGAGATTGATCAATGTGTTAGTGGACTCTCATTGTCATCTGGACTTGGATCCTTTTTCTGCCGATCTAGCGTTGGTTATTCGTCGTGCCCAGGCGGCAGGCGTAACACGGTTGGTCGTGCCAGCGGTCAGCGCCAAGCGCTGGCCGGCGTTGCTGGCACTGGCTGAGCAATACGCGCCGATATATATCGCATTGGGTCTGCACCCCTACTTCCAGGCAGAGCATAGCGAACCGGATTTGCTGTTACTTGAGTCCTTGCTGGCACAGCGCCACCCTAAGGTCGTCGCCGTTGGCGAGTGTGGTTTAGATTGGGTGATAGCAGATGCCGATCGCGCTAAGCAACAAACCCTATTAGAGCAACAATGGTTGCTGGCGGAAAAATTCGAACTGCCCGTTATCTTGCATGTGCGCAAAGCGCACCCAGAGCTGCTGTCATTATTGAAAGCCAAACCGGCACAGAAGGGGGCCGTGATACACGCCTTTAGCGGTAGCTTACAACTCGCCAATGATTACATTCAGCATGGTTGCTTACTCGGTATCGGTGGCGTGATCACCTACCCACGAGCGGCGAAAACCCGTGCCGCAGTGGCCGCGCTGCCACTAAGCAAATTGTTGCTAGAAACTGACGCCCCCGATATGCCATTGGCTGGTTTTCAAGGGCAACGGAATGAGCCGGCGCGCGTCGTGCAGGTGGCTGAGTCATTAGCGGCGCTAAAGCAGCTCCCGCTGGCTGATATTTATTCGCAAACCGGTGCCAATGCAACGCAGCTATTTGGCTTCAAACCATAAGTAGCATTCCGATTGTCAGGGTTGCCAGCAGTGCCAGGGTTGCGGGTGCTGAAGCAATAAGCGACCATACCCTTATTCGCTTAACTGCCGAGTCTGTTCGGCTGGAAATCTAATCTTATTATCGCCATGACAGCCAAGACCGAGCCTGCTTATTCGCCTCTTACCAACTCAGCTGCGTTCATGCCAGAAGCGGCTTTGGCGCAGTTACGGGCGCAGTTTCCTGCCCTGCAGCTAAAAGTGGCAGATACGCCGTTGGTCTATCTTGATAACGCCGCCACCAGCCAAAAGCCCCATTGCGTGATCGATGCCATGGTCAATCATTGGCAGCGCCACAATGCCAATGTCCATCGTGCCAGTCACCGCCTGAGTCGCTTTGCCACCGAAGCGTTTGAAGAGGCTAGGCAGACCGTCGCCCGTTTTATCAATGCGCCAAGTGCAGCCCAGATCGTTTGGACGCGAGGCACCACCGAGAGCATTAATCTGCTGGCCTATGGTTTCACCAACCAGCTGAAAGCCGGGGATGAGGTCTTACTGACGGCGATGGAACATCACGCCAACATTGTGCCCTGGCAACTACTCTGTGAGCGCACCGGTGCGGTGCTGAACGTGGTGCCGGTGCTAGGTGATGGCCGGTTAGATATGGCGCAATTCGCTGCGCTGTTAAGCCCGCGCACTAAAGTGTTCGCCGTGGGCCATGCCTCCAATGCTTTGGGCACGATTCATCCGGTACAGCAGATGGTGGCCGCCGCCAAGAACGTGGGCGCGATCACCGTGGTGGATGGCGCACAGGCGGTGGCTCATTTAACGGTGGATGTACAAGCGCTGGATTGTGATTTCTATGCCTTCTCTGGTCATAAAATGTTTGCCCCCAGCGGGATCGGCGTGCTGTATGGCAAGGCTGCTGCCTTAGCAGCTTTACCGCCTTGGCAGGGCGGTGGTGAGATGATCGAAAAAGTGAGTTTTTCCGGCAGCCGCTTTCAGGCGCCGCCATTTCGATTTGAAGCGGGTACGCCCAATATCGAGGGGGCTATTGGTTTGGCGGCGGCCATTGAATTCATCAATGCGCAGCCACGCCAGCAATGGCTAGCCCACGAACAAGCGTTGCGCCAACACACATATCAACGTCTGGCTGCACTGCCAGAGGTGACCTTATATGGGCCGCCAGCCGATGCAAATGACGTCGTCAGTTTGGTCTCAATCACCATCGATGGCGTGCATGGCAAAGATATGGGGATGTTGTTGGATCAGCAGCAGGTGGCTGTAAGGGTAGGGCACCATTGTGCCATGCCGCTAATGGAACAGTTGGGTATTAACGGCACGTTACGGATCAGTTTTGCTGCCTATAACAGCCTTGCCGAAGCCGACCGTGTGGTGGATTTAATTGCAGGGTTCTTAGTTGATACGTTGGCCGATACGTCGGCTGAAAATTCGGCCGATAACTTAGTCGATGACTCACCGGAAAACTTAACAGAGAACACCGAACCGCTTGCCACGGCAGCCGCTTCTCAATCCAGCCCGCAAGGCGAGCCAGAAACCGTGGCGGCAGTGATCGACGACAAAGCGTTACCGCTTTGGGAATGGCCATTAGCGGAGCTACAAGCATTGATCACCACGGCAAAGGGTTGGGAAGGGCGCAATCGCCAGTTGATGTTGATGGCTAAAAAGCTGCCCGGTTTAAAGCCGGAACAGAAACAACCCGTAGCCGAAGTGACAGGTTGCGAGAGTCGCACTTGGTTGCTGCATCAGGTTAAAGATGGCTGTCATTGGTTTGCCGCCGATTCTGATGCCCGCATTGTGCGGGGCTTACTGGTACTGTTACTGGCGGCGGTTAATGGTCAAACCACGGCAGCAGTGCAAGCATTTGATGGCCGCCAGTGGTTGCGCGAATTGGGATTGTTAGAGCATTTAAGCCCTTCCCGTGGCAATGGTTTACTGGCTATCGTTGATGCCATCCAGCACGCTGTATCAGACCCTAACCATCGTCCTTAAGCTAATAAAAGAAGGTAGCCTTTTCGTGCAAAACTCAGTGCGTTTAATTCAACCAGAGGCTCAGACTCACAAGCCGATCACGCCAGCTAAAATCGTCTGCGTTGGGCGTAACTACGTTGACCACATCAAAGAACTGAACAACGAAGTACCGGATCAGCCGGTCTACTTTCTAAAGCCAAATTCAGCGATCAGCAACACCCTGTACAGCGTATTGGGTGAGCCTCTGCACTACGAAACCGAGATCTGTTTCTTGGTTGAGCAGGGCAAGCTTATTGCTGCAGGCGTCGGTTTGGATATCACCAAGCGCGGCTTACAAAGCCAGCTTAAGGCCAAGTCACTGCCTTGGGAACGCGCCAAAGCGTTTGATGGCTCGGCCCTGTTTAGCGACTTTGTAGCTATCGACAGCCTCAGCCAACAATTGCAATTGAAACTGTGGATAGATAGCGTGCTAGTGCAGCAGGGAGGCATCAGCTTGATGCTGCATAAACCTGACGCCGTACTTGCCGATATTGCGGAATTTATGACACTGCAGGATGGCGACATCTTGATGACCGGCACCCCCAAAGGCGTTGGGCAAATAGTCGCCGGACTGCGCTTTGTCGCGCAGTTGCTGGATGGTGAGCAATGCCTGACCGAAGTCAGTTGGGTTGCGGTTTAGGTGTGATTTTTCCATCGCTAATCTCAGCGCGCTTTTGTGAGCAGTAGACAAAAATGCTTTTAATCAGTGAGTTATGATTAAGCAATTATAAAATGGGACAGGGACATCTAGTCGGTATATAGGGATAGGTATACATCGCTCCCTTATCCAGATAGATGGTCTGTGTAGATCTATTTAGCGTTATGTGTAAATCATGAATCCGGATCTTTTAAAAATAATTCACGACTTCCAAGAAAAAGTCAAAGAAGCCAACGAGCGACTTAAAAAGCACCTTGGCACTGACGAACCACATAACTGGGGGCCACCGATAGAGCAAGTTGGTGTACTGGGCGGTAAACATAAATACTTTTTTCATGGTATTGGTTGTGCTGTTCATCTCAGCGAAAAAGATATAGTTGATTTCGACTATGGTGCTAACGGTAGAATCGATGGTTTTGATGAGTGGCGGTTGTGTGGTTTCTTTGAGGCTCGCCAGAAAACATACCCGAATATAACAGAATGTGATGTCAAACGGTGGTTTAAAGAAGCTATTGAATGCAGCGAAATAAAGAAGTCAGAGTCGAGAGAATACGGAAATTTATACTATCTTGTACAAAACACATAACAAACAAATCATGGCGCAGCAAAGCTGCTGGGACCTCCGTTCCGGCGCTTGTCAGCGCCTACGCTACGGCCCCATATTTGGGCGTTAGCTGCCAGAGATTGCTTTCAAAATCTGAAGTATTGAGAATATGAAAAAAATCAGAAATCCAAAATGGTCGAGAGATGAGCTGATCTTAGCCTTAGACCTGTATTTCAAGCTTGGCCCAAACAATTCATCTGCGACTCACCCTGCAGTAGAGGAGTTGAGCGAAACACTAAATAGCCTTCCTATTCACCCTGGGGCATCAAGGGTTGATAAGTTTAGAAATGCCAATGGCGTATACATGAAAATGTGTAACTTCCTTCGCTTTGACCCAAGCTATTCAGGCTCTGGTCTTAAAGGAGGGGGTAAACTTGAAGAAGAAATATGGGATGAGTTTGCTTCAAATATTGGATTATTAGCAGAAACAGCCGAGATAATTAAGAGTAAAGCTGGTTCTGTATCTCCACCTGTTAGTGAAGAAGACGAAAAAGAAGAAAAAGTTGACGAATTTCCTGAAGGTCGAGTTATTACAAAGCTTCATATACGTAGGGAAAGAAGCTCTACTCTGATAAAGAAGAAAAAAGAGAAGGTTCTTTCTGATACTGGCGCACTAAAGTGTGAAGCGTGTAACTTTGACTTCAAGGATACTTACGGGAGTGACGGCGAAGGATACATAGAGTGTCACCACAATAAACCACTGTCAGAATTAAAATCCACTCAAAAAACAAAACTTGAGGATCTGGCAGTTCTGTGCGCTAACTGCCATAGGATTATTCATCGGTCGAGGCCTTGGAAGACTGTAGCTGAGCTTAAGGCCGTCATTTCACCTAGTATCAAGTTTGAACTGCAACAGTAGCGGTTAGTGTTCATTGATTACCTCTTCAGCTGTTATGTCGCCTAATCGTTTACTCGGGCGATTGTTCAATCGCTTGGCGGTAGATTCATAGTCCGCTTGCGTTATGGATGCTGACTTTGCCCCTGATTTATAACCCGTAAGGCAAAACGACGAGGTGCTTACTTCTTACTCTGTGGCCAAATGACGCAGCTTTTTACTGGCTACGTCAAAAGCCCGATCTATGATAGAAGTAGAGTTCATTGCAGATAGGGATCAGATATACATAAGGGATTAACTCAAATGTCAGAGACGGACTACTCAGCCACACTTGGATCCAGGCTAGCTGAGGTCAAAACTCAATTCATAGAGGCGCTCAGCAGTGAGACCGCCCCTGCACTTAGAAAGATCATCGAGCAGTTTCCCGAGCAACAGCTCTATCATATAGGCCTCTACTATAACGCTGGCACATGGTCTTATTGCACCCCTTTTGCTTGTAGCGAACAAGGCTTAGTGGCGGGGCTTGAGCAATGTTTCGATGAGGAGGGGATCAGTGATGCTGAAATGAAATCGGCTATCCGTTGGGATCCCAGCAGTGCCACTTTTTTGCCTGTTGAGCATGTCGTCGCTGCACTGCTGACCAAGACTGAGCGTAGCCTCTCCTCGGTTAATGATCTTTTGGAGAGTCTGGATCCTACCTATTCCTTACCGGCACCGGAAAACCGAGAGCAATCGGCCAACTACAAATCTGTAGAGGAAGCCTACTACGATCTGATCCGTGAAGTGCACAGCGAGTTGCATCAGGCTGCGGTAGAGGCGCTTTGCTGTGTGGCTGCTCTGCCAGATATCGCTGAGTTTTTGACGTCTCACCCATGCATTTTGAGTGTTTGCTCCGATGAAATAGACGACGAGCAATTTGTTGCCGACGTCATCAAAATCAATGGTCGTTCAGGCGCTAGTCGCGTGGTCGAGGATTTCAAAGTGAAGGCTAGCGTGTTTGGGGCTGAACCTACCGAAGCGGAGATCCAAGCGTTTATTGCTGCCAGACAACCATAGCGTTTTCGTTGGGCCCCCAATAGCAACTATATATCCACAATGACAGTCGCAACAATGAGCGCAACGAGTGGGGCTGACGGTGCGATCAGCCACCAAGACCACAGTGAGACGTCGGTAAAAGCGTATAGGCACCAAGCGATAGGGATTAACCAGAATGGGTAGGTAAGAAGCATTGCAATGGCTGGTAGTGCGATAGCTGTGATGACCGCTCTTCTCCAAGCGCAATCTTGCTTACACTTGCTGAGTGTTAATGGTAGCCAACCACTGATGGTCAGCGAGGGAATATATAAGGCGGCAGCAATTAAGCTGATGAGTATCATCCATGATAATGTCATTTTTTATCCGTTACTGTTGGTACGTTTAGGGTTGTTACTTTTGTTAATTGGCTTCCAAATTGCCCGAAATAGATCGTAACTGGTCAGCAGCATCACTGGCGATACTGCTGCTGATAATATTCCCATTGCCCAGCTATGTGTGCCGGTATCACATGGGTTGTATCGACAGACCAATTCTGTGGGCTGTAAAACAATGAGAGGGAATGTTAAGCCTGCCATTAAGCAGCCCAATAATAGAAAAATAGCCCCGAAGCCGATCCTGCCCTTGGTTGATTCAATTATATGGGGCGTTACGGTGCCGCTTTTGGCAAATATCCGCACATACCAAATACACAGTGAGGCAGCGCCGAGCGCAAGTATGTCAAACAAGATATTAGTAAACGTTGATGGGAGTACTGCCAGAGCTAGGAAGTACGCTAAAAGGATCGTGATGATCTGCCAATGCATGAATATCGTTGCCTGATTCGTCTTAGTTCTTATCTGCTTGTTTGATGGAGCGGCTTAGCTCTTTGCCAATAACAGCAATTAGTTGGCTGCAGCTTGTTCATAAACAAAATCATAATATTGCGCTGAATTAGCGCCGTAAAAACGGGTCAATATTGCGTCGACTTCCTTTCGTTTTTTATCAAAGAGCAGGCAAAATGCTTCTCGGCGAAACCACTTTCCTACCATGCCTCTGCGGTATACAGCTTGTAGCGTAATGTCATAGCGGCCGTCACTGTTTTTTGTCACCGCGAGGCTGTTGTCACTCATGTGCGGACATTGCCACATGATGGTGGTGGCAAGTAATGCGTCGCCCTGTTGTGTGCGTACTTGTTTTTTTGTCAGTGCGTTAATTTTAACGAGTGCGTCTTCTAAGCTGGTATCTGGATAAATATTTAGATCTTCTGCCTCAGTTGAAACGCACATATGCATCAGTGCCGTTGTGTTGTGCGGGGCGTTTAGTTGTTCACTGTCGAGAACTGCTTTGCAGGCCTGGCGGTTGGGCAACCACTGATAAAGCAGTCCTGTGATGCAAAATATGCCTCCGGAAATGGCGATCAGACCGATAACCCCTCTGTGTGCGGCATCGGAACAGTCTGTGGCTTCTTCACATAAGAGTGACAATGGCTCGTGTGAAAGCAAATAAAATCCGACATAGAGAAAAATGGGGCTGCCAAGTATCATTGCGAAGCATTTAATTAGGCTAAGTCGCTCAAGCAAGGGGAGGCCTTGAGGGTGCAGTTTGTCGTCAATCAGTGCCGCAGAATAGGGCAGCAAATAGATAGCAAAGATGAGTAGTGTGGCGTCAAGGAAAGCGCCGAACCACGTGTAACGCCAGATAACACTGACGCTAATACAAAACACCAAAACGGCTAAATGCAGATATTTTTCGATAGAACTCATTCTAACACTTCCCTGTCTTTCCAGTTTTTTAGTAAGCCGACACTAAGACTATGATCCACAAAAAAAAGCGAAAACGGCTATCGCTGTGCAGATGGCTCTGATGAACAGTCGATGGGTCATCCCTTGTGGTCAGAGCTTAACTGCGCTTACTCCGTTGTTGGCTTTTCTGATAACGCTTTACGCGCTTTTGCTAGCACCTTATCGACTGCTCTGGCGGCGGCGATAAAGCCAAAGGTTGCGGTCACCATAGTCGCGGCGCCAAAACCGCCAGCGCAATCTAAGCGGGTGCTGCCATCATTCATCGCTTTGGTTTGGCATACCGAGCCGTCCGCTTGTGGGTAGACCAGCTGCTCTTCTGAAAATACCGCTTCGATACCAAATTTGCGCTTGGTGTTCTTGGTGAAGTTGTGCTTTCGCCGCAGGTTGTTGCGTACCTTGGCAAGCAGTGGGTCGTTAAAGGTTTTTGCCAGATCGCCGCTGGTGATCAAGCGGGGATCGGTTTGCCCACCCGCGCCACCAACTGTGATTAAAGGGATCTTGTTACGCTTACAGAAGGCGATCATCGCCGTTTTGGCGTTAACGCTATCAATGGCGTCAATCACACAGTCAAAGCCCGCTAGTAGATATTCGGCTTGGGTCTCTTCGGTGACAAAATCTTCAACACAGTTGACCTGGCAGGCAGGATTGATGGCGCGAATACGCTCAGCCATGACGGCGGTTTTGTCTTGGCCTATGGTGTCTGCGGTGGCATGGATCTGGCGATTGGTGTTGGTGACACAAATATCGTCTAGATCGATCAGGGTGAGTTGGCCAACACCGCTACGGGCTAGCGCCTCTGCCGTCCATGAACCGACACCACCAATACCGATAACGCATAGGTGCGCGTTGGCGAGGATCTGTGCTGCATCATTACCATACAAGCGGTTGATGCCACCGAAGCGCAAAGTGTCTGTACTGCTGTCTACATCGATATCGGTCATTACACTACCAAACAGGCCATGATTCGCTGACCAATGCTGGCCAGCTAAGTTGAGGCGGCATTATACTGATCGTATCCATATCAATCCAAACTAAACTAAATGGGTCAGGGCTTTGAATCACGACGATACCCAAACAACATCGCCTGAATTGGCTGGGCAGCTATTCGCGCTAATGGACTTTACCTCGCTCAATCAAGACGATGATGAGTCGGCTATTACCCAATTGTGCCACGACAGCTGTATTGAGCTGGATAGCGGTGACTTGCTGAATGTGGCAGCACTGTGTGTTTATCCGCGCTGGGTATCATTGGCGAAACAACTTCGGCCTGACAATCAAACCCGCATTGCGACGGTGGCGAACTTTCCGGCCGGTGATGCTAAACCGGCGACGGTGATGCATGAGGTGTCTGCCGCCTTAGAGGCTGGGGCGGACGAAATTGATCTGGTGATCCCCTATCGGGCGGTGATGGCAGGGCAGTGGTGGTTAGCCGCGGCGTTGGTTAAATCGGTTCGTCGCCTGAACGAAGCTTGTGTTTTAAAAGTGATTATTGAAAGTGGCGAACTTCAGGATGTGTCACTTGTTCGCACAGCCAGTCAGTTGGCGCTGGACGAGGGAGCCGATTTTATCAAAACCTCAACTGGCAAAGTGGCAGTGAATGCGACGCTGGAAGCGGCGAAAGTGATGCTTGAGTGCATCCGTGATCATGGCAATGTGGCAGGCTTTAAAGCGGCTGGAGGCATTAGAACCATGGCAGAAGCGAGCGATTACTATCAGCTAGTCAAGCAAACACTGGGAGCTGACGCGTTGACTGCAAAACGATTCCGCTTAGGCGCCAGCAGTTTGCGGCAATCACTGTTGCAACAGATGCATACGGATGGTGTGCTTATTGATGCTCAGGGCGCAGTGACTCAGACGGGAGAATACTAGCGATGCAAAGACGGGTGATCTGGCTGGTGTTGGACTCCTTTGGTATTGGCGCTTCCGCCGATGCCGAACAGTTTGGTGACGCAGGGGCCAACACGCTGTTGCATATCGCCGATGCGTGCCAGCAGATCAGGGAACGGCCGCTCGCGTTGCCTAATCTATACCAATTGGGCTTGGCTGATGCCTGCGCGGCCAGCAGTGGCCATTGGCCAGAAGGCTGGAACAGCACGCAGGGTAGTGCGCCAATCACTGACGAAGCGCCACTTAATCTGCTGGGACATAAGGCTAGCTGGGGATTCGCCGAAGAGATATCCAGCGGCAAAGACACCCCTTGTGGCCATTGGGAGATGGCAGGGGTGCCGGTGTTTTTCGAATGGGGCTATTTCCCGGAAAAAACAGAATCATTCCCCCCCAGTTTTTTGCGAAAGTTACGTCAGCAAGGTCTGCTTCCCGGCGTATTAGGCAATTGTCATGCGTCGGGTCCTGCGATTATTAAAGAACTTGGCGAGCAGTCTGTCGCTGAGGGGATGCCAATCTGTTACACCTCGGCTGATAGCGTGTTTCAAATTGCGGCCCATGAGCAGCATTTCGGTTTGGAGCGTCTTTATCAACTGTGCCGTTTAGCTTTGGATCTATTGGCGCCCCACAACATCTCCCGTGTTATCGCCCGGCCATTTGTTGGCGAGGATGCAGAGAGCTTTAAGCGCACCGCCAATCGTCAGGACTTTTGCGTTGAGCCGCCGGGCAAGACACTGTTGGAACGCTTGGCCGATGAAGGCCGGGAAGTGATTTCGGTGGGAAAAATTGCCGATATTTATGTGCATAAAGGGGTGAGCCAAGCGCTTCACGGTGATGGCAATGATGCCCTGTTTGAACAAACCTTAAAGGCGCTAAAAACTCTACCCGCCGGTGGTTTGTTGATGACCAACTTGGTTGACTTCGACATGTTGTATGGCCATCGCCGCGACACCTTGGGCTATGCCGATGCCCTGGAGCAATTTGACGCCCGCTTACCTGAGTTACTGGCGGCGATGGCAGAGGAAGACCTGCTGCTGATGACGGCTGATCATGGTTGCGATCCAACCTGGTCTGGTACTGATCATACCCGCGAACATGTGCCGATATTGGTCGCCGGAAAACAGATAAAGACAGGGACGGTTGGCCATCGCAAAAGTTTTTCTGATATGGGACAAACTGTTGCACAATTCATGGAAATACAACCGCTTGAGTACGGCGAGAGCTTTCTTTCTGTGCTATTAGATTAGTTCGAGTTGAGACTAGGAGAGTGTATGGCTACCCCTCACATTAGCGCCGGATCCGGTGCCTTTGCCGATACTGTACTGCTGCCTGGTGACCCTTTAAGGGCCAAGTTTATTGCCGAGCAATATCTAGAGCAGGCTGAGTGTATTAATCAGGTGCGCGGTATGTTGGCGTATACCGGCAACTACAAAGGGTTGCGGGTATCGGTGATGGGCAGTGGCATGGGGATCCCCTCTTGCTCTATTTACGCCCGCGAGTTGTATACCGAGTATGAGGTGAAGCAGATCATCCGCGTTGGCAGCTGCGGTGCCATTCAAGGTGATATCCAGCTCAACGATATTATTTTGGCGATGGGGGCTTGTACCGATTCAGGTGTTAATCGGGCACGCCTTGCTGGTCATGATTTTGCTGCGATCGCTGATTACGGCCTGTTAAAGCGGGTGGCGGATCAAGCGTTGGCGGATCAAGTGCCGGTGCGGGTGGGTAATGTGGTGTCTACGGATCTGTTTTATGCCCCTAATGGTGATTTGATGGACCGTGCTGATCAGATGGGTGTGCTGGCAGTCGAAATGGAAGCCGCTGGGCTTTACGGCGTTGCAGCGGAGTATGGCGCGAAGGCGCTGACAGTGTTAACTGTCAGTGACCATATTCGCCGAGATGAACAGCTGAGTAGTGATGCGCGGGAGCGGAGCTTCCACAGTATGATGAAGCTGACCCTTGATGCGCTATTGGATTAATCGATGGCAGTTTTTAAGACACTTTGCTTGGCGTGCTCAGCAATTAGCCTTTCGTTGTCGTTTGCAGTTTTAGCCAATAACCTGGCAGCTGACGGTACTCAAGCTGCACCTCGAGCCTCAGAGGTTGCTGGTTATCCCGCTGTGGTACTTATCAACCGCGGTCACTCTAAGTTAGACCCTCGTTATGACTATCCTCGCGAGTTGCTGGCTGAGGTTTTGTTGAGAACTGAGGATGAGCATGACGGTGTCACGGTGCGCCCCACTGATAAGGTGATGCCTCGCGATAGAGCTTTGCTGGAGCTGGAGCGTGGGGAAGTATTACACGTGATGGCCGAAGCCCCAAAACCAGGCTGGGAAGAGCGGCTTATTCCCGTTCGCATACCTATTCGTAAAGGGATCCAGGGCTATCGCCTATTTTTGATTAAGCAGCAGAATCAGCCGATGTTTGCCAACGTGAATAGTTGGCAACAGTTAGCTGATATTGCAACTGGCTCTGGTGAGCAATGGTCAACACGTTGGGCGATGGAAAAGGCCGGCATGGAAGTGGTCACTGGATTGGATTATGAGTCATTGTTCCGGATGTTGATGCACGATCGCTTTTATTCGTTTGGCCGTGGTGTCAATGAAGTGTTCACCGAGTTCGACGATCGCCAGCGCTTTTATCCTGACCTCGCGGTGGAAAGCACTTTGGTTGTGTATATTCCGCTGCCCACCTATTTTTTTGTTTCACCCAAATACCCAGCATTGGCTGCGCGAATAGAGCGCGGGCTAAGGGGCATGATCGATGATGGCAGTTTTGACCGTTTATTCATTGAGCATTTCGGCGCAGCGATAAAGCGTGCAGATTTGGCTAACCGTAAGCTATTTGCGATCGACAATCCTAACTTGTCAGAGCAAACGCCGTTGCAAGATGCAGCATTGTGGTACCGCCGCTAACTGATACTGGTCTTAGGTTTCAATCGTTACTCTCGAACACTCACCTGTAACTTGCCGGTATCACAGATCAGTGTTTTCACCGATATCAGCAGAGTCGAAGCGATCGCAACGCAGAGCATGACAAAAATTGAGATCATGATCAGCCACTGGTATTTCACGGCTACCACGGGGTCTGTGCCACCTAATATCTGGCCGGTCATCATGCCGGGTAGCGTCACGATGCCGGTGGTTGCCATTGAAGCCAGGATCGGGGCAAGGGATTGGCGCATCGCTGATTGCAGGAAGGGCAGGCTGGCTTGATAGGGAGAGGCTCCCAGTACTAACGCACCTTCATATTCCATCTGCCGTTCAGTAAATGCGTTAAATAGGCGTTGCAGCGCGACAATATTCCCGCTCATGCTGTTTCCCAATAGCATACCCGCGAGCGGGATCAGGTATTGCGCGTGATAGACGGGCTCTGGGCGCAGCAGTAGTACCAGCAAAATCAACAGCAATGGTAGTAGCCCAAGCAGTAGCCCGGTGAATACCGGAATAAACAGCCGCTTTAGTGGCAAACGCGCTTTGCCGACAATTGCACTGGTGCCCACCAGCAGCATGACCAGCAGCCAAGCAAGATTTAAGCTGATGCTGTTTAGCTGAAACAAAAATTGTAGATAGATACCAACCAGAGTGAGTTGCACACTCATTCTCAAAATGGCCGCAGCGGATTCTTTTGCCAGACCTAATCTAAAGTAGCTATTGATCGCTAGGGGGATTGCAAGCAATAGGCTAAAACAGAGCAGGTAACTCCAGGAGATATCAATGACGGCTTGCATCGTAGGCTCCTTGCGAGGGGCTGGTGGGTAAGCCGCTTTGTTTGCTGTTTAGTCTGATAATATCAAATGGACTATATGGCGCGAGAGTATTGCTCAGCGCCGACGCCTGAGCACCAACGCTAACATAAATCCGGTTAACCCCGTCAGCAGCAACATAATTCGCCCTTGGTCGTAACTGGTCTGCTTAAGTTGCGTCGCCTGATCCAGTAACTTCTCCATCTCTAGGGTGATGCGAATATACCCGAGAGTTTCGTTCTCTTTGACAACCTCGGCAATATAGGGCCGTAGCTCTCGGCTGGGACGATTTTCAGGAGAGAACTGGCCAAACCCGAGCAGGTCATTGATCGCGAGTACGTTAGCGGAGCGTGCGACGGCGATACCCTCTACATCATAGATGGTCGCGTCGTGGATAAAAGGATCGGATGCCAGGTGTTCAGCCATGGCTTGTAAGCGCGGCTGATCTTGATCCAACAGCAGTTGCACCGCTTCCAATGCCGCCTGATGGGTCAGCATACGGGACATCACTTCCGTTTGTTGTTGGATGAGTGCGTTCGTTCTCACTGACAGCATGACCATTAATTGCATGATCACCATCACCAAGGCGACAGTGATAGCAATAAAAAATAATCGCCAATAAATTTGCCTAGTGCCGTTATTTTTATTCGAACTCACTGTTTTTATTTTATTTTTTTTATCATTGCCCGCTAATTCCGGTACAACTTTGGCGGTTTGGCTCATGATTCCTTGTTAAGCTCATTTGCGGCTTAGGGAGGACAGAAATACTATAGGTGTCCTGATTTGTGAAGCAACGTCTTATCGTCTTCACATTAGACACTAGATTAAAGGGATAGCGTGTGAAACTAATCACTTTTTCTCTGGCTCCTTCGGCGCTGGATTGGACGAGTCGTGAAGTGTTGGGAAAACTGCTCGATGATGTGAGCTCTGGGCAGAGTTTATTGCAGGATGTTGCACTGACCGATGATGGCGCTCAACTGCGTATTGCAACCGAGGAGGACGATAAACTGACTCGGAGTTTGCAAGCGTATACCTTGGCCGAGCAGGAGCGTGTTGATCACATTCCTCGTCTGGGTAGCCGCTTGGTGGTGTGGGGGGCTGAGCTCAACCTGCGAGGTCTGGCGCTGGTATTGGACTATCTGAAGCAGAGCGATATCCCGGTTAATGGCATTCGTCCGATTGCTGATCTGGCGGAGCCCACTCAGTTAGGTGCTGTGGTTGTGGATCTAGCCAAGGCTGAGTATCCCGATCGTGCCACGTTGGCGGCGGTTGGCCAAACCCTGCAGTTGGATCTGAACCTGCTGGATCAAAACGCACCAGTATTGGATCAGCCAGGGTTGTTGTTGATGGATATGGACTCTACTGCGATCCAGATTGAGTGTATCGACGAGATCGCCAAATTGGCCGGTGTTGGCGAGCAGGTGGCTGAGGTCACTGAACTGGCGATGCAGGGTAAGTTGGATTTCGCCGAGAGCTTACGCGGTCGTGTCGCAACCCTGAAAGGGGCGAACGAGTCTATTCTGGCTGAGGTTGCTGGCGCTATCCCGCTGACGCCCGGCTTGGAAGCGCTGCTGGCAGTACTGAAGCAGCACCATTGGAAAGTGGCGATTGTTTCCGGCGGATTTACCTATTTCACCAGCAAGCTGGAACAGGATCTTGGCTTGGACTTTACCAGGGCGAACACGTTGGAAATTATTGACGGTGTTCTGACGGGCAGTGTGCAGGGCGATATCGTTGATGCGGCAGTGAAAGCGACAACGCTAAATGAGCTGCGTGACGAGTATGGCTTTACCCATCGACAAACGGTTGCAGCTGGTGACGGTGCCAACGATCTGCTGATGATGGCTGAAGCACGTATGGGAGTCGCATTCCATGCGAAGCCGGTGGTGCAAGCACAAGCGGCTACCGGCATCAGCTTGGGCGGCTTAGAGGGTATCTACTACCTGCTGGCCAGCGACTAATGCCAACCCTGCAATACCGTAGCCTGTTCGTCGAGCCTGTGGCTGGTGTCAGGCTACATCTGCGTGAAATCTGTCTGCCTGCTGGCCAGACCGATCAAGGCGCCCCCAGTCGTGGGGCGATCCTGTTTCTTCACGGCTCCATTGAAAATGGTCGTATCTTTTACAATGAGAAAGGGCGCGGCCTTGCGGCCTATCTGGCGTCTCAAGGATTTCATTGTTACGTTGCCGATCTGCGTGGTCGTGGCCTCAGTGAGCCCAAAGTTGGTCGCGGTGCTGACCACGGCCAGTGGGAATCTGTGGTGGAAGATATTCCGGCGTTGCATCGTTTTGTTGCTGACCGCCACCCACAAGGGGTGCACTGGATCGCTCATAGCTGGGGAGGCACCTTGGCTGCCGCCACGTTGATCCGTTTCCCTGAATTACGTCCACAAGTATTGAGTAAAACCCTGTTTGGGGTGAAGCGCCGGATCTCCGTCCGTAGTTTAGAATTCTATTTCAAGATGGGCGTTGTCTGGCAGGGGCTGGCGCCATTATGCAAGTTAGTGTGTGGCTACTTTCCGGCCAAGCCCCTAAAGATCGGTGCGGATAACGAACCTTGGGGAGCGATATGGCAGGTGACGCGCTGGACTCAGGATCGTCATTGGTGTGATCCCGTTGACGGATTTGACTATTCAGCAGCGCTGCAGGCACAGCATGCGGCTCTGATGAGTGAGCCCGTCTCTGACTATCGCTGGCCGCGAAGTTGGTTTCTTGCTGGTGCTAATGACAAGGTATTGGGACATCCAACGGATGTGCAGCTATTTATTGATGAACTGGGGGCTGCAGAAACCCGCTTTACTTTGTTGTCGCAGGTGAAAGGTTATCGTCACGATTACGGTCATATCGATATGTTGGTGCACCGGGACGCGGCACAGGATCACTTTGTCGAATTAGCTGACTGGTTGGACTAACCTCACTAGGTTATCTCTCTCCCTCGTCTGAGAGCGGATCCCGATTTTCATTGATACAGCGAAGATTAAGGAGCAAGGATGAGCAGCAAAGGAATTACCGGTCAGTGCCTGTGCGGCGATATCAAGCTTGTTGTAGCAACACCTCCCGATCACTTTGAAGCCTGCCACTGCGATATGTGTCGGCGTTGGGGTGGTGGCGCATTTTTGGCTTTTGATGGTGGTTGCGACGTTGTCGTGACGGGTACACCGTCTGTCTATGATTCATCTGAGTGGGCTGAACGTGGCTTTTGTGGCAGTTGTGGTTCCCACCTGTTTTATCGAATAAAGCAAAACCAGCAGTATATGTTACCCATGGGCTTGTTCCCTGAATTGAAACAAACGCCATTTACCCAAGAGATCTTTATCGACGAAAAGCCGAGTTACTACGGCTTTGCCAATGAGACGAAAAAGATGACTGGGGAAGAGGCGTTTGCGGCATTTACGGCGCAGGGGCGGGAGAACGAAGAGTAAACCTTTGGGGGCAGCGTAGTGTGAATGCCCCCTTATTAAGGGGGCATGCTGAAGTCGTGTTTCTTTGTTCGCTATTTTTTATTGATTGTGGGGTAGCGACTGAGTACTTCTTTTGTGACATCCACTAATTCACCGACACCGACGACATCCCACAGCTCCATTTCCAACTTCTTCGCTTTATGGATAGCGTACTGGCTGATATAGCTGAGCTCATCGTTGACGAATTCAATGTCTGGACGCCCAGTACGGGATAGGTGTACTTGCCAGGCGAAGAACTCTCCTTGATTAAGGCTGTCGAGAATAAACATGCGACGTTTAATCTCGTTTTCGAACTCATCGGCGTATCGGCACTGGGCAAAAGTCGGGATGCCATCACTGTCGGTTTGCAAGCGGATATAGAGTTCCAGGGTGATCGGCGGATCTTCCCGTTCCAGCTTTTTCAGAGGCACAAGGAGGTGTTCGTGAAAATGCTCGGCTTTCACTAGCGGGTATAGGTTGATGCCGCTTTTGTGCTCTTTATCAGCAATACGTTGTAGCAGTTCGCAGACCGGAGAGAAATGCTCACTGGCGGCGACGGTATCGATAGCATAACGGGCGCCGCGCTTATGCACATAAAATGGCGTGGTGGTAACTGCATGAGCGCTGATATTACGCAGTGCGTTGGACATACCATCAACCACTTGGGGTGATCTTAGTGCGGGTAGTTTCTTGCGGTTGGACTCGATCACTTGCGACAGAAAACGTTTCGCTTCCTGACTACCTAGTTCAGTTTTTAGTTTCAGGTGCAGTACGGTGTCGGTGGCGTTATGCCCGACAATCTCATAAGCCAGCTCTTCCAGACGGATCTTTTTGGTGAGCTTTTGCAACTGTGGCAGGGCAAGATGAATAGCATCGCCTACCTCACATGGGATCGGCTCGTCTAACTCTACCTGCAAGCCAGCGGAAGAGATATCTCGGGTAAACCCCTCAAAAGCTTTCTCTCCCAGTTTGAAAATCACCTGTGTCTTGTAAGCGAAGCGCGTTTCGCGTCTGAGGTTTGAAAAGCTCAATGCGTGCAGCTCAATGGCTGACTTGCCGCCGCGTTTATGGCCTAACGCTTTCAGTATATTAACTTGCGACTTGTCCCACTCGTTACTGGCATAACGCTGCACGCCGATCTCCGAGGTGACGTCTGAAATCAATACCACCTGGCGAACATCTTTAAGGCGTCCTTCGACACGTGGAGGAGGAGACTGCTGGTCTAGCTCTGGCCCCTCCCGTCCATCTTTTAAGGTGGTCAGGTTGGCGTGCGCAGGATGGATACCTGCGATAGTTAATTGCAAGACCTGCCAGCTGGGCTTATTGGCACCAAACCCCATGAAAACTTGTTTTTGCTGCTCTGACTCAAACTCACTTTCAATGGCGGAATAGTAAAACAGTTTGCCGCGGGCACTGTGAGTAAAGCAGTATATCAACAGAGGATCTTGGGGGGCTTCCCGTAATCTATTTAACCGTGCAGGTTGCAATACGCCATCCAGTTGCAGACGATACTCTTCGTCGCGCCAGTAGTGGATAATATGGCGATTATTCTCTGTCACTAGGGCTAACTCGGGGGTTAACGCCTCGTCGCGCTTGCCGCTGCAGAATACTGGCAGGGCACACATGCGGGGAAAGAAGTATTGCTCGTAGCCTTTGCAAAGTACCGCGTCGACGGCATGATCCAGATTCACCTTGTAGCGGCGTTTGTTGCCACGGATCAGACGTTCAAGAAACTCGTCGAACACAGGCTCGTTGTTGGCGCGCATCAGGCGTAAGCGTTGTTGGCCATTCAGGTGTTCATCGCTACCCATGACCACATATTCGATCCCTTTGCCCATTTCACCGAGCACATAGTCATCTTCTAGGCCCATCAGCTTGACGAGAATATGATCGCCCTTGGGGATCTCAAAGCTGTCGTCAACTTTAATACGTGCACCGCTCACCGAAAGATCTGTGGTGTTGCCTTCGATGACGACGCCATCGGCCAGCGTCACTTCGATGGAGATGGCATAATGCATCCGCTCTTCAGAACGCAGTACATAGCGACCAAATTGAACCAGCTTTCCTGGATAATGGGGGACTTTGCGGTTCGCCAGCAGCAGCGCTTCATCTTCTGCTGATTTTTTGCTGCTGGACTGAAGCTCAGAGAGTTGCTGTTCTTGTTGTTTTCGGTGCAATACGCGAAAGTTATTTTCGGTATTCATCACGTCTTCATAGACGCCCATGGTGTACACGCCGCGATAATCTTTCACGCTACGTTTAAAAGACTGTACCGCCATATCATCAAGGTAGTGCAAGCGACCATCATGCTCGAATGGATGACAGTTGCCGTTAACACGGCCACGTAAATCAATAACACGCACGCAAGGGGAGGCTAGGCGCTTAAGTTCCATTTTAATCAGGAAGCGCGCAGAGGGTGACTCGCTACGGGTTAATCGTGCGAGCATATCCTCAAAGTCTGGTTCTGCCACCAACGGTTTCAATTGGTCGATGATGGCGCTATACGCTGTGAGTTCCATGCGAGATTGTTTACTACCTACAGACTGACAAACGGGATAACTGACAGTAGAGTATCCCTCAATATTCTATTAATTATTATAGCGGCGTACATTTGACGCCTTACCCTAATGATTGAGAGAAGCAAATTCAATGCCATACACATAAATTTGTGGCATGGCTCAGCAGGATTATCGAGGTACTGATGGCAAAGGCAAAAACTGCCTACGTTTGTAGTGATTGCGGGGCCGATTTTCCCCGGTGGATGGGGCAGTGTGGCGAATGCCATGCATGGAATACCATCAGCGAGGTAAGACTGGCCGCGGCACCGTCGGCGCGGAGTGTGCGCGATGGTTATGCTGGCGCGGTGGCCGCACAGGTACAGACGTTGGCATCTGTCGATCTCAGTGAGCTTCCTCGTTTCAGCAGTGGTTTTGCAGAGTTTGATCGCGTGCTGGGAGGCGGCATTGTGCCCGGCTCGGCAACCCTGATTGGCGGTAATCCGGGGGCGGGTAAAAGTACTTTGTTGCTTCAGACCATGTGCCATATGGCGAATCATATGGGCGCTATCTATGTCACGGGCGAAGAATCATTGCAGCAGGTTGCTATGCGCGCCAAGCGCCTCTACTTACCCACCGACAAGCTAAAAATGCTATCTGAGACCAATGTCGAGACCATCTGCACGTTGGCGTTGAAAGAGCAGCCAAAAATCATGGTGGTGGATTCGATCCAGGTGATGCACATGGCGGATATTCAATCGGCGCCGGGCAGCGTTTCACAGGTTCGGGAGTCAGCCGCCTATCTCACTCGGTTTGCCAAACAGCACCAGATCGCCATCTTGATGGTGGGGCACGTCACCAAAGATGGTTCGCTGGCAGGACCCAAGGTGTTGGAGCATTGTGTTGATTGCTCGGTGCTGCTTGATGGCTCAGCGGACAGTCGTTATCGCACCCTACGGGGTCATAAAAACCGCTTTGGTGCAGTGAATGAGCTGGGTATTTTCGCCATGACCGGGCAGGGCTTGAAAGAGGTCAACAACCCATCGGCTATTTTCCTGTCCCGTGCCGAAGAGCACGCCGCTGGCTCGGTGGTGATGGTGATCTGGGAAGGGACGCGCCCACTGCTCGTCGAGTTGCAGGCGCTGGTGGATCAGTCGCCGTTGGGTAATCCGCGGCGCGTTGCGGTGGGTCTCGATCAGAACCGCTTGAACATGTTGCTGGCGGTACTGCATCGTCACGGTGGTTTGCAGATGGCAGATCAGGATGTGTTTGTGAATGTCGTAGGGGGCGTAAAAGTCACTGAAACCAGCGCCGATTTAACCCTGTTGATGTCGCTGGTTTCCAGCTTTAAAAACCGCGCTTTGCCTGAAGATATGGTGGTGTTTGGTGAGGTGGGTTTATCCGGTGAGATCCGACCGGTACCGAATGGTTTGGAAAGAATTTCTGAAGCGGCCAAGCATGGCTTTAGTCGCGCCATCGTGCCTTATGGTAATCGTCCTAAGCAGCCGATAGAGGGAATGAAAGTGGACGCGGTGAAGACACTGGCGGAAGCCTTAGAGCTGCTATAGCTGAGTGATAGGCACGTGAAGCAAGGTACGATCAAAAAAGGGCAGGTGATACCTGCCCTTCGTTTATGCCGTCGATAAGATGCTTAACCGAGGCGGCGACGCAGCCCAAGGCTGGCTAGTCCAAGGAGGAACAAACCAAAGATACCCGGCTCTGACACATCCCTTACCGTAATGGTGGTACGGAAAGCGGCTGTTGTGTCTGTGGTGCCGTCAAAGTTATTTGCCGTCCACAGCCAGTATGCATCACTGCTGATCTCGCCAAGTAGATTGCTACCCCAGACACCCGCTCCATTTTTATGCCATTCGGTGGCAGCGACATAATCAACGCCATTGGTGGTGACGTCCCATGTGCTGGATGTCAGGTTGATATTGTCCTGCCAGATGATTTCAGCGAGCAAGCCCGCAGGATTACCGCGAGAAGGAGCCCCGAAGTTTTGCACCACAAATCCAATACTGTAAGTGCCTGGATCTAAATCAAAAGTGATTGAGTCGGCATTAGTCCAGTTATTGACATTGGCACCTTTGTCTAACAGTAATGAGAAGTCTGATGGGTTAGATAAAGGGTTACAGCCCAAGTTCAAACAAACACCGAAATCGAGAATCGTGTTGTCCGCAGTGTAATTGATGGTAACGGGGGCAGCATTGACGGAAGCGCTGATAAGGGCGGTTAATCCAATAACTAGCTGACTGATCTTCGACATAATCTATTCACCTACGGCAATCTTTGGGATTAAGTGATACTAAAGAAATATCTAATGCAAAAATCGATCCTAATTAGCAATTGTTAATATTCTCAATTAGTTATATTTTGCCAGCAAAAGCAGAAATAAGAATGTGTAAATTTAGCTGACACTTTCTTGGTGCGTCATTGTTTTCTTCGCTGGTGATTTTTTCTCGTTTCTAGCTTGTTTGCTTAGTGGATGGTAGGTCGTTGTGCCGCCTTTCCTATTTGATCTAATTTGGCCACTAGGTACAGAGTCGTTTTCATTTCATAGGCACTAAAAGACACCTTGCATTACGAATCCCCACGGCCTAAATTAGCCCTGCAGTAAGGAAGCTGACCCTTAGACAAACGTTGTTGAAGGGATGATTACGAAAAAGGAGTTTTGTAAATGACCTACCCAAAGCTTGATTTAGCAGAAGCAATTGTTGAAGCACCTGGAAAGAACCTCTATCGCTTGATGGTTCGCCCCTCGACCCGCGTATTGGTTATGGGCGAGAACTACCACACTCACCGCGCGCATAAGTTGGAAGTTGTCCAAGCATTGCAGAAGCTGCGCTTTGCCGGGTTTGATTGCTTGGCGTTAGAAGTTTTCCCTTCAGATATGACACCCATCTTGCAGAGCTATTCACGCTCTGGAGAAGGAGCTGAGTTAATTTACGCGCATCTACACCAGTATTTTCCGCAGAACCCTGATTACTACATCGCACTGTTACAATCCTCACGAGAAATGGGTGTTGAACTTGTTGGTATAGATATGGAATATCGGAGATTTATTCAGGGGCAGCTGGAAGACGAACATGTTGAGCGCAACAGACACATGAGTGAAGCGATTGCCGTTCAAGTTGCGCAAGGCAAACGTGTAGTGGCGCTAATGGCTGTGGCCCATTCCACCGCGTTCTTAGGAAAGAGTGTGACCGACTATCTTAAGGAACAACATTCAATTTTAACGGTATCTGTCACGCTTACGGGCGGTATGGATTGCTTTGAACAACAAAGTTGTTTCGCTCAAACAACAAGAGCATCGAGACCAGATGTTTTACGTGCGGCACAGTCTAGTCAACTGTGGAAGAAAAGGTTCTTTGTTAAAGGCAAGTCGGTGAACTCCGCAGACTTTGTACTTCATCTCCCTCAAGTACCTATGGCTTCTGCACAATAGAGCGAGGCTTATGTATGAATACTGTTGTCGCACTAGCGATCTTTTTCTTCATCACACTTCCTGGTCGGGTGGATGCGGCTGATGGATTGGTAACTCCACCTCCAGAACAACCAAATTTGCAGCGAGAGTTTTACCGACCGTGTCTGAATTTCATCAGATCTAAGCGTTTTAAAGAAGCTTATATGACTTGTGAACAAGGCTACGTAGCTAATGAATGGTGGTCTTGGTGGGGACTTGTCAGGCTTAACCAGGCTTTTGATTTCAAGAGCGCGGAACTGATAGCGAAAATGCCTGACCCCTATGGTTTTCTGATCGAATCCCAATGTTTACTGCACTACAAGTTCGATGACGATAAAGCGGGTACCGCAGAGCTTTGTGCAAGCTCACCAGGGAAACGAGGTCCAAAGATCGCCGAGAAGTTGCGCCAGGATCTGCAGTTTTAACCAGATATTAAGAATAGAAAGCATGAATGCCTTGTTACCCTTTCTGATGTCGTTCAGGACACCGGCTCGCAGGCTTAGATTTCGTGCTGTTTATACGGCATGTTATAGGGCTTTCAGATTTGCATGTTCACTGGATAGCCGGATCGGTGATGTCCCTTCAGCGTCCAATAACTAATTAATGCTTCCGTTACGAGGCTTGTTACATCTCAACAGCTTACTGTGACTTCAGTTCAGTTGCTAAATCGGAGCTGTTTTTATAACAAGCAAACGTAAGCCGTTCGTTGTTTTTGAAGTCGACTCTCAAAATTGGAATGCCTAGAAATCTTCGCATCGCTACCTTGGTGATGTCATCTAAGTTTTTCGTGGCCGTGTAACCTGAAACTGGGTTGCTAAAGCAGAGCTTGCCGTCACCTACAATCAACCGAGATTCGAGTATTTTAGGTTGAATGTGTAACTCAAAGTGGTGCAACGCTCCTAAAATGATGAACCCCATTGCGACAATAAATAGTGCAAATGAATGCCAGTCAGAAAGGAGTGCAACCGCTCCGCCGGTAAGCCACATGCAGCGTGCTGCCATTCGCCATCGAGTTGCAGTTAGCTCATATAGGTTCTGATCAAAGTGATATGTCATAAGCAAGAACACATTAGCATTATTCGATTCTTTGGTGACAGAGTGCAGTTTAAATAAGGGAAAAGTTCTGTGGGAAGCGTCAATCCAGTGCCTACAGCGGTTACTAGAAAAGGTGGCTCATGACGACAAGCATAGGCCTCAGTAACTATGTGTGGAAATAGGTTTTGTGTGTGCGTTTAGCTGAGCTCTGAGGGCGTAGCAGAGAGGTGTGACAGGGATCTGATAAATCTGTTTGCAGATCTTTTGTTGGCTGGCCGACTTTTATTTAACCAGATGTTGCTTTTATAATGCTTGGCTGAAGTAATGCACAGGAATGGCATCGATGTATGTAAAAAGGATTATCAGCGCTCTGCTCGTCTATTCAGTATTGTTTGGCAGTGTCCATGCGGCTGATGCATGGAAAATCGCTCCGGAACCAAGCTGGATAACACCTATTACGGCTTCTCTAGACCGTGCTCCCAGCACTGAAACCATTGATTACCTTTTGTCTGACACGCAAGTCAATCTCACCTTATCCGAGCGTAATCTTTATCGACATTTTACCTATCGCATTAATGATTCTTTGGGGGTTGAGGAAAATTCAGATATAGAGATCGTGTTTAATCCTGATTTTGAAAAGGTGGTTTTTCATCACGCGAATATTCTTCGTGAAGGGAAGGTGATTGAGCGCCTTAATGTGCAGGATATCCGCTTGATTGACCTTGAGCCGGAAGCCGCGAGCAGAATTTACTCGGGTCATAAGCAGATGACCCTTTGGCTAAAAGGGGTTAGCCAAGGCGATGTCATTGATTACAGTTATACCTTGCAGGGGCAAAACCCTGTATTTGATGGTCACTTTAATTTCTTCTTCGATTTAGGTTGGGCAATTTCAGTTGAGCATTTAAGCCTGCGTATCGTCACTGATAAAGGGAAGCCGCTAGCTCATAAATTTATAAACAGTGACGCTGAATTGATTGAAACGATGCATGGGGAACACCGTGTGTATAGCGTGTCTATGCAACATACGCAGATGGTGCATCAAGAAGGAGACAATCCAAGCTGGGAAGTCGTTTATCCTTATCTGCAAGTTTCTGATTTTTCTTCTTGGCAAGAAGTTGGCGAGTGGGCTGTTAACTTGTTTGACCGAGCGGATACATCGTTATCGCAGGATCTTATTGATTATATTGCCGATTTAAAGACTTTACCTAAAAAGCAGGCAATTGAAAAAGCGTTAAGCTTCTCGCAAGAGAAGGTGCGTTATTTGGGTATTGAGATTTCTGAGAATTCTCATCTTCCGCATAGTCCATCTGAGGTCTTTGCCAATCGTTATGGGGACTGCAAAGACAAATCATTGCTATTGGCGACCATGTTAAATGCCATCGATGTTCAGGCTGCACCCGTGCTTGTATCAACTGAAAGTCGTCATACTATTGCGCAGTTTTTGCCTGCTTATAACTTGTTTAATCATGTTATCACTACGTTTGATTTTGATGGGAAACGCTATTGGGTTGATCCTACTATGAGCCACCAGGCGCTGACGTTAGAGGCTATTTCACAAGCTGAATTTGGGATGGGATTGATTGCCAAAAAAGGGAGTGATCAGTTAACGATGATGCCTGCGTCTCAAGCACATCAGAATCTGATCCGTATTCGGCAGCAGTATAAAGCCGCTGATTATGCGTCACCTGTGGAGTGGCAGATATCGACTACGTATTCGGGGCGAGAAGCGGACTATATGCGTTATCGGATTGCAAGTGTCGGCAGGCAGCGTCTAGAGAAAGAGTATTTTAACTACTATTCACAACTGTTTGCTGGCATCGATAAAATTGGCAGTATTGAAGTTCAAGACGATCGCCACACTAATCAACTCGTTGTTACTGAAAACTATTTGCACCCTAATTTTTGGACTGTCGACGGCAGTGCCGCTCGATTCTCTTTCTATACAGATGTTATCGATAGCTATATCAAACTGCCTACCCAAGTGAATCGAAACCAATATTTGGGTTTATATGGGCAAGTGCAAGTGCATCAACAGCTAGAGTTGGTTTTGCCTGAGCATATTGATTTCTCAACCACGGCAGAGCGAACAGTATTAGAAAATGATTTTATTCGTTTCGAAACAGAGCTGAGCTACGAACATCGTAGACTAATTTATCGCAGTGACTATGAGACTAAACAGAGATTTGTGCCTCCTGAGCAAGTCAGCGAGCATATTGCTTTGTTGAGAAAGGCACGGAAATTTCTTGAATATGGAAACAGTATTACTCATGTCACCAGTGAACCGTCTTATGGCTCTATGAGCAAGTTGGTGCATTACATCCAGCAACAACAACGCAAGACGGCACTCTAAGGAAAGAGATGATGAAGATTAAGTATGGGATGGTGGCTTGTTTGTGTTGTTTGGTTCTTGGTTGTGCCTCCAATGGGCAAGGTGCTGGTAGCCAATCCGTCAATAACGCCAATGCCGCTGATAAGGTGCTAAACACCTTAGATAGTATGGATAGTCAGTCTGACGTGGCAGCCGCAGAAACTGATAATGGTTTTGCCAGTGTGAATTTTTTTCGCGCTTTTGCGGCTGATGCCGCGAAGGCGCCAGTCGCCACACTGGATAAACATTTCTCTAATCGCCCGGCGAAGGCTTACATCAAGACGATTTACCCTGACGAATCTGAAGCCGGCTTTGTTGATGTGTCATGGGATAAACTACTTCCTACAACATTTCATAAGATGATGGAACAAGTCGCAGGCCTCGAACGATGGGAGTTTATCCATAGCCAGACAGAAGGAAACTATATTCAAAGCTACTTTGCGTTGGGCTCTGATGATAGCTTTGATTATTTGTGTTTCACTTGGGATCGTGACGAACAAAACATCGTCAATATTCGGCAGATGCTGTATCGCTATGGTTTAGCAGAAGCTTTGGTGGCGATGGATCGCGTGATGGAGTCGAGCGAGTATACACAGCTGGAAAAAGTGTCATTTATTCAAACAATGCATGCGATTAATAATAGGGAGTATGTGCTGTTTGATAAGTACTTTTCTCTGCTGTCGCCAGAATTACAGAGCGAGCCATTTATCCGAGATCGATTACTAAAAGACGTTGCAGTAGGGATGGATGAGGAGTGGCTCTCATTCGTTGAACAGCAATGGACGACAACACCTCAGACGCATAGCAGTTTTTATGGATATTATTTATCCCGGAATGATTATGATAATGCCGTCGTAACTCTGAATAGCCTACCTGAGTTCATCGCTAATCATGTAGGAATTCACATCGAACAAACGGCGCTGTATTTGGAGATGGATAAGATCGGCCTGGCTAACCACTACGCGAATGAATCTATTCTTAGCGATCCGTACTTAACGACACCCTATTACTATAAATTGATGATTTCCTTAAAAGCCATTGATTATGAAGGTGCGCTGTTAACCCTGCATGTATTAAGGGATCGCTTCAACGTTGAATATTCAAAAGCCGATATACTCGAGATGGAAGGAGGAAAGGAGTTCACCAAATCGAGTTTTGGTAGACGTTATTTTGGTTGATTCTGTCATCAGCAATAAAGGCGAGCAGAGACTCGCCTTTATTATCTCAGGTGTGGTTATTATCGATATGTCTGCAAATAATCCACCGCTAACTGCGTCATGGTTTGTGTGCCCACGGTGAGTGCGGACTCGTCGACATAGAAGCGGGGAGAGTGATTACTAGGAGCGGTCAGAGGGTTCTGCTCTGCCGGCGTGACGCCCAGGAAGTAGAAGAACCCTGGCACTTCTTGGGCGTAGTAGGAAAAGTCCTCAGCACCGGTGATGAGCCCCATCTCTCTTACATTGTCTTTGCCTGCCACGGTATTAAAACGCTCAACGACAAAATCTGTCAGTGATTTGTTGTTAACGGTGACGGGATAGCCCTTGAAAATGGTGACCTCAGCTTTGGCGCCCGCGCTTTCTGCGACTAGCTTGGCGGTATGCTCAAGCTTTTCGTGGATCTGCTCGCGGATCCCCATGTCGAAGTTACGGATCGTGCCGATCAACTCAACACTGTCGGGAATGATGTTATTGCGAATGCCGCCGTCAATAACGCCAAATGAGATCACCGAAGGTGCTTTAGTTACATCAACCTGCCGACTGGCAATGGTTTGTACCGCCATCACGATCTGTGACGACACAACAATCGGGTCAACACCACCCCATGGGCGAGAACCGTGGGTTTGTTTGCCGTGTACGGTAATTTTGAAACGGTCTGCACTGGCCATGGCTGGACCACTGCGGTAACCAATTACGCCTGCGGGCAGGGTGGAGGTGACGTGTTGGCCAAAGACCGCGACCGGTTGGTGCTTCTCAAATAAGCCTTGCTTGAGCATCAAAGCTGCCCCGCCTTCCTCCCCTTCTGGCGCGCCTTCTTCCGCAGGTTGGAAGATAAATACCACTTTTCCGGGCAGTTGTGATTTGAGTGCGACTAGGTTCTTCGCTGTGCCCATCAACATCGCCACGTGGGTATCGTGACCACAAGCATGCATGACACCGACTTTTTGGCCTCTAAATTCGGAGGTGGCATTTGATGCGAATGGCAGGTCAACCTGTTCGGTGACCGGTAACGCATCCATATCGGCACGTAGCGCTATCGTTGGGCCGGGCAGGCCACCCTCAAGCACGGCGACAACACCGGTATGGGCTATGCCTGTTTCAACGGTTAAACCTAGCGCTTTCATCTGCTTGGCGATATAGACACTGGTTTCAAATTCGCGGTTACTGAGTTCTGGGTGTTGGTGCAGGTGGCGACGCCATTCAATGACTTGTGCTTCGGATGCACTATTAAGTTTGGCTACGGCGGTTGGTTCAATCTGTGTCGCATCGACGGTCATGGCGCTAGCAAGCAGTGCCGTCGCAAGAATAGTGGATGTTTTCATATCGGTTCCCTGGAAAGGAGTTGATTGTTCAACGCATCTTTATTGTTTTTGTGCGTTTTATTTAGCCGTTCCAGAGTAGAGAGTTTGCCGCTCACTGTCATTACTGTGAGCGGCAGAAAGAGAAAACTATAGTGCGGGCGGATGGCTCAGATCGGCCAGTTCTCTGTACAGTAGATCTTCATCGCCGACATTTAACTCAATCAGGCGCTTAAGGTGGGAGACACTTTCGATCCCGATATGGTGGCAATTCCAACCTAAATAATGAGCCCGTTGATGGGATAGCTCTACTTCCATCTCTATTTCGACATCAGAGCCGTCTAAATGAAAACAGAGTTTATAGTCAGCGTCTTCGTCGTAAACCCAATCTTTGGGTTCAGCCACCAATGCGCCTTTTAGAGACAGGTCGATCAGCTCAGTGCTAACGCTTTTATCACCAGTGACAATATTGACCGGTGTTGAGAATACGATTCGGGTAAATCTTCTTTTTTCGAGCATCAGGTTTTAAATCCATACATTCGGCAGAGACCAATGTTACCTAGCAATCATAGTCAGCCCTGTGTCTGTTGAGAAGTCAGGTGAGTGATTGAGTCCTGCCTCAGATCACAGGCTTTGCAAATAGATCGTGGCGAAACAGCGTTTTAGGGCATAAAAAAGCCCAGACGAGTCTGGGCTTTCACGACCAACAGAGAGGTTAGCCAATCTTCTTGTACTTGATGCGATGGGGTTCGATCGCTTCTGGCCCAAGGGTTTTCTTTAACCAGGTTTCGTAGTCAGAGAAGTTACCTTCGAAGAAGTTAATCTTACCTTCGTCACGATAGTCGAGTATGTGAGTGGCGATACGGTCAAGGAACCAGCGATCGTGCGAGATAACCAGGGCGCAGCCCGGGAAGTCCAGCAGCGCATTTTCTAATGCACGCAAGGTTTCAACGTCAAGGTCGTTGGTTGGTTCATCCAACAGAATGGTGTTACCACCGGCTTTAAGTAGCTTGGCCAGATGCACACGGTTACGCTCACCACCAGACAACTCACCAATCCGTTTGTTTTGGTCGCCACCTTTGAAGTTAAAACGGCCGACATAGGCGCGGCTGTTGATCTCGACGTTACCGACAGTGAGGATGTCTGCGCCTTCTGAGATCTCTTCCCACACGCTCTTTGTGTCATCCATGGTGTCACGGAACTGTTCTACGGCAGCCAGTTCCACTGTGTCACCTATGGTGACCGCACCTGAATCGGGTTGCTCTTGCCCTAACAACATACGGAACAGGGTCGATTTACCGGCACCGTTAGCGCCGATAATGCCAACAATGGCTCCTTTCGGTATGCTGAAACTGAGGTCATCAATGAGCAGCCGGTCACCATAGCCTTTCGACAAATGCTCAACATCGATCACTTTGTCGCCTAAACGTGGACCGGGCGGGATATAGAGCTGGTTCGTTTCATTCCGTTTCTGGAAATCTTTATTTTGTAGCTCTTCAAAGCGTGCCATACGGGCTTTACTTTTTGCCTGACGACCTTTGGGGTTGGTGCGAACCCACTCCAATTCTGCTTCGATCGACTTCTGGCGCGCTTTCTCAGAGGAGGCTTCTTGCGCCAAACGCTGATCTTTCTGTTCTAACCAACTGGAATAGTTGCCCTCCCAAGGAATGCCCTGGCCACGGTCAAGTTCGAGGATCCAGCCCGCGACGTTATCGAGGAAGTAACGGTCGTGGGTGATCGCCACCACGGTGCCGGAATAGTCGTGCAGGAAGCGCTCCAGCCAGGCCACTGATTCCGCATCTAAGTGGTTTGTTGGTTCGTCGAGTAGCAACATGTCTGGGTGTGCCAACAATAAGCGGCACAGTGCGACGCGGCGCCTTTCACCACCTGACAACACCTCAATTTTGGTGTCCCACTCAGGTAAACGCAGGGCGTCGGCGGCACGTTCGAGGGCGTTATCCAGGTTATGCGCATCTGATGTGGCCAGGATCGCCTCTAATTCGCCTTGCTCTTTGGCCAGCGCATCAAAGTCGGCATCCGGCTCGGCATAAGCGGCGTAGATAGCGTCCAGTCGAGTCATCGCATCTTTAATATGGGCGACAGACTCTTCGACGATTTCCCGAACGGTTTTGTTTGGGTCTAGTTCCGGCTCCTGTGGCAGGTAACCGATGTTGAGTCCCGGCATGGGGCGGGCTTCACCCTCAAACTCGGTATCGACCCCAGCCATAATGCGCAGCAGGGTGGATTTACCTGCGCCATTAAGACCAAGTACACCAATTTTGGCGCCTGGGAAAAAGGAAAGGGAAATATCCTTAAGGATGTGACGCTTTGGTGGAACGATTTTCCCCAAGCGGTGCATTGTAAAGACGTATTCAGCCATATCTGCCGGACAACTCTTGTTAGTCATTAAGGGAGGATTACGGCGCAATAGTTTAGCTGAATCTGACGGGGATAACAGTGATTTGCGTTAAGCATGGCTTTTGCAGCGAAGATCTTCCTTTACTCATTCTGATCCTACGTTTTCTGGTGAAAAGCCATTCTGTTGACTAAAATTCAATCACTTAAGTTGAAATCAACATAAGCCGTTTATCTTACACAGGAATGGTCAGATGATCGTTAAGGTCAACCGGACGACCACGGCACTGTTGTTTTCCCTGTCGTTGCTGTTAATTGGGGCACCAGTCGCTTGGCTGTTATACGCAAAATTTCAAAGTAACGAACGCTATCTCCAGCATCGGTCGTTCGCGGTGCTGCATCAAACGCGTACCCACCTCGATAATAAATTCAAAGCGTTAGCTGGTTTGTTTCAACGCCTGCCAAAAGCCAGCTTATGCGCGTCTTCGCTCTCTCCTGAACATATTCAACAGATCAAAGCTTCATCACCAGCGTTTAAGGAGGAGCTACATAGCTTTATTCTGGAGGGTAATGATTACATTGATGGTGATTTTGATGATGAGTTAGCGGAAGTGCTGGGTTATGAACTGGGTATTGATGCTGAGAACGATGACTTTGAGTCGCTCTACAACGAGGTATGTCCTAAGCCGGATTCTGGCGTAGCGGCAGATAAAGTATGCGCACTGTTTAATGAATATAAAGCGATCCCCAAGCCCAAATATAGCGATAAAACCGCTTATTCGGACGAGGGTGAGTCTAGGGTAGAGGGCGATGATGCGCTTGTTCATGGTATCAATGCATTAGGCTCTTGGGGCTGTCGCATAGGTGTCTTTGCCGACAGTAAGTCGATGCGTGCATCTGGCGCTTTCGAAACCCAACTGCTGCTGTCGGAGATTCAGCATGAGTTGTTCTCATTTTTGGATGAAATCATCTCATTGGCAAAAACGGGTGCCGGTGATCCGCGTCAGGAGCTAGCGCCTACCTCGCAACGGTTTGTCGAGCAGGTTGACTCAGTTGATCTGGCCAGTGAGGCTTTTGTTGCTGACAAGAAAGAGCAGCAACGAGGGGATTTTTTACAACGCCTTAAGCGCAACTCTTTAATCTCATCCGCGGAGGTTTATTTTTCCGGGCAACAGAACTGGTTTCCGTTAGATAGTGAAAGCAGTACGGCGGCCTGTAAAGCCAATGCAGATCGTCCCTTTGTTCGGTTTATGGGCGGGGCGCGAGGGTTCTGGATGATGCGTTGTCTGGCGCAGCAGAACAGTAGCAGTGCAACACCTTTTGTCGATCGTAATTATTTCAGCTTTGATACCCGTGAGCTACTAAAAGACACCCCCAGCGTGTCGCCCTTTGACCTCATGATGCTGGTTAACATCGATGGTGGCGTGATCACCACGGTAAAAAGCTCTGTCGAAGATGTCGATGCATCCACGTCGTTTAATGACTCTCATTTCACCCATATTAATGATTTTCTAAAAAGTGCTGACGATAAGTCCAAGCGGGATTGGGAAGAGGCGATTAAGCCTTTGTACAAGGCGTTGCAGAGTGCGGCCAGTAGTAGTTCGACGACTAGTAAAAGTACCCTCGAACGACTTCCTGTGGGGGCTGCAAGTAGCTTTGATATCACCATTGGTGAGATGCCATTTCGTCTTTATATCATGCCCTATGAGCTACCTTATCCCGTTATTTCTCGGGGCAAATTGCAGCAAGGCTATTTGCTGTTAACCGGCTTGATCCCAATGGAGGAGGCGAGGGCGTCGAAGTTTTCCTTGTCGCCCTCAATGGCCGCAGCAACTTTGGGTGGAGTACTGTTGCTATTAGCATTGTGGCCGATTCTGCGTTTTCGCTTTATGGGCGTTAATCAAGCGATGGGGGCGAATGAGTTTCGTGTCGCATTGGCTGGTGTTGCTTTGTTTGCGATGACGATCACCCTCGCCATTACCGATCTGTTGGTTTACAGCAACTCGAAAGCGCATGTGCAGCGGCAATTGTATGAGATTGCTGGGCAGGCGCGAATGCAGGTGGGCGACGAACTGACCCATAAGCGGCAACTGCTTACCCAGCTTTGGCAAAAGCAGTCGGAACAACCGGTGGCGGCCAGCCATTTGCCCAGCGCTGATTATGGCCAACAGCAGCTGCAATGTGTGCAACCCCTGTCGGGCAGCGAAACAAATTATGAAACGGTTAACTGTATTCCGAAACAGATTGAGGCTTTACCGCCACTTGAACACTATTTCTTGCTGGACCCTGAAGGTAAACAGGTCGGGCCGTTTTACTCCTGGTATCCGTTTGATCTGCTCGACAATGAGCGTATTAGTTTAGCCACGCGCGAATATTTTTCTGCGCTGGCGTTGGACAAAGGCTGGCGTTCGCCCTTAGGTGGACATTTCTATGTCGAGCACATTTTCAGTTATTCCGATGGCTTGCGAAGCACTGTGACATCGATTGCTTTGCCGCCTAATCAATTTAACGCCAAGGTGGCCGTTGCTGAATTTCATTTGGAGAACTTGCTCGAGCCGGTTTTGCCCTTTGGTTACAAACTGGCAATGGTGGAGAACCAGACGGGACGCGTACTTTATCATTCGCAGTCAGAGCTGAGTCTGTTAGAGAACTTTCTCGTGGCAACGGATCATGATCGGGATCTTAAGCTGGCCTTAAGTAGTCAGGAAGATATGACGCTGCGGGTAAATTACCAGGGTAAACCTCATTACCTAACGACGATGTCCTTAGGTCAGTACGGCATTCCCTGGAGTGTGGTGGTGATGTACGACCACAGCCTGTTGCAGATTATCAACTTTAACGTGCTGCTGATGGTGCTGGTGAGCATGTTGGTGCTGCTGTTGTGCCTGGCGGCTTTTCTGTGGGTAGGAAAGGTGTTTACACCCGGCTTGAGCTGGTTGTGGCCTAACTACTATCGCCGCCCTGTCTATCCGTGGTTGGTGGGCACTGCCGTGCTTAGCTTGATACAAGGGGGCGTTTTTGGCTTTGGCGTCGAACACGCCACGGTGCTGACCGTCTTGTACTGTTTGGTGTTGTTAATATTTAATTGGGCAAACCTCTGCTTGCAGGTGGCGCATGGTCCGTTAACCAGTGCGTGGCGCCGCTATGCACTGATTGCCATCGCCTTGGTCGCCGCATTGGCAGATATTATTGTGACGGTGCTGGTGTGGCAGCGCGAAGAAGCGTTTGGTTTGAATGCGGGCGTGGTTATCGGTGCTATGGCGTTGCAAGTGTTTATCATGGCTAAACAGTTGCAACGTTTTCCTCCATCACTGGAGCCTGCGCCTGGCTGGGTCAGTCGGGCTTGGGCGCAGCGACTTTACCCGTTACATGGTGGCCTGATGTTGGGGCTCGTGGTGGTACTGCCGACCCTCATTCTGTTTCAGCAAATATCTAAACATCAGATCTATCTGTATAGCGAACTGTCGTCGATTGATATTGGCCAACAGTTCAATCAGCAGCTCGCAAAACGCCATTGGTTACTTGAAACTTTATATCCGAAACCCTCTGATGGTGGTCTGGGCACTGGAGATACGCCCAAAGTTAACTCCGATGGGGTATCAAAACATTGGTTGGCGACCCATTTCTTTGCTCAATCGAAACACGCATTTTTTACTGAGCAATCCAATGGCTGTGGTAAAGGGGTGTTTGGTTTAGGCTGCATAAAGGATCAGGATTCAGGTGGCTACTATGTGCGTTATGCCCGTATCAACAGTAGCAAAACAGTTGGTCATGCCAACGAGGAGAAATCTTTTCTGGTTCAAGATAAGGGTTTTTATGATTATTTGATTAGTTTAACAACACCACTGTCTGATTTTGCCGCGCGGATTGGTTTTCGGGCTGCAGGGAGAGAAACCGGAGCTTTGTCATCTATTCGCTATTGGACCGCGAAAGGTCTTTATCGCCCCTTAGATGCCGCCGAGGAGCCTGCTTTCATTATCCCGCTGTTACCGACTGCGCTGGCGATGATTCTGGAGTCTGTCTGGTTGATGGCGTTTGCTCTGCTCCTTATTGGCTGGATGCTGTATCGCGTATTCCGTTCGCTGGCGGAGCGCTGTCTTGGCTTGCTGGTACCTAGGGTGTTAAGCCAGAACTTCCCCAAACGTGGCTTAATGCGCCAGGTGCTTGAGAAAGCGACCCGTGTTCCCGGTGGGGTGTTAATGCTGTGGCCAGGTCAAAGAAAGCTGATGCGCTATCGCCGGTGGCTTGGGACAGAGCATGGTATCCATTGGCTAGATCTGTCCGATCCTGATGCCGAGTTGCCGATGCGCTATGGCGATGGTGGTGTGACTTCGCCGCTGCCACGACTGGATGGCTGGGAAGTGGTGGTGTGTTACAACTTGGAAACGGCGGCAATGGACGAAAAGCTTCGTCGCAATGCGCTCTCGCTGCTTCAGCAATTGCTGGAGCGACGCCAAAGTTTGGATGCGATGGGGTTTGTGGTGTGCTGTGAGCGCTCGCCGCTCTATCGTTTGATCCACAGTAATGCATACACAGAAAGCTTGGGAACGGCAGACAACGAAGTCCAGCAGTGGGCGCAGATGTTTAGTGGGTTAAGAAAATTCTACGCTTGGAGCCCCAGTCATCATGGGTTTGGCTTGATGCCAACCGATAATCCAAAGCAATACCACTACTTATTGAGCCGCCGGGAAGCCGCTGTTTGGCCTGATTTGAGGCTGGTGCATTTTGAGTTCAAACGCTGGTATCAATCCCACCAACCCAAGCATTTTGAAGTGGAAGACTTGGAAACTTGGTATATCGCCAATGCCGGCAGTTTGTACCGCAGAAAATGGGAGCTTTGTACCCGAGATGAAAAAGTGGCGCTGTATCAATTAGCCAGCGGTAGCTTTATCAATTGCCACAATTTGGAGGTGATAGAGCATCTAGAGCGCGGCGGTTATATCGTCAGAGATCCGAGGTTACGTATCTGTAATCGCAGCTTTGCTCGATTTGTTTTAGCTGCGGAACGCAGTGAGGTGATGGAAATCTGGCTGCAGGAAGCCTCGGTTAGCCAGTGGAACGTAATCCGAATTCCGTTACTGACGTTGATCGTGGTGGCGGTGGGGGCCATGCTCTATCTGTTTAATACTGAAATGGAAAGCATGGCTGCCGCACTGGCTGCTGCTCCTGCTATTTTAGCCATCTTGGCGAGAGGCATGGCCTTTGTTAGGGGAAGCCCACCTAACGACTAGGTGGTTGACCTGCCATCATGGTAATCAGCAGTCCTAGTGCCATTAGGCCGCAGAATCCTGCGCCAAGTAGTGCTAATGTCGCAATGAGTGCAGTAAACATAATAGGCTCCTTGGGTAAGCAATCGTGGTCACTATCTGAGTTGGTCGCGAGTCATTGTTTACTGCAAGCATATAGTGCGCCATATCAACGATGTGAGCTCGCATGCCTTGTCATACAGGGCTTACGCTGAGTTAGCTTGCTTATCAACTCCCTTTTAGCTCTATTGATTGATCTTTGCTGGGGGATCATTATGGTTACTCTCCCTTTTTTGATGCATAGATGATGTTTGCCGTATGACGTTGACCGCTTGGTTCTCCGTATTTGCTGTCTGTCTATTGGGTGCGATGACCCCAGGCCCGAGCTTGGCGGTGATCATGCGCAATTGTATTCAACGTAGCCGCGGACATGCTTTGCTGGCGAGTTGGTGTCATGCCATCGGTATTGGTGCTTATGCCTTGGCGGCGATTCTCGGTTTGGGATTGCTGATGACACAGTTTCCACAACTGTTTCTCTGGATCAGTTATCTCGGTGCTGGCTATCTGGTTTGGCTCGCATCGAAAGCACTGCGTTCTGGGCCTAGTTCTTTCGTGGTTGATAGCGAAGACAAAGTGCATACCCCTTATCTGCATTCGGCGAGCGAAGCGTTTGCTATCGTTTTTTTGAATCCCAAAATCGCCCTGTTTTTTACCGCACTCTTTAGCCAGTTCATCGCCGCAGATATGAATTGGCTGACTATTTTAATGCTGGTGTCGACCGTGACTCTCGTGGACGGGTGCTGGTATACCTTGGTTTCACTGTTACTTTCCCATCAAGGCATTTTGCCTTGGTTAAAACGTTATAGTCATTGGATAGACAGGGTCACAGGGGTTGTATTTTTGCTGATCGCAGCGCGAGTTGTTCTCGTATAACGCCTTGTTTAAGGTCAAAGAAGAGACAAAAACTAGGCATACGGCATTACTCAGGGTAAAATACGCCGCCTTGAAACACCCTCTTAGCCCATTTTTGGCACCCGCCGGGAGAAACCATGCTGAAGCGTGATATGAATATTGCCGATTTCGATCCTGAATTGTGGCAGGCGATGACCAACGAAGTGTCTCGTCAGGAAGACCACATCGAACTGATTGCGTCAGAAAACTACTGCAGCCCTCGTGTACTTGAAGCACAAGGCTCTCAGCTGACCAATAAATACGCAGAAGGCTATCCTTTTAAGCGTTATTACGGTGGTTGTGAATACGTTGATGTCGCCGAGCAGTTGGCGATCGACCGTGCATGTGAGTTGTTTGGCGCAACCTATGCCAATGTACAGCCCCATGCTGGTTCTCAGGCCAACTCTGCAGTATTCCAAGCGATGATTGAGCCTGGTGACACTGTGTTGGGTATGAGCCTGGCCCATGGTGGTCACCTGACTCACGGTTCTCATGTCAGCTTTTCTGGTAAGATCTACAACGCGGTTCAGTACGGTATCAATGATGATGGCAAGCTCGAGTACGAAGAGGTACGCAAGCTGGCCTTGGAGCATAAGCCGAAGATGATTATCGCTGGTTTCTCTGCTTATTCAGGGATCCTAGACTGGGCTAAGTTCCGTGAAATTGCCGACGAAGTGGGTGCCTACCTGTTTGTTGATATGGCACACGTTGCTGGTTTAGTGGCGGCGGGTATCTATCCGAATCCATTACCCCACGCCCACGTAGTGACTACCACCACTCATAAGACCCTTGCCGGTCCTCGTGGCGGTTTGATCTTATCTGCATGCAATGACGAAGCTATCTACAAGAAACTGAATAGCGCTGTATTCCCTGGTGGTCAGGGCGGTCCTTTATGCCACGTGATTGCAGCTAAAGCGGTTGCTTTCAAAGAAGCGTTGCAGCCAGAGTTTGCAGAGTACCAGAAGCAGGTAGTCGCTAACGCAAAAGCGATGGCGAAAGGCTTTATCGATCGCGGTTACAAGATCGTTTCCGGCGGTACTGATAATCACCTGTTCCTGGTTGATTTGATCGACAAAGATATCACTGGTAAAGATGCCGATGCTGCTTTAGGTAACGCGCACATCACAGTGAACAAGAACTCCGTACCTAATGATCCGCGTTCACCTTTCGTGACCTCTGGTCTGCGTATCGGTACACCAGCAATTACCCGTCGTGGCTTCAGCGAAGCTGATGCGACAGAGTTAGCTGGCTGGATCTGTGACGTACTTGATAACATTGAAAATGAAGCTGTTATCGCTGAAGTACGCGGTAAAGTGGAAGAGATCTGCAAGCGTCTGCCAGTTTACGCTTAAGATAAAGGCGGAACTCACGCGCTGATAACTGGCCGTCTCTAATAGGACGGCCAGTTTTTTTGTTTTTATCCGAGAGTTCGTTATGGTGAGCGCTTACCCAAGGAGAGCTTATGCATTGCCCGTTTTGTTTTGCGCCAGATACCAAGGTGATCGATTCACGTTTAGTGGCTGATGGCAGTCAGGTGCGTCGCCGCCGTGAATGTACTAAGTGCCATGAACGTTACACCACCTTTGAAACCGCAGAGCTGGTAATGCCGCGTCTAATTAAGCGCGATGGCAGCCGTGAACCTTTTAATGAAGATAAACTACGCAGCGGGTTACTTCGCGCTGTGGAGAAACGTCCTGTCGGTGTTGATCAGTTGGAACAGACTGTGGCTGATATTAAGTCCAGTTTACGCGCCACTGGTGAGCGTGAAGTGGGCAGTAAGATGGTCGGAGAGCTGGTGATGGAAGCGTTGAAGAAGCTGGACAAAGTGGCTTATATTCGTTTTGCCTCCGTTTACCTGTCGTTCGAAACCATCGGTGAGTTTGAAGATGTGATTGCCAAGTTGGGCAATAATTCGCAAAACCACTAACCTGAGCGAACCAAGCAGAGCATCCTATGGCGCGATTTTCTCCAGACGACCACAGATTCATGCAGCGCGCTATTCATTTAGCTGAGCGGGCACTATATACCACCTCTCCGAACCCTCGGGTGGGGTGTGTCATTGTCAACGCTGGGCAGATTGTGGGTGAAGGCTATCATCGGCGCGCGGGAGAAGGGCACGCCGAGGTGAATGCCCTGGCTGAAGCGGGAGAGCAGGCCAACGGCGCGACCTGCTACGTCACTTTAGAACCCTGCTCTCATCATGGCCGCACTGGTCCCTGTGCTGAAGCCTTAGTGCATGCAGGGGTTACAGAAGTGGTTGTTGCTATGGTTGATCCTAACCCGCTAGTGTCAGGCCAGGGTATTGGCTTGTTGGAAGCCTCAGGCATTCGTGTGCGTTATGGACTTATGGAAGCGCAAGCCGAGGGCTTAAACCCCGGTTTTATTAAACGAATGCAGTCTGGTATGCCTCTGGTACGCCTAAAAATGGCAGCCAGTCTGGATGGGCGAACAGCGCTGAGTAATGGCAAGAGCCAGTGGATCACCGGTGCAGCTGCTCGTGCGGATGTGCAGCATTGGCGCGCACGGAGTTGCGCTATTGTCACCGGTAGCGGCACTGCGCTGGCCGATGATCCGGCGTTGAATGTGAGGCCGGAACAGTTAATTCAAGATTATCCTTTGCCCGTCAGACAACCGGTGCGTGTGGTGGTTGATGGTCGTAAACAGATCTCGCCCGCGCTAAAGATGTTCCAGCTGCCCGGCGAACTCTGGATCGCCAGAAAAGCTGCCGATGTGGAAGCTCCGTGGCAAGAAAACGTGACTATGCTGGCCATCCCCGAATTGGAAGGTAAGTTGGATCTGCGTAATTTAATGCGCCAACTTGCCAGTAAAGAGATCAATGAGGTTTGGGTTGAAGCCGGAGGAAGACTTGCCGGAGCGCTGCTGAATGCCGGTCTGGTTGATGAGCTTATTTTGTATCTGGCGCCCAAATTAATGGGAAACAGTGCTCAAGGACTATTTAACTTGACCGAGTTTGACGACATGGCGCAACTGCCAGAGTTAGACTGGCAAGATATCCGGCAGGTTGGAGACGATCTCCGGATTGTTGCTACGTTTAAACCTAAGCTCGATGATTAAGTCGTTCTGCTCACAGCGATAGACATGAGAATTTATGTTCACAGGAATTATTGAAGCGGTTGGTGAGATCCGTCGTATTGAGCCGAAGGGGCAAGATGTGACTCTGGAGATCGCTACCGGTAAATTAGATTTGAGCGACGTTAAGCTGGGTGACAGCATCGCCAGCAACGGCGTCTGTTTGACCGTGGTGGCGCTTTCTAGCGACAGCTTCTGTGCTGACTTGTCTACTGAAACCTTGAAGCGGTCAAACTTTGCCAGTGCCAGCCGCGGTGCGCGGGTGAACCTGGAAAAGGCGGTCACGCCAACGACCCGTTTGGGCGGGCATCTGGTCAGTGGGCACGTTGATGCTTTAGCTGAGGTTGTTAGCCGCGAATCGACAGGGCGTGCAATTGAATTTTGGCTACAAGCTCCGGAACATCTGGCTCGTTACATTACCGAGAAAGGCTCTATCTGTATTGATGGGATTAGTTTGACGGTGAACGCCGTTGACGGTGCACGCTTTAAGTTGACCATAGTGCCCCATACCGCAGATGAGACCACCATGAAAGGGTTTCAAACCGGTATTAAGGTGAATTTGGAAGTTGATCAGATCGCTCGTTATATCGAGCGGCTGATGTTAGGGGATAAGGCTGCGGTCAGTGAAGCCCAGCCACAAAGTGATGTGATGGCTCTGTTGGGTCGTACCGGCTTCTTGAAATAAGCAGCTGATAACACCACTAGATAAGAGTGATTTCATATTGTCAGGCCCGACAATGACACGCTCGACAATAAGCCAGCTCCTATGGCTAAAAATAGAATGATAAAGGCAGGCAGAAAATGGCATTAAACAGCATTGAAGAGCTGATTGAAGATATTCGCCAGGGCAAGATGGTGATCTTGATGGATGACGAAGACCGAGAGAACGAGGGTGATTTCGTCATGGCTGCTGAAAAGGTAACCCCTGAAGCGGTTAATTTTATGGCCACCCATGGCCGCGGTCTGATCTGTTTGCCAATGAATCGAGAGCGTTGCATGAAGCTGAATCTGCCATTAATGGTGGATAACAATAATGCGCAATATTCGACAGCGTTTACTGTGTCTGTTGAAGCGGCCGTAGGTGTAACGACAGGCATTTCCGCGGCAGACCGAGCGAAAACCATTTTGGCTGCTGTTGCGCCTGATGCTGAAGCCAAAGACTTGGTGCAGCCAGGTCATATCTTCCCGCTGATCGCTGAAGAGGGTGGGGTATTGACCCGTGCCGGACACACCGAAGCGAGCTGTGACTTAGCGCGTTTGGCCGGTTTTGACCCGTCAGCGGCTATCGTTGAGATCCTCAATGAAGATGGCACCATGGCGAGACGTCCAGAGCTGGAAATACTCGCAGCAAAGCATGGCATCAAAATTGGCACCATCGCTGATTTGATTGAGTATCGTAACCTAAATGAAACGACCATTGAGCGTGTGGCGCAGTGCCACCTGCCGACCGCCTTTGGTGAATTTGAGCTGATCACTTATCGCGACATTATTGATGGTCAGCTGCATTTCGCGTTGCTTAAAGGCGAAGTGACACCGGATCAGCCAACCCTTGTTCGGGTTCATCTGCAAAGTTTTATGAACGATATTTTGTTCAGCGATCGTGCATCGACGCGCAGTTGGCCGTTGGAAAAGGCGTTAACCCGCATCTCTGATGAGGGTGGCGTGATGGTGTTGTTAGGACGCGAAGAAAACAATGAAGAGCTGCTCGCGCATCTGAAAACATTTGAAAAAGAAGATAAAGGGGAGCAACCTGCGGCCGCTAAGTGGCAGGGGACTTCTCGTCGTGTCGGTATTGGTAGCCAGATCCTTGCGGATGTTGGCGTTCATAAGATGCGTCTGCTGAGTTCGCCGAAGAAATATCATGCTTTGGCTGGGTTTGGTTTAGAAGTGGTTGAATATCTATCTGAGTAAACTCCCGACCTGACCGGTCACTGTGCTATTATTACGCGGTTTTTCTGGCGGTCAGCCGGGTCACCTATTTGTAAAAGGAAGATCCATGAAAGTTATCGAAGGCGCTATTGCTGCTCCCAACGCAAAAATTGCCATTGTTATCTCCCGCTTCAACAGCTTTATTGTCGAAAGCCTGTTGGAAGGTGCTGTTGACACGTTGAAGCGTGTTGGACAGGTCGCAGACGACAACATTACGGTTGTTCGCGTACCTGGCGCATATGAACTGCCACTGGCGGCAAAAAAAGTTGCGGCGAAAGGTGAATATGACGCCATTATCGCTTTGGGTGCCGTGATCCGTGGTGGTACACCGCATTTTGATTATGTTGCCGGTGAGTGCAACAAAGGTCTGGCACAAGTGTCTCTGGAAGCATCTGTTCCAGTGGCCTTTGGTGTGTTGACTACAGATACTATCGAGCAAGCGATTGAACGCGCTGGAACCAAAGCTGGTAATAAGGGTGGCGAAGCTGCTATGTCGGCCTTGGAAATGGTTAACGTGATGTCTGCGCTTTAATTGGAGTTACTGTGAAACCTATTGCACGCCGTAAGGCAAGGCGCATTGCGCTGCAGGCCATCTATCAATGGCAAATGACTAACGACAGTATTGCGGATATCGAACTGCAATACGTTACTGACAACGATCCTGCCGTTGTGGATTTTGATTACTTTCGTGATCTGCTCAGCGGTGTCGCTTCGCGTTTGAGTGAGCTTGATGCCAAGTTGGCAGATTTTGTCAGTCGCCCATTTGCCGAAGTTGATCAGATCGATAAAGCGATCCTGCGTTTGGGTGCTTACGAACTGATGCATAGAAACGATGTGCCTTACCGCGTCGTGATAAATGAAGGTATTGAATTGGCAAAATCCTTTGCTAGTGATGATAGCCATAAGTTTATCAATGGTGTTTTGGATAAGTTGGGTAATAGCCTGAATCGTCCTGGGTAACAGTGTACACCGATGAATGAGTTTGAATTGATTGCTCGCCACTTTACGGGGCGGGGCGCACAGCGCAAGGATGTGCTGCTTGGGATTGGTGATGATGCCGCGATGATCTCCCTACCGGAGTCGCGCGCACTAGTTGTCACCACAGATACCCTGGTTGAAGGTGTGCACTTTTTACCTGATGTTTCTCCCCATGCTTTAGGTCATAAAGCCGTTGCCGTAAATCTAAGTGATTTGGCGGCGATGGGGGCTGAGCCTGCTTGGATCTCCCTTGCTATAACATTGCCTGATAAACGCCATGATTGGATTGAAGCGTTTGCGGCCTCTTTAGCTGACACTTGTGAATACTATGGGGTTAGCCTGATTGGCGGTGATACGACCCGTGGCCCCTTGTCTATTACGATCACAGCCCACGGTTTAGTGAAGGCGGATAAGGCATTAAGACGCAGCGGAGCCAATCCTGGCGATTGGCTTTATGTGACCGGGACACCTGGCGATGCTTGTCGCGGTTTAGAACTATTACAAATGCCTCGTGGCGAGATAACTGAATCTTGTCAGATCAGGGAAAAGCTCCAAAAAAGACTGCTTTACCCCACGCCAAGGGTTGCGGCAGGACAGGCGTTGAAAGGTTTAGCTTCTGCGGCAGTCGATATCTCTGATGGCTTGTTGCAGGATCTGCTGCATATTACCAAAGCGTCCTATTGTGATGTGGAGGTGGTTTCCGAGCAGTTACCTATCTCGGATGCCCTTGCGCAAAGTGTGCCTGAGTCAGATCGCCTGCGTTATCAATTAGCGGGGGGGGATGATTATGAGCTGCTGTTTGCGGTGCCAGAAGAGAATCGGGGCTCGGTCGAAACTGCTTTGAAGCACTTTGCGGTACCCTTTGCTTGTATTGGTCGTTTTAAACCTGGACGGGGCGAAGTGATAGTGACACGCGGCGGTGAACCTATGTCTGAGCTTTGGCAGGGCTGGGATCCGTTCCGGGATGCTACTCATGACTGAGCAACAGCCTGAAGGACGCTTTAATCTTAAAGATCCTGTGCATGTTCTTGCCTGTGGCTTTGGGTTGGGTTTAGCCAAAAAAGCGCCGGGTACTTGGGGCACTTTAGCTGCGTTTCCTTTTTACTTTGTGTTGTTGCAGTTCCCTGATTGGGTTTATCTTTTAGCCACAATGGTCATGGCGGTTGTTGGTATCTGGATCTGTGGCAAGACCAGTGAGGATATGGGCGTACATGATCACGGTGGGATCGTGTGGGACGAGGTGGTGGGTATGTTGATCACCTTGTTCTGGGTGCCGGTTGAATGGCCATGGATATTGGCTGCTTTTGTTGCTTTTCGCTTTTTCGATATTCTTAAACCTTGGCCTATTCGTTGGCTAGATAAGCAGGTCGATGGCGGCTTTGGCATCATGATTGATGATGTGATCGCGGGGCTATTTGGTCTTGCGGTGATGCATTTGGCTCTCTATTACTGGTATTGATATACCCATGTATGGGAACGGCAACAGATAAAAAAATAGAGGCGAAAGCGCCTCTATTTTTTTATCTGTTGCCGACAGCTTGATTTGGCACGTTACTTTGCCGAGAAAGACTCCAGTGCTGCAGCATAGGCTTCGTGTATTTCCTGTTCGAGAGAGCGCAGTGCTTCTCTAAGCTCGGGGATATCACGGGCTTGGGCGAAACGTTCTATCATCGCTGCCGTGAGGTGTGAATTCTTTTCACAGGCATCCGTAATGGCGTCTTCTATCCGCTTTTCAATAGCCGATTCTGGCGTGGGGCGGTCTATTACTTCCATACACATCTCCTACGTGACATCCTTAATGTATAGCATTGTTCGCTATTGAGGGAAGTCTAAATGCTGTGCTTGGGTGAGAAGTTTTTTAATTGTTGTTTATTCGGTCATAAAAAAACCGCAGACTAGCTGCGGTTTTTTTATGAATGGTAATGACGTTAGCGTTGCCAATAATCCCGGATGCTGGCTTCAATACCGGCACTATCTAAGCCTAAATCAGCAAGGATCTCTTCTTGGCCACCATGCCTTATAATTTCGTCCGGCAGACCGAGGTTTAGTACCGGCTTGCACTGCTTAGTCGCCATCAGGTATTCATTGACTGCAGAGCCTGCACCGCCCATCACCACATTGTCTTCAATGGTTACCAGCGTTGTATGATCCACGCATACCTGATCGATCACCGCGGTATCCAGTGGCTTCACGAAGCGCATATCAACTAGCGTGGCATCCAGCGCGTCAGCTACTGCTTTACAACGTTCAAGTAAGGTACCAAAACTAAGAATAGCGACTTTGTTTTCTGTAGCCTGGCTCGTTCTTATGGTGCGGGACTGGCCTACAGGTAGGGCCACCATATCCTCTTCCAGCGCAACTCCTGGTCCTTGACCCCGTGGGTAGCGCACTGCAGCAGGTTGTTGCAACTGATGGCCGGTATAGAGCATCTGGCGGCACTCATTTTCATCGGCTGGTACCATGATCACCATGTTGGGGATGCAGCGCATAAAGCTAATGTCATAAGCGCCCTGGTGCGTTGGGCCATCGGAGCCAACAACACCGGCACGATCGATGGCAAACAGTACTGGCAAGTCCTGGATCGCCACATCGTGGATCAGTTGGTCGTAACCCCGTTGCAGAAACGTAGAATAGATAGCGACCACAGGCTTATATTCTTCGCAGGCGAAACCCGCAGCGAGGGTGACAGCATGTTGCTCGGCGATAGCGACATCAAAATACTTATCGGGGTGTTCCTGACTGAAACGCACCATACCTGAACCTTCGCGCATGGCAGGAGTGATAGCCAGGAGTTTGTCGTCCTGTTTTGCCATATCACACAGCCAATCACCGAAAACTTTTGAATAGGTAGGGTGACTTGGTGTTGATTTGGGCAGCTGCGCCTCATCTGGATTAAATTTCGGCACCGCGTGATAACCGATAGGGTCATTTTCAGCTGGAGCGTACCCTTTACCCTTCTTGGTCATTACGTGCAGTAACTGCGGACCATTTAGCTGACGCATGTTATGCAGGGTTTCTACCAAAGCATCGACATCGTGGCCATCAATGGGGCCAATATAGTTAAAACCGAGCTCTTCAAAAAATGTGCCGGGTACGACCATACCTTTGAGGTGCTCTTCAGTGCGACGCGCTAACTCTTTAATGGGGGGAAGGCCGGACAGGACTTTCTTACCGCCTTCGCGAATACTGGTATAAAGACTACCTGACAGTACGCGGGCTAAATGGTTGTTTAGTGCGCCAACGTTTTCTGAAATCGACATCTCGTTGTCATTCAGAATAACCAACATGTTGGGATCAATATCGCCTGCATGGTTCATCGCTTCGAACGCCATGCCTGCGGTTACCGCGCCATCCCCGATCACCGCGACAACTTTACGCCCTTGTTGCTCTCGTTCAGCCGCTACCGCCATTGCCAGCGCGGCACTGATTGAAGTAGATGAATGACCGACACCCAAAGTGTCGTATTCGCTTTCCTCACGCCAAGGGAAGGGGTGCAATCCGTCCTTCTTCTTGATGGTTTCCATCTGATCGCGACGACCAGTGAGAATTTTGTGAGGATAGGCCTGATGACCCACATCCCAAAGGAGACGGTCAAAGGGAGTGTTATAGACATAATGCAGGGCGACGGTGAGTTCCACCGTCCCCAACCCAGAAGCCAGGTGTCCAGCACTTTGACTAACAGAAGCAAGTAAAAAACGACGCAGTTCGTCGCAAAGCTGCGGCAACTGATCTTGGGGAAGTTCTCTTAGGTTAGGCGGTAGTGGCGCCTTGGCCAGCAACGGATAGTCGTTTATATCCACACTCATCTTATTGTTCTTATTCGTTCTATTAGCGAGACCGTTGCACAACGAAGCGTGCAAACTCGGCCAGATTGTCTGAATTGTACGGTAATCCCTGCAAAGCGTGTAGTGCTTCGTCGAGTAAGCTTGAAGCATGCTGCTGTGCCCCTTCAAGCCCTAACAGTACAGGATAGGTACTTTTGTTTAATTCGCTATCGGAGCCCTGAGGTTTACCTAGGGTCTTGGTGTCACTAGTGACATCAAGGATATCGTCCTGAACCTGAAAAGCGAGACCAATGGCCTTGGCATAGTTGTCTAACTTGCCTGTTACTTCAGCTGATGCGTTGCCAATAATTGCTCCCATACGAACAGCTGCTCTGATCAAGGCGCCAGTCTTGGCACTATGGATCGCTTTCAGTTGCGGTAAGCTTATCTGCTGGTCGGTGGCGGCAATGTCCATCGCCTGCCCCCCACACATGCCCAGATAACCACTGGCTCGTGATAACTGCTGGATTAAGGCGATTCGGCATTCAGCGCTTAGCTGGTCAGCCTGGCTGAGTACTTCAAAAGCTAAGGTCTGCAGCGCATCACCAGCTAGGATAGCGGTTGCCTCATCAAAGGCGACGTGACAGGTGGGCTGGCCACGGCGCAATGCATCGTTGTCCATCGCTGGCAGATCATCGTGGGTTAGTGAGTATGCGTGGACATACTCAATCGCTGCTGCCGCTGGTGTTAATTGTTGATCTGTCGCACCCAGCATACGGCCTGTTTCATACACCAAAAACGGCCTTATACGCTTGCCGCCAAGCAGTGCTGCATGGTGCATCGCATCCCTTAATCGGGGCGCATCTTGGGGTAATGCCGCCAGCTGTTGCTGGATCACTTGGTCAACAGTTGCTTGCCGACTTATCAATTGTTGTTTGATAGTCACGACCGCTGTTCATCCTGAGACATATCGATCAGCTGTTCTTCACCTTGCTCTTGCAACAACACTTTTACTTGTTGCTCAGCTTGCTGCAATTTTTGTTGCCCTGCCCGTGACAGGCCAACACCGCGTTCAAACTGGCGTAGCGCGTCTTCCAGAGGAAGATCGCCCTGCTCTAAGGTTGTCACGATACTCTCGAGTTCGTCGAGGGTCGCTTCAAAGGTCATATTTTCCGGTTTTTTTGCTGCCATACCGGCTCCTGTCAAAGTGTCGCGGCAAAGGTACCCCAGTGCTGGAAAAGGGTCAATTTGTTAACAAACATTCAAGTGACGTTAATCATTATAGAGTTGCTATGATTTGAGTATCGCAGTAATCGAGTGATCTGACGCAGGCATTTCGAATAAAACAGCTAACGCTTACAGATTATCCGACGATAATGAAAATGTGGGTCAAAACAGATGCTTGCTGGAGCTCATTTTTGTCGAGTTGCGCTTTGCGATGGCGCAACGGCAAAGCTATGATAGCGAGCAATATGCGTAATACCAAATCGTTGATGACTTTGGTGCTGTATACGCAACTTAGAACAAACAGGAGTATTGAGTGGATCTGGCAACGCTAATAGGCCTGGTTGGCGCATTCGGTTTCGTCGTCATGGCAATGATACTGGGTGGCGACCTCACTATGTTTTTCGATGTGCCATCGGTGCTGATCGTACTGATTGGTTCAATGTTTGTGGTGATGATGCAGTTTTCTATTGGCCAGTTTTTCGCTGCGCTAAAGATCACGGCAAAAGCTTTTATGTTCAAACTTGAGCGCCCAGAAGACTTGATTGAGAAAGCGGTCGAGATGGCTGACGCTGCGCGTAAGGGCGGCTTCCTAGCATTGGAGGAGGCTGAGATTGGTAACTCCTTTATGCAGAAAGGCGTGGACATGCTGGTCGACGGCCATGATGCCGAAGTGGTTCGCGACACCTTGCAAAAAGATATTCAGATGACGGCAAGTCGTCACGAGTTTGGTGCCAGCTTCTTTAAAGCGCTAGGGGATGTGGCTCCTGCCATGGGGATGATTGGTACCCTGATCGGCTTGGTGGCTATGTTGTCGAACATGGATGATCCCAAATCGATTGGCCCGGCGATGGCGGTAGCGTTGCTGACAACATTGTATGGTGCCATTCTGGCAAACATGGTGGCGATCCCTATTACGGCTAAATTGAACCTGCGCGCAGAAGAGGAGAAGCTTAATCGCAAGTTAATTCTGGATTCTATTCTGGGTATTCAGGATGGTCAGAACCCTCGGGTGATCGAAGCATTGCTGAAAAATTATCTGGCCGAAAGTAAGCGCCAGGTTGATACCACCGGCGAATAGGCGAGTTGAACCATGGCTGAAGTCGATGAAGACCACAAATGTCCCCCCCCTGGGCTACCTGCCTACATGGGGACTTTTGCGGACTTGATGTCATTGCTGATGTGCTTTTTCGTGCTGTTGCTGGCATTTTCAGAAATGGATGTGATGAAGTTTAAGCAGATCGCTGGTTCTATGAAGTATGCCTTCGGTGTACAGAATCAGATTGAAGTGAAAGATATCCCCAAAGGCACCAGTGTCATTGCTCAGGAGTTTCGTCCCGGCCGCCCTGATCCTACACCGATTGAGAATATCCAACAGCAAACTGTCGAAGTTACCCAGCAGACCCTGGAGTTTCAGGCGGGTGATGAAGACTCTGCGGGGGGGCGCTTGAAGCAACGGGGCGATGCCCGTGGTGGTGCGGCAGACTCGACCTCTACCGATGCCACTCCAGCAACGCCGTCAGAAGCTGAAGCGGCTAACCAAGAGCAGCTTGAAGAGTTAATGAAACGGTTGGCTGAGCAGCTGGAAGAGCAGATTGAAGATGGTGCGTTGGAGCTTGAAGCGTTAGGTCAACAGATCACCATCCGTGTGCGTGAAAAAGGCTCTTTCCCCTCTGGTTCGGCTTTTTTGCAGCCGCAGTTTAAGCCTATTATTCAGAATATTGCCAAGTTACTGAACGAGGTGCCAGGGGTGATCACTGTGTCAGGTCATACTGATAACCAGCGTATCAGTTCCGAGTTGTACCGTTCGAACTGGGATTTGAGTGCCCAGCGTGCGGTGGCGGTAGCTCATGAGATGGTGAAAGTTTCAGGTTTCGATGAACATCGTTTGGCGGTGGAAGGGCGAGCGGATACGCAACCTTTGGAACCCAATAAAACAGTGGATAGCCGACGTCGCAATCGCCGTGTTGAGATCTCCATCATGCAAGGTAAGAGTATGCAGTCGGATGAAATAGGCGTGGCTGAATAGCGCCTGTTTTATCGTTGAAGGCGATTATCTTCTCCATGATTGGCGAGCCCTCCGGCTCGCCAATCATATCCCCCTTGCGCTATACTCCGCGCACTTAATCGCCGTTAACACAGGCTTGTCTTATCCATGCGTTTTATCGTTAAGTTGTTCCCTGAAATCACCATCAAAAGTCGTTCTGTTCGTCTGCGTTTTTCGAAGATCTTACAGTCCAATATTCGTAACGTGTTGAAGCGTATTTACGAAGATACGCGGGTGCGAATGGAATGGGACAAGCTCGAGGTTAAATGTGATGGCGCGACGCCTGAGCAGGCCGAACAACTTATCGAAGCGCTGAAATGCACTCCCGGTATTGCGCACTTTCTTGAAGTGCAAGAATCGAAATTTACCGATATTCACAATATCTACGAGCAGGTGCAGCCGATCTGGGGGCCACTGCTGGCGGGACAGACTTTCTGTGTGCGTGTGCGCCGTATTGGTGAACATGATTTCAGCTCGTTAGATGTTGAACGCTACGTAGGCGGAGGTCTTAACCAGCACAATGAGACCGCAGGGGTGAAACTAAAAAATCCCGATGTCACAGTGCGTATGGAGCTGGATAAGGACAAGCTGTTTATCGTTAAGGCCACGCACCCTGGTATGGGGGGATACCCCATTGCCACGCAAGAAGATCTTTTGTCCCTGATCTCTGGTGGATTCGATTCGGCAGTTTCCAGCTATATGATGATTAACCGAGGTAGCCGGGTTCATTATTGTTTCTTCAATCTGGGGGGCGCAGCCCATGAGATTGGTGTGAAGCAGATGGCTTATTACTTGTGGGACAAGTTCGGCTCTTCCCATCGCGTGAAGTTCGTTAGTATCCCATTTGAACCTGTGGTTGGCGAACTGCTAGAGCGGGTGGCTGATGGCATGATGGGCGTTATTTTAAAGCGCTTAATGATGCGTGCGGCCAGCCAGGTAGCGGGAAAAATGCGGATCCAGGCGTTGGTCACAGGTGAAGCGTTGGGACAAGTATCCAGCCAGACACTGACCAACCTGCGTGTCATTGATGGCTGTACCGATCACCTCATTGTTCGGCCTCTGACTGCTTTTGACAAGCAAACCATTATTGATATTGCGCGTAAAATAGGCACTGAGCAGATATCTATCACCATGCCGGAATACTGCGGCGTGATATCTAAAAGCCCGACAGTGAAAGCTGTACTGAGTAAGGTGGAAGCTGAAGAAGCTAAGTTGTCTCCGGATCTGATTGAACAGGTGCTGGCGGCCGCTAAAGTTGAAGATATTCGCGATATAGGTCGTGCTGCTTCTGAAGAGGTTGCCGAGGTTGAGCTTGCCGGTGAGTTAGATAGTCATGCTGTGATACTGGATATTCGCGCACCGGATGAAGAGGAAGAAGCACCATTAGAAGTCAAAGGTGTGGAAGTGAGCGTGATGCCTTTTTATAAGTTGGCTACACAGTTTGGTGATCTTGACCAATCAAAAACCTATCATCTGTATTGTGCCAAGGGCGTGATGAGCAAACTGCAGGCGCTCTATCTGCATGAGCAAGGTTTTGTTAATGTGAAAGTTTATCATCCGTAACAGCTCATTTAGGGCGTCGTGCACGCTCTCATCGTCGATATGGGGGTTTAAGCTTGGGGAATATGGTCTATGACCGAAGTCGATAGCTTTATTCTGGGATAACAGTCTGCCGATGTATGTTGAGAATCGTCAATTTCAATCGTTACCACAGCTGCTGGATAGCCTACCCGACTGGCATCCAGCAGGGGGCGATGAGCAGACCGGCTGTTTTCTTATCCAAGTTTTTGCTGCGCTAACGTTAGAGGAAGCGAAAGCGTTAGCGAAGCAGTTAAAGCTGCGTTTTCCTAACAGTGCTGTTATTGGCATGAGCCTCAATAATGGATTGATTGGCGGCCGTCATGTTGAAACGCCCATCATTGTTTCTTTGGCTCATCTGCAACAGAGTCACATAGAAACAAGCTGGCATACAGTAATCCCTGAAACCTGTGAACAGGATGGTCGCGCACTTTTCTCGCAGTTGGATGCCGCTGACAACCGAGCGTTTATCTGTTTTGCCCACGGCATTGACGCGTCCTGTCAGCAACTATTTGGTCAGGTTGGAAAGCTTAATAACGATGTGCCCATCGTGGGCGGGATCGTTGATCACTCCGCTGAGGCCAAAGGCCCATGGGTAATGGTTGATGAGCATTGTGCTCCTGGGATCATTGGCGCTGTTGCGTTACGTTCCCATCGCTTGAAAGTATGGCAATCAGCTTTTCTGGAATGGATGCCGGTAGGGCGACGAATGGTGGTGACTCGAGCAGAGGGACATCGTCTGTATGAAGTGGATGGTGAGACGATCGCTGACGCTTACGCTCGCTATTTTAGTATCAATGGCCAGTGTCAGTTCGAGGTGTGTCAGGATTTTCCGTTACTGTTTCGCCAAGGAAACCAAGAGTTCTACACTGCTGCTATTAAGGCTTTCGATGATGGCAGCATGGAGATGACAGAAGCAATACCTGAGGGCGTTCAGGTTCAGTTTAGTTATTTTCATCCTAAGCTTTCGCAAAGCCGTATTCGGCAAAAACTGCATGAGATCCAGACGGAAGCACCAGAGGCGGTATTTCTCTATAACTGCGCTTCGCGAATATTCAATGATGACGGTTGTATTGAGGAGGAGCTGGCAGTTTTTGAGGAGCTTGCTCCCAGCGTTGGAGGCTACTGTTTCGGTGAGTTTGCCGCTGTGCCTAGCCAGCGTATTGCGCATCATAGCGTGACCTATCTTTCCCTTTCTGAAAAGGGGGATGTCGTGGCACCGTCTCCAGACACCTTTGTAAAAAATGAGCGCGTCGATCGTACGCTTAGCCCAGTCTTTACTCTAATTAATCAAGCGTTTACCGATTTAGAGCAACTAAACGAATCTTTAGAAGATGAGGTTGCTCAGAAAACCAGTGCCTTACTGGCTTCAGCTCAACAACACCCGCTGACGAAACTACCGAACCGCGGTCAATTGGTAACCCGTTTACAGCAATATCAACGGCTATCAGGCATGGCAGTGATTAAGCTGTGTAACTTGGGTTGGATCAACCATGGGGTTGGTGATAAGCAAGGTGACCAAGCTGTCATTTGGCTGGCGGCGCAGTTGGCAGCACATACAGAGCAAGTGTGGCCGTCTGCTGCCGAGCTTTTTCAGCTCAGTGGTAGTGAGTGGTTGTTAGCTGTATGCACCGATGTCAGCGAAGTAAACCTGTTAAGGCAATTGGAGAAGATGCTTCGGGATATCGACGTGATTGAGTATCCGGTTTCTTCATTGCAATTAGATACACCACTTAACTTTGTGTTGAAAGCGGGTGTCGTGGCGCAGCCTGGTGGCAAGATGCCGGTATCAGATATCAAGCTTAATCGTATGGTGCATAGGGCGAAACAGGCTCGGCGAGAAGCGCTAGCGAATAATAAGTTGGTTTCGCTTTTTCAGCCCCATGAGCACTCGACGATTGATCCTGTCGATGCTATCGCGGCTATGGCCACGGTTAAATCTGCTTTGTCAGAGAATAGAGTGGTTGTTTTTGGCCATCCTATTTTGGCTTCAGGAGAGCGTCGACTGGCTTCAATCGAATGCCTGGTGCGCATTCGTCTTGGTAATGAATACATTTCACCGGCGCAGTTTTTACCTGCGGTCAGTCACAGTGAACTCTACAGCCAGCTGAGTCGAGAAGTGATCCGCCAAAGCATAGAAATGCTGGATGGCCAGGCTGTACGTTATAGTATCAATCTTGCTCCACAGGACTTTTTTAATCACACCACCTATGAGTGTTTGCTGCAGCATATTCGAGCGGCGCAGACACCGCAGCATATAGGCTTAGAGATCCTGGAAACGGAGCAGATAGTTGACTATGCCGCCTTTGCAGAGCGCTTGCAGCCATTGCGCGAAGCTGGGGCTAGGTTAATTATTGACGACTTTGGTTCCGGCTATTCCAATATGAATGAGATCCTTAAGCTCAGTCCAGAAGTGGTTAAGTTCGATGGCTCATTGGTTAGCGACATGGATACCAATCCACAACAGCGGTTGATGGTGGAGCATCTCAACAATTTGTGTCAGTCATTAGGTATTCAAACGACGGCGGAATTTGTTCGCAACCAGGCGATTTGTGAATTGGTTGAATCGATCGGTGTTGATTATCTGCAAGGGTTTTATCTTGCCCAGCCGCAACCACTGGACCTGTTGTTATCTGAGTATCTTTCTAGACATTAACTGTTAGGAGGGGAGCTCAATTTTGAAGTTGTATTGACGAGCGTTACCTTGTATTTGAGTTTGGGTATATTGTCTGCGGGATATCGGTCTTATCCTCAGAGCAATTGTACTGCAGGGGCATGCCTATGCCCATGGAATTTTCCGGCAACGACGATGTTACTGAATGGGCTGAACTTGAGCGGGTGAATGATTGTCACTAGCCAGATATCCATCACTTGTTTTATTCGAAAAAAGCTATGACTCAATAAGTAATTTGAAATATATGCTTTGGTTTCGTTAGTATAACGGTATGAGTTAACCTCTGGTTAACATGAGGAGCCGATTACACGGAAGTGTTGTATGAAATTCAGTTGTAGTTATTTGTTAAAAACCCTACTTTTTTCTTTTGTTATATCCACTCCAACACTAGCCTCAGCGACAGTTTATCAATGCTCTATTGATGGCAAAACTATCTTTCAGTCAACGCCTTGCGTTAAAGGAGAACAAAAGACACTGATGCAGGAAAAGCCAGTACATGGCATGCATGGGTCTTGGTTTACGCGCCCCAAATTTTCCTTGGAGTTAAGGTGTAACGAGAAAGGTTGCAGCTGCGATAAAGAGCGTCATCGTTACCCTGTTGGAAGTTATTCAAAAATAAATAGGCTCAACCAAGCGATGGACATACTGCAAAGCGCTTGGGCTGAAGATGATTACTTATTGAGTCAATACACTGGCGAGATGAAGGCTCGAGGCAAGGCACCTGAAGAATTAACACGAGAGCTGAAGCTCAATGGCTGCGAAATTAAGTATGCTCAACACACTTTAAAGACCTACTTTGGCGAAGTGAGCACTAAGATCTATAACGAGCGCGAGAACATACAGGCTCGGATCAATAAGGGGGATAAAGAGTGTGTCGAGCCAGCCCCAATCGACTGGGAAAATGCTCCTAACGATGGGATATTTGAAGAACATCGTTATGAAAACGAATCGCGTAGTTATCAGATGTGCATGATGGAAAATGAGGTCGCACGCCGTGATAACGAGTTCCAAAAAGAGCTCAACGAAGAACACTACCGTGAATTAAAGCGAAATCTGGCGACGTTGGAACGGCCTAGAATTAAGCAACGATAGTTAAGGCTTACTTAAAAGTAGAATCAAACAGATTAGTGATGGATAAACGGATGAATAGAGCTGTCGTAACTTGTCTAGCAGTGCTTATGGCCTTGACTGGAGGAGTGTCTTTACCGGTAAGTGCTGAGATATTTAAATGTGATATCGATGGCAAAATGGTGTTTCAACAAATGCCTTGTAAACAGGGGATTCAGGAGGTTCTAGATAAAACAGAAGGTGTTGATGGGCTGCATGGTAGCTGGTTTAAACGACCAGAAATGTTACGTTCGTCGGTCCGCTGTAACGATGTAGCCTGCACGTGCGGCGATAAGAACGTTGAGTACAATGAAGATGAGGCTATTAATTTACTGAATGCAATGAGTGGTCTTATTTCTGGTTGGAAATCTCATCGTTACGCCATGTCTACTTACCGAAAGCACTCAAGTAAGGGTAAACGCTACAGTGGTACCGTTGATAGCGTAAAGGGAGCAGCTTGCAGAATTGCTATATATCAAAAAATTGTTAAGGAAGATTATGCTTTAGTCAGTGAGACAATTATTGCAGCTCACGAACTCAACTCTTCAGGACTAAAGGCGATAAAGGAGACGTGTAAGAAACCTGATGAGACGGGTTGGACAAACAGTCAGGAAGCGAAGGACTATGTCCTATGCAAAGATAAAAATCGCAAAGCGAATAACTTAGCAGTGAAGATGAATCGTAAAACCCGTGGACTCTACAATATGTTAATGCAAGATACCGCAAAACTTCGCGCTCCGCGCAAAGCATACTAGCTGACTTCATGTCAAAGTAGAGCTCTGTGCGAGGCGTTCTACTTTGTTGATCTCACTTCGCTTGTTGGTCAGCCATCTTGGATATTGGTGTTAGATAGATGGTGGCTCGCAATATTTAGGCCTTCTCGGTGATAAAAACGGTGGGCGTCAAAGCGCTGCACCCCGGAGTCTAAATGAAGCTGGTCGCAGCCCTGTTGTTTCGCGTATTTTTTTAACCAATCAAGCAACACCTTTCCAGCGCCTTTGGAGCGTTCTTCAGGTAGTGCAATGACATCATCGACGTAGATGAACTTCCCCCAAGCCAATTTTAAACCGATGACAAAGCCGCCGACAGCAACGATCTTATCACCGTCATAGACACAGGCCAGTTGGTAACCTTCCTTGACCTGTTTTTTGACCTGCCGGAGCAGTGATGCAAAGGTAAATTGGGTGCGCAGGTGGCAAAGTACCACAGCTGCTTCTTCCAGTGCTTCACCATCTGTGACTATGCGAACATCCATGCTGTCTTCACTCTTTAAATGGGCAATATCTTTTTGGCGTGCAAGTTAAGTTGCTAACGCCGACCAGTGCCTCATACTCTTGACGTTTTCACTGCTATTTTCAAGTATTGAGTGACGATAAGCTGGATGAAATCGTGACTTAAGCCGTTCTAGCGTCTTAAATTCAAAGCAGATGATATTTTTGCATACATATTAGAAGCTGCTACGTACGTTGAAAGTTTTCTCCGTTGCGCAGGTTCTTATTAGTTAACTGTCGTTATTTGTAAGGGAAACGGGTGAAATCGATATTATTGATATTGTCGCATTGCACACTGCTTGTTTGCGGTGTGGTTCTAGGGATCTATTTACTACCGGTGTTAACAGCAAAGCCAGGGCCGTCGGAGAGCTTATTACAACAGCATGCACTTGATGCTGACTATCAGGCTGAGTTCGATCGAGAGAGATTAGACAGTGATTTTTTGCACTGGGGCGAGGGCAAAGTGCATATCAGTGGTGACTATGTAAGCCTAGATGGTGAGCTTGCCCCCGGGCCTGATTATCAGCTCTATTTGGTTTCCGAGTTTGTTGAAACTGAAGCTGATTTTTTAGCGCTAAAGCCGATGGCAAAGCATCTCGGGGATGTTGAAAGCTTTAACGATTTCATGCTGCCGGTGCCGGCAGATGTGGACGTTCATAGATACAATACGGTGGTGGTTTGGTGTGAAACTTTTGAGCAGTTTATTACGTCGGCGCAGTATCGCTTTTAGTTGAGCCTGCGCCTACTTCAGTGTGACCAGTTCCACGTTGGATAGCTGACCGTCAGTTAATACGCAGGTAGCCACTTTCTTAACACCGCGCTCTGTGCGGGTGTTGAACTCCAATTGATAAGTTACCTGCCAAAGTCTATCACTGGGCTGTGAGGTCTGCGCGTCGATATAGGTTATTTCGCCGGGCTCTGCATGGCCTTCAACGTCTGCTTTACACAACAGCATAGCGCGATCCCTTTCGCTGTTGTGAGCTGTTGCTGTATAGCCTTTAGTATAAACACCGCCAACCAGCAGGGTAGCAATGGTAGCAACAGAAGCTGCGATCATGGGAATATTTCGACCACGACGTTTAGTGGCTAACTCATAACGCACAAACCAGGTTCCATTTTCACAGTAGCCTTGTCGGGCACCTGACTGGATCTCAACAATAAGTCTCTTAGGATCTAACGCTCTTTCTGTAGCATAGAGCTCTGCTTGTTGGGTATACCAAACATACTCGATACCTTTGTGCGTTAACCATTTAGCATCGGCCTTGGGGGTCTTCTCTAATGGCGCGTCGCAACTAGGACACGTCATTGCGCGTTCAGCAAGTTTGCTGGTGCAGAAGGGGCAGGTGCTTGTTAGAGGTGCATCGTTCATTACTGGTTTACTTCTTACCTGTTATGTTCAGCACGTCCTTGTCGATAAAAAATGTTGGCGAAATATACAGCAATTCATGCGCGAGTTCACGTTTTTAAGGTGATTAGGCGATGACTTTTCAGAATAACCCTAATTGGTTATCTATTAATCGATCGAAATCAAGTTTTATGAAAGGAAGAATCGCGTCCGCGACAGGTTTTAACTGGCGATCAATGTAGTGATCGTAATCGATCGGGCTGGTGAGGTGTTCAACCGGCTCAGGACCGTTTAGTGTGATTAGGTAACTGATACTGCCTTTGTGTTGATATTGCTGTGGCTTGCCCTCTGCAAGATTTCTTTCATCTGCAATTCTTGCTGCGCGAACGTGGGGCGGCACATTCTTAACATAATGGCTTAGCTTACGGCGTAAGCGCTTTTTGTAAACCAACAGTGCATCGCGTTGACCGGCTAAGGTTTCATTGACTGTTTGCTGGATAAAATCGCTGGGGTCCTGATCGTGAAACACCATCTGATATAACTGGGTTTGAAACTGTTTAGCTAGCTCTGTCCAATCGGTACGAACGGTTTCGAGCCCTTTAAATATCAGCTTTTCGGATGCGCCTTCACCAATTAAACCGGCATAACGTTTTTTGCTGCCCGCCTCGGAACCGCGAATTGTGGGCATCAGGAAGCGTCGATAGTGGGTTTCGTATTCGATCTCTAGGTGGCAGTCGAGTTGTAACTCTTGCTGCAGCTTTTGTCGCCAGCGAAGATTAATATCTTCAGCCAGCTGTTGGCCGATGCTATCGGCTTGGTTACTGTTGAAATCACCGTTTAGCCAAACGAACGTCGAGTCAGTGTCACCATAAATCACTTCATAGCCATGTTCGGCTATCCAACGGGCTGTTTGCTGCATGATCTCGTGGCCACGCAGGGTGATCGAGCTGGCCAATCTAGGATCATAGAAGCGGCAGCCACCTGAGCCGAGTACGCCATAGAAACTGTTCATCAGGATCTTAATTGCTTGCGAGCGCGGCGCATCTTTGACTTTTTTGGCTTCGTCCCGCTGCAACCAAAGCTCATTAATGATGCTTGGCAGGAAGTGCTTGTCCCGAGAAAACAACGCTTCCCGAAAACCTGGGATCGCGCTTTGCGGGGTCTTTAGCCCTTCGATTAGTCCCATAGGATCAATTTTGAAGGTGCGGATAATCGATGGGTATAGGCTCTTAAAATCCAGCACCAACACATGCTTGTATAGGCCCGGACGTGAGTCCATGACATAGCCGCCGGGGCTGGCTAGGCCGCCATCAGCGGGAAGATTCGGTGCAACATATCCGGCGCGGTGTAACTTGGGCAGGTACACATTGGTGAATGCGGCCACAGAGCCACCAATACGGTCGAGCTCTAAGCCGGTTAGTTGGCTGCGGAGACGCAAGAAATCTAACAGCTGAGTATGTTCAAAAATTTCGCTGACTAAGCGGCAATCTTCCAAGTTATAGGCGGCCAGCGCGGGTTTATCGTGATGGAAGTTATGGTCGATCTCTGCCATTCGGTCAGCGACATTGTCAGCCAATTTGCCCTTGCCAAGTAGTGTTTGGGCCACAGCTTCCAAGCTAAAGCTGTCGAAGCTATAAGTTGCGGTCTTTAGGCCATCAATCCCATCAATAACGACTCGGCCGGGTAAGGTGATGAAGCCCTGATTGTTTTCCGTTCGCGAGTCACGCCAGCTAGCGTAGCTGTTACCGCGCCCCAGACGCAGCTTTAACTGATGTTTCTCGGCACGCTTTAGTAATAGGCGAAAATCAAAATTGACCACGTTCCAACCGATCACGATATCGGGGTCGAGCTGCTGCATCGCCTGCTCGAGTGCTTGTAGCAGCTCTCGCTCACTGTCTACCCAAGTGATAGCGGTTGAGGCTGGCTGCGGCTTTCCGCGCATAATGACAGTGGCGATCTCTGTTTGTTGCTCCGAGGCGGGTATATGCATACCAATAGAGTAAAGTTCACCTTGTAGAGAACACTCGATGTCTAGTGATAGAACCTTAAACTCTGGTAGATACTCCGCGGGTTTAATTTTCGCCTGTTGATACTCGATATAGCCTGGTCGTTGACTAGGCTGGCCAATGAACTGGAGCCCTCCTTTGGTAAAGCGTTCCATCAAATAGCGGTCATGCAGTCGAAAATCAACTTCGAACAGCTCAATCTGCTGCTCTCTTAGTAGGTCTTGGGCACGAAAATGGCTATTGATGGCAGTGAAATAGAACACCGAGACCGGGCTATGATCAAACAGCGAGAGGGGCAGGTCTTTACACTGGTATGTGAGTTTGGCTCTGGACAAGCTCGCTTCGGCCATCGCTCGGTATTGTGTGGCGATAAAAAACAGCGGCTGTTGGTTTTCGATGACTAGCTTTACCGGGCCCTGTTCGCTGGTTAGCCATAAGACTATTTGCGTACCCGATGCTGTGTCGCGGCTATGCCGGCTCAATAAGAAGCCAGTGTGGACAGTACTAGAATGAGTTAAAAGCAAAAGAAGAGGTCCAGACAGAAGGAACTACGGATACAGTCTACTATGTGACGATGGTGAAGTAGAATCCTACGTATCTTTGTTGACTACTCGCTTTGCCAACTAATGATTAACAGCCGTGATTATTTGTTTTCGTTTAGTTTTAATTAGAGCTGCATTTTGATTTTATGGAAGTGTTTATGCACCGATTTATTGTACCTTTCATTTTTTTAGGTTGGGCCTTACTAATGGCGCCTTGTGCTCGTTCTACGACCGCTACCGATGATGCTACCCACCAATTAAGTTATGGTCATGTCACGGCTGTCGAGATCACGACTGCACAATCGGCTTTTGCACGAAATGCAGTGATGGGTGGCTTAGCGGGGGCGGTGATCGGCGGTAAGTGGCATGTCGCGAGCGGGGCTTTGAGCGGTGTAAGCGCGGTGCTTATTGTTACCTCTATTGCTGAAGGTGATAGCCGAGTGTTTTTATATACAGTTAGTCAAATTGATGGCAGTCAAACCCAGATAGCCTTGGAACATGGAGGCATTGGCATTGGTCAATGTGTGGGTGTAGAGCAACAAGACAAATACGCAAACTTGCGTCTGGTTTCCCCGGTTTATTTCCAGATGACCAAGAGCTGTACACGCATATGCTGGATATTCGTCAACAATTGGCTGAGCGGTGCAAGCAAGCAAAGCAAGTGGTATTAACCAGTAAGGATAAGCAAGCGATAGATGATGCGCTGAAGCAGATGAGGGCCAGTTGTGAACATTAATGACTATATAGTTCTTGTACTTAGCTCATAACTTGGGAGGTCTTCAATGCGCCAGATTTTGATTTGTATACTCGTTGTCTGTATGACTGCATGTTCAGGAACCATTAGCACCATCAGTGGTGAAGATGGCGCACCAGCGAAAGCCTACATCTTATCAAATGAAGCCGCCGATCGACTGATACACAGTGCGATGACTTCTGAATTTGCCGACAAAGATATCAAGCCGGTGTCAGATCCTTATCCGGGTTATGCTGCTGAAGTGGCGTGGGGCGTATTGGACTCTGATACGGTGACCGCATATTACCGAAAAGTTAAAGCAGTGGACAGTGAAGGTAAATCCGTAACTGCGGTGGTTTTTCTAGTTAAGCATTACGGTACCGCACCAGCGAGTGGTATACCTACTTCTGAACGCTTGTTAAAACGGATCGTTTCTGATGCAGAACTCTTAGTCGAAGGTGTTGATTTTTCTCATTTTGTAGATTGAACCCCACCGAAGTCAGTGAGCTCTGGAATAGGTTATAACCGCTTACCTTTGCCTTTAAATGCCATTTTAGCTCGTTTTTTGAGAGGGGCTGCTGGCTTCGCGTTGTGATCGGCTTGCTGCTTGCTACGGGTTATCGTGGCATTGTTTTGTGCTGGCGTCGCGTCAGCGGTCTTTTTTGAATGGGCTACTGCACTGTTTATCTCAGCCATCTCTTTGCTGGTCAGTTCTCGCCACTGGCCAACTTTTAATGTGCCTAGCTCGACATTCATGATCCGTGTTCGTTTTAGCTTGGTCACCTTGTAGCCTAGATACTCGCACATGCGCCGGATCTGCCGATTTAACCCTTGCGTCAGAATAATCTTGAACACGAACTTGCTTTCAATACTGACTTTGCACGGTTTGGTGACGGTGTCGAGTATCGGGATACCGTTGGCCATACGTTGTACAAAGTGCGGGTTCACCGGTTTATCTACCGTGACGATATACTCTTTGTCATGTTCATTTCCCGCCCGCAGGATCTTATTGACTATATCGCCATCACTGGTGAGAAAAATCAGCCCTTCTGATGGCTTATCCAAGCGTCCGATAGGGAAAATACGCTGCTTGTGGCCGATAGCATCAATGATATTGCCGTGGACGTTGCGTTCTGTGGTGCAGGTGATGCCAACGGGTTTGTTATAAGCAATATAGACTCGGTCTGATTTGTTTTCTGGTACGGCACAGATAGGCTTGCCATCTACCTGTACTGTATCGTCAGCCTGCACTTTCGTCCCTAACTCTGGCAGTTGGCCATTGATCGTAACGCGGCGGTCTTCAATCAAGCGATCGGCCTCTCTTCTTGAACAAAAGCCTGAGTCACTGATGAATTTGTTAAGGCGCATGCCGACGCTTTTACTCACTAGGGCGATCCTGTGCTGAAGGTTTAAGATTTGAATCGTATTAATTTGAGACAGGCAGGCGTTTGTCAGGTAATGTCTGACGCGGGCTGGCGCATCCACCTGACCGTTGTTGGGTAAATCATACCATGTAGAACGAACCTGGCTAGTTTGGGCTCTTCTGTTCTAAAAGTGTCTTGCATAAACCAATTTAAAATCATGTGGTTAGCATGATTCGTGCGCCATGCTATATCGCTATGTTTACAGGCAGTGGAAAAAGCATCATTTTTCATTGGTTATTTATTAATAAAAAAATTGAAAATCCTGTATACTGACGCGCAATTTTGACCCATGAACGATTGAGTAACGCAATGTCAGACTTATCGCACTATAGAAACATTGGTATTTTCGCGCACGTTGACGCGGGTAAAACCACCACTACAGAACGTATTTTGAAACTTACCGGTAAGATCCATAAAACTGGTGAGGTACATGACGGTGCAGCAACGACTGACTTCATGGAACAGGAAGCTGAGCGTGGTATTACCATTCAGTCAGCGGCGACTACCTGTTTCTGGAAAGATCACCGCATGAACATCATCGATACTCCAGGACACGTTGACTTCACCGTTGAAGTTTACCGTTCACTGAAAGTTCTCGATGGCGGTGTTGGTGTCTTCTGTGGTTCAGGTGGTGTAGAGCCTCAGTCAGAAACTAACTGGCGCTATGCAAACGAATCTGAAGTAGCACGTATCATTTTCGTCAACAAACTTGACCGTATCGGTGCCGACTTCCTGCGTGTTGTTGGTCAGGTAGAGAAAGTACTTGCTGCTAACCCACTGGTTATGACGCTGCCTATCGGCCGTGAAGATGACTTTAAAGGTGTTGTCGACATCTTAACTAAAACAGCTTACGTATGGGACGACTCTGGCCTGCCAGAGAACTTCGAAATCGTAGATATCCCTGCTGATATGGTTGACCAGGTTGACGAATATCACGAGAAGCTGATCGAAACTGCGGTTGAGCAGGACGACGAATTGATGATGGCTTACATGGAAGGTGAAGAGCCTTCAATGGAAGACGTTAAGCGTTGTATCCGTGCCGGTACTCGTACTATGGCGTTCTTCCCAACTTACTGTGGTTCTGCGTTTAAGAACAAAGGTGTTCAGTTGATTCTGGATGCAGTTGTTGATTACCTGCCTTCACCAACAGAAGTTGATCCTCAGCCACTGACTGACGAAGAAACTGGTGAGCCTACTGGTGAGCACGCTCTGGTTACCGTTGACGAACCATTCCGCGCATTGGCATTTAAGATCATGGACGACCGTTTTGGCGCCTTGACCTTTATCCGTATCTACTCAGGTAAGTTGAACAAGGGTGACACCATCCTGAACTCAGCTACTGGTAAGACTGAGCGTATCGGCCGTATGGTTGAGATGCATGCGGATGAGCGTAACGAATTAAGCTCTGCACAAGCCGGTGACATCATCGCTGTTGTTGGTATGAAGAACGTGAAGACAGGTCACACACTGTGTGATCCTAAGCATCCATGTACTCTGGAGCCAATGATCTTCCCTGAGCCAGTGATCTCAATCGCTGTTGCGCCTAAAGATAAGGGCGGTTCTGAGAAGATGGGTATCGCTATCGGTAAGATGGTTGCTGAAGATCCTTCATTCCAGGTTGAAACTGATGATGATTCAGGTGAAACCATCCTTAAGGGTATGGGTGAACTGCACCTAGACATTAAGGTTGATATCCTGAAGCGTACATATGGTGTTGAGCTGGTTGTTGGTCAGCCTCAGGTGGCTTACCGTGAAACTATCACCACACCGATCGAAGACAGCTACACACACAAGAAGCAGTCTGGTGGTTCTGGTCAGTTTGGTAAGATCGATTACCGTATCAAGCCTGGCGAGCCAAACTCAGGTTTCACGTTCGCATCAACCGTTGTTGGTGGTAACGTTCCTAAGGAATTCTTCCCTGCGATTGAAAAAGGCTTCAAGAGCATGATGGAAGAAGGCCCATTGGCTGGCTTCCCTGTGCTGGACGTAGAAGTTGAACTGTTTGATGGTGGTTTCCACGCAGTTGACTCATCAGCTATCGCGTTTGAAATTGCAGCGAAAGGTGCTTTCCGTCAATCTATGCCTAAAGCTGGTCCTCAGTTGCTTGAGCCAGTGATGAAGGTTGACGTATTCACTCCTGAAGATCACGTTGGTGATGTTATCGGTGACTTGAACCGTCGTCGTGGCATGATCAAAGATCAGGAAGCTGGCGCAACTGGCGTTCGCATTAAGGCTGATGTACCTCTGGCAGAGATGTTCGGTTACATCGGTAGCCTGCGTACCATGACTTCTGGTCGTGGTCAGTTCTCTATGGAGTTCGCACACTATGCACCGTGCCCGAACTCTGTAGCTGAGACTGTTATCGCAGAAGAGAAAGCGAAGAAAGCTGCTAAGTAATTTCATTTAGTTAGCACTGCTTAAAGAAAGCCCCGATAGCGAAAGCTATCGGGGCTTTTTGTTGCCTTCAAATCAGGCAATAACAAGCTTTTTTAATATCTGCTGCCAGCGGTAGGCTGAAACGGCCAGTATTGTTATGGCTAAGACAACCAGAGTGGTACGAGCCTGTGAATCGTGAGCAAGTTGTAGTTCATGCTTGCTGAAACCATCGGCTAAAAAGGCAACAAGCCAGTAGATACCGATAAAAATCAGGTGGGGGAGTGCACTAACATCTGAATGGCTGCTCGTTTGGGGATGTTCATTTGTCGCTATCAGGTGCCAAATCATCGCGGCGACGTGCCATGTTGAGATCGTGATTAGAATAGGAAACCACTCAGGTGTCACTTGAAAGCTATTGACCAGTAATAGGTAGAGAAGAAAAGCCATCACTAAGTCAAGGAAGAACCGACTAAAGCCTAGGAAACTCATCCGGTATGGATATTTGTTGGCGAGTGCATGATATACCGCGATGTCATAGACGACAAAGAAGCCAATACAGCTGGCGACAACCAGAGAAGTGACGAATGTGGCGAGCCCTAGCTCCCACGCTTGCTTAACGACGGGCTCGTATTTTTGGATCCCTAGGGCTACGATGGCTCCGAACACCACATCTAGAAACCAGATCCAGCGGCCAGCTTGCTGGTTATCAGGAGAGTATGAAATCGGTTCCACCAGTGTATGTCCCCGTTCGTATGATTGCTTTTCTGATACTGTGCAGCTTAGTTGCTAGGGGGAGATTTGCTAAGCCGAAGAGTGGTGGCGACGGAGGAGTAAAGGGAGCTTTTCTAAATCCTTAATGACTGCCCGCGCTCTATTTTTCTGTGAGCTATTGTTTATTACTTTGGCGGCTATTTTTTAGTTTAAATCTCTGTATCGCTGCTTGAAGTAAGAAGAGCAGCACTAACAGTACAAGTGCGTAGCTGAAAGCTGGCAGGAACCAGCTAATGGCCGTATCGAACAAAGGCTGCCAGTGGGTGCCTCGCTCGTTGCGAAATATCTGCCCAGGGTTCTCTAGCCACTCCCACAGCGTAACCACTGTCGTCAGCAGCACTGCGAAGAGTAGGCTGGAAGCAAAGATATGTTTTATCGCTTTCAACATGTCTAATCTCTTTTGCTTCGCTTGTTTATTCCGGCTGTTTCCAGATTGACTCTATCCAAGGTATAGCTTGATAAAGCGCATCAGTAAACGCCGCGAAATCATAGTGATTAGCCTGCTCTAATGTCACCAGCGTGGCGTCGCTGCCGCTGGCCTGAAGTAGCATGATGTAGTCACGGGTTGCTGTCACGGAGCTCACCTGATCGGTGAGTGAATGGATCGCATAGATGGGGATCTGCCACTTTTGTTGCGCTGGCGTCGCTTGTTCTGGTGCCGGAGGCATGCCAGAAATAGGTAGTATCGCTGAGAATAGTGCTTGGTGCCTCTGGCCAAGGTACCAAGCGCCAGTGCCGCCCAGGCTGTAGCCTGTCAGCAGTATTCTGTTTGTATCGATCTGATAAGCTGCTTGGATACTCGCTATCAGCTGTAACAGTGCCGCTTCGTTAGCTGGCGTTGTCCAGTCGTTACTTAGTGCGTCGGGAAGTATGACTAGCGCGTTTAGATCCGCAAGGGCTGGGTCGATTAGGTCATAGAACATATCTTCGGCAAAGAACGGAGTGATATTACCGCTGTAATGCAGCGCGACGACGAGAGGTGTGGCTGCGTTGGCTAAGTCATTTTCTGGTACCGATAGTACAAAGCGTAAAGATTCGGCGGAGCTGCCGTCAGCATGTTGCCGCAGTAATTGCTCATCGTATACCCCAGGCGAACGTCTCACTAATGGCCGCGCTAGGGGTAATTTCTGCGCCGATGAAGAAACTTGTGACGAGGGAAGGGCGTTGGCGTGGCCATAGGCAGAAAACAGGGCACTACAACTTAGAAGTAAGACTAAAGGTAGAACGATCCGTTTCATCTTTGCGTCCTTAATGCTGCACGGGATACTGTTACAGCATCGCGAGCATCTTGGTCACACTATTGCGGTTTCTTGCGGTAACAGAGACGCCTAGGCTTTTTTCGATATGCGCTGCCAATTTTGAACGACCAATGCCGTCCGGTGCGAATAGATAGAATATCTTTTCATCTAATTCAAATGATTCATTTTCAGACTTCAGCGTGTCAAGCGTATCAAAGTCTGGGGCTGTTGGAGTCCCAGATAAAAAGTAGAAATGCTGTGATTTGGGCTCGGTGTTTTTGAACGGGCTTTTATCGACGGCGGCTTGCAGATCGTCAGGGGTAACTAGCATCACTTCAGGCTTGAAACCAAACTGATTTTCTACTGCCGAACTTATCTTTTCTGCTAAATCGTCTTGCTCTGTTTGGCTGGATTGAAAAAGTACGTTGCCGCTTTGAATATAGGTTTGTACGTTCTGCAGCCCAAGCTCTTCAATAAGTGGCTTAAGCTCTGCCATTGGTATTAGATTCTTGCCACCAACATTGATACCACGAAATAGCGCAATTTGAGTATTCACGTTTTATCCTTAAACAGTGCTGCCTAGCTGAGCGTTTTCGCTGACTTTGCCATAACAATCGAATCGTTATTCGTTCGTAAGTGGCAAGCGATTATCAGCTTCCTAATAATTAACCATACCAGAGCTAACCAGCTGTTGTTATGACTATTTTTAATTTCTGCTGGCGGCACTTCACTTGGCTCACACTGCCGAGTGTATAAGGCGGGATAAAACTGCAGACTAAAGTACTGATAGAGGATTGACGAAAAAGGAGAGAGCCCATAAGTATGCGCTCTCTCTGTTTGAGGAGATAAGCTAAAGCGTCAGTTTAAAGCTTGACTAACGTGCGTCCCGTCACCTGTCCCAGCGTGATCTTTTCTGCGTATTCTGTCACTTGCTCTAATGATATCTCGGTGCAGGCTTGAGCATAATAGCTAGCAGGTAAAAGCTCTGACAGACGTTGCCACGCCGCTTTGCGCTTCTCATAGGGACACATTACTGAGTCGACGCCTAGTAGTGCTACGTTGCGCAGAATAAAAGGCATCACTGTGGTCGGCAGATCAAATCCTCCGGCCAAGCCGCAAGCGGCGACGGCACCGTTGTAATCTATTTTTGATAACACATTAGCGAGCAGTTGACTGCCAACCGTGTCGATAGCGCCTGCCCATAACTGCTTGTCTAATGGACGACCTTTGCCTTCCAGTTCGCTCCGGGGCACGATGCGCGTTGCACCGAGTGCTGTTAGTAGTTCGGCGTTTTCTGGACGTCCAGTCACGGCTGCAACGCGATAGCCTAGTTGCTTCAATAGTGTGACAGCAACGGAGCCGACACCGCCGCTGGCGCCGGTGACTAATATCTCACCTTTATCCGGCGTGACACCATAGCTTTCTAGTGCCATGACACAGAGCATGGCGGTAAATCCCGCGGTGCCGACCATCATCGCTTGTTTACCTGTCAGCCCCTCGGGCTTTGGTACCAACCATTCAGCTTTTAGGCTGGCCTTTTCGGCGAGGCCACCCCAATGGTTCTCGCCAACGCCCCAGCCGGTGAGAACCACTTGGTCACCTGCTTGATAGCAGGGGTGTTTTGAAGAGATCACGCTGCCAGCCAGATCGATGCCGGGCACCATGGGGAAGTTACGGATGATCTTTCCTTTACCTGTGATTGCCAGGCCATCTTTGTAATTGATGGATGAATAATCCACCGCAATGACCACCTCTTCTTCTGGTAGTGCTGAGTCATCCAGTTGGCGGATCTCTACCACCTGCTTTTCGTCTTGTTTATCAATGACCAGAGCATTAAACACGGCATATCCTTCATTTATTGGCGGAGCGTAATAATGTACGCAAAGTCTAGACGGAATTTAGGGCTTACGTGGCAAGTAAGATCAATCATGCCAGCGTGTTTGGCTAGAATGCGTTTCAAAGGGCGCTATGGAACAGAGCGCAAACATTACTTATTTAGATTAAAGAGTTGTGTGGTTGCACACGATAACCAAGGGAGAGCTATGTGAGTATTTAGAGTGAAAGTAGGGGAGGTCGATATGTTTGCTAGTCATGGTAGTTATGAAATATCACTTCTTCAGAATAACAGTATTGTGAAAGTGAAGTTTATTGGGGCGTGGAACAAAGAGGCTGTGTTTGATTTCTTCGACGACCTGAAAAAATGTCCGCTTGCTGAGCGCTGGGTAGCCATTGCCGATCTGACCGAGTGGGAAGGTGCCACACCTGAATTGACGGAAGCCTATCTGCCCGTGGTGGATTGGTGTTTGGCTCATGGCGAATGTGCTACGGGTCATATCTATGCAAAGAACTGGCAATACCTGTTTGTGGAAAAGTTGCGCCTTTATCGCAGCCAATCGATACCTCAAATGAGTTTTACCGATGAGAGCAGCGCGATTGTATGGGCGAATAGCCAATTGCATGCTGTAGCTGTGTAGAAATCTACTCTGTTGGTGGCGAAATGGCTGTTTTTTCGCCCTGGAACTGTGTAGATTGCGCGAGTTACCATTTGAATGAGAGAACCCCATGACTGATACAGCGAAGAATACAACAGCCTTATTCGGTGAAAAATCCGAGACACGCTATGAAGCTTTTTTAGAGATGGCGTTAGCCGCTGAGCAAGTCTGGGTTCTGAAAGACGATGAAGGTTGCTTGATCGTTACCTCTGGCGATGAAGAGTGCTTACCCGTATGGCCTTCTGAAGATGCCGCTGCCGCTTGCGCTATCGCGGACTGGAAAGGCTTAGAGCCACTGGCTGTTAGCTTGGTGGATTGGATGGAAAAATGGCTCCCAGGTATGGAAAAAGATGGCCGTGTCGTGGCCGTCTTTCCTAACTTGGCAGGTGAATCCTTAGTCGTTGCTGCCAGTGAACTTTATGCAGAGTTAGACGCATAGTCTAACTTCTGCAGCCCCATGCCACCTTTAGCCTTGATAGATAGCTATGGTGGCTACGGGGATATTGGGGCTAGAAAGTAACTTGTAACGAAACGCTGTTAAACCCAGGGACAATGCGCCAGTTGAACGCGCTTTTTTCCGCTTCATTAAACTGTTGCTGATAACCGTCCCAGCCTTCCCGTGCAGCATCCGGTTGTGTCCAAATAGCTGCTTCGCTAATTGCTATCCCCAACGCAGCAGAGCCTAGGGCATCGCCACTATCACCCCATGCTGCAATGGCTGCGGCACCGAGTAAATTAACGCCAACGCCAATCAAATGCGGCTTTAAGGTGTAGCGTTCATCTGCACGCCATGCACTCTGTTCCAGCATCTTTTCTGCTTCCGCCAGTCTGGCGAGTTTCTCTGCGCGGTTATTGCCCGGTAGCATCTGATATTCGTCCCAGCCAGCAACCACGGGTAGCGGCTTTAGCATCATCATGGCAAAGCCACCCGTTGACTTCACTGCGCCAACCCACAGCTTGGTTGATTCATCAGAATCATCTTCGTCGTTTGCTTTGTATGCCTGTGCTAACGCGCTGGCACCATAGAATCCGGTCCAGCCATATTGCCAATAGGTAGATGGTGTTTGGATCTCATTCAGACGTGCTTCCAGATAGCTGAGGCGCTCGTCAATTTCGCTCTCTTCCATTAACTGAAAATCTTGTGCCATTAAAGAGGTGCTGAAGATTAGAGCGCATCCGCAAAGGGTGGTTTTGACGAGAGGGATGTTGATGAAGTGGGAAAGCAGCATTGGGGCATCCTTATTCATGACTTATTACTTGTTGTTGTTTTAAGCATAGAGCAAAGCGAAGCAAGACAACATGCTAACAACTAAAGAGTTTATGCTAACTATATAAATTCACTATGAGTAGTGGTGTCGTCAAGCAGCAGCATTGCTGAAGGGGTGGGCTATCAGGTGAATACCTACCAGATATCCCTTGTATATTTGGCGGGGCTGGTGAAAAGAGAACTGACGCTAGTGGTGGTGTTCGTGACCTGCCAAAGCGTTGCCTTGAGTATCGTAGAATCCAGAGGCACCGCCTTCAATAAACCCTTGGGTGACCATTTGAGTGAGAAACGGATCGGTATGGTCGTCACCAATATCGGCATAATCTGTTGCCTGGTAATTTTGGCGTACTGCGAAGAATGTGTTGATCGTCTTTCTATCGTGAGCAAGGGTCACCAACTGCCACTGCTCTTGCTTATTACCATAATGGCGTTGAAGGGAATGGATCAGCTGTAGCTGCGGCAACCAAACCAGGGTGGTTTTTTCATTGTTGCTATTGAGCTCCAGCGTTTGGCGCTTGTCGCAGCCCTCTCCTTGCTCCGACTTCAGAGTGAATTTTTCCAGTTGCTGAGCGGAGATCAGTTGATAGCGGTGGGGCCAGTCCTGTTCCTGCTTACCATGTACTTTTCCCCCAGGTTGATATTCGATAGCGCGTTGGTAGTGATCAAAAAAGCGGGTGGGCTTTATCCAGTTATTGCCGAGTAGATCCCATTGTTCGGTGATCTGGGTGGCAGGGTATTGGTGGGCTACTTTATTGCCATCGCGCCAAAGCCAGAACGCTGTGGTCTGTTTCTTTCCGTGTTCAGTCATGTCGATTTGATAATGAGCAGAAAGCTGCTGCGACAAGATTGAGCACTGCGATGCGGGCGTGGCGAAAGCCACTTGAGAGAGCAGTGCGAGTAAGGAGAGAGCGAACAGTGAGGCAGTTTGTAAATTCTTAATAGGCATAATGTCAGATCCAGAAAAGGGAGGTGTGAACCTCCCTTTTTTTGTTATGAATAATTAAAGCTTGGCGTTAGCTTGTTCGGCCAAATTGCCACTGAGATTCATGATGTGAAAAATCATATTCTGCTCGTTGGTACCATTCACCAGAAACGCACCAGGGCCTTGTGCATAGATCCCCACGTCTTCTCCCGCATGGGTTTCAGAACTCATAGGTACCAGAGCTTCTTGGTGGAAGCCCGGACTGGTGGTGTCGACGTCGCCCAAGTCCTGACGTCCAGCGGCTGGATCCAAGCCATAAGTGGCATCAGCATTAGTTTCAGCGCCGAGGTTACGGAAGCCCCGGCCGTTGGTATAACCCAAGGTTGTATAAGGCATACCATCGCTGGCAGTGGCAGGCTCATCGCTACCAATTCCAACAACCTTGCCAAGGATCGGATTACCACGCTTTGGATAGCCAGCAATAGTAAACACATGGCTATGATCCGCCGTCACAATGATCAGTGTTTCTTCATCGTTGGTCAGTGCCAAAGCCGCTTCAACGGCTTTAGCAAATTCGATGGTATCGGTCAGGGCATTGTAGGCACTTCCGGCATGATGAGCGTGGTCTATGCGGCCAGACTCAACCATCAAGAAGAAGCCATCGTCGTTGTTGTCGAGCACCTGAATCGCTTTGCTGGTCATCTCAGATAACGATGGTTCACCTGCAACATCATTGGCTCTGTCCGCTTCATACTGCATATGAGATTCGTTGAACAAGCCAAACAGGTGAGCAGTCGTTTCTGTGTCCACCGCGTCGAAACCGCTCTGGTCGTAAATATAAACACCATCCATGTAATTAGCTTGCCATTCAGCAGTCAGATCTCGGCCATCGGTACGGTCACCTTCAACCGAACTCACTGCGTCGGGACTGTTATACATAGCGTCTTTAGGCAAGAAGTGCCGACGACCACCGCCCATTACCACCTCTAAACCATCAACATCCAAACCGGCATAACGGCTTTCCAGCAGAGACTCGAAGTTCACCAGCTGTGCTGCAATGTCTTCACAACCTGCAACAACCGCAGCTTCTGGCATGTCGGACACATCTTCCCAGTTACGATCGGCAGACTTAGCATAAGTGGCCGCGGGTGTAGCATGAGTGATCCGTGCGGTAGAGATCACTCCGGTTGACTTGCCTGCTATCTCTGCCAGCTCCAGTGCTGTTACCAACTCGTTTCCTGCGACCGTTGCGCAGTCGCCGCGCTCGATATCTTCATCGACACCGATGACACCGACATCGGTCTTCACACCACTCATCATCGCCGTCATGGTACCCGCTGAATCAGGGGTCTGGGCATCAACGTTATAAGTCTTCGCTAAACCTGCAAAAGGCATCATGTCAAAGCTCAACATATGCTCTTCGCCGTTGCCACCTTGCATCTGGCCTTCAAGAATGCGGGCTGCGGTGACGGTGGAAATACCCATGCCGTCACCGACAAACAGAATGACATTTTTTGCTTTGCCTGCGACTTTGGTCGTGACCACACCACCATTGGCACTGCGTGGTTGCGTGCCGATCACTTGCTGCCACACAGATTTGGCTTCAGCGATTTTGTTTTGCGCCGCGCCAAACCAGGGGTTGTTGAGAGTGGTTAACAGTTCTGCGGTCGCTACACTGGTATTGCCGGCGGAGCAGACATAACTGGTGTCCAGTACCTCATCAGCGTCCAGTGTACCGTTGGTATTATTGTCTAGTCCGCTTTGTACTTGAGTACCGCCATTCGGGCAGTTTGTATCGCCCACTTCCAGTTGGGTTTGGGCGATCAGGCTCGTCAGGCCGTTATCGCCATCGTCACCATCATCACAACCGGCTATCGCCAACAGTGCGGTACCTATAACCAAGCTTAATTTAGTCAGTTTCATTGTCTTGTTCCTTATTCCGCGACTAGGCCAAGGGATTGGTTGATGATGTGGAAAATGATGTTCTGCTCAACCACGCCCTGAAGCAATTGCGCACCAGGCCCTTTGCCGTGGATGGCAACATCTTCACCAGCATGGGTTTCTGAACCGAGTGGGATAAGGGCTTCCTGGTGGTAACCTGTACTTGTGGTATCAACAGTCGTCAGATCCTGGCGGCCGTTGCTGTTGTCCAAGCTGTAAGTCGCATCGGCATTGGTTTCTGTACCTAAATCTCGGAACCCTTTACCATTGGTATAGCCAAGGGTTGTATACGGCATACCATCTGCAGCTTCTGCAGGCTCATCGTTGCCGACCCCCACCACTTTGCCCAAAATTGGGTTGCCGCGCTTAGGGTAGCCGGCGATGGTGAATACATGACTATGGTCAGCTGTCACTAAGATTAATGTTTCATTGGGATCGGTCATTTCGACAGCTTGCTGAACTGCTTTCGCCATTTCGATGGTATCGGTCAATGCGTTGTAGGCGCTGCCAGCATGATGGCCATGGTCAATACGGCCAGATTCCACCATCAGGAAGAACCCTTTATCGTTATTGCCGAGTACGTCGATGGCTTTCTCTGTCATCTGCGACAACGAAGGCTCACCGGCAATATCGTTGTCTCGGTCTGCTTCATACTGCATATGAGATTCGTTGAATAAGCCAAATAGGCGAGTTGTTTCTGCTGGATCTATGGCATCGAAGCCTGCTTGATCGAAAACATAGTGGCCATCGCTGTACATTGCTTGCCACTCAGCGATCAGATTGCGCTCGTCAGTACGATCGCCTTCGATTTCACTGGCCGCGTCGGCGCTATTAGCTGTCGCATCCTTTGGCAGAAAGTGGCGCCGACCACCACCCATCACAACATCGATGCCATCGACGTCGATACCGGTAAAGCGGGCTTCTAATCTTGGTTCAAAGTTAACTAGCTGCGAAGCGATATCTTCACAGCCACCTGTTACCGCGTCTTCGGGCATATCTGATATATCTTCCCAATTACGGTCTGCTGATTTGGCGTAGGTGGCGGCGGGGGTCGCATGGGTGATACGAGCGGTAGAGATCACGCCGGTGGACAAGCCGCGGATCTCAGCCAGTTCCAGCGCAGTCACCACTTCGTTGCCTGCAGCGGTTGAACAATCGCCGCGAACGACATCTTCATCTAAACCGATCACGCCAGCGTCTGTTTTTAAACCCGACATCATGGCGGTCATGGTGCCTGCTGAATCGGGCGTCTGCGCATCAACATTGTAGGTTTTGGCCAGTGCTGTATGGGGAAATGTTTCGAAGCTAAGATAGTGCTCCTCACCCATAGCGCCAGCGAGCTGACCTTCCAAAATGCGCGCGGCGGTTAGGGTCGAAACTCCCATGCCATCGCCGACAAAAAGGATCACGTTCTTCGCTTTGAATTGAGTACTGGCTTGCAGTTTGGCATTGAGTAATGCGCTGGCTTCTGTGTACCAAGCGTTGTCCATTTGGCTCGTAGGTACAACCTGGGCTTGAGCCTGGGCAACAATGGCCGCGGCCAAGGCGCCGGATAGGGCTATCCTGTTTAGTTTCATCTCACTGTCCTAAATACCGTTGAATGTTCGGAAATTGAACGACTGTTGTGATAAGAGTCACGGCGTAAGGTTAGAGAGGTCGGATGACAGAAATGGGACGTTTTTGTTGCGGGAAGATTGCTTGTTTGTGACATTTGGGTGTCTATGCTCGCAGGACGTAAGGCGAGCAGGTAGGGCATTGAAACTTTTTTAGCTTGATAAAACTAAAAACGCCCCCGATCAACGGAGGCGTTTATTTACGAGTAGTAACCTTGCGGTGTTAACCTACTATTTGTTACGGCGGCGCAAGCCTAATCCAGCTAAACTGAGTCCGAGCAGCAGCGCGGTTGCTGGTGCAGGAACCGCTACAGCGTTAGCGACTAAGATTACTTTTTCCCAATCAGTGCTGTTGTTAAGTCCCAAATAGCTGCCCGCACGATAACCGCCAACACCATTTAACGTGTGCCAGCAAAGACGATCTCTTTCCGATGCCGCTGCTGTATCGCATTCGAACTTGTTGACGTCGTCACCCAAGCCTGCGAAACCCCAAGACCAACCATCTGCATAATACCATTCTGCGCCATTGGCGGTCGTGGTGACGTCGTTATTGGCTGCACCTGTGTCAGTCAACACATCATCCCAGCCTGCTGCTGCAAGTACTTCAAAAACATCGGAGCCTGTGCGGCGCGCAGCCAGCATCAGGTAGTCACCTGAACAATTGGCTAACTCATCGTCAACAGTTGTACCCATAGGCGTAGCATAGGTAGCTGAATAACACTCGCTCCAACCCCAATCGTTAGTAACGGTGGAAACAGCAACATCATTCTGTGGGCCGTAAGGGATCACTGCAGCACTGGCAAAAGCACTTGCGGCGAGCAGAGAGGCTCCCAATGTGGTTTTTACTAAGTTATTCAACATGAACGTCATCCTACTATGTTGGTATTGTTAATGGTTATTACGCAAACACAAGCAGGTATTGTGCCGTTATTTTTATTGTTTCATATCAGTGTGTTAGCGGTGTCAGCTTCGGCGGGGATAGTTTCTTGTAAACTCGTCTGACACTGATAGGCGTTAATGTCAGGTTGTTAGTAGCCACAAAGTGAAAACGCCTTCGTCAATCGAAAGCGTTTTTCATTGAATGATGGATTATCACACGTGGTTCACTTGTTGCGCCGACGCAGACTTAAACCGACTAACCCCAGTCCAAGTAGGAGAGCGCTCGCCGGTGCAGGAATGGACGCAAACGTTAGGTTAATATGCACGGAATCAACACCCGTGATGTTGCCTCCTTGCCAATTGACAAACAATGTATCGTCAACCCAACTTAGCATTGAATCGACATAGTCATCAGTGTTGGCCGAGAAGCTCACGGCGGCAAGATCCGCTAGTACGCCACTATCAAATATAAATTCAAAGCCATTGTAAGAGGTGTTTACCCAACGGCAACAGGCGTCATCTTTGTAGTCGAAATGAATGTAGTCATCGCCGATGTCTATGTAGTCAAAAGCGTCCCAATCACCTGGAAATCCGGTGGGATTAACCCATTCATTGCCTGCGGCAACCGTGCTGGCTTCTGTGTGTAAGATGGAACCGTATGTGGCATAGTGGTAATTCGCTGTGACACCGCTACCCATCAATCCAGCGTTTGCTGATGATGTTCCTATGATTAGCATTGCGATGGCTAGTAATGATTTCTTCATAATACTCATCCTTACTCTGCGTGCTAAATGATTGCTCAAGTAGGATCAAGCATATAGTGTGCCGCGATATATTTCGCTTAATAAACAAAAGATAAGCAACTCATATCGATGAGAGGTCGATGGATTTGTAAAATCTTCTGACGCTGGATCACTCGATAATGTTAAGTGCCTCATTGAGGGGAAGTTAAGCCGGTTGTGCTTCTCCGCCATCCAAGATCCGGATCGAGATCGCTGCGGCGGCCGTGCGATTATCCACATCAATCTTTTTAAACAGCTGCTCTAGGTGTTTGTTCACGGTGCGTGGGCTCATCGATAATATTTGTGCGATCTCCCAATTGGTTTTTCCAAATGATACCCAGTACAGCACTTCTGATTCCCGTTTGGTGATGGGGAGTTTTTGCTGCAGTGTTTCCGGTGATTTTTCTGATTCAGCCGCCACTAATCGGATTAAGCTATGGCCCGCTTGATGCTCGCCACCAAACTGAGCGTGCATCGGCATCTCAAATAGCGAAATGGTCAACGGCAGTGCCGGATCGTCCTGCAACCAAGTGATTAACTGTGCACTGATGCTATGCCAGATCTCGGCTTCCTCACCCTTCGCCGATGCGACCAATTGATGGACATGGGGTGTCGCCCACTCAATCTCGCCCTGATGGTCGACGCAGATGACGTATTGCCCTGCATGATCCAATGCCGTTTGCGCACTGATCGCTAAACGGGCGTTTTGCGTGTGTACCTTGATCCGTGCCATTACCTCTTCGGCGACGATCGGCTTGGTGACATAATCAACACCACCAACTTCGAAACCGCGCACCACGTGCTCTACATCGGTGAGGCCAGTCATAAAGATCACCGGGGTCATGGGTAACTGTTGCTTGATCTTTTCACAGGTTTCAAACCCATCCATGCCCGGCATCATCGCATCCATCAGGATCACATCCGGCGTGATACGCTCAGATATGGATAACGCCTGTTGGCCTGATAGAGCCACCAGTACCGTCAGGCCTGCGTTGTTCAGCGCGGCATTGAGCATCCCCAAAGATTCTGGTGAATCATCGACGACTAAGACAATTGAGCTGACATTGGGTGTATTACTCATCGATTAACGCTTCCAGATAGGTGACGATCTTTTCAAAATCACAACGTTGAGACTCTTGTCGCATGCGGTGAATAAAATCACTACCGGCGATCTGTTGTTGTTCCAGCTTACCCAAGCTGTCGGAGAATGCACTCAGGTAGCCAATCTCTGCCCAATTTTTTAGTTCTTTGAGGTATTTGCTTGCAGGGATAAGGTCTGGCGTATTGAGCGTTTTTGCCGTGTTACTCTGCTCGTCATCTACCTTCTCGGTATCTTGTATCTGCCAGTTCAGGTTCAGCAGTCGGCCAATTTTCCCTAACAAGGTGTTTAGCTCCACCGGTTTGGTGAGGTAATCATTATGATATTGGCCAAGTAGATTGTCGTGCTCACTCTCTAAGGTGTTGGCGGACACCATCATGATGGGTTGGGTGAAGCCCTGTTTTCTTAGTTGAATAGCCAGCTGCCAGCCGCTGATCTCAGGCATGGCAACGTCTAACAGGAATAGATCAACCGGGCAATGCTGGCAAAGCGCCAGGGCTTCCGTGGCATTGGCTGCCTGATAAAGAACAAATCCAAGTGGTTCTAGGATATCTTTCATTAGCTGACGCTGTGAGCTTTCATCATCTACGACCAAGAGGGTCTTTTCATCCCCCTGATAGCCAATCACATTGGCATCAGGCAGCTTGACCCGGTTAGGTCGTGCGACTTGCGGTAACATGAGGCTCAAGGTGAACTCACTGCCCACCCCTAGGGTGCTTTTAAAATCGATATTGCCGCCCATCAGTTCAGCTAACGAGCGCGAAATAGTCAGGCCTAAGCCTGTACCGCTGATGGCTTGCGTCGATAGGTTTCTGACCCGTTCAAAGGGGCGAAAGATTAATTCGCGATCCGCTTCATCAATGCCGATACCAGAATCTTTGACATGGAAGTGTGCGACCTCGTTGCGATAATTGACGATAAAGCTTACAGAGCCCTCTTTGGTAAACTTGATCGCATTGGAGAGCAGGTTCATCAGGATCTGACGTAAGCGCTGTTTATCCGCGGCGATAAATTCTGGCAGATACCTGCAGGGCTGATAGTCAAACTGGATCCCTTTGTTGACCGCTTGCAGTTGGAACATATCTACCAACTGATTAAGAAATTCGGTGATCTGAACATCGTCTCGTTGCAGTTCGAGACGACCCGCCTCAATCTTTGATATCTCTAACAGGCCTTCAATTAAGTCCGATAGATGCTCACCGTTGCGACGTAAAATCGCTGCGTACTCTCGCTTCTGTGTACTTAGTTCATTATCTTTACTGAGCAGCTGGGCGTAGCCGAGCAATACATTGAGCGGTGTCCGCAATTCATGGCTGATACCTGCTAAATAACGACTCTTTGCTTGGTTTGCCGTTTCCGCCGTTTCTTTGGCTCGCTGCAGGGCGCGATAAGTTTCCTCATGGGCATCAATCTCCTGGCTTAGCAGTTCAGATTGTGACTGTACCTCCTGCATTGCGACCCGACTGCTGCTACGGGCAAGGATAAACAGCCAGCTCACTACGCCGATTAGGATCAGAAGTAAGAAGAACGCTTTGATAAAGGCGGTAGCGACGCTGCCATCGGCGGCAAGTGCCTCCGGTACTTGCGCATAGGCAAGGGTCAGTATGGCTGACATCACAGAGGAGATGGCGAGCATCACCAGCACAAACTGGCCCATGGAGCCACCAAGTTTTTCTACCCAGGCAGGGGACAAAAAACGCCCCGCAAACTGTCGTGACTGCGCAGTTAAGGTTGCGTGGGGACGACACTTGTTGCCACAGCGTACATCCAGGCTGCAGCATAGCGAACAGATGGGACTATTATACGCTGGACAATGGGTCATATCCTCGCGTTCAAACCGCAGTTCGCAAACGCTGCAGGTCTCCAGCTCGGCGGCAAACAGTTCCGCAGGACGGGCCAGGTAGAACTTGCTTTTCGTCAGCCAAGCGAATAGCGGTACGGTGATAAAGGGCAATAAAAATGCGACAAAGGAGGCCATCGCTTTGAATAGCTCGCCGAACAGGCTCAGATGGCCCATGATGCCAATGATCGAGGCCAGGAGCATGGAGCCAACACCGACCGGGTTGATGTCATAGAGTTGTGAGCGTTTAAATTCAATATGCTTGGGGCTGAGTCCGAGGGGCTTGTTGATGATCAGATCGGCAACGATCGCGCCGATCCAGCCCAACACCAATACCGAATAGATCTGTAGCATCTCTTCTAATGCCTGATAGACGCCGAGGACCATCAATAGCAGGGCGATGACGACATTAAATACCACCCAAACTACCCGTCCAGGATGGCTGTGGGTAATACGGGAGAAGTAGTTTGACCACGCCAAAGATCCAGCATAGGCATTAGCCACATTGATTTTTAACTGCGAAACAATAACGAAGCTGGCAGCCAGAAACAGTGCCAAGCCTTTATTGTCGGTGACATAGTTAAATACCACCATATACATATGCGCTGGGTCGTCGGCCACCAGCGCGGGCAACCCGTGAGCCAGTGCTAAGTAGGCGAGAAATGAACCCAGAATCATTTTCGGCGCGCCGACCAGGATCCAGCCCGGGCCGCCTAGTAGCAATGCCGTCCACCAACGTAAGCGGCTCTTTTTTGTTGGCTCGGGCATAAAGCGGAGAAAGTCCACCTGCTCGCCAATCTGCGCAACCACCGAAAGCAGTACCGCACAGGCGGCGCCAAACATTACAAAGTTGAAGCTGTTGTCGTTGCTTTCATCGAGGCCTGCGTAGTTAATCCACTCATTGAACTGGCTGTCTGGGTGGGTAAATACGAAATATAGTGGTACCAGCTGCATCGCCAGCCAGATCGGTTGTGACCATTGCTGGAAGCGGCCGATATTGGTAATACCATGGGTAACAAGAGGGATCACTATTAGCGCACTAACCACGTAACCCACTAATAGGGGAACTCCGATCAATAGCTGCAAAGCCATCGCCATAATGGCTGCTTCAAGGGCAAAGAAGATAAAGGTAAAAGAGGCATAAATAAGCGAAGCGATGGTGGAGCCGATATAACCAAAACCGGCACCGCGACTGAGTAGATCGATATCAACACCGTACTTGGCCGCGTAGTAACTGATTGGGATACCGCTGAACAGGATCACGAGGCTGACAACACCGATCGCCCATAACGCATTGATCACGCCATAGTTAAGTGTGATCGCCCCGCCTAAGGCTTCTAACACCAGGAACGATACCGTGCCTAGTGCTGTGTTCGCGATCCACGCCATATTCCAACGTCTTGCCCGCTTAGCGGTAAAACGCAAAGCAAAATCCTCCAACATCTCGTTGGCAACCAGCTTGTTGTAGGTGCGTCGGGTCGCAAGGATCTTATTGGAATGCATCGGTGGCGTGCGCCTTTCCTTCATGTTTTTACTGGAGAACGAACAAAGTATGCCGACTGCTGGTCGCAGCCGCATGCGTCATTTGACGTATATCGCTACTGCGTTATGCGCATAGGCTTTGTTGCCTCTTCCCTGAATACTGCAATGGTCACCACCGATGATACGACAGAGCGGCAATAAGAATAAGCCCCGTAGAGGGATGTCCTTGTATCGACTTCCGGTGCCAAAGAGATCCAATCCAATATCTTGAACAGGGAGTGCGCAAATGAGAACCCATAAATTGACCACGGTCGCCGCCGCAACATTGCTAGCTATTAGCTTGGCTCCGGTTGCCCATGCAGGTGCCAAATTAGAGATCACCGAAGACAGCTTCATCAATCTGGGAGCGGGGATTCGAACTACCGCTTCAGGTACTGAGGACGGTTCACCCAATGGCGACAGTTGGTCGACAGATTTTAATGTCGACAATATTCGTCTGTACTTGTCTGGGCAGTTGATGCCTGCGGTGAAGTTTACCTTTAATACCGAAAAAATCGATGGCGATATCGATGTGCTTGACGCCATCGTGCAGTACGAACCAAGTAAAGAGTTCAATATCTGGGCGGGTAAGATGCTCACCCCCGCCGATCGGATTGAAATGAATGGCCCGTTCTACGCATTAACCTGGAACCAGTACACGGTGCCACTTTACCCCTCAGATCAAGGTGGCGAAGCCGGACGTATTGGTCGTGATGATGGTGTCACTGTGTGGGGTGCGTTTGACAAATTCCAATATGCCGTGGGTGTCTTTGATGGTTTAGAGGGCTACTCCAACCAAGATGACAATCTGTTATTTGCCACACGTCTCTCATATAGCTTCTGGAATATGGAAGGTAACCCGGCTTATTACACTAGTTCCACCTACTACGGTGAAGCTGGTGATGTACTGACCTTAGGTGTTTCTGCTCAGTATCAAGAAGACGGCACGGGTACCGCGACTGATGGTGAAGATTTCACCGGATATACCGCAGACGTGTTAATGGAAAAAGTGCTTTCCGGTGGTGGTGTGGTGACCCTTGAGGGCGAATACAAAGTATTTGACGCCGATTTGAGTGCGGCGACACGCGCCTCAGCCGATTGTTTTTGCCTGTTTGATGGCGATGCCTATTTTGCTACGGCGGCTTACCTATTCGCGGATCCTGTGGGGATCGGCAAGGTACAACCTTATGTGCGTTACACCTCCAACAGCCCTGATGATTACGACGACTCGGATCTCACCGAAGTTGGCGTGAACTACATCATCAAAGGTCACAACTTGCGTTTGAATGCCAACTACACCACGGGTGATGCCAACGCCAGTGGCTATGCGGCAGCAGATGATGCCGACAGCTTTAGCTTAGGTGTGCAGTTCCAGATCTAACGACCATCTCATTCGATAATGATGAAATAGAGACAACAAGGGAAGCGGAAGATGAAGATGAAAAAACTACTATTAGCTGGCTCTATTATGACCAGCATGCTCCTCGCCGGTCAGGCGATGGCAGCAAAGAAAGAAGAGACCATCAAGGTCGGTGTTCTGCACTCTCTGTCAGGCACCATGGCGATCAGTGAAACGACGCTGAAAGACACCATGTTGATGCTGATCGAAGAGCAGAACAAAAAAGGCGGCGTACTGGGTAAAAAGCTTGAAGCCGTGGTGGTTGACCCGGCGTCCAACTGGCCGCTGTTTGCAGAAAAAGCCCGTGAGCTGATCCAAAAGCATGAAGTGTCTGCTGTATTCGGTTGCTGGACGTCAGTGTCTCGTAAGTCAGTACTGCCAGTGTTTGAAGAGCTGGATAACCTGCTGTTCTACCCGGTGCAGTATGAAGGTGAAGAGTCCTCTAAGAACGTGTTTTATACCGGTGCCGCGCCAAACCAACAGGCGATCCCTGCGGTTGATTACTTGATGAATGATCTAGGTGTTAAGCGTTGGGTACTGGCGGGGACTGACTATGTTTATCCACGTACTACCAACAAGATCCTGGAAGCCTATCTCAAGGCGAAAGGGGTCGATGCCAAAGATATCACTATCAACTACACGCCGTTTGGTCACTCTGATTGGCAGTCTATCGTTGCCGATATCAAGAAGTTTGGCTCTACCGGTAAGAAAACTGCCGTCGTTTCCACCATTAACGGCGATGCTAATGTGCCTTTCTACAAAGAGCTAGCTAACCAAGGCATTTCAGCGGAAGACATTCCCGTGGTTGCCTTCTCTGTTGGTGAAGAAGAGCTTTCAGGTATCGACACTGCACCTTTGGTTGGGCACCTGGCAGCATGGAACTACTTCATGAGCGTTGAGGCGGATGAAAATGACGATTTCATTGAAGCATGGCAGGCGTTTGTTGGCAGCGACAAGCGAGTGACCAACGATCCAATGGAAGCGCATTACATTGGCTTCAACATGTGGATTAAAGCGATTGAGAAAGCCGGAACAGCCGATCCAGCCGCCGTCCGTGAAGCGATGATCGGTATCTCTGTGCCAAACCTGACGGGTGGCTACTCAGCCATGATGCCTAACCATCACATCACCAAGCCAGTACTGATCGGTGAGATCCAAGACGATGGCCAATTTGAAACCGTATGGCAGACCTCAGGTCTGGTTCCGGGCGATGCATGGTCTGATTTCCTTGAAGGTTCAAAGAGTATTGCCGCTGATTGGCAAGCGCCTTTGATGTGCGGTAACTACAACGTTAAAACCGCTAAGTGTTCTGGACAAAACTACTAAAGCAAGTGTGAAGCGCGGCCTCTTCCTGGTGAGGCCGCTCTTTTTCTCCCTCTGTCGCAGATGGAGATTTTTTTTGATGTTTAGCTTCAGTCAGCCACCGCTTTGGTATGCCGATTGAAAGTAGGGAAGGAGTCACCGCCCTTGAAATGGTTATCGTTTTTTTTATGTTGGATGGCGTTGGCGCTGACCTCATCCGCCCACGGGACTGTTGTTGAAGAACCCCTGGCGGCCGATCAATTCAACCAAGGGCTGACATTACTCGGCTCTAAAAAGTATCCGCAAAAAGAGCAGGCCGTGCGTTTGCTATTGGCCAGTAAAGATCCTCGTACACAAACGATCTTACAGCTGTTGCTGGATGGGCAGCTTTACCGTCAGAAAAAGACCAACGCGGTCGTGTTTATGCAGAAGGCGGAAGATGGCGCGACCCATGTCGCGCCGTTGCTGGTTGACGGTGAGATTAATCGATCATATGCCGGCCTTCTTGCTGTCAAAAAGCGCAGCGTAAAACGAGTGGGTTTGAACAACGCCCTGCGCAAACAGATTAAACAGGGATTAGCGACCTTGGGGTTGGCAGCGGAAGATCCTGCCAATCGCGCCGCAGCTATCGAAGCGCTAATAGGTGAACTTACGCCTGAAACAAATGGATTACTGGTCGAGCGGTTGGCGTTAGAAACCGATGACGACGTGCGTGAACTTATCACTATTGCTTTGGCCGTCGATAACCTCAATAAAGAGAGTACGGATCTGGCCGCTGATATTGCTGTATTGGCTGACAGCCTGCAGCCTACCGCCCGCAATGCCTTGGTCAGTTTTGCTGATGCCACAGAGAATCCTGAGTTAAAGCAGCAAGCAGAGAAAGCGCTGGCGCGTATTGACCAAAAAGTAAAATATTCCGGCTTTGCTGAAACGCTGTTTTTTGGTTTAAGCCTGGGGTCGGTATTAGTACTAGCGGCCATTGGTCTTGCCATCACCTTTGGCGTGATGGGCGTGATCAATATGGCCCACGGTGAGTTAATCATGCTGGGTGCTTACACCACTTATGTGGTTCAGCTATTGATGCCCAACCACATTGGTTTGTCGATCCTGGTAGCGATACCTGCTGCGTTCATTGTTTCCGGCGTAGTCGGTATTGCCATTGAACGTTTTGTTATCCGCTTTTTGTATGGTCGTCCGTTAGAAACATTGTTGGCGACCTTTGGCCTCAGTTTGATTTTGCAGCAGGCGGTGAGAAGCGTTTTCTCCCCCCTCAACCGTTCTGTTGCAACCCCTGATTGGATGAGTGGCTCACTGATGATTAATCCTGTGTTGTCACTCACCCTTAATCGCCTCTATATCGTGCTGTTTTGTCTCATCGTGTTTGCGCTGCTGTTCGCACTGTTGCGTTATACCCGCTTAGGCTTGCAGGTGCGTGCCGTATCGCAAAATCGGGCGATGGCCCGCGCGATGGGCGTGCGTTCATCTCGGGTTGATGCCTTGACCTTTGGCTTGGGCTCGGGTGTAGCAGGGGTGGCTGGTGTGGCACTGAGTCAACTCACCAACGTCGGGCCTAACTTGGGGCAGGCTTACATCATTGACTCGTTCATGGTGGTGGTGTTTGGCGGCGTCGGTAACTTGTGGGGCACCTTAGTGGCTGGGCTGTCACTTGGTGTGGCCAATAAGATCATGGAGCCGATGGCGGGCGCAGTACTGGCGAAGATCCTAGTGCTGATCTTTATCATTCTATTTATTCAAAAACGACCTAAGGGCTTGTTCCCGCAGAAAGGTCGTTCGGCGGAGGATTAAGCATGAGTGTGCAGTCGCAAAACGTGTTTAATCGCGCGACCGTGGTATTTCTCGGAACCCTGTTTGTGGTGGCGGTGTTAGTGCCCGTGCTAAATATGCTGGTGTCGCCAGACAGCAGTTTCCACCTCAACACCTATACCGTGACCTTATTGGGCAAATATCTGACCTATGCGCTGCTTGCTGTGGCCGTGGATCTGGTGTGGGGCTATCTCGGTATTCTTAGTTTGGGGCATGGTGCCTTTTTCGCTCTTGGTGGCTATGCCATGGGCATGTATCTGATGCGTCAGATCGGTGACCGTGGCGTTTATGGGCATCCGCTATTACCAGACTTTATGGTGTTCCTCGATTGGCAGGAGTTACCTTGGTATTGGCTGGGCTTTGATCAGTTTTGGTTTGCCGCGTTAATGATTGTTCTCGTGCCGGGTTCGCTGGCGTTTGCCTTTGGTTGGTTGGCGTTTCGCTCACGGGTGACCGGGGTTTATCTGTCGATCATGACCCAGGCACTGACCTTCGCGCTGCTGTTAGCCTTCTTCCGTAACGAGATGGGTTTTGGTGGTAACAATGGCTTGACCGACTTTAAGGAGTTGCTTGGTTTTAACCTGCAATCAGATGGTACTCGCATTGGCCTATTCCTTTGCTCGGCATTGGCGCTGGGGCTGGGGTATCTGGCCTGTAGGTTTATTATCGCCAGCAAGTTGGGACGGGTATCGATGGCGGTGCGCGATGCGGAATCCCGTACCCGCTTTATCGGTTTTAAAGTGGAATATATCAAGCTCGCGGTTTTTACCTTTTCCGCCGTTTTGGCAGGGATAGCCGGTGCTCTGTATGTGCCGCAAGTGGGTATTATTAACCCGTCAGAATTTTCGCCGCTGAACTCCATTGAACTGGTGGTATGGGTCGCTATTGGCGGTCGAGCCACGCTATATGGTGCGGTGATCGGTGCCATATTGGTGAACTACGCAAAAAGTTATCTGACCGTCGCTATGCCTGAAGTGTGGCTGTTCGCTCTTGGCGCACTGTTTGTGGTGGTGACGCTGTTCCTACCTAATGGCCTGGTGGGGTTATTTAACAATCTTAAGCGTAAACAGAAGGCGACTGCCGAGGAGGCAAACGCATGAATATGACCGATGCGTTTTATGAGTACGGTCGCCGTGATCAGGTGTTCGAATTTCTTAAGCCTGTGCAATCGCCGATGCTGGATGTAGCCAAAGGTTACATCCTCTATCTGGAAGATATCAGCGTCAGTTTTGATGGCTTTAAAGCGATTAACGACCTGAACCTCTACATCAAAGAGGGTGAACTGCGTTGCATCATCGGCCCCAATGGCGCAGGTAAAACCACTATGATGGACATCATTACCGGTAAAACCCGTCCTGATAGTGGCAGTGCCTGGTTTGGCCAAAGCATCAACCTGTTGAATATGAGTGAGCCTGAGATCGCCCAAGCAGGGATCGGCCGTAAGTTCCAGAAACCCACGGTATTTGAGCAACTGAGTGTGTTTTCAAATCTGGAACTGTCGATGTCTGGTGCCAAAGGGGTGTTTGCCACGCTGACCGCTCGTTTAACTGGTGAGCAGAAAGATCAGATCGATCAGGTCCTCACTCAGATCGGTCTGCTGGATCAGCGCTGGTTAGATGCGGGGAGTTTGTCCCATGGCCAGAAACAGTGGTTAGAAATTGGCATGTTGCTGATGCAGAACCCGAAACTGTTGTTGGTGGATGAGCCTGTGGCGGGGATGACCCATCAGGAGATGGATCGTACGGGTGAGTTACTGACCTCATTGGCGGGGCAACACTCCATCGTACTGGTGGAGCATGACATGGACTTCGTGCGCTCGCTCGCTAAGCAGGTCACCGTGTTGCACCAAGGTAGCGTGTTGGCAGAAGGCAGCATGGAACAAGTGCAGCAAGACCCGCGCGTGGTCGAAGTTTATCTGGGAGAGTAACCATGCTGAGTATTAAAGGACTCAATCAGTTTTACGGCCAAAGCCATACTTTGTGGGATCTTGACCTGGAAGTGGTGGAGGGCGCCTGCACCTGTTTAATGGGGCGCAATGGCGTCGGCAAAACTACTTTGCTGCAATGCATCATGGGGCTGTTGCCGGTGAAGTCCGGCAGTATTGAATTTAACGGTGCGCCGATTGAGAAGCTCATTAGTGAAAAACGAGCCCCCATGGGGATCGGTTACGTCCCGCAAGGCAGGCAGATATTCCCACTGCTAACGGTGGAAGAAAATCTGCAGGTAGGCTTGCCCGCCCGTCCGGATCGCAGCAACAAAATTCCTGAGTTTATATTCGAACTGTTTCCCGTTTTAGCTGAGATGATGAATCGTCGTGGTGGCGACCTTTCAGGGGGGCAGCAGCAACAGTTGGCGATCGGTCGTGCCTTGGCAATCGACCCTAAACTATTAATCCTCGATGAACCCACCGAAGGGATCCAGCCTAATGTGGTGGCTGAAATCGGTGACATTATCCGTCGCTTGAACGAAGAGATCGGCCTGACCGTCTTGCTGGTGGAACAGAAGCTACCGTTCGCCCGTAAAGTGGCGGATAACTTCTGCATTCTTGATCGTGGTCGGCAAGTGGCGACGGGCGAGATGACGGCGTTGGATGACACCTTAATCAAAAGGTACCTGACCGTATGAGTGAGCGCCCTTTGCCCTCTGAGCTGGATACGTCAATGTTGCTGCCTGAAGAGGGGGCAACGGCGGTGACGGGACAGTTAACTTTTGGCTCGCAGCGGCATTGGGCGGCGTCGTTAGCGCTAGGGTTTGACGCACCGGCGGGTAAGACCCGCATGCATAAGATGGATTTTTATGGGCCGTTAAGAGTGCAGCGGCCGTTTTATCCGGAAGGGGATGTGTGCCATGTGTATCTGCTGCACCCGCCGGGTGGTTTGGTCTCTGGGGATGATCTGTCTATTCAGATCGAGTGTGGTGATAACGCCCATGCGCTGTTAACGACGCCATCGGCAGGAAAGATCTACCACGCCGATAGCTGCGATGTGATCCAGAAGCAGCAGGTGAACCTGTGTATCGATAATGCCCGCTGTGAATGGTTGCCTATGGAAACCTTGGTGTTTGATGGTGCCCATGGCGTGTTAGACACCTGCATTAACCTTCACGGCAACGCAAAGTTTATTGGGATGGACGTGATCTGTTTAGGCCGACCCGCCTCAGACCTGCCATTTTCCCAAGGCAAAATCGAGCAACGACTGTCTCTTTATCACGATGGCCGTCCCTTGCTGCTGGAGCGACAAAAATTGGCTGGTAACGATCCGCTGATGCTTGCGATGCCTGCATTTCAAGGGGCAACGGTCTCCGGCACCTTGGTCGCTTACGGCACTGATGCTCGAGAAACGCTCGTTGAGCAATTACGCGCGGCACTGCCTGAACGCGAGGGCAGGGACTGGTTTAGTGTGACTGAGCGGTTGGATCTGATCATTGTGCGTTACTTGGGACATGACAGCGAGCAAGCACAGCGCGGATTACGCTTGGCGTGGCAGATCTTGCGGCCTGAGGTGATTGGGCTGCCGCCCTGTCCGCCTAGGATCTGGGCCACTTAGGTCGAGTGTTGACGCCATTAAATTGATAGTTAGAAGAACAATATAGATAACGAGGTAGCCATGGAACTGTCACCCAGAGAGAAAGATAAGCTGCTGCTGTTTTCTGCAGCCATGCTGGCAGAGCGCCGGTTAGCACGAGGGTTGAAACTGAATTATCCGGAAGCGATTGCGCTGATCTCATTTGAAGTGATGGAAGGGGCACGAGATGGACGCAGTGTGGCAGAGCTGATGAGCAGTGGTCGTCATATCCTGACGCGTGAGCAAGTGATGGATGGCATCGCCGAGATGATCCATGACGTTCAGGTGGAAGCCACCTTTCCAGATGGTACCAAGCTGGTGACCATCCATGAACCGATCCAGTAAGGAGTGAGTCATGAGTCAATCCGTTAGCGGCAAAATGATCCCAGGTGAATATCAACTGAGTGACCAGCCTATCCAGCTGAATGTTGGTCGCAAGACCGTTCAGCTAAAGGTAGTGAATCATGGGGATCGTCCGGTACAGATCGGATCCCACTATCACTTTTATGAAGCCAACCCAGCCCTTGAGTTTGATCGTGAGGCGGCAAAAGGGATGCGTTTGAATATCGCCGCAGGCACAGCAGTGCGTTTTGAGCCAGGGCAGACCCGCACCATTGAGCTGGTTGATATTGCTGGTAAACGAGAGATTTATGGCTTTCGTGGTGATGTGATGGGAGCGCTGTGAAGATGAAGAGATATGCATTGCAGAGGCAAACGGCAGCAAAAGGAGTCGGTCATGAGTGAGATCTCTCGTCAGGCTTACGTCGATATGTATGGCCCCACGGTTGGAGATCGCGTGCGTTTGGCTGATACCGACCTGTTTATTCAAGTAGAAAAAGATTTCACCGTGTACGGCGATGAAGTGAAATTTGGTGGCGGTAAGGTGATCCGTGACGGCATGGGGCAGGGGCAGTTGTGCCGTGATCAGGTGATGGACTTGGTGATCACCAATGCGTTGATCCTTGACCATTGGGGCATCGTTAAAGCCGATGTGGGTGTTAAGGATGGTTGCATTGCCGCCATTGGTAAGGCGGGTAATGCCGATACTCAGGAAGGCGTGACTATTCATATCGGTGCCAGCACCGAAGTGATTGCGGGTGAGGGGCAGATCCTCACCGCAGGCGCGATTGACGCCCATATTCATTTTATCTGTCCTCAACAGATCGAAGAAGCGATGATGTCGGGCACCACCACCATGATTGGTGGCGGCACTGGCCCCGCGACCGGCACCAATGCCACCACCTGCACACCGGGGGCCTGGAACATCGCCCGCATGTTGCAAAGCACCGATGACTTTCCGATGAATTTTGGTTTTCTAGGCAAGGGTAACGCCAGCTTGCCAGAGCCTTTAGCTGAGCAGATAGAAGCGGGCGTATGTGGCCTAAAACTGCATGAAGATTGGGGCACCACACCGGCGGCTATCGACAACTGTTTAAGTGTCGCAGAGCAGTATGATGTGCAGGTGGCTATCCATACTGACACGCTGAATGAGTCGGGTTTTGTCGAAGATACGTTGGCTGCATTTAAAGATCGTACCATCCACACTTATCACACCGAAGGTGCCGGTGGCGGCCATGCGCCAGATATTATCCGTGCCTGTAGTCAGCAAAATGTGCTGCCTTCATCAACCAATCCGACCCGGCCATACACGGTGAATACCGTCGATGAACACTTGGATATGCTGATGGTGTGCCACCATCTGGATCCAAATATTCCAGAAGATGTGGCCTTTGCTGACTCCCGTATTCGTAAAGAGACCATCGCCGCCGAAGATATTTTGCATGACATGGGTGTGTTTTCGATGATCGCATCGGATTCGCAAGCGATGGGCCGTATCGGCGAGGTGATCTGTCGGACCTGGCAGACCGCCCATAAGATGCGCCAGCAACGCGGTTTGCTGCCAGAAGATGAAGCGATTGGCTGTGATAATTTCCGGGCTCGTCGCTATATCGCTAAATACACCATTAACCCGGCGTTGGCCCACGGTATTGCCGATCACGTCGGTTCCATTGAAGTGGGAAAAATGGCGGATCTGGTGCTGTGGAAACCGATGTTTTTTGGCATTAAACCGGCCTTGATTTTGAAGTCAGGCTTTATTGCTGCCGCCCCAATGGGGGATCCCAATGCATCCATTCCGACGCCACAGCCGGTGCATTATCGCTATATGTTTGGCGGCCATGGCAGCGCTGCGGCGAAAACCTCAGTGACTTTTGTCAGTCAGCATGCTGCTGATAACGGTTTAGGTGAGCAGTTAGGCTTGAGACGCCAGTTACTGCCAGTATCGGGAACCCGAACAGTCACCAAAGCCGATATGAAGTTGAACAATGCCTGTCCGAAAGTCGAGGTTGATCCACAAAATTATGAAGTACGCGCCGACGGCGTGCTGCTGACCTGTGAGCCAGCGGCAGAACTGCCATTGGCACAGCGCTACTGTTTGTTTTAGAAGACGGCCTGTTTTATAGAAGGTTTTGGAGAGAGATATGTTGAGAATTATCGCCAAGCATAGTCATCCGGTGGGCGAGTTGTTTGACCAATTGACGCTGCCTTTCTCATTGCGCCAGAAAGGACGTTTCCGTGCCAGCTCTGATGCTGGTCATGACGTGGGTGTGTTTCTGCCCCGTGGTGAGGTGTTGATGGAAGGCGACTACTTGGTGACTGAGTGTGGCAAATGTTTCGCCGTGAAAGCGGAAGCGGAACAGGTGGTGGTTGCCAGAACTGATTGTTGGCACACCTTTGCCCGTGCCTGTTATCACTTGGGTAATCGCCATGTACCGCTACAAGTGGGTGAGCGTTGGATCCGCTTTCAACCTGACCATGTCTTGGAGCAGATGGTTGAGTTACTGGGACTGACTGTGACCGCTGAAAAAGCCGGTTTTACGCCAGAAAATGGCGCGTATGCCCAGGGGCTGGGAGGGCACTCCCATGGTCATTCCCACGATGATGATCATAGCCACGACCATAGCCATGAACATCCGGCAGAAACACTGCCAGTGACAGGTCATAGCCACTGATGGCCAGCGCAAACCTACTGTCGTTACTGCATCTCAGCAGTCCCAGTTTGCCGATCGGTGCGTTTGCCTACAGTCAAGGGCTGGAGTCAGCGGTAGAACTGGGCTGGGTGAAGGATCCTGATAGCCTGCAACAATGGCTGGAGCAGATGATGACTCACGGTCTATCCCATGTGGATATACCTCTGCTGAAGCGCTTGTATATCAGCTGGCAACAGCAAGACCTTAATGCCGTTAGCTACTGGCAGGATGTAGTGATGGCCAATCGAGAAAGCGCTGAACTGCTGAAAGAGGAAACGCAGTTAGGCACTACCTTCTCCCGTTTGATCCATAGCTTGGAACTGGCACCCGAGGGGGGCTTTGCGATACCGGGGGAGCGACTGCCCGGTTACCTGTCGATGTATGCCTATGCCGCGCAGAAGTTGCAGATCCCTTTGGCTGATGCCTTAGCTGGCTGGCTGTGGAGCTGGCTGGAGAATCAAGTGGTGGTGGCATGTAAAACGGTGCCATTGGGGCAGACGGCAGCGCAGAAGATCCTTTTAAAGTTGCATGGCGCGATCCAAACCTGTGTCAGTGACGGGGAGGCGGTCGCAGATGACGAGATCGGCATGACCCTGCCGGCCTTTGCCATGGTCAGCGCCTGGCACGAACAACAATATTCACGATTATTTAGGAGTTGATATGAGCCAACAATGTTTACGAGTCGGCGTCGGTGGCCCAGTCGGTTCTGGAAAAACCGCGCTGTTGCGCCAACTGTGTAAGGCGATGCGGCAGCACTATGACTTAGCTGTCGTGACCAACGATATCTACACCAAAGAGGATGCCGAGTTTCTGTTACGCCATGAAGCGCTGGAAGCCGATCGCATTCTGGGTGTGGAAACGGGCGGTTGTCCCCACACTGCCATTCGTGAAGACGCGTCTATGAATCTGGCCGCCATTGATGAGTTACTGGTGCGTCATCCGAAGTTGGAATTCGTACTGGTGGAAAGTGGTGGCGATAACCTCAGCGCCACGTTTAGCCCGGAGTTGTCAGATCTAACCTTGTACGTGATTGACGTCTGCGCTGGTGACAAGATCCCCCGTAAAGGAGGCCCCGGTATTACTAAGTCTGATCTGCTGATTATCAACAAAACCGATCTCGCCCCCATGGTGAACGCGTCTTTGGATGTAATGGATCGCGATGCGAAAAAAATGCGTGGCGAACGGCCGTTTGTGTTTACCAACTTAATGCGCGGTGACGGTGTGCAAACCATCATAGATTTTATTATTGAGCAGGGCATGTTGACCCCAAAACCGGTGACAGTGGCTGAAACCAAAGCTGAAACAAGTAGTGAAGGAGAGTGTGTATGAAAAGTTTAATCACAAAATATGGTGCGCCTGCCGCAGTGCTATTGTCGGCTTTCTCTTCCGCTCAGGTATTTGCCCATGCGGGTCATGAGCATGTCGCCCACGGCGCGGGTGCCGAATTCAGTGCGGGTTTAATGCATACCATCACCGGCTGGGATCATTTGATCGCGATGGTAGGTTTTGGTCTCTTAATCGCTACGTTTGTCGGCTCTCAGCGTGTTGGCGCGCTGGTGATGTCCGGCGTGGCGCTGCTATCAGGCTTAGTGGCTGGTAGCCTTGTTTCTGGTATGTTGGCATCGGCATCATTGTTCGAGCAATTGGTCTTGGCGTCAGTATTCGCGCTACCTGTGTTGGCGTTGGTGAGTTGGCGGCAAGCTAAATTTCAACTGTTAGTGTTGTCCGCTATCGTGTTGTTTAGTGCTTGTCATGGCGTGGTGCAGGGGATTGAAGCGCAAATGGTTAGTGCTGGCTTGATGTTTAATCTGGGTTTGCTGGTATCAAGTATGTTGCTGCTTTCGTTATCTGCATGGGCCGCGGTTGTGCTCCGCTCTCTCTCGAATGCAGAAGCTGATGAACAGAAGCAATTTACAAATTGATCCCCAATAGGGGGAAGCAGTGCTTTTGACACGAGAGAATAAAAAGCTGATCTAAACGATCAGCTTTTTTGTGTATATAACAATCAAATTAGTGTCGAGATAGTTGTCATTCTATCCGCAGGTTTTAGAGATGGAGGTCCCATCATTTTGAGTATTATAGCTTTTTAATGATTGGCTCGTTTTTTGCCGACTATATGGTTCATTATTCTTATAAAGAAATACAAAGCTGGGAGTAGAAGTAATGAAGTTAGCTAAAATATTTGGTGTATTGGCATTAAGTGCGGCAGCACACTCGGCGCAGGCTGATGTTATTTGGGATTGGTCTTTTGGTGGCGAAGCCGGCCAATTTGTTACTGACGGTGTCGCTGCAGGCGCAGGTACATTTACCTTGATCGACTTTACCGTCACTAGCAGTGCCGCAGGCGGTACCTTGGGTAGTCTGGTGGGCGGAGATTATCAAGATGGCCAGTTCAGTACGCTACTGGACTACTCTTTTGATTATGATGGTGCAGCTGTTACTACTTGGAATCATTCGGGTGCTAATACCTTTGATTGGTGGACCTTCGATAGTCTTTCTTCAAATATCAGCTATTTCTTTGGTTGGGATTCAGGGAATATCAATGATGCTGGCAAGGCTGCTTGGTGGACGAGTAATATTGTTGGTAATCACGGTGTGTCGGATGTCACCGTGACGGCCGCTCAATCTGCTGTTCCTGCCCCAGCTGCGCTGACTTTGATGGGATTGGCTGTGGCAGGTTTTGCTGCGGCACGTCGTTACAACAAATAACGTTGCGTTGGCTTAGTTAAATATAAAGGCGGAGACAGTTCTCCGCTTTTTGCTTTTTATGGGGATAGAAATCAAAAAACCTGCCGGGGATCAGGCCATTGCTTTGAATCGCTCCTGATAGTCGATAAATCCCTTTGTTGATCAAATCTTTGCCTCATCAAGATGGCATTCGCTGAAATTCGCGCTATTTATTATTACTAGTAAATCAAACACTTTACGGACATCTTGCGCATAGCTACCAGTTAAAAGCGGGTGATAAGGGGAAACCATGGATTCGATCGTCACCGAAGGCGTGGCTTGGCAGGCGACTTTGTCCTACCTGCTTATCGCCGTTGGGTTGGCTACCGTTGTGCTTTTTATACTGGCTCACCGTTACCTGTTGCGCTTATCTATTCGGCAGAATCTGCTCGTCGTTTTTCTTAGTTTCTCTTTTCTGACCATCACCGCAGGCATGCTGGTCGGCTTGTTGCTCGCTGGTATCGAGGAACACAAACTGGTTGAAGCTCGGAAGTACTCGTCTCTGGCGTTAGCGTTGGAGGTAAAACAATCTTCAGATGATTTAACCAGAATGGCGCGTCTTTATGCGGTGACTGGTGACTCGATTTATCGCGACTATTTTCAGGAGATCATAGAGATCCGTGATGGTAAAAATCCGCACCCGCAAGGGTTTCAGCAATCCTATTGGGATCAGGTGATCGCCGGTACGCTCAGCCAAAACCAAGATGGCGAAACCTACAGTATTGAGCAAAGAATGGAGGCTTTGGGATTTTCTTTGCAAGAGACTGAAAAACTTGAACAAGCTAAATCTGATTCGGATCGACTCATCGCCATCGAATCAAGGGCGATGAATGCTGCTGTTGGTCTGTTTTTCTATGATGATGGTAAAGAGATGATGCAGGGGGAGCCCGATCTTGAGCTGGCGCGGCAGCTGGTTCATGGCCAAGCATATAACGAAGCCAAAGCTCAGATCATGCGTCGTATCGATGAGTTTTTCTTTCTGGTAGGTAAACGTACGGCCTATGAGTTGCAGCAGATAAATGCCAACAATACGCGGATTGTATGGTTCATCGGGATATTAATTGTTTGCTGTATCGGGCTCTGTATCAGTGCATTTTTCACCCTGAAAAGTAGGGTCGTGAAGCCGCTGACTCAACTTGCGCTAGGTAGCTCGGCGATCAAGCTGGGGGATTACAGTAAGCGCATTGAAGTCAGTAACAGGGATGAAATTGGTACCGTGGCCAACATCTATAATGCCATGGCTGAGAGCATTGAAATCCGCACTCTGGAGCTGAAGAAACTGGAGCAAGCGATCAAGTACAGTCCCTTAAGTATTGTGATCACCGACAGTCATGGGGTGATTGAATATGTTAACCCTAACTTCACTAAATTAACCGGTTACAGTCCGGAAGAGGCGATCGGTCAAACGCCTCAACTATTAAAAAGTGGTCAAACATCGAAAGCACTGTATCAAACCATGTGGCAGACCATCGTTGAGGGTCAGGTATGGCATGGTGAACTTGTTAATAAGAAGAAAGGGGGAGAGCTATTTTGGGCATCGTTGGCGATCGCGCCTGTGGTTAACGACGCTCAGGAGATAACCCACTTTGTTGCGACGACTGATGATATCAGTCAGGAGAAAGAGACCGCACTGACCCTGGAAGAGAACCGGCTGCTGCTAAAAGGGATCCTGGATTATTCACCTGCGGTGGTAAACATCAAAGGGCTTGATGGTCGTTATCTGCTGGTCAATCCCGGCTGGTGTGAGGCGACGGGTATCAGTGAAGAGCAAGCGATCAACCATTCACCTTATGACTATTTGCCGAAAGAGGTCGTTGGACCGCTGTTAGCCCATGACAAGGAGGTAATACGCAAGGGAGACGATGTCGCCTTTGAAGAGGAGTTTCCCCATCCCGACGGTACTAAGCATATCTACTTTTCCTATCGCTTTCCGATCCGCAATAGTGAGGGAGAGGTCTTTGCGTTAGGCAGTATCTCTACCGATATTACTGAACTGACCAAGGCGAGAGAGGTGGCTGAAGCTGCGACTAAAGCTAAGTCGGATTTCTTGGCCAATATGTCCCATGAGATCCGCACACCGATGAACGCCATTATTGGTATGTCCCATCTGGCGCTACAAACGGAGCTGAACGTTAAACAGCGCAACTATGTTGAGAAGGTACATCGCTCGGCGGAAGCATTACTTGGCATCATCAATGACATCCTCGATTTCTCAAAAATTGAAGCGGGTAAGATGTCATTGGAAGCTATCGATTTCCAGCTCGAAGATGTGTTGGATACGTTGGCTAACTTAGTGGGGCTGCGCATTGAAGATAAGGGCTTAGAGCTGCTGTTTGATATTCCGGCTGAGATGCCCACGGCGCTGATCGGCGATCCGCTGCGGCTGGGGCAGATATTGGTCAATCTAGGTAACAATGCCGTGAAGTTCACCGAGCACGGAGAGGTGGTGATCTGCGCAGAGTTGCTCAATGAAACCGATGATGAGGTAGAGATTAAGTTTACCGTACGTGATACCGGTATCGGTATGTCGCAGGCGCAGCAACAACGCCTGTTCAAATCTTTTAGTCAGGCAGACAGCTCCACTACGCGTAAATTTGGCGGTACCGGTTTGGGCTTGGCTATCTCTAAAAATCTCACCGAACTGATGCAGGGTGATATCTGGGTTGAAAGCGAGCAGGGCGAGGGCAGCCGTTTTATCTTTACCGCTCGTTTTGGCAAGCAGAGCGAAGCGACGACCGGCAGAGAGCGTGCGCAAACAGTGCTGGGTGATACCCGGGTCTTGGTGGTTGATGACAACGGCTCTGCGCGCCATATTCTTTGCAACATGTTGTCTAGTTTTGGTCTTCGCAATGAAGCGGTTAGCTCTGGCACCGCGTCGTTGCAAGCGTTGAAAGAGGCACCTGCCGACGATCCTTTCCACGTGGTGATCATGGACTGGAAGATGCCTGGCATGGATGGTTTTGCTGCGATAGCGGCCATTCAGAACGAGCTGATGCTGACGATACAGCCGCGCATTATTATGGCGACAGCGTATGGCCGTGATGAAGCTCGGGAGCATGCCGACACCACGCATATCAGTAGCGTGATGAGCAAGCCGGTTACCCCATCCTCGCTGCTGGATGCCATTATGGTTGCTATCGGCAAAGAGGTGATCAAGGAGAGCCGCACGGGTTCCCGCCAAGAGGAACTGGAAGCTGCGCTATCAGTATTGCGCGGTGCGCATATCTTGTTGGTTGAAGACAATGAGATGAATCAGGAGTTGGCAGTGGAGTTGTTGCTCTCTAATGGTTTGTCAGTAGAGGTGGCCGATGATGGTCAACAAGCGTTGGATAAACTGGCAAAAGGTCAATTTGACGGCGTATTGATGGATTGTCAGATGCCTGTCATGGATGGCTATGCGGCAACACGAAAATTGCGTGAAAACTCCGCGTGGAAGGAGCTGCCAGTACTTGCTATGACAGCTAATGCGATGGCAGGTGACCGTGAAAAAGTATTGGCCGCGGGGATGAATGATCATATCGCGAAGCCTATCAATGTCCGCGAGATGTTTGCCATCATGGCGAAATGGATCAAACCCTCAGCAAACATCGCTCCGTTGACTGACACGCCTAAGGCGGTTGCTGCACCGGTATCCGCAGAGTTGCCTGACTTTCCCGGTATCGATAAACAAGCTGGGTTGGCTGTGACTCAGGGAAATCAGCAGCTGTATCTGAAACTGCTGAATAAATTTCTTCGTGGCCAACAAGGGTTTGAGCAACAGTTCCTGCTTGCCCGACAAGACAGTGACGCTGATGCGCCAGAGCGTGCTGCTCATACCTTGAAAGGTACGGCGGCCAGTATTGGGGCGTTGGCGGTGGCAGAGCAAGCGCGGCTGTTAGAGCAGGCCTGTCAGGAGCAGCAAAGTGATGAGATCGTCGTTGAGTTGCTTGCTGCCGTGATAGCGGAGTTGGCGCCGGTGATCGCTGGTTTGAGCTTGCATTTGGTTAAGCCTGAGACAGAGGTGGCGGTCAGCGAACCGTTAGATATGGCGCAGCTTACCCCACTGATCGCGCAGATGCGTATATTGTTGGATGAGTGCAATACCGATGCCGCTGAACTGTTGACGGCAGTGGAACGCGTGCCAGGGATTGCTGCGCATAAGGGGGCGTTAGAAAGGCTTAGTCAGGCGATATCAGACTACGAATTTGATGATGCTATTGAGGCACTTGCTATGTTGGAAGAGCAACCTTGATCTTCCTTGCCCGTTAGTGGAGGGAGCATGCTAGGATAGCTGCAGGGCTGGAGCGCCTGCGTGTCACTGCTACTTGAGTGACCAAGAATTTAAGGGACACTGTCTGTTGATGTGGTTGTAAACGCGAAGAGGTTGTTCTTGTTGTATCGTGTGCTGTTTTTTGCGTTGTTTTCTCTGTTTTTATCCGTTCAAGCTCTGGCCGATGAGTACAGTTTTTCTCAGGCGAAACGCCAATTAAAGTCCCTCTATGCTGGCCAGCTAGAGCCTACTTCCTTTTATTGTGGCTGTCGTTTTCAAACGCAGGGTAAGAAGCTCATTCCTGATCTCGCGAGCTGCGGCTATCAAGTGCGTAAAGAGAAAAAACGCGCTAGTCGTATCGAGTGGGAGCATGTCGTGCCAGCGTGGGAATATGGTCATCAAAAGCAATGTTGGCAAAATGGTGGTCGTAAAAAGTGTGGCAAGCACAGTACTGCGTTTAAGGCGTTTGAAGGGGATATGCATAACCTGGTGCCCGCCATTGGCGAAGTTAATGGCAACCGCAGTAATTTCCGCTTTGGGATGGTCACATCATCAAAATATGGCAGCTATGGCCAATGTCCGATGAAGGTCGATTTTAAGCAGCGGGTTGCTGAGCCACCACAGCGCGCGCGAGGCTGGATCGCGCGTATCTACTTTTATATGGCTGACAAGCATGGGGTGAAGCTCAGCAGTAAGCAGCGTAAGCTATTTCAAGCCTGGGATAAGCAGTATCCCCCTACAGACAGTGAATGTCAGCATCAACAGGCTGTGGCGGCGTTACAGGGAGATATAAACCGGTATACGGCAGATAAATGTTAGGTGTTAGCCTGATTTAGGGTGGTGGGACTCTTTTAGCTGGTTGTCGGCCGGGCAAGCAACATTTCCTGGCAGCGCGTTTGATCTTCTGCAGGGTTTACCTGTTAGTTTTTCTACTGTGTTGAAAATACGCGCTAAAATTAAGCAAAAGATGGTTCCAAGCGAAGGGAGTCGGATGCCTAAACGCGCTCAACAACTGAGCCAAACCCACACCTCTAAACGATTACGCAGAGCGGCTCGATTTGAGCTCGCCATCGGTGTCGTTGTCGTTGTTGCCCTGACTTTTACAACGACCTATTTTGAATTCGAATTGGTAGAGGCGTTGTATGAATTTACCCGATCGCATGAGTCCTGGGATCTTGATGAGCTCCTACTGGCACTGCTGTGGATCGGTATGGTTGCTGTTGTCTATGGCGTTCGCCGGATGGCTGATATTAAGCGTTTGAATCGCGAAATATCCATTAATGCTTATTACGATCCCATCACTGATTTACCCAATCGCGCGTTAGCCATTGAGCGTTTGAACCAGATGCTATCCAGCGCTAAACGCCGTCAGCACTCTGTGGGCGTCTTGTTTCTTGATTTCGACAATTTCAAAGTGGTGAATGATACCTATGGTCACGCGCAAGGCGATATGCTGATCAAAAGCGTGGGGGATCGTTTGCTATCGCAAATGCGTCAAGAGGATACGGTAGCTAGGTTAGGTGGTGATGAATTTGTGATACTACTCGACTTGAGTGACTCTGATTACAACATCCTGCATACCGTCAGACGGATCATTGATTCACAACGGATCCCTCACATCGTTGCAGAGCATGAAATTATGCTCAATTATAGTATTGGCATAGCGGTATATCCGGAGGATGGCGATGCCCCAGATGCATTGCTAAGAGCTGCGGATGCTGCCATGTATAAGGCCAAGGATGAGGGCAAAGGCCAGTTTCATCTCTATTCTGACGATATTGGTGAAGCGCTAGAGCAGCGCTATCGTTTGGAGAGTGGCTTAAAGCAAGCAATCGTCGCTAACGAGTTCTATTTGGTGTTTCAGCCCCAAGTGGATCTGAAAACAGGGGAAGTGATTGGCTTTGAAGCGTTATTACGCTGGTTGCATGACGATGAACTAATCCCGCCAGGGGTCTTTATTGAGGTGGCAGAAGAGACCCGTTTAATTGAAACGATTGGACACTGGGTATTAGATCGCGCGATACAAGAAGCTAAGCCCTGGCTTATCGGTGACAGAGTCATCGCAGTTAATATCTCGCCTAAACAACTGCAACGCAGTGACTTTGTTCGCTCTGTGCAGATAGCGATCGAACAGCACGGCATAAAGCCAACCAGTCTAGAGCTTGAAATTACCGAGACCGCGTTACTCACGGACTTTGAGAACAGTGCGCAAAAACTTGCTGCACTGCAGGAGATGGGCGTCAAAATCGCCATTGATGATTTTGGTACGGGATACTCATCCCTTGGCCGGCTTAAAGACCTGCATGTTGATAAGCTGAAGATTGATCGAAGTTTCGTGGTTAGTTCAGATGCACGGAACACCAACCAGAAGATTATTCAGGCGACACTCTCATTAGCTGAAAACTTGGGGTTGCGAGTGATCGCCGAAGGCGTTGAAACACAAGAGCAAGTAGAGATGCTGCAACAGATGCATTGCCATCAAATGCAAGGGTACTATTTCGCTAAACCTGTGCCTGCCGCGGAAATAAGTGGTCTGGATTGCTTCGCGGAAAAACAATCGATTGCACCACTTAGCCAATAGATTGATTGCCTGCTAACTATCACCACCAGCCTTTTTTATTGACGCATATATCGAGTTGCTGTGAAGGGTAGTGCTGACACAGCTTCCACTCCTCAGAGTGTTCGAGTTGGATGACTAGATCACTAAACTCCAGTTCGGGTTGAATATCTGCATGTTCAGTGATGTATATACTGTCCGCTATTCGGGGCATGCTGTAGTTGGTTAACGGCTTATTGTCCTGGGAAATGACCACATAGAACTGTGGTTTCAACGCCAAGTGGTAGGCGACTACAGCCAATAACGCAGCAAGCCCCAACATAAACAGCGGCGGGCTAAAATAGCCGCCTAGGCGAACCCCCAGCAAAGCGGCCAACCCTATTAGAGTCACTCCGCCGGCAATTCCCGATAGCACTGCAATAATGATCTCTAGCCACATAGTGATTTGTAAACGCCTCCGTTTCAGTGACACCCTTGATGGCCGAAAATATGAGTGCGGTAGCCCTTCGGATGGAGCAGCTTTTATAGCTTACCACCGCCTTGCTGTTAAACATTCAATCTCGGTAAATTCGCTAGCTATCACAGATTAAACTTTTGTTACTTAGTTGTACTAACTTGGTTAAGTTTTAGCTAAACTTCTTAATGCCATACAGAATGTAGGTATATACGTGGGAGTTTATCAATGCCAACACCATTTCAGCCTGGAGATAATCTACCCACCAGCAGTAAAAAAAGTTACGTTATTCTCTCCCTTTGCTTTGTTGCGTTCGGTGCCGCGATCGCCATTTTGACCTCACTTATCAATTACCAATTACAGTTTTCAAATATTGATGAAGAGGTGCAGCGTCGATTCGTTATCGAAAGAAAAAACAAGGTAGAAGATCTGAGCCAAACGGTGCAATCGTTGGAAGTGATTGTCCGAGCGTTAGCAGAAAACCCATTGACCCAGGCATTCATCGACAACCCCAACAGTGCAACCCGTACCGCAGCGAAACATCTTTTTCTTGCCTCTGCCCACTCTCACCGTGGCTTTATGCAGGTAAGGTTTATTGATGCCAATGGTTTTGAACGTATTCGCGTTGACCGAAGCAAAGATGGCCAGCGGGTGGACGTTGTTGCTGATGAGAAAATGCAAAACAAGCGTAATCGTTATTATTTTACCGAAACGGCTCAGCTGCCTGCTCGTCAGTTTTGGCACTCGAAACTAGATCTGAATGTGGAGAATGGCGAGATAGAGCGACCCGTTCGGCCCACCTATCGTGTATCCACTCCGATTTTTTCCAATAACCAGTTCGCTGGTATGGTGATCATTAACGCTGAGGCTGAGCAGATGCTCAGTCAGCTGGTCTATTCCAATGATTTCGATATTTTTCTTATTGATGGTGACGGTGAGATCCTGTTTCATCGCGATGCTGCGCTGGCCTGGAGCCGTTATCTGCCGGGAAAAGAATCTTTCAAGCGGGTGATGCCTGATGTCGCTGCTGAGATTTTGGTCAGTCCTAATGCTGCGGTCGGGAATATACAGAGCTTTAGTATCGATGAGTACTACCGCAGTGGAGAGCGCTTGCAGGTGGTGATGATACCCAAACTTGAGGCTGTAGAGCAGTTGCAGAGCGGGAACATGACGGCGGCGACCGTGATCGCAGCCATCGTGGTATTAATTTCGTTCCCACTGTCATGGCTTGCGGCCATGTTTCCTGCGCGTTTGCAGTCAGAGTTACGCAGTGCGCTTGATGCTCTGCACCGAACCAACGAAGTGTTAGATCGCTACGTTATCAGTTCGACGACCAATACAGATGGTGTTATCACCAATGTCAGCTCCGCATTTAGTGAAAAGTGTGGCTATGCCTTGTGGGAGCTTGAGGGGAAGAGCCATAACGTCGTACGTCATCCGGAAACACCCGAAAGCCTGTATCAAGATCTTTGGGGTACCATCCGTTCCGGCAAAACCTGGCGGGGCGAACTGCATAATCGGAAGAAGTCAGGAGAAGATTTCTGGATCGACAGTGTCATTAGTCCAGAGTATGACGCCGACGGCCAGCTAACGGGGTATACCCAGATATCTCAGGATATTAATGACCGAAAAGCGATTGAAAAGCTGTTGGTGACCGACGTCCTCACGCAGGTGCACAATCGCCGTAAATTGGATGAAGTGTTAGCGACTGAGATGGAGCGCTTTAAGCGCTATCAGCAGACTTTCTCAGTGATTATCCTCGACTTGGACCATTTTAAACAGGTTAATGACAATTTTGGTCATCAGGCGGGAGATGCCGTGTTAACTCGTGTCGCTGAACTGATGAAGGAGACAGTCCGTAAGGCTGATTGTGTTGGGCGCTGGGGTGGCGAAGAGTTTATGGTGGTCAGTGCAGGGACGACCTTGAATGGTGCTGCTAGCCTTGCTGAAAAGTTGCGGCAACAACTACTCAGCCTAAGCTTCGATTATCCGATAAAAGTGACTGCTAGCTTCGGCGTCGCCCAGTGTCAGGTTGGTGAGGCACTCAATCAACTCATTAAGCGCGCAGACCAGGCGCTATACCATGCCAAAGAAACCGGTAGAAACAGGGTAATTTCTGCGCAGGAAGATAGCTGATACTTCAGGAGTCAGTGCGCCGATGGTGCACTGACTTGGCTCCATCACGTGGTTCTGCCGTTAACGACCAAGCTTAAAAACGTCTATTTAGCATACAATCTTATTCGACATAGCCGTCGCAAATCTCTATAGTGCGCACCCTCTCGCAGCACACTTCTCGCAATTTTGTGCGTTATGCCCGATACCGCCTTCTATCAAGGATATTCCTTTTGATCACCACCGCTAACATCACCATGCAGTTTGGTGCTGAGCCTCTGTTTGAAAATATCTCCGCCAAGTTTGGTAATGGCAATCGCTACGGCCTGATTGGCGCCAATGGTTGCGGTAAATCGACTTTCATGAAGATCCTAAGCGGTGAGTTAACCGCCACCTCGGGCAATGTTTCGATAACGCCAGGACTCACAGTCGGTACGCTTAGCCAGGATCAGTTCGCCTTTGAAGAGTACAGCGTAGTGGATGCGGTGATCATGGGCGATGTGGCTTTATGGAAAGTGAAACAGGCGCGTGATGCCATCTATAGCAAGCTCGAAATGAGTGAAGAAGATGGCATGGCGGTGGCAGAGTTGGAGACCCAGTTCGCTGAAATGGATGGCTATACCGCAGAAAGTCGGGCGGGTGAGATCCTGTTGCAAGCCGGGATTGAGGAGGAGCTGCATTTTGGCTTGATGAGTCAGATCGCACCAGGCCGCAAGTTGCGGGTTTTACTGGCGCAGTCACTGTTCGCTAATCCTGATCTGTTGTTGCTGGATGAACCAACCAATAACCTGGATATTCATACCATCAACTGGTTAGCTACCGTGCTGAATCAGCGTAAGTGCACCATGATCATTATTTCCCACGATCGCCACTTCCTGAACTCAGTCTGTACTCACATGGCTGATATTGATTATGGTGAGTTGCGCATCTATCCGGGTAACTACGAAGCATTTACTGCGGCTTCTAGTTTGATCCGCGAGCAATTGCATGCGTCGAACGCAAAGAAGAGTGCCGAGCTGGAGGAGTTGCAACAGTTCGTTAATCGTTTCTCTGCGAACGCATCCAAAGCCAAACAGGCGAGTTCTCGGGCTAAAAAGATGGATAAAATTCAGTTGGATGAAGTGAAATCATCCAGCCGTGTTTCACCATCGCTGCAGTTTAAGCAGCATAAGAAATTGCATCGTCAGGCATTGGTGCTGGAAAACTTCGGTCACGGTTTTGAGCAGCAAGCGTTGTTCAATAATGGCGATGTGATCCTGGAAGCTGGGGCGCGTTTGGCGATTATCGGTGAGAATGGCGCCGGTAAAACCACGTTCTTACGTTGCCTTGTTGATGAGCTGCAAGCCAATGTCGGCGAGGTTAAGTGGTCAGAAAACGCCGTTATTGGCTACTGCCCGCAAGACAGCAGTGCAGATTTTGACAACGATTTAACACTGTTTGAGTGGATGTCGCAGTGGCGTACGCCGAAACATGATGACTTAATGGTGCGGGGCATGCTGGGGCGCTTATTGTTCACTGCCGATGATGCCAACAAGAAAGCACGTGTTTGCTCCGGTGGTGAGAAGAACCGCCTGCTATTTGGCAAACTGATGATGATGGACACCAATGTCTTGATCATGGACGAGCCAACCAACCACCTGGATATGGAAGCGATTGAAGCTTTGAATTCGGCGTTAGCTGGTTATGAAGGCACACTGATCTTTGTTAGCCATGACCGTGAATTTGTTTCGTCACTGGCAACGCGGGTGATCGAGATTAAAGATCAGCAGGTGATCGATTTCCAGGGCAGCTACAACGAGTATTTAGCCAGTCAGCAACAAGCACTGAAAGTAGCCTGAGACCTATGATGGCGGCCACCGCTTTTGCCAGGTAGCAAAGTGGTGGTAGCGCTTTTCAGATAACAAGATGTCTATTTGCTCGCTTATATGGGATGGTAGCACTCATACCTGTCTAGATAGCGGTCAATATGTTGTCTCTCCTCCGTTTTGCCAGCCAAGGGATAGGTCAGGATCTTACGGTTATTCGACGCTTATTAAGCCGTCGATGAGTAATCTCCTGTGGAAAGAGAAGTGGAAGCGTAACGACATAGGCTTTCACCAAGCGGTTAGCCATCATTTGCTGCGCCGCTTTTTATCCCAGCTGAACCTGCCCGCGAATGAAAAGATCCTGGTGCCGTTATGCGGCAAAAGCCATGATATGGATCTGCTCGCCGATCTCGGCTATCGAGTGATGGGCGTCGAATTGAGCAGGATCGCCATCAAGGCCTACTTCGAATCCCGGCAGGTGAAACCCAGCCGCGAGAAAAGAGGACGCTTTATTATCTGGCGTGCGAGCAATATTGAGATCTGGTGTGGCGATGTTTTTGATCTGACCGCTAATGATTTGCATGGCATTCGCACGCTTTATGATTGCACATCGCTGACGGCGTTTGCCGCCGAGCTGCGCCCCCGTTATATCGAACACTTTCAACAAACCTTAGCGCAACCCACTCAGATACTGCTGATGACAACAGAATCAGCAGATGAAGCGGTGAGCAATTCTGCCTTAATGGTAGATGCAGAGATAGCAGCGCTATACCAAGCGCATTACCAAGTGGAGCTGCTGTATGGCCAACATAGTCTGCTCTATGATCCTGAAGATCCGTCAGCGCCGAAAAGTATGATGGATGAGAAGGTCTATCTGATGAGTAGCCACACCTCTGGCTAGGTGATTTCGGTTGAGCAATCGATCGATGCTCTAACCCACGGGTTAATCACCCGATAGCTGCTACATTTACTAACTCTAATAAATCAGATTTCGTCGTTGACGAAAGAAAGGGGTGTGTATGTTGGGTGAAAGCCATTCTCTCGGTCATGATTTTCCTAAATACCAAGATCTCATAGCAAAACTTATTGAAAGTGATGAATCTTTTGCGAAAGAGAATAAGAATTACAACGCCTTAGATAAAAAGATACGGGTACTCGAACTGAATGGTGCGCCGATTGATGACCTGGCGATGCAACAACTTAAACATGAAAGAGCGGAGATGAAAGACCAGCTATACCAGCGTCTGGTTGCAGCAGAGTAGCTGCCAGCGCATTATCTTATCAGCAGATGCCATAGCTCTTCCGCGAGCGGCGCAGTATCAATCCTGTTTTAAAGACAAAAAAAGGACAAGCCGTGAGGCGTGTCCTTTTTTGTAACTGAGAGGCAGCTTATACAGCTACGATGTTCTCAGCCTGTGGGCCTTTAGGGCCTTGAGTTACGATGAACTCTACCTGTTGGCCTTCAGCTAAGGTTTTGAAACCTGTGCTGGCGATAGCGCTGAAATGAGCGAATACGTCTGGACCATCTTTCTGCTCGATGAAACCGAAACCTTTAGCTTCGTTAAACCACTTTACTGTACCGCTTACTGTGTTAGACATAATAACATCCTGATATTTAAATATATTTGCGCCTATGGAAAGGCAATTTTAGCGAGAAAATAGACTGATACTTAGATACTACAGGGCGAGGAATTACGAATAAAACAACGTCATGGAGAATGTAAACAATAGGCTTTCTTTCGAGCTGCGTGCATAGTACAGAGACTGGATCTTAAAGTACAGCTGTTTATTTGACCAATTCCTACGTGCTCTCTATGCAAGGAAGGCAGCTCCATTCACTTGGCTTGCACTGAGCTTCTATCTCTATAGGGCAATACACCAACAAGCCGCTCCTGCAGAACATGTTGGCGTATTGCCTAACGTCTTAGGCTAGTACTTCACTGAACAGCCGTAGGGCTTGGTGAGTGGTTGAGCTACTGCTTTGCCTTGGCTGAGATCAGCCATCGCCAGCTGCAGGTAGTTGTCTGCTTTTGGAATATCGGCAGGATCGGCTGATTTGATGCTGTCGATGGCACCCATGTACGCCAGTTCACCTTGTGGTGTGATCACATAGATATGCGGCGTGGTTTTTGCGCCGTAAGCTTTGCCTACGTCACCACTGCTGTCTAGGAGCACGTGGGTTGGGTGGGCATTGCGACTTTTGGTTAACGTCATCGCTTCAGTGGCTGAAACGTTACCCTGCTTACCGGGTGCCGACGAGATTATCGATAGCCATACCACATCTTCGCCAGTGTATTGCTTCTGCAGTGCCTGCATGTTGCCACTGCCGTAATGTTTTTTCACGAAGGGACAATCATGATTGGTCCATTCCAGGACCACGTATTTTCCTTGGTAGTCCGATAGCTTCACAGTATCGCCACTGGCACTTGGTAGTGAAAAATCCGGTGCGGCCTGCCCAGGTTTAGCGGCAGCGAATGCCAACGAACTGCTCACTAAGGTAGCTATCATCAGGGCGTATTTGCAAAAGCGCGCGAGGGTGATTTTCAACATGTGATTACTCCACTGGTGGTTGTCGGTTTGGTTTCACTTGTACCGCTTTGTTTAACGAATCGATCAAAAGTGTCGGGGTTAGCAGCTGTGGTAACACCTGACTGTTACCTTGCTTATCGTAAAGTACATACAGGGGGACGCCTGCATGCTGAAATTGATCCAGGTATTGGGTGATATTGGCATCTCTATGGGTCCAGTCACCGACCAGGTAAGTGATACCCAGCTGGTTAAACGCTTCTTTTACCTTGCTATCAGCAAAGGTTATCCGTTCATTTACCTTGCAGGTTAAACACCAATCAGCGGTCATATTGACCAGCACCGCTTGGTTTGATGACAAGCTGTCGCTAAGCCGTTCCGCGCTATAGGCTTGTTCGGGCAGGGCTTGTTCTGATTGCGTTGCCGATAGAGTGAATTGATAGCTAATGCCAGCAGCGAGAAGCAACCCCAGACTCACAACAAAGGTACGATGCAACTGGCGACGGCGCATCCACACCAACATAGCCACAATCACCCATAGCAGTAGGGTCGCTATCACCGCCAATATTTGATGGTTACTGAGTAGCCAGAGCAACCACACTGATGTCAGCAACAGCGGAAAGGCCATCGCTTGCTTAAAGGTTTCCAGCCAAGGCCCCGGCTTGGGTAACATCGCTGCCAGTCGCGGTAACATGCTGATCGCCCACAAAGGCAGGGCAAGGCCAAAGCCCAATGCCAGCATGATTAGGATCATCTCAATGGCGGGCAAGGTCAACGCCGTACCGATGGCGGGTGCCATCAACGGCGTCATGCAGGGACTGGCGACCACCACGGCCAACACGCCAGAAAGAAACGATGCCTGATGGCCGCCACGGCTGATCTGCGCTTGGCCAACTGACATAAAACGTGCGCCCAGTTCAAACACGCCAAACAGCGCCAGAGCCATGGCGAGCATCAAGGACGCCAGTACCGCCAAAAACCAGGGATCTTGCAACTGAAAGCCCCAGCCGATCTGTTGCCCTGAGTATTTCAGTAGCAGCAGTAAGCCACTGAGTAGCAGGAGCGATGCTTGGATCCCTCCGAGATAGAGCCACCCATGCAAGCGGGCTTCGCGTTTCTCTTTGCCCCTTAACTTCATCAGGCTGACCGCTTTAATCGCCAGTACCGGGAAAACACAGGGCATCAGGTTAAGCAGTAAGCCACCGATCAGTGCCATCAGCATCAGGATCAGCAGTGAATGTGCGCCGTTCTGTGCAGATCCTGCGGGTGCGGTAACGGCTGTGTCCGAGGGGGCTGGCCAATCTCCAGCGGTTGCGCTGAACCGCAGGCGCTTATTATCCGGTGTGATCAATAACCAAGCGGTTTGTTTGGGAAGGGCTGTGAAGTAATCGTTTAGCGCCAGACTGGCCACTAGTGTGTCACCCTGTTGCTGCCAACGGGGCAATGCCGAAGCTTGTACTAAGGACTCTTGTTCGACAAACAGATCGCTGCCAGCCAGCATGGTCAATGATAAATCTGCTGATGCTTGCTGCAACGCGCTGCTGGTAATCGCCAATTGCAGCGTCCGTTGTTCAGCCTCAGCGGAGAGCACTCTGGTGTGTGCCGTCAGTGACAAGGGTGTTGCTGTTTGGCTTCTGGCTTGGCCAAAGGCTGCGGCAAACTCTGTCGGCAGCGGAATGTTGCCGTCCGGTTTTGCCAGCGTCATCTGGAGCGTCGCATTGCCGGGGATACAGCTCTCTTTACACACCAGCCAGCTCACGTCAGCGCGGATATTGATCTCGGGACTCTCTGCGCTGGGCTCGCCGGTCAGTGGCACCAACAGTAGGGTTTCTTCTTCAAAACCTAGGTTAATGATCCCCGCCGCTTCAATCCGCTCAGGCGTTGGCCAAACGATATCACCCGCCTCAACGCCATCTGGTAACGTCCAATTAATCCGTGTCGGTAAACCCGATTCTCCGGGGTTAACCCAGTAGGTGTGCCAATGGTGCTCAGGCCGCAAGACCACCGCCACCCAGTTGGGGGTATCCTGCTGCCAATGACTGAACTCGCTGACCAGCTGGACTTCGATATGGGGATGTTGTTGTGGTTCTGAGGCGGCTTGAGCATTGCTTAATGCCAACGCGTTGATAACAACAACGAATAGGAACAACCATCTGCTCATCTGTTAGGTACTCTCATTAATCATCTCTATGGCAATCTGTTGCAGTGCTCAGTGTAGCGCTGACCACTTACCGCTGACTATACGATCCAGATCGATAAAGCGTTCATTTTGTTTCAAGGACAAAACAGTGAACTTGAGAGCACTAGAATGACAGAGGAGCTTATGTTTTGGAGATGGAATAAGCCGATCTCCGCGGGCGCATTAAACACTACAGGTTGAGGGCTACTGCATGGTAACTGGGAGAACGATGTTTTTACTTAGAAAATAATCACTTATGTCGCTGCCGCAGAGGGGACTAGCCACATAACCTATTCATTTATTTATCACTCTTAGTATCGTTTCAGCACAAAGCATGGAGATGTTTTTGTACAAGGCTAAGGCGATCGCAGGTTCATTTTTTTCAAAGAAAGCAATATGTTCAAATTGCAACGATAGCATTTTTACAGGTTCAAGCACGCGGGCTTTCACCCCCGGGCTGCGTTTGAAAAGTAAACCAAATATACCGACAAAATAGGATTGGTAAGATTCCATCACTAATGATTCCGCCTCGCCTCGCTCTTGCCGGTAATAACCGACTTTACCCGAGAGAATGAGGCTTAGCCTGTCAAAGCAAACACCATCTGAAATCAATATCTCACCCGCTGGTATCTCTTCAATTACCGCGTATTTTGCCAACACAACATGTTGCCGGTGGCTTAGGTCTTTGAAGACAGCCAATGAATGCAGCAGCTCTATCATTTCGTTTTGTGTCATCGTGACTTTGCCCGAGTTTCTGTTGGCTCGTTATGAAGTTAGAAAACGTTGCTATGTCAAAAGCATAGCCTAATATTTCGCAACAATAATTGGAGTGAAGCAGCATTCTGTTTCGATGGTCGAGTATTGCTTTCTTAACTAGGTTGGGCGATGCACTCTAATTGCCCAATCGCAGTGATGTAGATCTCGTTGGCTGCCCCGTTTTGGGGCGGAAGTTTATCTGTCTTGAACTCTGTTTCATTTAATTAACTGTTTTATAAGTGCTTTATTGGTTGGCACAGCATTTGTATTAGTATTTGCAGCAGAAGAGTTGATGGCGTTGTTTGCCTTTACTGTTCCGACAATTTGGAAAATAGTTGGCTAGGGTTCCGGCTTGCATCGCAAGTGTCTGGTCCGAGAGCGAACGACCTCTTTCGAGGTTACACGGCGGGATAAAAGCCCGGGAGGATGAACCGAAGGCAGTGATGCCGTCGTCACCTTCTGCGCAAATAAAAAACGCCAATACGAAAGGGGTACGCTCAATGAAAATCAAAGCCACGGCACTCGCGCTATTACTGCTCGCATCTCCCGCTTCATTCGCTAAAGACAACTTCAAGATCTGTTGGTCCATCTACGTTGGCTGGATGCCTTGGCATTACGGCGAGGCGGAAGGCATCGTAAACAAGTGGGCGGACAAATATGACATCGAGATCGATGTTGTGCAGATCAACGACTACGTTGAGTCGATCAACCAGTACACCGCTGGCGCTTTTGACGGCTGTACCATGACCAACATGGATGCCCTGACCATTCCCGCCGCTGGCGGTGTTGATTCTACCGCACTGATTGTTGGTGATTTCTCCAACGGCAATGATGGCGTAGTGCTAAAAGAGGGCGCGTCACTGGCCGACATTAAGGGCCAACAGGTGAATCTGGTTGAGCTGTCGGTTTCCCACTATCTATTGGCGCGCGGTTTGTCGACCGTGGGTTTGAGTGAAAAAGATATTAAGGTGGTTAACACTTCTGACGCGGATCTAGTGGCTGCGTTTACGACGAAGGATGTGACCGCGGTGACTACCTGGAACCCGCTGCTGTCTGAGATCACGACCATGCCGAACGCGGCGAAGGTATTTGATTCTTCGCAGATCCCTGGTGAGATCATCGATCTGTTAGTGGTTAACACCGACACCCTGAAAGAAAACCCTGCTTTTGGTAAAGCCTTGGTGGGCGCCTGGTACGAGATCATGGGTGTGATGAGCACTGATGGCGACGTCGGTGAGAAAGCCCGTTACGCCATGGGTGTGGCTTCCGGTACCGACTTGAAAGGTTACGAAGCACAACTTGCCTCTACCAAGATGTTCTACACCCCCGCTTCAGCGGTTGAGTTCACCACCAGTGCACAGTTGAAAGACACCATGAAGTACGTGGCCGAATTCTCATTCGAGCATGGCTTATTGGGTGATGGTGCTGCCGATGCCACGTTTATCGGTATCGAAACCCCTGCTGGTGTTTACGGTGACGCAAGCAATATCCAGTTCCGCTTTGATCCCAGCTACATGCAGATGGCCGCTGAAGGCAAAATCAAACTGTAAGCCATTGGCTCATCGAACTCATCAGGATCTGGGAGAGCCAGCCGGTTCTCCCGCTTAGCCTTTGACACCGGAGTCCACGTCATGCGAATCGTGAATCGTCATCCTTCATCACCTATGCGCTGGATATTGGGGCTATTGCCTTTTATCTTGCTGTTGTTGGTGTATATGGCTGCATCAGAAGCGCGGCTGGCTGAAAATGCCAATGACAAGCTGCTGCCCGGCATCACCAAGATGGCTGATGCGATCCAGCGTCTGGCTTTCGAGCCGAGTAAACGCACTGGCGAGTACCTGTTCTGGCAGGACACGGCAAGTAGCTTAACGCGCTTGGCAATGGGTGTGGGTATCAGTGCTTTGATCGGTTTGATTATCGGTTTGGGCAATGGTGCGGTGCCGTTGATGCGCGCCAAGTTGTCGCCGTTAGTGGTCGCTATCTCCTTGATCCCTCCCATGGCTATTTTGCCGGTGTTGTTCATTATTTTCGGCCTCGGTGAATTGTCGAAAGTGGTGCTGATCGTCATTGGTATCGCGCCTTTTATAATCCGCGACATGCAGGCGCGAACCCTGGATATCCCCTCTGAACAGTTGATTAAGGCACAGACCTTGAGTGCCAATAGCTGGCAGTTGATCCAACGGGTGTTGTTGCCGCAGTTGTTACCCCGCCTGTTGGATGCGGTACGTTTGTCGTTAGGCTCAGCGTGGCTGTTCCTGATCGCGGCAGAAGCGATTGCCGCCACTGACGGTCTGGGTTATCGCATCTTCTTGGTTAGGCGTTATATGTCGATGGATGTGATCTTGCCGTATGTATTTTGGATCACCCTGTTGGCATTCCTGATTGACTGGGGTTTGCGTCTGATAAGCAAAAAAGCGTTTCCCTGGTATCACTCGCAACAGAGCCAAGGAGGCCAGTCATGAGCTACATCCAGATTAAAAATATTTGGAAATCCTACGGCGACAACGTGGTGCTTGAGCGGCTCAACAAGAACGTAGAGCAGGGAGAGTTTGTCACGCTGGTAGGGGCGTCCGGTTGCGGTAAAACCACCTTCCTGAAAATGCTACTGGGTGTTGAAATCCCTTCTAAGGGCAGTATCAAGCTAGAAGGGCAGCCGTTGAAGGCGGAGCCTGATGGCGAACGCGGTATCGTGTTCCAGCGCTATTCGGTGTTTCCCCATTTGACCGTGCGCGAGAACGTACTGGTCGGTTTAGAGCTGCAACAAAGTCGTTGGTTAGGTCGCTTATTTGGTGGCGCAAAAGCCAAGGCGTTACTGCAGGTGGATGCCATGTTAGATCGGGTAGGCCTTACGCCTGCTGCTCAGCGTTATCCCCATGAACTGTCCGGCGGTATGCAGCAGCGTTTAGCGCTGGCGCAGGCGCTGGTTGCTAAGCCGAAAGTACTGTTGCTGGATGAACCGTTTGGCGCACTTGATCCCGGCATTCGTGCTGACATGCATACCTTGGTGCGTGAACTGTGGCAGCAGGAAAACTTGACCGTGTTTATGATCACCCACGATCTGTCGGAAGCGTTTGCGCTGGGCTCGCGGCTTTGGGTGTTCGACAAAGTGAGGCACGACCCACAGGCGCCGAACGCCTATGGTGCCTCGATTACCTATGACTTACCGATCCATAAAGACAACCACGCAGACTTGGCACAGCAACTGGATCCCGAGTTAACAACTGTGCGTAAGCTGGCTTAAGTGAGAGTGCAACAATGAGTGAGCAAGAGAGTTACACCACCACCATCCCTGCGGCCAGTCACTGGTCGTTGCGGGTGCGTCGTGGCATGGAATTAAGGATTAAAGATATAGAGGGCGGCGCCAACCTAGGCATGTTGTTCTACAACCCGGAAGATCTGCTGGAGCGTTATAACGCGCCTGACACCCTGAAATGTCAGCACACCTTTAAGCTGACTAAAGGCAACTGTCTCTACTCTGATATGGGGCGTATTTTTTGCTCCATCACGGAAGACAGCCTGGGCTGGCATGACACCGTGTGTGGCAACTCAACCAAGGCCTCTATTGCGAAACGCTTCGGTGATAAAAACTACCAGCAAGCGGGCAACCAGTGGCACCAGAATGGCTACACCGCGTTTCTTGTGGAACTGGCGAAGTATGGCTTGGGTAAAAAGGATATGGCCGCCAATCTCAACCTGTTCAGTAAGGTGTCTGTGGATGATTTAGGCAACCTCAGTTACGTGGCGGATCACAGTCAAGCTGGTGACGAGATCGTGCTGCGCTTTGAGATGGACACGCTGGTATTGCTGCATACCTGCCCGCATCCTTTGCATCCGGCGGGTGAGTATCCGGCTAAGCCTGTGGCGATCACCTTGCAACAAGCCGGTGCGGTCGCTGATGACGATATCTGCTTAACCCACTGCGCTGAAAATGGCCGAGGCTTTAAAAACAACGCGCTTTATCTGGCTGGCGACGCCGGTTTTACATCTGCCACTGGCCATCACGGAGGCTGCCATGATCACTGAAAGTAAACTGAACGCCACTGAGGCGGTGATCGCCGATACTGTGCTCGCCGGTGACTACTACATGAAAGTGGTGAAAGCAGGGCAGACTATGCGTATTGTCGATCTGGAAGGTAATCAGGCCGCTGACACGCTGTTCTATTCCGCTGCTGATCCCAGTGAACGCTACAGCGCCATGGACACCATTCGAGAGCAGGGCAATGTGTTCCTGACTGCGGGCACGGTATTGATGTCCAACGAGTGTAATCCGATGTTGGAGATCGTCGCAGACACCTGTGGCCGTCACGACACTCTGGGCGGTGCCTGTGCGACGGAAAGTAATACCGTCCGCTATGATCTGGAGAAACGCTGCATGCACGCCTGCCGTGACAGCTGGATGCTGGCGGTGGCGGAGAATGAAAACTTCGGCATGACCAAGCGCGATATCACCCACAACATCAACTTCTTTATGAATGTGCCAGTGACTGCCGATGGCGGCCTGACCTTCGCTGATGGTATCTCTGCGCCGGGCAAATATGTTGAATTGAAAGCGGCCATGGATGTGATCGTACTGGTTTCCAACTGTCCGCAACTGAATAACCCCTGCAACGCCTACAACCCAACCCCGGTTGAAGTGTTGATTTGGGATTGAGTTAAAAACGCTTATATAAGCTAACTGTTCGCGCGCCAGCGCCCCTTTGGGACGACCCAGAGGTGAATGAATGATGATGGGACGACCCATCAGGCAAACAGGCAGTTTCTCTATGATAACCACCGTGCTCATTGCCAATCGTGGGGCCATCGCCACACGTATTATTCGTACCCTGAAAGCTCTCGGCTTAAAGTCTGTAGCAGTTTACGCAGAAGCCGATCGCGACTCTCTGCATGTGCAACAAGCCGATCAGGCATTTTCATTAGGTGAGGGCGCAGCCGCCACTACCTATCTGGATCAAGACAAGCTGTTCGCCATCGCCAAGCAGGCGGGCGCCGATGCGATCCACCCCGGCTACGGCTTTCTCAGTGAAAACCCCGACTTTGTGCGCCGTTGCGAGCAAAGTGATATCTGTTTTCTTGGCCCAACACCGACACAGATGGAAGCGTTTGGCTTGAAACACAGTGCCCGTGAACTGGCTGAGCAAAATGGTGTTCCGCTGGTGCCGGGCACAGACTTATTGACCTCACTGGATGAAGCGGTCGCCGCCGCGGATCAGATCGGATATCCCGTGATGTTGAAAAGTACCGCCGGTGGTGGGGGGATCGGCATGCAGCTGTGTGAAGACAAAGACACGTTGCTGCAAGCTTATGATTCAGTGATCCGCCTCAGTCAGAATAACTTTGGGAATGCCGGCGTATTTCTGGAGAAATATATTCAAACCGCCCGTCACGTTGAAGTGCAGGTGTTCGGTGATGGTGCTGGTCATGTGGTTACTTTGGGGGCGCGGGATTGTTCCCTGCAACGCCGTAATCAGAAAGTCGTGGAAGAGACGCCGCCTCCCTGTTTGCCTGCCGCGACCCAAGCGCAGATGGAAGCCACAGCAGAACGCCTGATGTCAGCCATCGCTTACCGCAGTGCGGGCACGGTGGAGTACATTTACGATGTGAGTGACGGTCAGTACTACTTCCTCGAAGTGAATACCCGCTTACAGGTAGAGCACGGTGTCACCGAGGCTATCTTTGATGTGGATATTGTTGCCTGGATGGTAAAACTCGGACAACAAACCCTGCCATCCCTGCCTGAATTGGCCGCCGGGCTTAGCGCCAAAGGCCATGCCATTCAGGTGCGCCTGTATGCCGAAGATCCAAATAAAGATTTCCAACCTTGCGCCGGGACGCTGAGTCAGGTGAGCTGGCCAGATATCCCTGAATTGAGGGTCGACCACTGGTTGTCTGCGGGGCAGTCGGTCTCGCCATTTTTTGACCCCATGCTCGCCAAGGTGATTGTGCATGGTGATGATCGCGCGGACGCCATCGCCAAGCTGCAGGCTGCGCTGGCAGCTAGCCACATCTATGGTATTGAAACCAACCTCAGCTATCTGCAACAGGTGCTGGCAAATGCTGATGTGAATGCCGGTAAGGTGCATACCCGTTTACTAAATAGCTTCAACTACCAGCCCCTGAGTATCGATGTGTTGATGGCTGGCACCATGACCACCATTCAGGACTTTCCTGCGCGGCAAGGCTATTGGGATGTGGGTGTGCCACCGTCAGGGCCATTTGACGATCGTTCATTCCAACTCGGTAACCGTTTACTGGGCAACGACAAAACTGCCGCAGGTTTGGAGATCACTCTCAGTGGCCCGACGTTGCGTTTTAACTGCGATCGCCAGTTAGTGCTTACTGGCGCGGAGATCGAGGCTCAGCTTAATGGTACGCCGATAGCGATGTGGCAGGTGATAGATGTTCGCGCTGGCGACACCTTGCAACTGGGCAAAGTGGCACAGTCTGGTAGCCGCAGTTATCTGCTCGTTGCCGGTGGCATAGACTGCCCCGATTACCTTGGCTCTAAATCCACATTCACCTTGGGACAGTTTGGGGGGCACAACGGTCGTGCTCTTCAGGTGGGCGATACGCTGCATCTGTGTGCCGTCGTGCCGGACGCGAGTCAGACAAGCACAGAGCTAGTGAACGAGCTAAAGCCCAAGGTCGGTAATCGCTGGACACTGCATGTGATCTACGGCCCCCACGGCGCACCTGATTTTTTCACTGCGGAAGATATCGAGATGTTCTTTGGCAGCGACTGGGAGGTGCATTACAACTCCAGTCGTACGGGGGTGCGCTTAGTCGGCCCGAAACCGCAATGGGCGCGCCGTGACGGTGGCGAAGCGGGGATGCATCCCTCCAATATTCACGATAACGCCTACGCCATCGGTACCATCGATTTTACCGGTGATATGCCGGTGATCTTAGGTCCTGATGGCCCGTCGCTAGGGGGCTTTGTTTGTCCGGCCACAGTGATCGCCGCAGACCGCTGGAAGTTAGGCCAACTGCGCGCCGGAGACAAACTGCGCTTTGTGCCAGTGTCTATTGAGCAAGCGGTAGCAGCGGAACAAGCGCAACAGCAGATGCTGGATACGCTAACGCCTCAGGAGTTTCTGTTTTCGCCCTGTTTACCGACCACACCGATAGTCAAAACCCTGAGTCAGGATGATGTCGGTATTGATGTGGTGTATCGCCCCAGTGGCGATAAATACCTGCTGGTGGAATATGGTGAGCTGGTACTGGATATTGAACTGCGTTTCCGCGTGCATGCGCTGATGTTATGGCTGCAGGAAAACTCCCTAGCTGGGCTAAAAGAGCTGACACCGGGCATTCGTTCGCTGCAGATCCATTACGATTCACTGACCTTGTCGTTGACCGAACTATTAGCCCACCTTGAATACGCTGAGCGTTCACTCACCGACTTAGAGTCAATGGAACTGCCATCGCGCATCGTGCATTTGCCGCTGAGTTGGGACGATGAAGCGTGCCGACTGGCGATTGAAAAATATATGCAGTCTGTGCGTCATGACGCACCGTGGTGCCCCAGCAACATTGAATTTATTCGTCGCATTAATGGCCTCGACGACATCGAGCAGGTGAAACAGATCGTGTTCGATGCCAGCTATCTGGTGATGGGCTTGGGTGATGTCTATCTGGGCGCGCCGGTGGCTACGCCGCTGGATCCCCGTCATCGCTTAGTGACGACCAAGTACAATCCGGCGCGTACCTGGACGGCAGAAAACTCCGTCGGTATTGGCGGCGCTTACATGTGTGTGTATGGCATGGAAGGGCCGGGGGGCTATCAGTTTGTTGGCCGTACCTGCCAGATGTGGAACAAACTGTTCAGCGAAGCGAACAGCAGCAAGGAGTTCAGTAAGCCTTGGTTGCTGCGTTTCTTCGATCAGATCCGCTTCTATCCGGTATCAGCTGCTGAGCTGAAACAGATCCGTGAAGATTTCCCCAAAGGCCGCTACCCGCTCAAAATCGAGCAAACCAGCTTTAGCCTGAAAGGCTACAAGCAGTTCCTTGCCGACAACAGCAGTGAAATCGACACCTTTGTCACCGCCCGTGACGCCGCCTTTGATGAAGAGCTACAGCGCTGGGAAGCTTCCGGTCAGATCAACTTTGAGTCGAGTCAGGACCTGGATGTTGCCGATGGCAGCGATGATTGCATGCCGGATAACTGCGTGCCGATAGACAGCCATGTGGCAGGCAGTGTCTGGCAGATGATGGTGGCCGAAGGGGACACCGTTGAAGCCGGACAAACGCTGGCCATATTGGAGTCGATGAAGATGGAAATTCAGGTGACGGCACCCATTGCGGGGATCGTTAATTCGCTACGCCGTAAGCAGGGCGCTCAGATCAACGCAGGTCAGTCACTGATCTGGTTACAGGAGTCATCGTCATGAGCAGCCCAGTAGAGATGAGAACAAACCGTATGCAACAAACCCATACCCGCAGTCTATTCGACTGGTCGCAGCTCGACATCACTATTGCCGGTTTGCAACGGCATTATCAGCAGGGTGACTTCACCCCGCGTCAGTTAGTTCAACACCTACTGACGCTGGAGCAGGTAGATAACCACAATATCTGGATCGAACGCCTGCAACTGCCGCAACTGGAGCGCTATCTGACGGCGCTGGAGCAAACCTCGCCCGACGCGTTGCCACTGTATGGTGTACCGTTTGCGGTGAAAGACAATATAGATTTGGCAGGAGTCGATTCCACCGCTGCCTGCGAAGCCTACCGTTATCAGGCTGATGCCAGCGCCACCGTGGTAGCTAAACTGATCGCCGCAGGGGCTATGCCGATGGGTAAAACCAATATGGATCAGTTTGCCACCGGCTTAGTGGGAGTGCGCTCTCCTTGGGGCGCAGGCAAAAATGCATTTAACCCCGACTATATCTCCGGCGGCTCTAGTTCTGGCTCCGCCGTTGCCACCGCCAAAGGCTTAGTCAGCTTTGCCTTGGGCACCGACACCGCCGGTTCGGGTAGGGTGCCTGCCGCATTCAATAACCTCATCGGCTTAAAGCCCAGCCGTGGCGTGATCAGCTGCAAAGGAGTGATCCCGGCGTGTCAGAGTTTGGATTGTGTGTCGATTTTCGCGTTAACCGTGGACGACGCCAATTTGGCCTTAGCAGCGGCAGAGGGACATGATCTGGCTGATCCCTACAGCCGCCCAAACCCGTTTGACAACAGTGCGCGGCGCTATGGCGCGCTGACTGACAGCAAAACCATTGCCATTCCACTGCCAGAGCAGTTGCAGTTTTTTGGTGATGACACCGCCGCCAGCCTATATCAACAAGCCATAGCGCAACTGCAAGCGCTGGGGCATCAAATTACCGCCCTAGACATGACGCCATTTCTCGATGCGGCACGTCTGCTGTACGAAGGGCCGTGGGTAGCAGAGCGGTATGTCGCCACCGAAGCACTGTTTAACCAAGATCCAGACGCTATGTTGCCGGTGATCCAAACCATAATTGGTGGCGGTGCTAAACCCACCGCGGCCGATGGTTTTAAGGCGATGTATAAGTTGCAGGCCTGCCGTCAGCAAGCAGAGCAGGTGATGGCAAAGGTAGACTTCTTACTGCTGCCCACCACGCCCACCTGCTTCACCATCGCCGCGGTAGAAGCCGATCCGATTAAGCTCAACAGCCAGTTAGGCACCTATACCAATTTTGTTAATCTGTTGGATATGGCCGCCATCGCTATACCGGTGGGCTTCCTGCCAATGGGCGTAGGCTTTGGCGTTACCCTGTTGGGCAAAGCGTTCAGCGATCGCCAGTTGTTGTCATTGGCGAACCAGTTCTGCCAGCACAGCCAACAAACCATCGGCGCGTTAGACAAGCCATTGCCAGCCAGCAGCGTAACCAGCCCCGCAGGCAAAGGGGTTGTCGATCTGGTGGTGTGCGGCGCGCACCTCTCAGGTATGCCGCTTAACTGGCAGCTGAGCGAGCGTGGCGCAGTTAAAATCGCAGAAGGTATTACTTCTGCCGACTACCGCCTGTTCGCCATGGCAGATGGCCGCCCAGCCATGGTGCGTGATGAACAGGCTGGCGCTGGCATCGCCGTGGAAACATGGCGCGTGCCAATCGAGGCATTTGGCAGCTTTGTCGCTGATATTCCAGCCCCGCTGGGCATCGGCAAAGTACAATTGGAGGATGGCGCTTGGTACACCAGCTTTATCGCCGAACCCCGCGCCGTTGAGGGTGCAACTGAGATCACCCACTTAGGTGGTTGGCGAGCGTATTGTGCCAAGGGATAGTTAGTATTTAAGCTGAACCCAAAAGGCGTCAGCGTGATTAACGCTGGCGGCTTTTTTTGTCGGAGGACACAGTAATTTAATCGGATGTGATGTTTTTAATAGGTTGTAACAGCGATCTGATTGGGTTAGCTTTTTAGCCTATCTAACGAACAAGGATGTTTGATATGCACACGCCGATTCAATTCTATGTCACTCTCCCCTTCGACTTGTTTCGCCTAGGGAGAAAATCTAAAGCAAAATTTGACTATATCCGAACCACGCCTCCCAGAGACTTTGAACAGACTTGGGATGTAAAGGTATATCAGAAAAATGGTGTCGATGTTGTCGATGCGAAGTCTGGTGGCTTAAGTCTGTTTAATTATCGTAATCCGCGATTTGGTTCTTTATGGTGGAAGTTGCCCAAGCACAGTAAAATGCCGAGTGGCTTGCACGTCTCACTTGATGATGGTGGGCGGGATGGTAAACACCATTTTACGATCCGTCCTCTTACCGATATGCCATTAAGTTTATATTTGTCAAAGCTACAGCAGTTAGAAACTTTGGCTCGACCTTGTTTCTTAGGTGCTACAGACTCTCAGGTAGGTTAAATATGTTCAGCCTTAGCGAACAGCGAATGATGATACAGATATTGAAGCACCACTTAGCGGAGGGACAAAAATCCTTGGCTGAACTTGATGAGGATTCGGATGAGTATATGGAGAAAGCAAATGACCTTATGCTTGTTGATAGCTTAATTGCGAAGCTTGAAAGGGGTTAAATTGGTGAGGGCGGAATACCCGCCCTGTGTAATGCCTAAATTAAGTTTTGTCCTAGTGTCATGCATTTTTCATATCTTCTAAACAGCTTAAGAATTCTTTTGAAGACAGCCCTTTTTTCAATGCGTTTTCCCAATCAAATGTGTATTTGCTTTCTGAAGTTATAAGTTCACTTTCGAGTACGCGAGATATATCTCTAATATCATACGCCCTGTTTAGATCTGGATTGATTGAGTTAGTATTAATGTCAAACAATCTTATCATCTTCAATAATGATTTGTATTTGCTTTCTTCAAATTCATAAAGCAAATTTAGTGAGTTTGACAGGTGTTTAACTCTATGTTCAATGTTGATTATCTGTACACCTTTTACAACTGTTGGAATACTAATGTGTTTAAGACCTATTTTGTCTTCTATCATTAATATCCTTTGTGTTATCGGGAGTATGGACTCATTTTTAAAACTATCTGTTTTAATCCAGGACTTAACAGACTCTTTCAATACTACATCTCGTAGCTTAGAAAATTTTACAAAATCAAATAACTCGTTGCCTGCAATGTCTTTCTCTGTGAAGGCATCGGTACCACCTCCTAGCTCTATAATGGCAGGAATAGCTATTTTTTTTGCATTCTCGGCTAGATTTTCAATTCTCTTTTGATAATTTTTAACCATAAAATAAAGTGTGCAGAACTCTCTGATTACTTCTCGATCAGGGAGATGATAAGGTGATGTTGATGTGTTTTTAGGGTATATAGCCCTGTAAGTTCGTAGTGGGTCTAATATATCATAACCAAAAATTTCTTTTTGTTTGCACTCTTCAATGTATTCAATGTATTCTTTTCTGTGGGTCAGCCAATAGTCCCTAGCGTTTTTATCTTCGGATAATTTTATTTGTTTTTGAGAGTTTGAAATTTGCGTTTCTGCTTTTTCTATTTGTGCTTGAGTTTGTGTGGTTCTGTGAAATCTGGCAACCATAACCGATGCTGGAATTATTACGTATAGAAATATCTTGAATGGTAATGACATCCTGTCAATGAAGTTGTCATAGCATTCGCTAGTAAAACAATATTCAGTATTGACAGATAAAGGGATTGAAAGGCCGAAAGCTATTGCTGCGGGCAGTGATATTACTAGCCAAAAAATAGGTTGGTGATGAAGTGCGTCCGTGGACAAGTTAAACTTGCTATCTCTTATTGAACAATACCTTAGGCAAAGAGTTGATGTGTATGCACTAACCCAAAAAAGGCCATATATTGATAGTAGTGGCTTTTTTAAAAGTATACTGAGCACTATAAATAAGACCCCTACAAAAAGCACTGTGTATACGTCTTTAACACTAAATGTTTTACCACCAAGTTTACGTAAAAATTTAAGAATAAAGAGAATTGATACTACTGTGATCACGGTAAGAATAAATGACCAAAGTAGAAGATTCGTTTGAATCCATTCAATGAATGGCATGACGTACTTTCCTTGATGGTGTGCTATATCTGTATCAGATAATATCTATAAGCAAGGATGCATACAATGCGTATCGTGCTGGAGATTAAGCCCATGAAGATTACAGAGGGAGCAGGGGACATCCATCTGAAGTGCTCCGAGGACACCCATCCGAAAATCTCGCTAACTGACTCCGATTTTGTGCCGTTTACTCTGCACCAGATAGGAGTCAGAAGCACTAGTCTAGATGATAAGGAATGGGTGTCCTAGCCCGATTTGCCGCAGTATGTGTCGTGCTTATCTTCCGGTGAAAACAGTCTAAAGCGAGTGCTCACGGACAAAAGCGGCTCTTAAACAATCTATCTGTTATGTTCTGCAACGAAGGCTGTTGTATGAAATCCGTTAGCGGGTGATGATTTAGACTATTGAATGTGCTCTGAGGGGACACCCACCCGAAAATCTCGCAAACTGACTTCGGTTTTGTGCTGTTCACTCTGCACCTGATAGGAGTCAGAAGCACTAGTCTAGAAAATGCTGATTGGTGTTCTAGCCCCAAGCTTAGCTGCGGTTCGTGCTACTGATATACCGCTAATCGTTCGTTACTCATATGATGATTGCCCTACAATCGCTCCATCCGTTTAATATCGTGCTTGGACGCAACACGCCCGTTCAGTTAACGACAGGCTAGTCGATTCAGGATGTGGTTGATCCGATTCAGCAGGCACCAAAGTCAAATAAGAGGTTTGAGTCGTCAGCTGGAGTTGCTCTATTTTCATACAAATGCGTTGACAGCTGGCTTGCCTTATATGAGAGTGGCTATATGACATTGAGAATAGAACAACTTAAAGAACGAATTATCATCATTCCTTAGGAATGGTGGGATCCTTGATGTGCTTTTGTTTATTGAACCCACCCGTAAAGGTGGGTTTTCTGTATCTGCCTTATGGGAAGTCTCTCATTCGGAGAAGTTCACATGAAGAAGGTTGCAGTTTTTGGTAAGCCGGGCAGTGGGAAGTCGGCTTTAAGCAGAGCGCTTGCTTTGGCGACAGGTATACAGCTTCATCATCTAGATTCAATTGTTTATAAACGAAATGGTGAAGTTGTTGAGCGCGAGGTTTTTAATCAAACACATGAAAGCATATTGAGCTCAGAGAGCTGGATCATTGATGGCTTTGGGCCTATCGGTTCATTCAATAAACGTTTGGAAGCGGCAGATACCTTGATCTATATAGATCTTGCCTACCCCGTTAGTTACTGGTTTGTAACGAAGCGCCTAATCAAAGCCCTATTTGTTAAGCCTGAAGGCTGGCCAGATGGTAGTTCAGTACTTAAAGGCACATTAGAGAGTTATAAGGTCTTAAGGCTATGCCCCAAGTTTTGGAATGATGATTTTTTGTCTAGGCTCACAGAGCTATCGAGTAGCAAAGAGGTTCACGTGATTAAGACTGTCACAGAGTTGAACAACTTTGTGCTTCAGAAAGCCAATCGCTTTGTCTGAATATGCTCTGAGGGGACACCCACCCGAAAGTTCTCAGGGGACACCCACCCGAAAATCCAGCTAATTGACTTCGGTTTTGTGCTGTTTACTCTGCACCGGATAGAAATAAGAAGCGCTAGTCTAATGGGGGCTAGCCAAGCGTCGCAGTTGTACAAGCATTTGGTGTAGGATTTGAACTTTGTGCATCCCGATCGCCTCCGTGCAGGGTGAGATAGGATTAGTTTTTGGCGAAATAAATTAGATCAAACCACGGAGTGCGCTTCTACTTTTATGAATTTCCTAGGGATTATGAGGGGGTTCGCTAGATTGCGGCGCTGGAGGATCCCCTCGTAAATCCTCCAGTCCGTTGAGAAATAGACCTGTTCAGCGATATCTTTGCCATGTCTAACTTGAGTTCTATATAAGTATGAAAAAATGAAAATTGCCCTTCTAATTACCTTTTTTATATTTGTCTCGGCAGGGCCGGTTTGTGCGATCTATTTTCTTTCTCTTACTGAAACGGATTGTCTGGAGATTGACCAAGTCAGAGTGATACTCGATAAATCTCGGCAACTTGAAGAACAAGGGCTGCTGCAAAGTGCCAGGCAGGGGTATAAACAGATCGACCTCTATGCTTGCCGCCGCAGCGATGAACAGCGTTATGCTATTGATAGGATGATGATGCTTGGCAAGAATATTCATCAAGCTTATGACGTTACCATGGAATTGATCGCCATTTATCATCAAAAGCATGGTGAGTATCCATCTGATCTTGGTGATATAAGAGCGTTTGTGCCTGACAACTACCTTCAGGCATTTAATGGCTTCCGATTGATAACTAAAGACGATGGTACAGTAGATATTGTTACGGGGTTGTATGGTTCGGTGTCTTTTCGTTTGAATTAGTGCACCACACTATCCGTTTCCATGGGTACCGGAGCCACTGACAAGTCACTCCATCTCAGTCATTGAAAAAGGCGCTAATTCAGCGCCTTTTTCATGTTTTGCTATCGGTCACTTAGCTTCTAAGGCACCGCTGGCAGCTCTCTTCTTTTGTTTAGGAATATCAGAGCCGTTAAGCAGATCACGCCAGTCGCGATCCCTGCGGGTTGACTCATCGATTGCGGTAATCCAAGGCCGATACCTGCCGTTAAGATGTAAGAGACGGTGACACAGGTGCCGACGATTGCAGGCAAGCTGACAATCCAGTGGAATGCGTTTCGGTCGAATAGATACTTAGTCGCCAGCCACAATACGCTGGTGGAAAGCAGCATGTTTGAGAACGCGAAATAGCGCCAGATCAGCGAGAAATCAATTTTAGTCATAAAGTAGGCGATGATCAGGATAGGTAAGGCTAGCAGCAGTCGATTGCGAATGCTTTGTGGGATCTTAAACGCATCAATGATGGTTAGACGCAGTGAGCGGAACGCAGTATCGCCAGAGGTAATAGGAAAGACTGCCACGGCGATAATTGCCATCACACCACCAGCAACCCCTAGGTAGCTGGTCGCCACTTGATTCACTACTAAACCGGGACCTCCTGCGTCCAGAATGCTCTTCAGTTCAACGTAGCCACCTGGGAAAGCAGCGATGCCCGCCGTTGCCCAAACACACGCGACGAGCCCTTCCGACATCATTGCGCCGTAATAGACCGGGCGAACATATTTCTCATTGGTTAGGCAGCGAGCCATGATCGGTGCCTGTGTTGAATGAAAGCCGCTAATGGCCCCGCAGGTGATGGTGACAAAAAGCAGTGGCCAGACGGGTAGGCCATCGGGATTGGGCTCAAGTAGATCGCTGTTGTAGTGGCTGTGATCGAAGTAAGCAAAGATGTCACCCACCTCCGGCAGTTGCGGGGCGCTGATCAGCAGTGCGGCTGCAATAGAAACGGTCATTACGATCATCAGTAACCCAAACAGGGGGTAAAGCTTGGTGATGATCTTGTCGATGGGGAGTAGGGTGGCTAAAAAATAGTACCCCAGAATGACTAATACCCAGAAGGTGTTGTTGGCAAATATCGTACCTTCAAAAAACTCCAGGTTACTCAGCAGGCCGGCTGGGCTCATGATGAATACGACACCTACAAAAAACAGTAGCATTGCCGTAAACAGCAGCATGACGCCTTTGAAATAGACGTTAAAATAGTGTCCGGCAATTTCCGGTAAGCTCTTACCTTCCTCTTTAATACTCAATACACCAGAGAAATAGTCATGTACGGCACCACCAATAATATTGCCCAACACAATCCATACTAAGGCGATAGGTCCATAAAGCGCGCCGAGAATAGGGCCAAAAATTGGCCCAACCCCAGCCACGTTGAGGAACTGGATCAGGTAGGCTTTCACTGGGTGTACGGGCACGTAATCAACCCCATCACTAAATCGTGACTGGGGTGTTTTGGCGTTGATATCAATACCCGCCTGCTGTTCTACAAAGGGGCTATAGAACTTGTATGCCAAGAGTAGTAACGCGATACAGATAAAGAAGATAAACATGTTTTGCTGTCCATGCTGTTTAATAATTATCCCTTGAGTGTCATTCACACCGATTGCTTGGTCAAGCTTTCTCCTATTAGACCAAGGTCGGGGTTGTTAAGCCGGTATGATGGTGATAACCAACTGAAATAATTCGATAGTTAAAGTGACACTTTGTTTTGCAACTAGGCACACGATGCAGCCCGTGGGGCGATAAGCGCTGGCGCGGTGTAGCAAACCTTTGCTCATGGTTGCGCTATTTGGCGTATGATGCGGTAACTGAATTGAGTGCAGATAGACGTGACGATAAAGATTAAAAATATAGCTGAGCCTGAGATCACCTGTGCCAATTGCCAGGCTTGCTGCTGTCGTTTAGAAGTGATGCTAATCACCGACACGGGTGTTCCTGCTGAGCATATTTCGGTTGATCAGTTTGGTAGCGAAACCATGCTGCGTCTAGCTGACGGTTGGTGTTCCGCGTTAGATCGTGAAACCTTGATGTGCACCATCTACGACAATCGCCCCTGGATCTGTCGCGAGTTTGAGATGGGCTCCTATGAGTGCATTGTTGAGCGTACTGAAAACATGTAACGGACTTGTCGTTGCTATTAGCGAAGCAGATAGGCTGAATGTCGTATTGGCATTTCCGGTGTGTTAAGCGAAGCGTGCGCGAAGGTGATGATTTGTGCCTATTCCATAGAAAACTAACGTGTTTGTAGAGCTGTTTAGGAGAATACCGCTGTCTTCAGGGATCGAAATATGACGAGGAAGTATGTATGGGGTTAGATGCTGTTGAGCTGGTGATTGCATGTGAAGATGAATTTGGTATAGCAATACCGGATGAGGCGGCAGGAAGTATTACCACGCCTGCCATGCTTACTGATTATATTTATAAGCGTCTACGAACAGCTGAATCCTCGTTTTGCCCGTCACAGCATGGTTTTTATCATGTTCGACAAGTGATGATGAAGTCCCTCGGGGCGCGGCGGGAGCTGTTGCGCCCTGATTCGGAAATGAAGGCGTTTCTAGCTGGCGATATCGATATCAAGTCTGTTTGGCGGCAATTGTCTAAAGCACTGGGTGACGCGGATTTGAGTCCCTTGGAAATCAATCCAAAAGTCAGAATGACGCTGTTTTGGTTGTTCCCAGTGTTACTGGCAGGAACCTTGTATTTATGGAATACCTCTTTGCCGCTGAGCGGTGTCGTTGGCGTTATTTACATGATGGTTGCTGCACTGATTGCGCAGTGCTTTAGGGATACTATCCCGCAAAAATATCAGTATCTGAAGGATTTCATCCCTTACGTGACATCATCGAATGAGAAGCTTTGGCAAAGAGGTGATGTTTTGGCTCGGGTGATGGAGTTGACCTCTGAACAATCAGGTGTGCCACTCGACCAATTTTCTGAGTCTTCTCATTTTATCGACGATATCGGCTTAGGTTAGGCACGCTTTCGTCAGTAAACAAAAAGCCCCATCATTTGACGGGGCTTTTGCTATTCAATCACGCAACAGCGAAGGCTTACTTCACCTCTTCACCGGCTGCCTGGCGGTCAGCGTGGTAGCTGGAGCGTACTAATGGGCCACATGCGGCGTGGTCGAAGCCCATATCATCGGCTTTTTCACGGAACATGCTGAACTCATCAGGATGGACGTAGCGTTCTACCCGCAAGTGATGGCGGCTAGGTTGCAGATACTGGCCGATGGTCAGCATCGTGGCGTTGTGCGCCCGCAGATCCGTCATTACTTCAAGGATCTCTTCGTTGGTTTCGCCTAAACCCACCATCAGACCTGATTTGGTTGGTACATTAGGGAACATCTCACCAAAGCGCTTCAATAGAGTTAACGACCACTGATAATCCGCACCGGGACGCGCTTGCTTGTATAGGCGTGGTGCGGTTTCTAGATTGTGATTGAACACATCTGGTGGCGCTGTTGCCAGTGCTTCCAGCGCACGATCCATCCGGCCGCGGAAGTCTGGCACCAAAATCTCAATTTTTATCTGTGGGCTGAGGGCGCGAATTTCACGCACGCAATCGGCAAAATGCTGGGCACCACCGTCACGCAGGTCGTCGCGGTCAACCGAGGTGATTACGACGTACTTTAGTTTCATGTCGCGGATGGTTTCCGCCAGTTTTTTCGGCTCTTCTGGATCTAAAGGCAACGGTTTGCCGTGGCCAACATCGCAGAATGGGCAGCGCCGTGTGCAGATAGCTCCCATGATCATAAAGGTGGCGGTACCGTGGTTAAAGCATTCCGGCAGGTTAGGGCAGGCAGCTTCTTCACATACGGAGTGCAGGCCATGGGCGCGCATTGCGCCTTTTATCTCTTCGATGCGTTGACTGGATGCGGGGAGCTTTACCTTCATCCAAGGTGGCTTGCGCAGCATCTCTTCTTTCTCAGTCGGGATCACTTTGACTGGAATGAGCGCCATTTTATCGGCATCACGGAGTTTTACTCCGGCTTCGAGGCGACGTGGTTTTTCACTCATAAGTTTTATCTGACTCGTCTATGACTTCTATCTGCTCGGCGGTTAAGCCCAGCTCGTCAGCTAATGCGTTAATCAGCACTGGCTGCAATTCATCTATGTTATCCGTGCCACCTAAGTCGGCGACCTGGGTCATCAGCAGTCCAGCATAACCACAGGGGTTGATGCGCTGGAACGGTGATAGATCCATATTGACGTTTAGCGCCAATCCATGGAACGAACAACCTTTGCGGATCCGCAACCCGAGGGATGCGATCTTATCGCCACTAACGTATACACCCGGCGCATCGGCCTTGGGATAGGCATCGATATCATACTGCTTGAGTGTATTGACGATGGCTTGTTCTATCTGGGTAACGAGTTCACGTACCCCCAGCTTTTTCCTGCGCAGATCCAGTAGGATATAGGCAACCAGCTGCCCTGGGCCGTGGTAGGTAACCTGACCCCCTCTGTCTACCTTAATCACCGGGATGTCACCGGGCGCCAGCAGGTGTTCTGCCTTGCCTGCCTGCCCCTGAGTAAATACTGGCGGGTGTTCTACCAGCCAGATCTCGTCAGTGGTGTCGGCGCTGCGGTGATCAGTAAAGTCACGCATCGCATCCCAGGTTTGCTGGTATGGGCGTTGGCCTAACTGACGGACGATAAGAGATGGGTTATTCAAATTGCAACTGCCTGCGTTGAACTGCAGGCATTATACTGGCTGGAGGGGCAAATACCAGCCAGCAAACGTAGGGGTATTAGAGGACGTGCTTAACGCCTTCGATCTCACCGAGTGCTCTATATAATGCTTCGATATGGGTTTGGCTGGTGACCGTGACGCGGATAGAAACCGCGTGATAGTTGCCTTTGCTGCTAGGGCGAACCGTTGTGGTGTAATCACCGGGGGCATGTTTCTGTACCGCACTAACAACGCGCTCTGGCAATTTCGGATCCGCTAACCCCATTACTTTGAATGGAAAAACTGAAGGAAACTCGACCAGTTCATCAAAATTGACTTTCATTATCGCTCGCACCCCGTATCTGCTGCTCGGAACAGGTTTTCTAAGGGCGGCTATATTAGTGGTTAGCAATTGCGCAATCAAGTTTTGTGACTAAGATCGCCATCTTGCTTTGGGGTGCTGTCTTGCTGATGATGGCGTCGCGGCGGCCGTTGTAGCCGCTAAGGCCACAAAAAAGCCACCGTTAACGGTGGCTTAGTTGGTTTTAAAACGGGTTATTCAAACCAGCTCATCACTAACTGTGTTAGGTAGTCGACGAGTTTGCTGAACCATCCGCCTTCTTCAATATCCTGCAGGGCAACGAGGGGGTATTCAGCAACTACTTTGCCATCTAGGCTAAATTGAATGCTGCCGACCTGTTCGCCTTTGCTGAGTGGTGCTTCTAGTGGGCGTTCTAAACCGAAATCAGCGCTGAGCTTATCAGCCTGGCCGCGGGGAATGGTAACTACGACATCATCCAATACACCCAACTCGACGTTTTCTTGGCTACCGTACCAGATACGTTGATTGACGATCGCGTCTCCCGCTTTTTTCGCGGTGACAGTTTCAAAGAAACGGAAACCATAATTCAGCAGCTTTTTGCTTTCTGCTTTACGGGCTTGCTCGCTGTTTGTACCCATTACGACCGAGATCAAGCGCATACCATCTTTGGTACCCGAGGTGACAAGGCTGTATCCCGCTTTCGAGGTGTGGCCAGTTTTAATGCCGTCCACATTCATGCTTTTATCCCACAGCAGGGAGTTGCGGTTGTACTGCTTGATGCCGTTGTAGGTGAACTCTTTCTCGGCGTAGATCGCGTACTCTTCTGGTACATCGCGGATCAAGGCTTGCGCCAGGGTCGCCATGTCCCGTGCGGTAGTGTAGTGATCTTCATGGTGCAGGCCATGACTGTTCATAAAATGGCTGCTACCCATACCGAGTTGTTCAGCATAAGAGTTCATCAGTCCGGCGAAGGCGTCTTCGGAGCCGGCAATGTGCTCTGACATAGCGACACACGCATCGTTACCTGATTGGATGATGATACCGCGATTAAGATCCGAGACTTTGACGTAGGTGTTAACCTCGATAAACATCTTTGATGAATCGGGGAAGTTCTTCGCCCAAGCATTTTCACTGATCAGTACTTTATCGTCTGGCGAGATATTGCCGCTGGCGATCTCACGGCCGATGATATAACTGGTCATCATCTTGGTCAGGCTGGCGGGCGCTAAGATCTCATCTGCGTTACTTTCAACTAACACTGCGCCTGAATGGTAATCCATCAACAGGTAGCCTTTGGCTGCAACATCTGGCGCTTTAGGCACAACCGCAGGTGCCGCGTTCGCGACAGAAAAAAGACCCACAGTAACTAATGTGGCGGAAATAAGCAGACGAGAGGAGAGTTTTTTGATTTTTCCCATGATGACGACTTGTGTTGTTAATCCTTGTTCGGGGGATACCCCATGAATGTTGGCTACTATATCAGAAAGTTAACTCAAATCTGAGATAACTCACTCGTTTGGCCGAATAAGAAAGGCATTAGGAAATGCCTCCGCTCTTAATTTTGCCAGTAGCGCTTCTGCTTGCTGAACATTGTTTAGTGGTCCGAGACGTAATTTATGTAGACCATCTTTTTCTAGGGTCAGGCTACCAACGTTAAACTGGTCTGACAGTTGGCTGGCTAATTGGTTCGCTTTGCCTTCGTTGCCAGTGACCAACACTTGCACAAAGTAGGGCTCGATTGGATCTGGGTTGACTGGCTCTGAGCTATCTTCAGTGAGCGTTATAGCTTCAATTTTCACCTGCGCAGTGCCTGATTTGAGCATGTCTAACTTGTAGGCCGCGGCATACGAGAGATCAATGATACGGCCACCGTGGAACGGGCCACGATCGTTAACCCGTACGATCACCTGCCGCTCATTTTTCAGATTCGTTACGCGGACATAAGTCGGTAGTGGTAACGATTTATGGGCGGCACTGAGGCTGTACATGTCATAAATTTCACCGTTGGAGGTCAAGTGACCGTGAAACTTAGCGCCGTACCAAGAAGCTTCGCCTTCAGCGCTAAAGCCATCAGCGCTGTCCATCACCTGATATTGTTTGCCACGCACGGTATATTTTTTCATATTGCCCTGGCGGCTCTTCGGCTCATAACGCGGCACAGGGTCGCTGATGGCATCCAGATCCGGCGGTGAGCTGGGCGTGTGATCGTTGGCTATTTGATAACGTTGGCCGCTGCTACTGCCACATCCAGGCAGTAGCAGGCTACTAAGTACTAAGACGATGGCACCATGCCATGTTTTTAGTTTCACCTTATTTGGCCTTTGCTTTTGCGATCTCTTGGCTGAGTTGATAAACGGCCATGGCGTACAAGGGGCTATGGTTATAGCGCGTGATGACATAGAAGTTATGTAACGCGATCCAATACTCGTGACCCTCTTCCAACTCAAACTTTAACAATTTGACCGGCGCAGGAAGTGTGGTTTTTGGCAGTTCGACTCCGTGACTAGCCAATTCTGCGGGTTGATGCCTGGGCTTTAGCGCCTTTTCTAGCAACGCTTGATACTTTTCTCCAGACACACTGGTGGCATAGGTGACGGCCTCGCCAGATTTCCAGCCATGCTCTGAAAAATAGTTGGCGACACTGCCGATAGCATCGGTGGTGTTGTTGAACAGATCGCGCTTGCCGTCACCATCAAAGTCGATCGCGTAATGGCGGTAGCTTGAGCTGATGAACTGACCTAAGCCCATGGCGCCAGCATAGGAGCCCATTGGTTGGGTGATCTCCCAGCCCTCTTCGCGGCTTAAGATCAGGAACTGTTCTAGTTCACTGCGAAAGAATTTGGCGCGTTTGGGATAGTAGAATCCCAGGGTGTAGAGTGCATCGAGAACGGGGTAAACGCCTTTGTGCTTACCATAAAATGTTTCGACCCCAATAATGGCGACAATGATCTCGGCTGGCACCCCGAACTCTTTTTCGGCTTTTTCCAGTGCTGCCTGATTCTCTTGCCAGAACTCAACGCCTTGGTCGATACGTGTTTGTTTAATAAAGATTGGACGGTATTGATACCAAGGTTTTGCTTCCCAGGGGCGAGCGATGGCATCGAGGATCTTTTGATTTTTACTGGCACCCGCTAATGCGTTTTCGATATAGCCAGCTTCAAACTGGTGTTTGCTAACCATTCGCTGGGTAAATTCTTCGAACTGAGTGTCGGCAGCAGCAACGGGTAAGCTTAAAAAAAAGCCGCCAACAAGGGAACAAAACGATCGGTATAGGGACAAAATGACAACTCCGGTCAAGTGGCAATAAGGCGCCGATGTGTATGAATAGCCATCAGAATGCCAAATCCTGCCATCAGAGTCACCATTGATGTGCCACCGTAACTCACTAAAGGCAGTGGTACACCCACCACAGGGAGCAATCCTGACACCATACCAATGTTTACAAACACATAAACGAAGAAGGTTAGGACAATACTCCCCGCCAGCAATCGGCTAAATGCCTGTTGCGCTTGAGAGGCGATCATCAGGCCACGAATAATTATAAATAGATAGATAGCTAATAGCGCCAGTACACCCATGAGGCCAAACTCTTCGCTGAAAACAGCAAAAATAAAGTCGGTGTGACGCTCAGGTAAAAACTCCAACTGTGATTGCGTACCATGACACCAGCCCTTGCCCCATAAACCGCCGGAGCCGATGGCGATCTTAGATTGAATGATGTGGTAGCCACTGCCTAAAGGATCGCTTTCCGGGTTGAGGAAAGTGAGTACCCGTTGGCGCTGGTAGTTATGCATGAGAAAGAACCAGAGCACGGGCACGAAAGCACCGATAGCGGCAAAAAAGAAGCTGATCAAGCGCCAGCTGGCACCGGCCAAAAATAGTACGAATATCCCTGAAGCGGCGATCAGTAGCGAGGTGCCCAGATCGGGTTGTTTGGCAATAAGCAGCGTGGGAAGAAGCACTAGCACGGCACCGACAGTGAGATCGCGCTTACGTGGCGGCAGTGGTTGCCTGGAGATAAACCAAGCGACCATTAATGGTACCGCCAGTTTCATGATCTCAGATGGCTGAAATTTCATCACCCCCAGGTCAAGCCAGCGCTGTGCGCCTTTGCCTACATGGCCAAAAACTAATACGGCGACTAATAGCCCTATACCGCAAGTGAAGGCGGGCAGAGCCCAACGCTGGTAACTCAAGGGGTTAATCTGCGCGACAATAAACATCACGACTAATCCAATACCTAGGCGGGTGACTTGGCGTATCACCAAGGCTTTTTCCTGTCCCCCGGCACTGTAAATAACCAGTAGACCTATGGCCATCAATAGCATGAGGCCAATTAAAAGCGGCATATCAATATGCATACGAAACCATATTGATTGTTTACTTTGGGCTCCCTGGGTTTCGTTAGCGCTGCCTAGCATGGTTATAGCTCCGGCTTAAATTCAGGCAATAGGGAGGTGTTGTTCATATAGTAATCCATCAAGCGGCGGGCGATGGGCGCCGCATTTGAGCTACCGCCGCCGGCATTCTCAACGGCGACCGCGACCACAATGCGTGGCTCATTTACCGGTGCAAAGCCCATATACATCGCATTGTCGCGGTGCCTTTCATCGATTTTCTCGGCGTCATACTCAGCATCATCGGCGATCCCGATCACCTGTGCCGTACCGGTTTTACCTGCCGACTGGTACCAGGCGTCAGCAAACACTTTAAATGCCGTGCCTTTGATCTTGTGGTTAACGCCATACATGGCATCGATGACGGGCTGCCAATTACTTTCCTGCTTCAAAACCAAGGGGGGCTGCTCGTCCTTGGGGACGGCCAAGGTGCCGGTTGGTGTTTGGAATGATTTTAAGATCCGAGGGTTATAATGCTTACCCCGATTGGCCAAAATAGTAGTTGCAGAAGCAAGCTGGATTGGCGTCGTGGTCCAATAGCCCTGACCGATACCCACCGAGATAGTGTCACCTAAGTACCACGGTTGGTTGTAACGTGCGCGTTTCCAGCCCCTGGATGGCATGGTGCCGCGATTCTCTTCATGGATATCGATACCACTGTAATCACCGAAGCCGAACTTGGTCATAAAGTCGCTGATCTTATCGACACCGAGCTTATGCGCTAACTCGTAGTAATAGGTATCACAGGACTGACCGATGGCATGTTCCATGTCGACCCAGCCATGCCCCCACTTTTTCCAATCGCGAAAACGTCGATTCACATTCTGCGGCTGGTACCAGCCGGGATCCCAGATGCGGGTGGTTGGGGTGACGATATACTCTTCTAACCCGAGCAGAGCCAAATGGGGCTTAATGGTGGAGGCTGGTGGGTAAGTTCCCTGGGTGGCGCGGTTGATCAGTGGTCGATCTTTCGAGTCCAGCAGCTCACGGTATTCACGGCTGCTGATCCCATGGACAAACAGGTTGGGATCGTAACTCGGGGCGCTGACCATGGCGAGCACGGCACCGTCACGGGCATCCATCACCACGATGGCACCGCGGGAGCCAGCCAATGCCTGGTGTGCCAGTAGCTGTAGATTAATATCGATATTCAGGAACAGATCCTGCCCCGCAACTGGCTCCTGGACGCTCAAGGTGCGTAAGATCCGCCCGCGGTTATTTACTTCCACTTCGCGATAGCCGACCTGACCATGGAGGAAGCGTTCGTAATATTTTTCTATGCCCTGCTTACCAATGTCCCGGGTGGCTTTATAGTTAGCCAGATCGCCTGATTGTTCGATACGTTGCAGGTCTTTACGGTTGATCTTGGCGACGAACCCCAGCACATGCGTGAGCACATCGCCATAAGGGTAATAACGGGTAGGGCGGGCTTCAATATAGACGCCGGGAAAACGATGTTGGTTGACGCTGAATATGGCGACCTGTTGCTCATTCAGTCGAGCTTTGATCGGAATGCGTTTGAAGCGTCGGCTAAAGCGACTACTTTCGAGAAATTTTTCCTGCTCTTCGACCGTGATCGGTAGCAGCTCGGCTAAGCCAGTGACGGTTTGCTTAATATTATCTACCTCTTCAGGGACAATTTCTAAGCTGAACACGGGGCGGTTTTCCGCTAACAGCACACCGTTTTTATCGTAGATAAGGCCGCGATTGGGCGCTATCGGTAGTAGGCGGATACGGTTGTCATTGGAGCGCGTTTTGTAAGTGCTGTATGAGTTGATCTGCAGATGATAAAGATTGGCTATCAGCACGAACAGTAGGACGATAACAGAGAATAACGACACCATGGCTCGGCGAGAGAACAGGCGCCCCTCTGCCACCGCATCATGAATTGCTACCCGTCTTCTCATCATCGATGGTTACTCTCGATGGTAAGGGTGGTTGGCTGTTACGCTCCAGGCGCGATATAGCGCTTCCGCGAGCACAATGCGAACCATGGGGTGGGGGAGAGTCAGTGCGGACAATGACCAGCGCTGTTCCGATGCGGCGATGCAGGCGGGAGCTAAGCCTTCCGGCCCGCCAACCAGTAGACTGACATCACGACCATCCAGCTTCCAGCGGTCTAACTGCTGTGCCAGTTGCGGCGTTGTCCAATCTTTGCCAGTCACCTCAAGGGTGACGATACGGTTACCTTTGCCGACAGCGGCAAGCATTTGCTCCCCTTCACGTTCGAGGATCCGAGCAATGTCGGCGTTTTTGCCACGCTTACCTGCCGGTACTTCGATCAGTTCGAATGCCATCTCGCGGGGAAAACGACGGGCGTATTCGTTAAAGCCCTGTTCTACCCAACCTGGCATTCGGCTACCGACGGCGACCAACTGCAGCTTCATTCGCCGTTACGGCCCCAAAGCTTTTCCAGTTGATAGAAATCGCGGGCTTTTTCCTGCATCACGTGCAGCACTAATTCACCCAGATCCACTAAAACCCATTCGCCTTCACTTTGTCCTTCGACGCCTAGCGGTTTCATACCGGCATGTTTGGCTTCGGTCGCCACATTTTCAGCAATCGACTGAACGTGACGTTTAGAGTTACCAGAAGCGATGATCATGGTGTCAGTGATAGTGCTCAGGCCTTTAACATCAAGGACCAGAACGTCGCGTCCTTTCATATCATCAATTTTGTCTAATACAAATTTTGTTAGTTCTTCAGCTTGCAAAGTCAGTTTCTCGTCGAGGTTTTGGCAAAATAATCGCTGATCATACCATGAGCAGGTGGCTAGATAGAATCTTCACGCGAGATATAAGTTGATGTCGTTCACTGGCGGCGATAATGGCCGGTGGTATCCGGCACCGAGTACTTTAGTCTGCTTTGGTTGTTCGCCCATATCACCGGATGGTAAGGCGGTTAAGTTCTGGGGTGAGCGGCGGATGTGTGGGGCGTCGTTTGGGGCTTGCCAGCGAGGCTAAAGGGTAAAACGGTAATCAAGCAAACCCGTTGTCATCACTTAATCGCTCCTAGCGTGGCGATCATTGTGCTAATTCGGCATCACTGATAAACAGCGGTTCTTGTTGCCATGGTTGACTAAACATCAAGCAAAGGTGGGCCAGCCACGTCCAAGGGTGCTGTATGGTTCCGCCTTTGAGCCCCTGGTCGAGCTCAGCGCAGCGATTGACCATCTGCCTTATCTGCTCCGCCGAGAGACGTTTTAGCGCCTGCTGAAACAGCGGCTGACGCTGTTGCCAGATCCCTAAACGCATCATGCCTCGACTATCTCCGGAGGGGAGTTCAGCCACTTTTTGCAGCAATAGCACCTCTTTACTTAGTGCCCAACTAATTATCACGGGCTCCAACCCTTCGCCCTGCAGACTGTCGAGAATCTTCAGACAACGGGGAAGATCATTGGCCAGCAACGCATCACTTAACTGGAATACATTATGTCTGGCGTGATTGCCTAAGCTGACTTGCAGCTGTTCCAGTGAAACTGGGGTATTGCCATAGAGCAGAGCCAGTTTTTGTAGCTCTTGATCGGCCGCTAATAGGTTGCCTTCGCACTGCTCCATTAAAAACAGCTTGGCTGCGGGTTGTAAAACCGCTTGGTGGCGCTGACAACGTCCCTCTAGCCAGCGTTGCAGTTGCTGCCCACTGAGTGGGTTGACGGTAATGCTGAGAGCCGCGCTTTGTAGTGCCTGGCACCATTTGGCTTTCTGTTTATCTTTGGCCAGTCTGGGGCCATGAACAATCAGGATCTGATCAGGCGTTGGTTGCGATACATACTGTTGTAGCCATTGCCCGCCATCACGCCCCGGTGCCGCAGTAGGCAGTTCTAACTCTATCAGTTCACCCTGTGAGAACAGAGACATTGTCGCCCCGGCGGCGTTGAGCTGTTGCCAATCAAAGCCATTGCCAGCAACGAAGCGTTGGCCATTATCAAAACCGAGTTTGGCGGCGGCTTTCCGGATCTCTGCGATCGCCTCATGCTTTTGCAATGGCTCATCGCCAAAGATCATGTAGATTGGCTGCAGCCTCTGCGCTAGCTTGGCTTGGAGTTGTTCCGGGTAGCATTGCATCAGCAGCTGCTATCGACTGTGGCTGGAGGAGATAATACGCAAAATACGATCGGCAGCTTCCGCTCGCATCTCACTGACCAGTAGCCGTTTCTCTTTCTCTTTTGCCAAGGCCCGGTTAGGGTCATCTTGATACTGGCGAACCACTTCTATGTTGTGTTGTACAGGATCTTTATTGGGCTCAATCAGGTCGAATTCAAAGCCGTATATCAACTGATATTCAGCGACCTGACCATCAGAAAACAGTGAGAGGTTACGTTCATTCAGATGATCGCGTTTCAGCAACAATATCGGGTGTTCCTGACTTGGATCTTTAAGTATTTCAACACTGTTTACCTTGAGTCTATCTTCGACCAAGCGGGTAAGCTCAGCGTATTCGTCCCAGCTGGCGATATGTACTTGTGTCATATTGGCGGGGATATCATAGCTTCCGCGCAGCCGGAACCCGCAGCCAGTGGATACTAGCGTGATGGTGACGCAGAGTAGCAATGTCAGAATTCGATTCATAGGGATAGCTTTGGGCTTTGTTTGATTACAGTAAATGGTAACCCGACACGCTTTGCAACTGTCGGCGGTTTAAAGTGAGAGAGCAGTACCTATGCAGGTGCTGCTCTCTATGGTCACTTGGCCTGCTATGACCTTGTATGCCTTAGCTTAGTTGGCAACAATGTTAAGCAATTTACCTGGCACATAAATCACTTTACGCAGGGTTTTACCGTCGGTGAACTTAGTGACATTCTCTTCACCCATAGCAATGGCCTGTACTGCGTCCTGATCGGCGTCTGCTGCAACGGTAATACGGGCTCGTAGTTTGCCGTTCACTTGCACGATAATCAGCTTGCTATCTTCTACCAAGGCGTTGGCATCAGCCTTCGGCCACTCGGCATCAACCACATCACCTTCATGGCCTAACTGAGTCCAAAGAACATGACTGGCGTGAGGGGTGATCGGGGCTAGCATCAAGGTCACCGCGGACAGTGCTTCTTGCATCAGGGCTTTGTCCTGATCGCTCTCTAGCGGTGCTTTGGTCAGCTTGTTCATCAACTCCATGATGGCAGCGATAGCCGTGTTGAAGGTTTGACGACGGCCAAGATCATCACCGACTTTGTCGATGGTTTTGTGTAGATCACGGCGCAGATCTTTTTGTGCGTCATTCAACGCTGCGACATCTAACTGCGGTGCTGAGCCATTACTCGTGTGAGTATGTGCCAACTTCCAGAAGCGCTTGAGGAAGCGCATTGAGCCTTCAACACCGGACTCTTGCCACTCCAATGTCAGTTCAGGTGGCGCAGCAAACATCATGAATAGGCGCACGGTGTCGGCGCCATAACGTTCAACCATTAAGCCGGGGTCGATACCGTTATTTTTTGATTTTGACATTTTGCTCATGCCAGCATAAATCAGCTCGCGACCGGTTTCCCGTTCGGCGGCAGCGACAATACGGCCTTTCTCATCGCGCTTAATGTCGACATCCACAGGGCTGACCCAGTTTTGCCCGCCACGCTCATCTTCGTAATAGAAGGCGTCGGCTAATACCATGCCTTGGCAGAGTAAGCGCTTGAACGGCTCGTCACTGTCGACCAGACCCTCATCACGCAGCAGCTTGTGCATGAAACGGGCATACAGCAGGTGCATACAGGCGTGTTCGATACCACCGATATATTGGTCAACTGGCAACCAGTAATTCGCTTTGGCCGGATCCAGCATTGCGTCATCTGTGTGTGGTGAGCAATAGCGGGCGTAATACCAGCTCGATTCCATAAAGGTATCGAAAGTATCGGTTTCCCGGGTGGCTGGTTGACCTTGGTATTCAGTTTGTGACCAGCTGAGGTCGGCTTTGATTGGGCTTTTTACCCCATCCATCACCACATCTTCTGGCAACACAACCGGAAGGCTGTCGGCCGGAGCTGGCACTGTGTCGCCCGCTTCGGTGGTCAACATTGGGATTGGCGAGCCCCAGTAGCGCTGACGGGATACGCCCCAATCGCGCAGACGGAAGTTCACCGTCTTTTGGCCTTTGCCTAAGGAGGTTAACTTAGCGGCTATGGCATCCAGTGCCGCTTCAAATTCGAGGCCATCAAATTCACCCGATGCGAACAGTACGCCTTTTTCTGTATAGGCGGCTTCGCTCACGTCTTGGTCGCTGCCATCGGCTGGCTTAATCACCTGCACGATATCTAAGCCATATTTGCTGGCAAACTCGTAATCACGCTGATCATGGGCTGGTACGGCCATCACCGCGCCGGTGCCATAATCCATTAGCACGAAGTTAGCGACCCAAATTGGCACCTGTTTGCCGCTCAACGGATGAATAGCATAAAGGCCGGTTGCCATGCCTTTCTTTTCCATGGTCGCTAAATCTGCTTCAGCCACCTTGGTGTTTTTGCACTCTTCGACAAATGCTGCCAGTTCGGGGTTATTCTTCGCCGCTTGTTCTGCCAGTGGGTGCGCTGCAGCGACACCAACATAGGTTACTCCCATCAGGGTGTCTGGGCGGGTGGTGTAAACAGTGAAGTTCTGTTCGCTGTCGGCAACATTAAAGTCGATCTCGACACCTTCAGAACGGCCGATCCAGTTGCGCTGCATCGTGCGCACCTGATCCGGCCAACCACCCAGCTTCTCGATTTCGTCGAGCAACTCTTGGGCGTAGGCAGTGATTTTAATAAACCATTGCGGGATCTTCTTCTGTTCGACCAAAGCACCTGAACGCCAACCGCGGCCATCTACAACCTGCTCATTGGCTAGTACGGTTTGGTCAACCGGATCCCAGTTGACTGTGGCCATCTTTTTGTAAACCAGGCCTTTCTCATACAAGCGAGTGAAGAACCACTGCTCCCAGCGATAGTATTCAGGACGACAAGTAGCGAATTCACGACTCCAATCGTAACCAAAGCCCAGCTCATTGAGCTGACCTTTCATGTAGTCGATATTTTCGTAAGTCCATTTGGCTGGTGCGGTTTTGTTTTTAACCGCGGCGTTTTCTGCTGGCAGGCCGAACGCATCCCAACCAATGGGTTGCAGTACGTTTTTACCTAACATGCGCTGATAACGCGCGATCACATCACCAATGGTGTAGTTCCTCACATGGCCCATATGTAGGCGGCCACTGGGATAGGGGAACATCGACAGGCAATAGAATTTCTCTTTGCCCGGCTGCTCCGTGACTTCGTAGGTTTTATTTTCTTCCCAGTGAGCACGCACCTGAGGTTCGATTTGTTGCGGATTATATTGTTCTTGCATGCTAATTCGGCGCTGTCTTATGTGGCGTTAAAATTGAGATATCCCCATAGGATACCGCATCAGTGATCAAGCCAACAACAGGCGTTGTGCAGCTGACTATAATGAATTTGAAGATCTGGTGTTCAGGAGCGGACCATGAGTGACGAAAAAGCCCCCCATTCCGGCTATCAAAAGCTAGTTGACGAGTTGAAAGCGCAGATGGAAAAAGCTGAAAAATTCAGTGAAGAGGAGGTCCATGAGTGGGTTGAGAAGGCCACGGCTTACCTGCAAGCCGCGGGAGAGCTGTCGAAAGACGAGTTGCAACTGATGTCGACTTACCTGAAACGGGATTTTGCTACCGCCGCTGAGCGGATGAAGCATCTGCCTGATTCGTGGGGCGAAGGCCCGGCATTGGAATCATTTAAACAAAGTGCCTGGCGATGGATGTTGGAACTCACGGACCGAACGCAACTGGAGTGGTCTGAAGTTGCCGATGATTTAAAACATCAGGGAGTTTACAAAGTCGGGGAATGGATCAGTTTAGGGATCTTGATCTGCCATGATTGCGGCAAGGCTCAGGAGTTTTCGCACCCGGAACAGATTGATGCCTGCCCACATTGCGGGGGCGAAGCGTTTAATCGGCAGCCTTTCGATCCTTAAGTTGCACTAAAGCGACAAGGGCAAAGGTCAGCATGATAACTAGCCAAACAGGCCAATGACCCAATTGGCTAAATGGTGTTACCCCTGTCATCCGTTGTATCGGTAATCTAAGCACGTCTGCGCTAAACATAGGCAGGCGGGCGATCTCTTCACCATACGCGTCTACCGCTGCCGTCACCCCAGTATTGGTGGCTCTGAGTAATGGCCGCCCTAACTCTTTTGCCCGTGCCCGGGCAATCTCCATATGTTGCTGTGGGCCGATGGAGTCGCCAAACCAAGCGTCGTTACTGACAGTAAGGAGAAAGTCAGTTTGTTCATTGACGCTACGGCGTAGTTGCTCGGGGAAGGCTATTTCGTAACAGATCGCAGGGGCGATGGTGTAGCCGTTGGCGATCAGATTGGCTTGCGTATAGTCGCCACGAGAAAACGATGACATCGGAAGATTAAATAGCGGTGCAATTGGTCGCAATAGCTCTCCGAAAGGGACAAACTCACCGATCGGCAGCAGGTGGTGCTTTTGGTAGCGGTTAGCGCTGTGATAGCGATATTCGTAAAGCGGTTTCTGCTGCTTGCCCAAAACAATTAAGGTGTTGTAGAACTGCCTAGTATCAAAGTTGTAGTCGACGATACCTGAGACGACCGTGGTGTCATTGTGCGTTGCGACATAGTTGAGGTTATCCAAGTACTCTTGTGCCATTGGTTCTACCGCTGGCACGGCGGCTTCTGGCCAAATGATCAGGTCAGCTTCATAGTGAGGGCGAGTTAGATCCAAGTACTTCAACATCGTCGGCCACTCTTGATCAGGCTGCCAACGCAGTGATTGTTCTATATTCCCTTGTACCAGAGCGACGTCAACTGGGTCGCCGTTCGGGCTAATAAATTGGATAAACGAAAGGCTAAAGCTGCCACCCAGTGTGCACAGGGCAAGTACCGCCGCAGGCCACTGCCTTTGAGCGACAGTAAGCGCTAATGCGCCGGCAACAATGGTTGTCACTAGTGAGACTCCAGCGACACCGCTGAGAGGGAACCAGGCTGAAAGCAGACCATCTAGCTGGCTGTAACCTAATGCTAACCACGGAAAACCGGTAAGCAGATAGCCGCGGGCAAATTCACCTAGAACCCAGCAAGCGGCGAATAGCAGGATCTGCAAGTAGGGGTTACCGCAGCGGAACTTGCGAGATAACCAACATGCCAGGGCAGGGTAGAGTGATAGGTAAGCAGCCAGTAGCAACATTAAGGTCAGGGATACCGGTAAGGGCAGCCCACCAAACTGATCGATACTGATATGCACCCATGCGATGCCCACGGCAAATAACCCAAGGCCAAAGGCATAGCCCTGTCTGAATGCTTGTTTAGGCGTACTATCGTGCAGACAAAATGCGAGCACCGCCATGGATAACAACGCGGTTGGCCACCAGCTCCATGGGGCAAAGCCCAGCACAGAGAAGGCGCCAGCCGCTGCTAATAACAGTGGCTGGCGTAAGCGTTTTATCCAGCAGTTAAGGCGTGATTTTGAGTCCTTACTGGTGGTGACTGCATCTGCCACGTTAGAGCTCCGCTGCTTCACCACTTTTGGCATGGGTTGGCATGCGGACTTGCAGTTGGCGAATACGTCGTTTATCAGCTTGTACAACCTTAAACTGAATACCGTTGAGCGTGATGGTTTCGCCACGACCAGGCATGTGGCCGAACGCATGACTTAACATTCCGCCGACGGTATCAAACTCGTCATCACTAAATTCGGTGCCGAAATAGTCGTTAAAATCGGCAATTGGCGTCAGCGCCTGAATAGCAAAAACTTTGCGGTTGATTTGGCGAATATCATGCTGATGGTCATCAGCGTCAAATTCATCTTCAATTTCGCCAACAATCAGTTCAAGAATATCTTCAATAGTGACCAGTCCTGACACGCCACCATACTCATCAATGACGATTGCCATATGGTAGCGTTTGGAACGAAACTCTTTCAGTAGAATATCGACACGTTTGCTTTCCGGCACGACCACTGCTTTGCGCAGTATCTTGGTAAAGTCGAACTGTTGATCGGTTTTTTTATAGGTGTAGGCGAGCAGATCTTTGGCGTGAAGAATGCCCTCGACATGATCTTTGTCTTCACCTATTACCGGAAACCGGCTGTGGGCACTGTCGACCACCAATGGCAGCAGCTCTTCTAACGGCTGACATATTTCAATGGTGATCATCTGCGAGCGCGGGATCATGATGTCTCTGACCCTGAGGTCTGATACTTCAAGAACGCCTTCAAGCATTTGACGGCTGTCCTGATTAATCAGGTTCTTTTCCTGAGCATGTTGTATTAACTGCACCAGGTCTTCGCGATTCTGCGGCTCTTCCTTAAATAGTTGGCTGATCTTATCAAGCCATCCTTTCTTGGAAGCGCCGTTACTAGAGTGAGGGTTGTCTTCGCTCATAGCGCCTTTTGTGGTTCCTTTGCCACTATTGAATTAGTTGTCCAATTCTTTGTAGGGATCATCATAGCCGAGCTTAGCAAGGATTTGCGTTTCTAATCCTTCCATTTCATCGGCTTCCTCATCATCAATATGATCAAATCCAAGTAAATGCAAGCATCCGTGCACCACCATATGCGCCCAATGGGCTTCAGCCGCTTTATTTTGTTCCTCAGCCTCCCTGGCGACGACGGCGCAACAGATCACCAAATCACCCAGTAGCGGCAGCTCAATATGCTCAGGAACGTCAAATGGAAACGACAACACATTGGTCGGTTTGTCTTTACCACGATAGTCGTGGTTCAACTGTTGGCTCTCTTCGCTCTCAACTAAACGAATGGTGAGTTCGCTCGGCTCGTTGCGCATGGCTAGTGCTGCATCTACCCATTGCTGAAACTGAGCTGCAGTGGGTAGCTGCGCAGCGTCCGCGGCATATTGCAGCTCTAAGGTGACACTCATTGGCTGTCGGTTCCGCTCAACGCTGCACGTTTGTCGACTTCCAGCTTTTGCTCGAAATCTTCGTATGCCTGCACAATTCGTTGGACAACTGGGTGACGGACGACATCGGCGGCTTGAAACAGGTTAAAGCTGATGCCGTCGATCTCTTTCAATACTTCGATGGCATGGCGTAAGCCGCTTTTTTGCGAGCGCGGCAGGTCGATCTGGGTTATATCCCCGGTGATCACCGCTTTCGAGTTAAAGCCTATTCGGGTCAGGAACATCTTCATCTGTTCCACCGTGGTGTTCTGCGCTTCATCGAGAATGACGAAGGCATCATTGAGCGTACGTCCGCGCATATAAGCGAGAGGGGCTACTTCGATGACATTTCGTTCAATCAGTCGTTCAACCTTTTCAAACCCTAACATCTCAAAAAGTGCGTCATACAGCGGGCGTAGGTAGGGGTCCACTTTCTGGCTCAGGTCGCCGGGTAAGAACCCGAGCTTCTCGCCAGCTTCCACCGCGGGGCGTGTCAGCAAAATACGGCGGACATCCTGACGCTCTAATGCATCCACTGCGGCGGCAACGGCGAGGTAAGTTTTACCGGTACCGGCGGGGCCAATGCCAAAACTGATGTCGTTGAGTAGAATGTTTGCGACATAACTGTTCTGGTTGGGGTTACGAGGCTTGATAACACCGCGTTTGGTTTTGATAAACAGCTCTTTGGCCGGGCTGACCATCTCTTTTGGAGTGATCTGCTCAACAATACGGCTTTCTTGGATCGCTAGATGTACCTGATGGGCATCCAGTTCCGAAAGTTTGCCTTTGACTGTTTGGGTTTCGACGTAGAGCTTTTTCAACAGCTCGCCCGTAGCCACAGCGGTACTCTCGCTGCCAATAACGCGAAAGCTGTTGTCACGGTAGCTGATCTCGACACCGAGGCGACGTTCAATCTGCTTCAAGTTGTCGTCGAAAGGGCCACAAAGGCTAGAGAGGCGCTTATTATCGGCGGGCTCTAATGTTACGTCATGGGTACTAATTTGAGTGCTCAACATCTACCTCCTGACCGGCGCTTAGCGTCGGCCAGTTTGGAATTAGTTAGGGGTGAAGGTCGCAACGCCCAGCTCATCCACGCCATTACCCTGGCGTATGATCTCTGCGGGTGAAACGTCACTACGCAGAGACATTTCTGCTTCAGTGCGGATCAGCTCACCGCGGAGTGAATTGGGCAATACTTCGGTGATCTTGACGTCAACAAATTGCCCGATAGAGGAGTGTGGCCCTTCAAAGTTGACCACACGGTTGTTTTCGGTACGGCCGCGTAACTCCATAGGGTTTTTCCGTGATGGTCCTTCCACCAGAATACGCTGTTCGCTGCCGATCATGCGGCGACCGATCTGTTGTGCTTGTTGCGTGATACGGTTTTGTAACAGATAAAGACGCTGCTTCTTGGTCTCTTCGTCGATATCGTCAATCATATCTGCTGCAGGTGTGCCGGGACGCGCGCTGTAGACAAAGCTGAAGCTTAGATCGTAGCCAACGTCCTGGATCAGGTTCATGGTGGCTTCAAAATCATCAGCGGTTTCGCCGGGGAAGCCGATGATAAAATCTGAGCTCATGCTGATATCTGGGCGGATCTTACGCAGACGTCGGATCTTCGATTTGTATTCCAGTGCGGTGTGCCCACGCTTCATCATGGTCAAAATGCGATCGGAGCCACTTTGAACCGGCAGATGTAGGTGGCTCACCAATTCCGGCAGTTCAGCGTATACGTCAATCAGATCATCGCTAAATTCGACCGGATGAGAGGTGGTATAGCGAATGCGATCAATGCCATCGATGGCGGCAATGTAGCGCAATAGATCGGCGAAATGGCAGATGTCACCCTCATTAGTGTCACCGCGGTAGGCGTTAACGTTTTGCCCTAGCAGGTTGACCTCACGCACACCTTGGTCTGCCAGTTGCGCCACTTCGAACAAGACATCATCCAGTGGTCGGCTGACCTCTTCGCCACGGGTATACGGTACAACACAGAAGGTGCAGTACTTTGAACAGCCTTCCATGATAGAGACAAAAGCCGTTGGACCTTCAGCTCTAGGCTCTGGTAAACGGTCGAATTTTTCAATTTCTGGGAAGCTAACATCGACCACGGGTGCACTGTCATTCTGCACGCTACGGATCATTTCAGGCAGGCGGTGCAAAGTTTGCGGGCCAAACACGATATCTACATAGGGAGCACGTTGGCGCAGCGCGTCACCTTCTTGGGACGCAACACAACCGCCAACACCAATCACCAGGTTGGGGTTTTGCTCTTTTAGTTCGCGCCAGCGGCCAAGTTGATGAAATACCTTTTCTTGAGCCTTTTCCCTGATTGAACAGGTGTTTAGCAGTAGAAGGTCGGCTTCTGCCGGTTCTTCCGTCAGCTGATAACCGCCGATCGAATTGAGTAGGTCTGCCATCTTTGACGAGTCGTACTCGTTCATCTGACAACCCCAAGTTTTGATATGCAGTTTTTTGCTCATGTGCCGCCTAACCTATTACGAAATTGCTTTCCCGAATTCGGGGGCAGGCATTTTACTCTGAATGGGCGGCAGTGGCTAGAAAAAGGCCGCTCGGGATTGAGCGGCAAGCTATGTTTGCCATGAGCGGCTGGGAAAATCAGTCGTTAACCGTTGCACTCCGTCATCGGCAGTAAAGCAGCTTCCGGCAGTTGCGGTGCCATTCTGGCCTGCATCTCTTGGGATGGCTGTTGATGGCTAGCCACTTCGGAAGTCGCAAAACTTTCTGCCAAAGCCAGCTGGGCACTGTGGCGGATCTCTGTTTTGAGCTGTTGTTGCAGCGTTTGCTGGGTTTGCACCATCAATGCTTTACTTTCAGTCATCTTCTCTGCTGCTTGCACGGCGCTGGTGTGGCTTAATAGCAGTGCAGTTAGCGTGGCGACAATTGTTTTGCTAACCATGATTTCAACTCCATATCCTTTGGTGGCACCGGTTTTTGCCAGAGCTTTCCAGTGCGTGATTAATGTGAGTTGAAGAGTAGTCCTATAGATATGTCAGTGTTGTGCAAGATGTAAGCAACCTTGTCTGTGCGGCGGAACTATCATGTTTGCTTACAATTGTAGAAAAAATAAGCAGTGAAAACCGTGGTTATTCTTGGAAAAAAGTTCGCGTACACTGTCTAGTGTTAATCAAGGAGCTGTTATGGAAAGGTTTGAGCTGATAGTTGTGGGCGGCGGCATGGTGGGCGCATCGTTGGCGTTGAAAGTCGCTATGAGTGGCGTGCGAGTAGCCTTGATAGAGAAACGACCGCCAGCAGAGTTTGAACCTAGCAGTCCTTGTGGTTTACGGGTTTCCGCACTTAATCGCAGCTCTGAATCATTGTTAGATACGGTGGGGGCCTGGCCTGAGCTGATGGCTATGCGCAGCCACTGTTATCGGCGTTTGTCGGTGTGGCAGCAGGGGGGAAGCCGGACTGACTTTGATGCATCGGAGGTAGGCGAAGCTCACTTGGGCTACCTGGTAGAAAATGATCTGATTCAGCGCGCGTTGTGGAACGCGCTGGAACAGAGCAATGTCGCTCTTTACACACCAGACTCCGTTGTTGAGTTAGCGCAAGAGAGTAGCGCTTGCCATCTCAAGTTAGCGAGCGGGGCGGTGTTGCAAGGGGCGTTAGTGGTGGCGGCGGATGGTGCGGATTCTAAAATGCGTTCGCTGGCCGGTATTGGGGTTACTGGATGGGATTATCAACAACACGCCTTGGTGGTGGCCGTTAAACTGCAGCAGCCTGCCCCTGATATTACCTGGCAATCTTATGTTGAGAGTGGTCCTAGAGCGTTCTTACCATTGGCGGACGAGCAAGCATCATTGGTGTGGTACCACTACCCGCATGAAGTGAAGAGGTTGCGGTCGATGGCGCCACTGAAGTTAGCGGAGGCGGTCCGAGAAGCATTTCCAGATGATCTTCCTGAGTTTGAGATCCTGAACCAAAGTAGTTTTCCCCTTAAGCGGCAACATGCTAACCATTATGTGTCCGGGCGAGTGGTGCTGGTGGGGGATGCGGCTCATGTGATTAATCCGATGGCGGGGCAGGGGGTTAATCTGGGATTTCAAGATGTGATCGCTTTGTCTGAGCAGCTAGCTGCAGTGCAGCCTGAAGAGTGGCCACAAGCGACGCAGACCTATGAGCGCAAACGGCGCGGCGCTAATCTACTGATGATGAGTACCATGGATGGCCTGTATGCGACGTTTGGTAGCGATAAGATGCCGCTGCGGATATTGCGTAGTGTTGGATTGTGGGCAGCCAATAGAGCAACGCCGTTGAAGGCTTCAGCGTTGCGCTATGCCATGGGGTTGCCACTTATTTGAGTGGTTCTGTGAAGCAAAACTAAAAAAGCCCAGCATTAGCTGGGCTTTTTTAGTATATGGCTGGGATACCAGGATTCGAACCTGGGAATGGCGGGATCAAAACCCGCTGCCTTACCGCTTGGCGATATCCCAATTGTTTGGTGTGGCTTGCTCAGCCAGAGAAAATGGCTGGGATACCAGGATTCGAACCTGGGAATGGCGGGATCAAAACCCGCTGCCTTACCGCTTGGCGATATCCCAACAAACAATCACATGGTGCGGAAAGAGAGACTTGAACTCTCACACCCTAAGGTACTGGAACCTAAATCCAGCGCGTCTACCAATTCCGCCACTTCCGCATTCTTACTGTGACATTAGAAAATATGGTGGCTATGGCGGGACTTGAACCTGCGACCCCAGCATTATGAGTGCTGTGCTCTAACCAGCTGAGCTACATAGCCACTACTATCTTCTAACTTTGCCCCTTTCGGGTGGCGCGTATTATGCGAATAGGCCCCTACCTCGTCAACCCCCAATTTCGTTCTTTTTTCTATTTGCACATACTCTGAACAATTTGAACGAATTGTCAGCGTTAAAATCCCCATATTGTTAGCTCGAAACCTATTGTTTTCGTTTGGCATTGCGATTTTGCCATTAATGCAGATGGTGATGACGAATAGGGCTGGTTAGAATAGCGATGAATTCATTACAAAACACAGGTCGTTATGTCGTTTAACCGTATCGGATTGATTTTAGCTTTTTGCTTTACCCTTTCTTTTTTCACTACGTCAGCCGGTGCCGCCGAGGCTGATGTGAAATATTCGATAACCATGACCGATCCTGCTCATCATTTGGCTGTGGTCTCATTGACCTTGAATGCCGACGCTGGTGCCTTGGATCTGTACTTGCCGGTGTGGCGGAGTGGTAAGTATCGAATTTTGCCGTTAGCCAATGGTATTCGACAGTTTTCCGCTGTTGATGCGAAGCAACAACCATTGAACTGGCAAAAAGTAGATAAAAGTCATTGGCAGGTGAAAGTGACGCAAGCCAGTAAGGTTACGGTGAGCTATCAGCTATACGCTGACATGTTAGGTGACAGAGTTCGTCATATTGACGACAGTCATGCCTTTCTCGACGCTTCTGGTGTGTTTATGTACTCGCCAAATCACCGGGCAAAGCCGCTGAGTGTCGAGCTGCAGGTACCGGAGAACTGGCAATCCCGCAGTGGCATGAAACAGCTCTCGCCCCATCACTTTGTTGCTGCTAACTATGATGTATTGGTTGATTCACCAATTGAAACGGGGATCCATGAATACCATGAGTTTAGTATGGGAGATCGTCACTACGGCTTGCTGTTTTGGGGTAAGGGCAATCACGACAGTAACCAGGTAATTACTGACCTGAAAAAACTAGATAAAGCGGCTGGAGAGCTGTGGGGGGATTATCCGTTTAAGGATTACCTTTATATGGTTCATGGCACCAGTGGTGCGCGTGGCGCCACTGAGCACTTGAACTCGACTATCATACAATTTCCTTGGTATGCCTTTCATGAACGTAAGGACTACATACGTTTTATTTCAACCTCGGCCCATGAATTAATCCACACTTGGAATGTGAAAGCCTATCGCCCGAAAGGGATCTCGCCCTATGCCTACCAACAAGAAAATTACACCCCTTTGTTGTGGATCGCTGAAGGCTCAACCAGCTACTACGATCTGCTATTGCCTGTTCGTGCCGGTGTGATCACTGAGAAAGAGTTTTTAGAGTTGTTTGCCAAAGAGCTACAAGCGTATCTGGATAGACCTGGTAAGTCTGAGATGTCTGTGGCTGAAGCCAGTTTTGACTGGTGGATCGAGAGTGGAGGTGATCGCGGACACAACCATAGCGTGAGTATTTATGGTGAGGGCGCATTGGTTTCATGGTTCTGGGATGTGCAGTTGCGGGAAAGCAGTGGTGGTGACGCCAGTTGGGATGATCTGCATCGCGCCCTGTATCAGACATTTTCTGTGAGCAAAGGCGAAGGCTATGAGGTCGCTGATGTTCAGCTGATCCTAGGCGAGCTCAGCGGCGATGATGTTTCTCATGCTTGGGCTATGTATGTCGACGGTACGGAGTCGTTAGAGATCGATCTGCTGCTTAAACACTTTGGTTTGAAAACAGCTTGGCAATATGAGGACGCGCGCGCTGATGCTGGGTGGCAACTGAAAGAGGAAGCGGGGCGTTGGTTAGTCAAACAAACCAGTCGTGGTAAAAGTGCCTGGACGGCAGGTTTGGTTGCCGGTGATCAGATCCTGGCGATTAACGGTCAACGGCTGTCGCAAGGGTCGTCAAAGAGTGCTTTGACGCAGTACCAGCCGGGTGACAGTGTGGTTGTGCACTACTTCCGCCGGGACCAGCTGCTTCGTAGCACCATGGTGCTGGGCGAGAGCTTTGGCAAGCTGAAGCTAGTTAAAGATAAAACGGCATCACCGATGCAGAAAAGCCAATATGAAAGCTGGACCGGGCAACCATTCACTCCTCTTAAAGTTGCGGTTAGCCCGGAAACATCGTCTAAGTAGCATCTTTATGCCTACCTATAGCGAGCAACCGATCGGTTGCTCGCTTAACACGATGTTGTCGATAAGGATCCCAGCTTCACTGTGCTGACCATGGTGATAGAAGCCCATGGCAACCCGATTAAGTTTTAACTCGTCAGAGCTTCGTAGCCAGAGGTTTTGCCACGGCCCCAAAGATTGGCCATCAATGCTGAGGTTCATACGCCCATTTGCGCCATTCGTTGAGGGAGTGGGTGTACCTAGATCAACCATCAATTCAACGCAATACCATTGGTTTGTTGTCAGTTGTGGTAGTCCTGGTGCGGGTCGGTAGCTTGGATCTCGGCAGTAGCGTCGTTGATCGATAAAACATGGCAGATGATCCCCCCAGCACTTACCATTAGGATCCCGACAGTCCATCGACATTCCGGGGTAATAGGCATAAAGATAAGGTGCTGGCTGACCGTTCGCTAAATTGATGCCGTGATCAACTTTCACTGAAAACCAGTCATTACCTTTAGGTCTGAAGCCGGCTTTACCGCGACTTTGGGTCGCCATAAGCCCTTGACCATGAAAACGGGCAGAAAAATCAAATCCCGTTTGATAGAGGATAAACCAGCGTAAGTGCAGTTGTTGGTAATCCTTCGTTAGTTTACGGTTGAGCCCTGTTCCGCCCTTGCCGGGTGGTAGGCTCAGCTGGAGTACTTGATTTTGTTGCGGGCTACCTATTGGACCTGGGAACGTGACAATCTTTGCATTATTGTCTTGGTCTCCCTTTTTCCACTCTTTCAAGCCAGCATTATTCTCGAAATCGGTACACCAAATAGCGTCTTGTTGGCCACAGTTATCAGCTTTTATAGCAACGTATACGCGACCTATCGCAAAACCGCTGAGCATTAATATCAGCGCGTTCACCGCGACCCATCGTCGTTCTATCTTCACTAATGCCGCCTTTTACGAGCTGCCGAGTGAGGGGGACAAGCGCGCCATCATATAGCTGTCGCAGTATTCACCATTTTTAAATGCATCCGCTTTTCTTAAACCTTCAACTTCAAAACCATACTTTTTGTATAGAGCAATGCCGGCCTGATTATCAGCGAAGACCACTAATTCGATCCGTAGCAGATTTAGCCAGTTGTCAGCTTGTGCAAGTAGCAGGGCTAGCATTTGGCTACCAATGCCCTTGCCCTGCCATTCTGGGGCAACCGTGATCGCCAGTTCCGCGCTGTGCTTACGGCGCGGATTTTGATTGGTCAGCAAGCTGCCAGTTGAGACGAGATCTTCACCGGAATAGGCCACCAAGTGGGTATGTGAGAGGTCGGCGAATAGTGGCGCAATCATCTCTACTGAGTTGTAAGGTTGGCGGGTGGTATTGGGGAATACCGCAGGCGAGGATAGCATCTTGGCTAATGCTGGTAGGTCTGTGGGGGCATACGCACGTATATCTAAGTCCATCTGATATCTTCTGTTTTGCTCTATATCGTCATTGCAAACCATAGTGCGACGGTGGACGGGCGATATCAAGCATGAATTACAGGCATAAAAAAACTCGGCGCTGCCGAGTTTTTTGCAAGCACGAGGAGATCTATACGTTAAAGCGGAAGTGGATCACGTCGCCATCTTTAACGATATATTCCTTACCTTCCAAACGCCATTTACCCGCTTCTTTTGCTCCGGATTCACCGTTGTTAGCAATATAGTCGTCAAAGCCAACGATCTCTGCGCGAATAAAGCCTTTTTCGAAATCGGTATGGATCACACCCGCCGCCTGTGGTGCGGTAGCGCCGACTTTTACCGTCCAAGCACGTACTTCTTTTACGCCGGCGGTAAAATAGGTATGCAGATGAAGCAGTTCATAGCCTGCACGGATAACACGGTTTAAACCTGGCTCTTCAAGACCCATCTCTTCCATGAATTCCGCTTTATCTTCATCGTCGAGCTCAGCAATTTCTGATTCAATAGCGGCACACACGGGCACAACAACGGCATTTTCTTCTGCTGCAATCTCACGAACTTTATCTAGATATGGGTTGTTTTCGAAGCCATCTTCATTGACGTTGGCAATGTACATGGTTGGTTTGCCGGTGAGGAAGTTCATGTAGCGGATAGCGGCTTGCTCTTCCTTGGTAAGATCCAAGGCGCGCACCATTTTACCCTCTTCGAGGTGGGCAAGGACCCGCTCAAGAACTGGCATCTCGAACTTGGCTTCAGCATCGCCACCTTTGGCTTTTTTAGCCACACGCTGAATGGCGCGTTCACAGCTTTCCATATCTGATAGCGCTAATTCGGTATTGATCACATCAATATCATCGGCAGGATCGATACGCCCTTCGACGTGGACGATATCATCATTTTCAAAACAACGAACAACGTGGCCGATGGCATCGGTTTCACGGATGTTGGCAAGGAACTTATTACCCAACCCTTGGCCGGTGGAAGCGCCTTTGACGAGTCCGGCGATATCGACGAACTCCATTGTTGTCGGCAATATGCGCTGCGGATCTACGATCTTAGCCAGTTGATCCAAGCGCAGATCTGGAACGGGTACCACGCCCGTGTTGGGCTCGATAGTACAAAACGGGAAGTTGGCTGCTTCGATGCCAGCCTTAGTCAGTGCATTAAATAGGGTAGACTTGCCGACGTTAGGCAAACCAACGATGCCACATTTAAAACCCATTTTGATTATCCCCAGAAGTTAATTACTCGGCTTTAAAGCCGTGAAGTCTGTTCATGGCTTTGACTAAGCCATCTTTGACCAGGATGTCGGTGCAGCGCACGGCTTCATCAATGGCCTGATCTATCTGATCCTGCTCTTTACTCGGTGCTTTACCCAGTACATAGCCTGTGACCAGATTTTTGTCGCCGGGATGGCCAATACCGATCCGCAGACGATGAAAGTTCTTATTGTTTGCCAAGCGGGCAATAATATCTTTTAGTCCGTTATGCCCACCATGGCCACCGCCTTGCTTAAACTTGGCGACTCCGGGTGGCATATCCATCTCATCATGGGCGACTAACACCTGTTCAGGGGCTATACGATAAAAATTCGCCAATGCGCCAACGGCTTGACCGCTGCGGTTCATGAAGGTCGATGGAATTAACAGACGAACGGTTTCGCCGTTCAATTGGATCTGGGCAGTGCGCCCATAGAACTTGCTTTCCGCCTTAAGAGTTGCGCCGTGGCTCCGGGCAAGTTCTTCAACATACCATTCACCGGCGTTGTGGCGGGTTCTTTGATATTCGGGGCCTGGATTACCCAGGCCCACAATCAGTAGGATATCTTTGCTCAAGTGTGATTACCCGGGCAATTATTCCTCAGAGGCTGCTTCTTCAGCATCGCCAGCTTCAGCTTCGTCGTCAGCAGCAGCGCCTTTCGGTGCAGCAATACCAACCAATGCTTGGTCGTGACCTTCGCCTTTGCCCAGTTCAACTAAAACAACGCCTTCTGGCAGTTTTATGTCGGACAGGTGCAGAGTTGAGCCTTGCTCCAAGTCAGCAACATCAACTTCGATGAACTCAGGCAGATCTTTAGGCAAACAAGCAACTTCTACTTCAGTGATGTGGTGAACAACAACGCCACCCGCTTTCACTGCTGCTGAAGTGTCTTCGTTAAGGAAGTGAACTGGTACTTTAGTGTGAATTTCGTGAGTCGCATCAACGCGCAGGAAATCCAAGTGCATGATCTTTGGCTTATAAACGTGACGCTGAACATCTTTCAGCAAAGCTTCAACCTTCTCACCGCCGATGTTCAGGGTCAGAATGTGGCTATAGAAACCTTCATTTTCAGACGCTTTGAATACCTTGTTATGGGCCAAAGTCAACGAAACGGCTTCTTTGTCACCGCCATAGAGGACTGCAGGAACTTTATCCGCGTGACGTAGGCGGCGGCTCGCACCTTTCCCCAGGTCTGTACGGATTTCTGCATCCAGAGTGTAGAGATCAGACATGTGTGTAACTCCAATTAAGTAATTTTTGCCCGTCTTTTGCGACCAAAGAACGGACCCTGCCTTCAAAAGGCGCGGTATCCTAACACTTCACACCGACACGCTCAATTTAAAAAGCAAGAAAGGAGCCTAAAGGCTCCTTTCTTTTCACGAAGACAGCGAACAGATTAACTAAACATCGCTGAAATCGATTCTTCATTGCTGACGCGACGGATCGCTTCAGCCAACAGACCGCTCATGGTGAGCTGGCGAACATTAGGCAGTTTTGCCATGTCTGGGTGCAGCGGAATAGTGTCTGTGACAACGACTTCATCAATCACTGAGTCACGGATGTTGTCGATCGCACTACCTGAAAAGACAGGGTGAGTTGCGTAGGCAAATACACGTTTAGCGCCGTGAGACTTCAATGCTTCGGCTGCTTTACAAAGTGTGCCACCGGTATCGATCATGTCATCAACTAAGATACAGTCGCGGCCTTCCACATCACCAATGATATTCATCACTTGAGACACGTTGGCTTGTGGGCGACGCTTGTCGATGATCGCGAGGTCGGTTTCTAACAGCTTCGCCATGGCGCGTGCGCGAACAACGCCACCAATATCGGGAGACACAACAATCGGTGCTTCAAACTGCTTTTGCTTGAGATCGTTGAGCAAGATAGGTGTACCGAATACGTTATCAACAGGGACGTCGAAGAAGCCCTGGATCTGCTCAGCATGAAGGTCAACGGTTAATACGCGGTCTACACCAACGCTAGACAGGAAGTCAGCAACCACTTTGGCTGTGATAGGTACACGTTGTGAGCGTACGCGACGATCCTGGCGGGCATAACCAAAGTAGGGGATTACCGCAGTGATTCGGCCAGCTGAGGCGCGACGCAGGGCGTCAACCATAACAATCAATTCCATGAGATTGTCATTGGTCGGTGCACAGGTGGATTGGATAATAAAGATATCCAGACCACGGACGTTTTCTTTAACCTCTACGCTGATTTCACCGTCACTGAAACGGCCGACAGTGGCGGAACCCAGTTTGATGTAAAGACGTTCGGCAATCTTTTCTGCGAGTTCCGGTGTAGCGTTTCCGGCAAAAAGCTTCATATCAGGCACAGGCTGACCCTCGGAGCATTAAAAGTAAGTGGCTGGGATACCAGGATTCGAACCTGGGAATGGCGGGATCAAAACCCGCTGCCTTACCGCTTGGCGATATCCCAATAACATGTCTTGGTTTACGTATTCAGATACTTTAGCAGAGGAGATGAGTTGATACCTTGTGCAACAAAGCCTTGGTAGGTATCGGCTGCTGCAGCAAGGCAGGCATTTGCCTGTATTTGACTGTCAAACTGTGCAAAAACACAGCTGCCTGTCCCCGTCATCCTAGCCGGCGCGTATTCTAGCAACCACTGTAAGGCCTTTTCAACCGCAGGGTGCTTGTCACACACCAGTTTTTGACAATCATTGTTGAGCTGCCACAAATCTTCGGGCAGTTTCTCCAGTTTTTTTGTATTTCTTGGTAAGCCCGGATCGCAGAACACCTCTGCGGTGCTGACATGGCAATCAGGCCGTAATACCACGTACCAAGGTTCTGGCAATGTCACTGGGCGTAATTTTTCACCGACACCTTCGGCGTAGGCGGCTTTACCACGGACAAACACCGGTACGTCGGCGCCAAGAGACAGGCCTATATCTGCTAGCTGCGCTTCAGATAACCCTAGTTGCCAAAGCTGATTGAGGCCATGGAGCGTTGTCGCTGCGTTTGAGGAGCCTCCGCCAATACCACCGCCCATTGGTAGCCGTTTTTCCAATTTAATATCAGCACCTAGCGTGCATTCAGTTGCCTGCTGCAGCTTTCTGGCTGCTTTTATAATTAAATTGTCGGCATCAGCCACCCCAGGTAATGATGGGGATAAAGTGAGTTCGCCATCACTGCGCAAGTGAAAGCTTAAGGTGTCGCCGTAATCCACAAACTGAAACACTGTTTGCAATTCATGGTAGCCATCAGTGCGACGGCCATTGATGTGTAAAAACAGATTCAGTTTTGCTGGACTGGGCAGTGTCAGTGCCGTGTTCGTTGTTTGCGCTGTCATTGATCTTGGAGTTCCCACTTGCTGATCACCAATTTAATCGTGATCTCTGGGCCGTGAATGGTCATTTTTCTTGGCAGCCAATGGCCACCTGCTTGTTGATACTCACGATAGTCTATTTGCCAAAGTAAACCGTCGTCGGTTTGCAACGATTGACTGGCAAGCTTGCCGCTACTGTCTAATACATGTTTTGCGTTTGGCTGACTGAGTCGCCCTAAGATCCAATCGGGGAGGGTGCTGACAGGGAGGCGCCAGCCTGTTGTTTGGTAGATCAGACGTTCTGGTGCGCGGGAGTGATAGGTTTCGCCATCCACTTTTAATACCGCTTGGTATTTGTCACCTTCAAGCTCCATTAAAGAGGTACCAATGAAGCTGGTGAGCATTAACTTGTAGTCAGCCCCAGCAAGTTGCCAGTTGAGATTTGCCGTATTGGATTCTTCAGCTGTTTTGATCGCTACTTTGCCACGCACCTGCCAGTGTGACAGCGTTGTCAGTGATTGCTGGTGCTGGGCAAAAGCTTGTGCAGGATCCGCGACCTCGGGGGCTTCCACGACAGGAGTTTGCGGGCAACCGAATAAAAACAGGCTGAAAAATAGCAATAAGCTGGTGCCAGCGTAAGGGCGAAAACAGTGAAATGCAGATCTCATTATGTGCTCTTATTTATAACGGTTTTTGTCGAGCAATGTTGGTTCGCGTGGATGGCTAAGCAACAAGATGTGGTTGGCAAGTATACCTTGGCGGTTTAAGCAGGCAACTGTTCGACTTCCTTGTTGGCGCCGATTTACGTAAAATCATCGGATTGAGTATAAATTAATGATGGTTTGTTTTCTTCATGGCGCTATACGCCTTCGGTATTAATCATAAAACCGCTTCGGTTTCGGTCAGAGAGCAGGTGGCATTTTCGCCCGACACTCTGGTCGATGCGACGCGTGCGTTGCAGGCGAATAATGGTGTCCACGAGGCTGCTATTGTATCGACTTGTAACCGTACCGAGATCTATTGTCATGCTGACGGTGGGTTGGCTGAAAACCTGGCTGCCTGGTGGGCAAATTATCATGGATTACCCCAAGAGCTGCTGAATGACTGTCTCTATCAATATCAGGATAATGACGCAGTGCGTCATTTGATGCGGGTTGCCAGTGGGCTCGATTCCTTGGTACTGGGTGAGCCACAGATCTTGGGGCAGGCAAAGCAGGCGTACGCATCAGCGCGAGCGGCGAATACGCTGGGTACTATTTTAGATCGCCTTTTTCAGCAAGCGTTTAGCGTGGCCAAACGGGTGCGTAGTGAAACTGAAATTGGTGCCAGCGCAGTTTCTGTCGCCTATGCCGCAGTGAATCTGGCGAAGCATATTTTTGGCTCGTTGGATAAAAGCCGGGTGATGTTAGTGGGAGCGGGTGAGACCATCGAACTGGTGGCGCAGCATCTGGCGGAGCAAGGCGTGCGCCAGATAGTTGTAGCTAATCGAACGGTACCGCGGGCGTTGGAGTTGGCTGATCGTTTTCATGGCGAAGCGCTGACGCTTAGTCAGATCCCCGAGCGCATGGCGGGTGCCGATATTGTCATCAGTTCGACTGCAGCGCCGCTGCCAATCATTGGCACCGGCATGGTCAGTGCCGCACTTGCTGAACGTAAACGCGCGCCGATGTTGCTGGTTGATCTGGCCGTTCCTCGAGATATCGAGGCACAGGTGGGAGATCTTGATGATGCTTACCTCTATACTGTCGACGATTTACAAGGGATCGTGGAGCAGAATGTGGCCTCTCGCCAAGAGGCTGCGGCGGAGGGAGAGCAGATCATTGCGGATTACGTGGTCGCCTTTGAAGGATGGCTGCGTGGTCAAAGTGCGGTAGACACCATTCGTTCTTACCGTCAACTTGCTGAAGAGACCCGTGACGAGTTACTGGAGCGGGCATTGAAGAATTTGCAGTCAGGGGTTTCACCTGAACAGGTGTTGAATGAACTGGCTTATAAATTGACCAACCGACTTATCCATTCTCCGACCCGGGCGTTAACTGACGCAGGCCAGGCGGGCGAATTGGAAAAACTCAATCTAATAAGAGATGTACTGGGCTTAGATCTGATTAAGAACGGCTAACATCTTATTCCGAGGAAAGATGAAACCATCTATCTACGCAAAATTAGAAGCGCTGAATGAGCGCTATGAAGAAGTTCAGGCGCTATTGGGTGATCCTGGCACCATTGCTGATCAAGACCGCTTTCGCGCGTTGTCGAAAGAATACTCTCAGCTTGAAGAAGTGATCCAAGGATTTCATCGTTACCAGCAGGCGGAGCAAGATCTGGAAGCGGCTGAAGAGATGCTTAAAGATGATGATCCCGAAATGCGCGAGATGGCGCAGGACGAGTTTAAAGAAGCAAAGTCTGCGGTAGAGCAGCTCTCTGATGAGTTGCAGATCTTGCTGATCCCTCGCGATCCGAAAGATGACAATAACGCCTACCTTGAGATCAGGGCTGGGGCCGGTGGTGATGAAGCCGCGATATTTGCCGGTGATTTGTATCGTATGTATGGTCGCTATGCCGAGCAGCTGGGTTGGAAGATGGAGCTGGTCAGTGCCAATGAGGGCGAACATGGCGGCTATAAAGAGGTCATTGCCCGCGTTGTCGGCAGTGGTGTCTATGGTCGGATGAAATTTGAATCTGGCGGACACCGTGTGCAACGGGTACCTGAAACTGAGTCGCAAGGACGGATCCATACATCAGCTTGTACTGTGGCGGTGATGCCTGAAGTTCCAGAAGCGGAAGCGATTGAGATCAACTCTGGCGATCTGCGCGTCGATACCTTCCGTGCCAGTGGCGCTGGTGGACAGCACGTTAACAAAACTGACTCGGCAATTCGTATTACTCATATCCCGACGGGTGTTGTGGTTGAGTGCCAGGATGAACGTTCACAGCACAAAAACCGAGCTAAGGCGATGAGCGTGTTGCAGGCTCGACTGCAGGCTGCTGAAGATGAAAAACGTCAGGCTGAAGAAGATACGATGCGTCGCAGCTTAGTAGCAAGTGGCGATCGTTCTGAGCGGATCCGTACCTATAACTTCCCCCAAGGCCGGGTTAGCGATCATCGGATTAATCTGACTTTATATCGCTTGGCAGAAGTGATGGAAGGTGAATTAGACGCAGTGTTGCAGCCCATTATCCAAGAGCATCAGGCGGATCTACTCGCTGCGTTGGCGCAAGACAACTAAGACCGTAGGTCGGGATAGCTCGCGATATGCACTCCATAGCCGCCTTACTGCGCTGGGCGAAATCAGCTTTGGCTGACTGTTCTGATTCGGCCGCTTTGGATGCCGATGTGTTGCTCTGTTTTTTGTTGGATAAGCCTCGTAGCTATCTTTTGACTTGGCCGGAAAGGGAGCTGGATGAAGAGACTGAACAGGCTTTTCGTCAGCTCGTGGCGCAGCGGATCGCAGGTCATCCTGTGGCTCATTTAACGGGAGTGAGAGAGTTTTGGAGCCTACCGTTGGCGGTGAGCCCTGATACGCTTATTCCCCGTCCAGATACCGAAGTTTTGGTGGAGGTCGCATTAGATTTACCTCTGCCTGCGTCTGCGCGAGTGGTTGATTTGGGTACTGGTACCGGAGCGATTGCCCTCGCGTTGGCGAGTGAGCGGCCAGCCTGGCAGATTTATGGCGTAGATCGCATGGCGGGTGCTATCACGTTGGCAAAAAGCAATGCTCAGCGCCTTGGATTAGAGCAATGCCAGTGGCAACAAAGTGATTGGCTCGCTTGCTTCAGTCGTTCATCATTGTTCGATTTGATAGTGAGTAATCCTCCCTATATTGATGCTAATGATCCCCATCTGCGTGAGGGGGATGTGCGTTTTGAGCCATTGTCTGCCTTGGTGGCAGAGGAGTCTGGCTTAGCTGATATTCGCACGATTTGTGAACAGGCTAAAATCCACTTAACTTCACCGGGTTGGTTGCTGATAGAGCATGGTTGGCAGCAAGGCGCGCAAGTCGCAGCGTTGTTTGAAAGTGCCGGTTTCGTGGATGTGAAAGTGATAAATGATTATGCCGGGAACCCTAGGTGTACCTTGGGTTGTTGGCAAAGAGATAGCGAACAGATTCACGAAACAGAGTGAATGATGGGATGAAAGCAATACAGCAGATGATGGAGAAAAATGATGTTGGCTGAGAACTATATGATGTTGAAACACCTGCATATGACGTTTGCAGTGCTGAGTATTTTTCTTTTTGTGTTTCGCTTTTTTCTACAGCAATTTGCAGTAGGAATGGCGTCAGCTAAGTGGTTGAAAATTATACCTCATGTCAACGATACATGCTTGTTGCTGACTGCGGCACTGCTGGCAATCGCTTTGCAGCAGTACCCACTAAGTGACGCTTGGCTGACTGAGAAGGTGTTGCTGTTAGTGGTTTATATCGTCTTGGGCCTGTTTGCCTTGAAACTCGGTAAAACTGCCACCATAAAGCGGATATCCTTTGTTCTCGCTGTGGCGATATTTGGTTTTATTCTCTACTTGGCTCGTAGCAAAGCACCGATGTTGCTGGGATAAGCCTGTGGAGCTTAGTAAAAATTTAGATAGAGAAAACTTAAAGTTGACTGTGCAGTTTGATATTAAAGCCGTGACCGCGAGGTCGTTAGAGCTATCTTCGAAATTACAGAAGCGTTTTGTTACCGCGCAAACCCTGCTGCACCTAGATAAGTGGGCATGGGATGCGGCACAACGTACAGCCTATTATGATTCGATGGATGCCAGGCTTGCAGCTTTTCATGAATATCTTTATCAAGAGCTAAAGTTTCGGCCACAAGCGGAAAATTGTTTAAGCCCAGATAATGGCCTAGTTGACAGAGTGATAGAGCAGTCTGCTGGTAGCCCTATCGTGATGTCTATGCTGTATCTTTACCTGTTGCAATACAGTGAGATCCCTTGTGCCATCGTCGAGTACCCCGGCGCAGTCTTGGTACGTATTGATGATCAGCAATTGGGATATCGTTATATCGATGCTACGGACGGTCGTGAGTTGCGTTTTGCTGAAATGGAAGCTCGATTGCGCGGTATTCGCGGTGATCTGGCTCGTTTGTCAGACGATATGCTGCAGCCGATTGATGAGGATCAGGCATTGAGTCGTTTGCTATTGGGTTTAAAGGCGGCGTTGATCCGTGAGGAAAGGTTCGCGGAGGCTTTGATTTGCTGTGAGCAACTGCTGACTTTGAATCAGGATGACCCATTTGAGGTGCGAGACCGAGGGTTTTTATTACAGCAGTTGCAATGCTTTCCGTTGGCTTTAAAGGACTTTGAATTCTTTTTGCAAAAATGTCCCGATGATCCCTCGGCGCCGCTGCTAAAAACCCAAATGCGTCAAATGGCTAGCGAACAGGTTGTGTTCCACTAATCTTAGGTCAGGTGCTGTCGCAACCGACAATGACGGTACTCATTTTTATAACTTATTCAGCAACCCCAATTAAGAGAGATTGTTATGGCACAGCAGGTTGTGAAGATTGGCGATATTCAAGTAGCAAACCAGGCTCCTTTTGTACTGTTTGGCGGTATGAATGTTTTGGAATCGCGAGACATGGCGATGGCGGTTGCTGAGCATTATGTGACCGTAACCGAGAAGCTGGGGATCCCTTATGTTTTTAAAGCCAGTTTTGACAAAGCTAATCGCTCTTCTGTGTTCTCTTATCGTGGACCAGGGATGGATGAAGGGCTAAAAATATTTGAAGAGCTTAAAAGCACTTTCGATATACCAATTATCACGGATATCCATACCTGCGAGCAGGCTGCGCCGGTCGCTGAGGTGGTGGACGTTATCCAATTACCGGCATTTTTGGCACGGCAAACTGATCTGGTTGAAGCGATGGCGAAAACCAATGCGGTTATCAATGTCAAAAAGCCGCAGTTTCTCAGCCCCGGGCAGATGAAGAATATTGTCGATAAATTTGCCGAGTGTGGGAATGAGCAGATCATTCTTTGTGAACGCGGTAGCTGCATGGGCTACGACAACCTCGTCGTTGATATGTTGGGTTTCGGCGTGATGCGAGATGCCTGTGACAATGCACCGATGATTTTTGATGTTACCCATGCCTTGCAGTGTCGAGATCCGCTAGGTGCTGCATCTGGTGGTCGTCGCCATCAGGTGACAGAGTTAGCACGTTCCGGTATGGCCGTTGGCTTGGCAGGGCTGTTTTTGGAATCTCACCCTGATCCTGAAAGCGCTCGTTGCGATGGCCCTAGTGCACTGCCACTAAACAAGCTGGAAGCCTTTTTGTCTCACGTTAAAGCGGTTGATGATGTGGTGAAATCGCTGCCGGATGTTGATACCAATTCCTGATGAGTAACAAGCTCCCGCCGCTTAATGCGGTTAAGACTTTTGAAGCGGCTGCCCGCCATTTAAGCTTCACTCGAGCGGCGGAAGAGTTGTTTGTAACGCAGGCGGCGGTCAGCCACCAGATAAAAGCACTGGAATCCTTTCTCGGTGTGCGCCTCTTTCGGCGCGCCCATCGTACTTTGCTGCTGACGGAAGAGGGACAAAGTTACTTTCAGACAGTCAGCCCTCTGTTGCGCGCTTTGTCAGAAGCGACGGATAGAATGATGGCGATGCGGGCCAGTGGTGCGTTAACTGTCAGTCTTACGCCGAGTTTTGCTATTAGTTGGTTGGTTCCCCGGCTAAGTGAGTTTAGTGCCAAGTACCCTGAAATTGATGTACGGATTAAAGCCGTGGATAAAGAGTCTGGCCCATTGGATGATGACGTGGATGTTGCATTCTTCTACGGACGTGGTCGCTGGCCGGGTTTGGAGTCGTGTAAGCTGCACTCAGAGTATCGGATCCCTGTTTGTGCGCCGCAGTTATTGCAGGGTACTCATCCGCTGAAAACGCCTAATGATCTGCAATACTACTCACTACTTCATGACGGTAGCCGTCAAGACTGGAAGCGTTGGCTGCGACAAGCATCGGCTAAACACGTCAATGCTAATGTCGGCCCGATATTTAGCCATTCAACTATGGCGTTACAAGCCGCTATTTTGGGGCAGGGAGTGGCGCTAGGGCATACCACGCTTGCTAGGCCAGACATCGAGAGTGGCCGCCTGGTTGTGCCGTTTAAAACCGCCATGTTGAGTCGTGATTCCTATTTCCTGGTCTTTCCAGACGAGGATGTTGATAACCCGAAGGTGGTTGCGTTTAAGGCGTGGGTGATGGAACGGGTGATGAAAGAGCAAAATTATTTAGTCGGGATCCAACCTGAGCCGATGGATGGCTCATATGAGTGAGCCGCTTCCGATCCAACTTATTAGTCAAGCTGATAAACCTATTGCCCGTATGATCATGGCCCATGGGGCGGGTGCGGGTATGAATTCGGAATTTATGGCGCAAATGGCTTCGCTTGTTACTGCGCAGGGGATTGAGGTTATACGTTTCAATTTTCCCTATATGGTCAAAATGATAGATGAGCAACGGCGACGTCCCCCTGATCGTATGCCGATTTTGATCGCGGCCTTTAACCAGGTTATGCAGCAATTTGATGATGAACTGCCATTGTTTCTTGCCGGCAAGTCGATGGGGAGCCGTGTGGCCGCTAATGTGGCTGCAGAGACTGAAACAGCACTTGGGGTGGTCGCTTTTGGCTACCCATTTCATCCGCCTGGTCAGCCAGATAAGTTGCGCCTGGCGGAACTGCATAGTTGCCAAGTACCGACGTTGATTTTGCAGGGGCAACGGGATCCATTTGGTAAAGAGGATGAATGGCCAGGTTTTAAGCTGCCCAATGATGTGTCGATTACCGCGGTTATTGATGGCGAGCATAGCTTTATTCCGCGTAAGCGCAGTGGAACGACTCTCGCGGAGAATATGATTTTTGCGGCATCGCAAGTGGCCAAGTTTGTAAATCAGCAAGTCACCGTTGTCGGCGATAAGAGATAAAAATAGTTATGAAAAAAATTGCCACGATAGCGGCGCTGATGATGGCGACGGGAATAGCCTTGGGTGCTTTTGGGGCTCATGGTTTAAAGCATCGTTTGTCGCCAGAGTTAATGGCGGCCTTTAATACAGGGGTGCAATATCAGATCTATCATGGCTTAGGCGTACTGGCACTCGTCGCTTTGTCTCTTTACAGCAAAGTGTCGCTGCGTAGTGAAGCCATTTGGTTAATTCTTGGGGCGACCCTGTTTAGTGGAAGCCTTTACCTGTTGGCAGTTTCAGGTATAGGTGTTATCGGTATGATCACCCCTATAGGGGGCTCTGCCTTAATCTTAGGCTGGTTATTAGCCGCCAAAAAACTTTGGCAGGAGATGTCATGAACGCGCTGTTACTTTATTGTCGGCCCGGGTTTGAAAAAGAGTGCGCCGCAGAGATCACGCAGCGCGCTATGAGTGTATCTGCAGGTTATGCGGAAGCAAAGCCAAACACTGGTTATGTCTTGTATCGATGCTTCACTGAAGGCGATGCGGAATATTTGGTTCGCCGCTTGCAGTTCTGGCGTCTGATTTTTGCCCGCCAGATGATCGCTTGTGTTGCCCATTTGCAGGATATGTCGGTTGAAGATCGTATCTCTGAAGTTGTAGCGGCCGCGTCAGAATTTCCGCTATGCGGAGAATTGATGGTGGAGCCGGTTGATACCAACGAAGGTAAAGAGCTGAGTAAGTTCTGCCGTAAGTTTTCAGTGCCACTGCGCCAGGCGTTACGTAAACATAGAAAGCTGACAGACAAGCCGAAAGCGGACAAACCTGTGTTTCATCTGTGCGTACTTGATGGAGCAGAGATGATGTTGGGTTACTCGATTCCAGGCAATAATAGTCGCTTTGAAATGGGAATACCGAGGCTACGTTTGGCTAAAGATGCTCCGAGTCGATCAGCGCTGAAGTTGGAAGAAGCTTTCATGACATTCGTCCCCCCGGAGGAGATGGAGAAGCGTGTTACATCGGGCATGAATGCTGTTGACCTTGGCGCCAGTCCCGGAGGTTGGACTTATCAACTGGTGCGCAGAGGCATGATGGTATCTGCGGTCGACAACGGCCCGATGGATGAAGGGCTGATGGAAACCGGTCAGGTGAAGCACTTCATGGCGGATGGCTTTGGCTTTGAACCAAAACGTAAAAATATCACCTGGCTGGTATGCGACATGGTAGAAAAGCCTGGCCGCATAGCTCGTTTGATGGGCCAGTGGCTAGCTAATCGTTGGTGTGAAGAAGCGATATTTAACTTAAAACTGCCAATGAAACAACGTTTCAGCGAAGCAGAACGCTGTTTAGAGCTAATGAAGCAGTTCTTACGAGATGAAGGTGTAAGATACCAAGTGACAGCGAAGCACCTCTATCATGATAGAGAAGAGATCACTGTACACTTGCGTCGGGAGCCTCGTCGAGACCGATAGATGCCCAGGCACTCGCGCCGGGTACTATGCAGTCGTATTTATACCACTGAACACAAATTTGAACGGGGTGGCGCTGCCCAGGCTTCATTTGTGCGGCGCCGCATTCAACTTCGCCTTTTCTAATGTTAACCACTTGCCCGTACTTATGTTGGCCATCAAAGACACTGTAGCTCGGGCAAGCATTATCCGGCCATGAATCCAGCTCAGAGAGTGGCTGTTGGGCGACGAACTCTTTTAATTCTTGCTCTGGTTGTTTACCCGCTTCGAAGTAAAAACCGCGACACCAACGTTGAGTATGTCTATCGAGATCGCAGTCACCTGCTTGAAGTTGCATTTCTGCTGCAACTTTCTTTGCTACCGTTGGCGTGGCTTGCAACTTGGGGCGGTAGGTTTTGGGCTTGAGCTGCTCTTCGTAATTGGGAAGTTGATAGGTGTCACCTTCAATCTGGGTATGAGCATTTGCTAGGCGAGGCACTTCTGTAACATCAAAGCTATGTTGGCTATGCATCCAGAATCCCCAAGCGAATAAGCCTAAGCCTACAGGGATAGACAACATGAACGGACGAAATGCATAAGCGGCACCGACGCTCCAGTTTCGAGCGAAACAGGAAGCTCCAGCTACGCCCCATATGATCACCGCTAAATATACTGTGGTCGGTAGCGTTGGATTAGTACGTAATACGCCGTCCACAACAAAAAGGGCGGTTGCCGCCAAAATTAACAGGCTGAAAACCCAACGAATCAATACCAGCAATCTACTTCTCCTAAAACAGTCGGTGCCCGTTTACCGACAGATCGTTGATTCTACCACTGTTCATAAAATCAGCAAGCTAATCGAGTGGTGTGTAGGGGTGATATTGTTGAATAAATGTATTAAAGGTATTTTTAAGCTGGCTATCGTTGATACCGAGTGAAGCAGCTAATTCCTTGGTTTCTTTGTTTTTTAGCGTCATTTCACCCGTTGCCATAAAGTGCTGATAAAGCTGGCTACAAAGTTTTAACAGGTGTGCGTAGCCGATCGCTTTTCTGCTGGCATTCGGGGCAACACGTTCTGCGGCAAGGAGCAGCGCGTTCAGGGCGAAAGGCGGAAGCTGCCAGCGCTTGGCGAAGGCAAGGCTTAGCGATTCCAATCGCAGGTTGTCCTGCTGTTTGAACCAAAATCCGGGACGTTGCCCGTTGTTTTGTATGTTGGCTGGGCGGGTGGCAATGAGTTCGGGAGACAGTAGAAAGCCCGCACATTGAGCGGTGGAAATGATGCGGGTCTTTTCCATATCAGCAAATTTGGTTTGCTCTGCCATGAGAGAACAAAAAGCGCTATAGCACTCAATCAGTGAACTAAGTGTTCGTTGATATGGCCCAGCGTTGGCCTCAAGGGCTTCTAGCATAGCGTTACGCTGCACTAAGGGAGATGCACGCTCGAGTCCTAGCATCATTAAAATCTGTTTCGGGTCGCTGACGTTAAGCTGACGCCGGCTTAAACGTTGGGCTTGCTGTGCTAAACGTGACAATAGGGAGGGGTATTCGGTTAATAATCTAGCTAATGCAGGTATGTCAGGCTCTTCTAATTCAAATAGGTAAGCCACTTCTGTAATTTTTTCTGGGCTGAGTGTTTCTTGCCGGGCTATTTGTAGGCCGTCAAGTAAAGTGATGGATTGTGCTTGCATCTGCTGCCAGCCACGGATCAGTCGAGCGAGAAAGTGGCGTCCCTTGTCGATCTGGGTGGGGTAGCGCTTTATTATGCCGCTGATATTGCACTGCTGAATATCCAGATCTTTAGTGACCACAGAGGTGATAATAGCTTCGCGCCTGTTTTGCCGGCCAATCACTATGGCATGTTGTTCATCTTCGGTCTTAATGACAGCCCCTGGCTGAATAGGTGCGAAGATCTGTGCGGTTTTATTAATTAGCTGTCGATCAAAGGCGTGCCGTCTGCGGCCTAAGGCGTAGCGGATGATTTGTCTGGGACGTAAGCCTGTGCGGTTGGCTCGGGGACAAATCTGTTCAGAAAAAAAACTGCACCAACTCAGTAGCCTGACCGCAGGTGTCAGCTGATAGCCAGCGAGAGTTGGGTAGCCAGAGCCGTCCATTTTGGCTGCATGCCCAGCGACAGCTTCCAGCCAAAGTTCGGAGGTGACTCCTGCGGCACTCAACCACTGCTTGGCACGATCACCACGGTTATGCCATTGCAGTGTTTCTTGCTCGTTAAAACGGGTGCCATCAAAGCGATTATTGTTTAACTGCAAGTCAGCAATATCTTTGCTGATGGCCGCAGCGATCAATGGTACGACGTGGTGGCTGCTCCAATGGCTTTGATAACCAAGTGCACAGGTCAAGATGGCACAATTGAGCGCTTCGTTAACTGCCAGACTGAATTTGTCATTGTGCAGCGATAGGTGGGCAATGACCACTGGTGCATCAAGAGGATAAGACTGATAGATGATTTTTGCTAATTTGTGTACGCCAACGACAAATTGACTCGATGGCCCGTCGGTGCTCAAGTGAAATAGCTTATCCACCGCCAGATAAAGAGTATCAGGGTGTTTAATATGTAATGACTTGTCTACTGCTTTAGTTTTCATGACGTAACAGCTGTCGCTAAAAGGTTATAGGTGATTCACCATGGGATCACTGTACCATCGTAGTTCAACATGCGTCCTATTTGATTTTCATCGATATTTTCGATCACTCTTACCATGCTGTCGACTGACTTTGTGGTTGATATTAAGGCATTCGCACCACCCATCTCGGTTTGTACCCAGCCAGGATGAAGCGCGACAATTTTTATCTCATGGTTGTATAGATCCAGAGCAAGGCTTTTGACTACGGCATTCAGGGCTGCTTTGGAACTGCGATAGATATAACTTCCACCAGAGCTATTGTCTGCCATGCTCCCCATTTTGCTACTAATACAGACCATGATCTTTTGCTGGCTTTGCGCTACCTGTTGTTGAAACGCCTGACAAACCAAGAGTGGTGCGATGGCATTGGTGGTAAATACTTTTTGCCAGTCGTTTTGACTAATCTCGCCGAGAACAGAGCCTTTTGGTCCGTAAACACCTGCGTTATTGATCAGGATGTCGATGCGGGCAGTGCTCAGTTTATTTGCTAACTGTTCAATGCTTTCCGGAGCGTCAACATCTAGGGTATGCATTTGCAGCTGGTCTTTATGAATGCGCTTCAACGAATGCAACTGATGTGCTTCGCCAGGATGACGGCAGCAGGCGATGACTTGATCTCCTTGTTGCAGATACTTTTCGACAAAGGCTAGGCCGATACCTCGGTTTGCCCCTGTGATCATGATGGTTGATGAGTTAGTCATGACTTGCTCTCTGATAGCGAATATCGCTCATGGAAAACCCCAGTGGGATCTCCGTCCTGTACGTCAGTATTTTAAAGTTAGTGTGTAGCTTTTCCTGTTGCTCATGCAGCTTTAATGAAATTTTTTCCGGTATATCGTCAGCCCGTAGCAATGCGTCGATGGTGGTATAACGATTGAGTAAAGAGCTGGCCGTCTTCGCACCAACACCTTTGATACCTTTGATGTCATGACTATTGCTTCCGACCAGCGCATTGAACAAAGGTAGCTGATGGGGATGAAGCTGGTAGCGTTGTTGATAGAAATTGATGTCCAGAAATTGTCGGGCGAAACAATCCCATTGGTGTACCTGTGGCGACAGAAGTTGTCCGAATCCGTGGTCAGTGGAGATGATGATAACATCGGCGTGGTGACACGACTTGCTGCTTAGTGTCGCGATTAGGTCATCCGCTTCATCTGACTCTGACAGTAGCGAGTCGACTCCCATCTGCCAAAACGCTTCTTGTATCTGTTCTAAGCCTAGCTTCAGTGCGCTGGGCATTCCCTTGCGACTAATTTTATAATTCGCCAATAAGTCTCGGCGCCAATTGGGTTGATCACCATCGAACACACACAGGGCGTGGGTCGGTCTGTGTTGTTTAACGACACGATTCAGGGTCTGTGTGCAGCGTGATAGCGTTTGTTCTAGGGCATTGTGTTCAGAATGACGAGAGCAGGCAGCATAGATACGGCGCACCATATTCATGCCATCAAGCAATATAATGCGTCCTCGTTGGCCGGCTTTTTTATTAAGCGCGGACGGTGTAACAGGGGACATAGTCGCTTCCGGGCAATTTCATGCGTTGCTGTTCGACAAACGCTCTGAGTAGTTTATCTAACATCTTCATTAGCGTCGGATCACCATTGATCTCAAATGGTCCGTGTTTTTCAATCGCTTTCATTCCCTCTGCTTTTACATTGCCGGCAACAATAGCAGAGAAGGCACGTCTTAGATCGGCGGCAAGTGCAGCTTTATTTTGATCTTTGTGCAGGTTGAGCGCAGCGATATTGTCATGGGTAGGCTCGAACGGTAGTTGAAATTCGGGTTCGATTTTTAACGACCAGTTAAAATGATAGGCATCACCAATAGTCTTTCGATACGCGCGTACATCAGGCATTGATTCTTTTAACACGCGAGCGGCTAGCGATGGATCGCCTATCACTATGCGATATTTATTTTGCGCTTCAGGACCTAATGTGGCGCCAACAAATTGATCTATTTGATGGAAGTACTCTGCAGACTCTACAGGCCCTGTGAGAACGATAGGGAAAGGTTGCTTGGCATTTTCTTCATTGAGTAATATCCCGAGCAAATACAAAAGCTCTTCGGCCGTACCTACGCCGCCGGGGAAGATGATAATACCGTGAGCAACGCGAACGAAGGCTTCTAAACGTTTTTCTATATCTGGCAATATCACCAGTTCATTAACGATAGAGTTGGGTGGTTCGGCGGCAATAATGCTGGGCTCTGTTAGTCCAAGATAGCGACCATTTCTGACTCGTTGCTTGGCGTGGCTAATGGCGGCGCCGCGCATCGGGCCTTCCATTGCTCCTGGACCACAACCTGTGCAGACATTGAGTTGTCGGAGTCCGAGGGCATGACCTACTTCGAGGGTATATTGATGTTCGATATCGGAGATAGAGTGGCCACCCCAACACACCACCATATTGGGATCTGATTGCGAATGCAGTGCTCCAGCATTACGCAGAATATCAAAGACAACATGAGTTAGGTGTTGAGAGTTGGTCAGATTGATATAGGCATTGTTTTGGTACCTGTCACTGACATAAACGATGTCTCTGAGAACAGAAAATAGATGCTCTTGTATGCCCCGAATAATCTCGCCATCAACAATCGCTTCTTCCGGGGGGTTGATTAATTCGATTTTAACCCCGCGCTCTCGGCGTAATACATTGATATCGAAACTTTTATAACGCTCAAGGGTTTCTTTGCTGCTATCGGTTTTGCTGCCAGAGTTCAAAACCGCCAATGAGCAGTTCCGATACAGGCGATAGAGTTGACTGGTGGAACTGGCTTTTAATCGTTCGACTTCTAATGGGGACAACAACTCCATGCTGCCGGAGGGACTTATTTGGGTGATCATAGGGCACCTCTCATAGGAGAAAGCCCCCAGCTATTGGGGGCATGATGATTTGGGAGACGGATAGCTATTTGATAACGAGTTGATTCCGGCCACTTTCTTTCGCTGCGTACAGCGCTTGATCGGCGCGTTCGAATACGGTTTCGGTGTTTTCACCTTTATTAAAGGTTGCCAGGCCGATAGACACGGTTACCGTGACATTTTGTCCCTTAAATTTAAAGGGCAGTTTTGATACCGCAATACGTAGTTTATTCATCGGTTGTGTGGCTGATTCAGCAGTTTGCTCCGGTAGGATCAACACAAACTCTTCACCGCCGAAGCGACAGATAAAGTCGGTTTTTCTAACTGTTTTACCGAGTAGCTTAGCGATTACCTGAAGGGTCTTATCACCGGCGATATGGCCGTAGGTATCGTTAATGTTTTTGAAGTGGTCGAGATCTAACACGGCAATAGAGAGATCTCCGCCGTAGCGCTTCCAGCGTTGATATTCGATCTCTAATCGTTCATTGAAGGCTGCTCGGTTAGGCAGTTGAGTGAGACTGTCCAGGTAAAGCTGTTGCCGCTGTTCGTTCAACCTACTGCGATACGATTTAGCGTCCTCTTCTAGGGTATCAATACGATTTTGCATCGCCATCAGCAACTCGTTGAGACTTTGCTCCTGCTCGGCTAAACGTTCTCTTTTCTCTAATGCACTGGCGATCTCTTGCAGATGCAATCGGACTTTCTCTTTCAATAAATCGAGATCATTGGCCGCATCTACTTCTGCCCCCAGCTTCTCTATCTGGGTCTTTAATGCACTGTTAACCTCACGGCTTTGTTCGGTCAGCAGTTGAGAATTTTGCAGGGTTTGGGTGACGGCACCATAAACAGTGCTAAGTGCTTCATTGAGGTGGTTTAAAAACGCTTCTGATGACTTTCTTTCTTGTTGGACACTTTCCACCAAGAGTTTTATTAGTTCAATACAGTAACTAAGTAACTCATCAATATCGTTGGCCAGGCCGACTTTTTGTTTCAGTTGTTTGAGCCGAGTATTGGCTTCGTTATCAAACTCTACTTCGGTCATCAGTGCTAGCAATTCGTCACTGAATTCCCGCTTTAACTCTTTAACTTGTTGCGGTGCAGCTGTGTCGCCACTGCCTGCGGCATCGTATGCGTGATTATAGAGTTCAACGAGCTTTTGCAGATGGGGTAAAAAATCGTAAACAGACTGTTCGACTTTACCGCTTGAATCTATTAATGAGCGCAGATCTCGGCGCAATTGAGGTGGTAACCCTCGCCACTGCTGAAGATTTTTGCCTGATGTTTGGAACTGGTCTCTGGTGTAGCTGAGCTGCTTTTCAACATGGCTGGTGTGACTATTGAGCAACTGATCGATGCTCAACAACAATTTGTTGGCTTTCTCAATACTAAGGTTTTCTGTTAAATGACCTCGGAGTAATGCCAACTTGTTGTCGAGCTCAATGTTTTGCCCTTTACATGCGAGGGATAACTTATTTATCAGCTTATAAAGTGCCGCCGCTTCCTGTTTGTAGCGGACCTCGAGTTGCTGGTAAGCCTGCTGAGATTGCTGCAACTTTTGGCTGACCAATGCAATATTTGCACTTGCTGGTGCGGATTCCGTCATCATTATCTTCCTGAACTTACCACTGGCATCCACCTACTCTTGGAATTCAACTATAAACATAGCGTCTTTTACAACTATTTGATGATTGAATTCAGATATCAGTCATTAGGCCATTCAATCAATTGTTTATCGTGTGACGCTTGTACCTTTACTAAGCCTTTTCTTAAGCCTAACAAGCATCCTGTTCTTGCGTCATTATTGAACAGGGTGCCGGGCGTTGCATCGATCGCATGGAGTGTTACCCAGGCTGACTCGCCATTGATCACTCGCAGTTGATTAGCGCCATTTAAAGCCAAAACCAGTAGCTCGGGAAGGTTATTGCTGTCTATGGCTCGGCTTGCTTTTGATAAAAATGGCATACTAATAACACCAATAGAGTACAGTCGGGCGCGCTCAGACAGTGCCAATGCCTCAAATATGTCGTCGAGAATGGCTTGCACCTTCTTTACGGCTTGCGCTGATGTCAGGTAATTCGTTCCCGTTAAGCAAGCGCATAGGACATACTCTCTTGGGTGAAAAAATTTCAGCTCAGAGGTTATATTGGCTTGAATTAATTCGCCAAACTTTGCATCAAACAGCCGCCCTGCTTTAAACCCTTTTTGAACATAAACCTGCTTTAGTACAGGTAGCTCAATCAACAAGTAAAAGCTTTTGTGGTCTTTGCCTTGAGCATCACTTTCACTATAGAAAATTTCATGTTGCTTTTGTGCATCAGTGATTTTCTGTTTGAGGAAGTCATGCAAATGTTGTGTCCCCAGAAGTCCTGTCGTGGGGTGGAGGAATTGCTGTTTTTTTAATTCAACCGTCTGTCGTTTATTGCTTAGATAAAGGCGCAGAATGAGTATCAACAGCAGTACGCATATGGCTGTTATGGCCAATGAAATTATCAACCAGCTACTCTGTTGCTCATGTTCTATAGATGTATCTTCAAGCTGATTTCTTAAGCTTTGGAGAGTACGTTGTAATTGCTGCTGTTGATAGCGCTCGTCTGATACTTGAGCGGGGGGTAACAGCGCCTTATCAGGCCGCTGGTAATCACTCGCCTTACGTTGATGGTGGTAGGCGTCTGCAAACAATTCTTTGTCAGCGTAAAGCGTGGCCAATAGCAAGTGCGCTTCTGCCGGGGTAAACAGGTACTCACTTTCCGAAGAGAGTTTAAGTGATTGATGAGCGTGTTGCAGAGCCTCACTTACACTGTTTTGCTTATGTTTGAGTTTTGCCATCAACAGGTGAGATGCGCCAAGGTAATGATCTCTGCTGGCGGTTGTTAACTCCTGGAGCGAGCGTTCAAGGTAGCGCTGCGCATTGACGTAATCGTCTTGATGGAGATAGATCTGGCCAATATTATGATATAGCAGCCCGAGTTTCGTGGCTGTTGGGTGGTTTCTTGTTAGTTCTAATGCATTTAGGTAATGCAGCAGTGCGGTGTCGTACTGTCCTTGCTGTTCGTAGATAGTGCCTAAAAAGTTTAAACTATGGGCTAAATTCGAATCATCATTAAGAGATTGATAAATCTCTGCTGATCGCTCTACATAGTCTTGTGCTCTGGAGTAGTTTGACAGCTGTTTATAAACCAACCCTAGGCGACCAAAAATATACGCGGACAAGCTATCGTCTTTTGCTTTTTCAGCGATTGAAAGCGCCGATAAAAGGTACTTTATTGCCTGCTGCGATTGTAACAGCCCCTTGTAGGATTGGGCTAAATACACCCTTGTCCATGCCTTTAACAGTGGGTCATCAGTTTTTTGCGTTAGCGCCAGCGCGGCTAACATATGCTGACTGCCGAGGCTAAATTGTGCTTGATCGTTATAGGCGCGGCCAATGGCTTCATGCAGGGCATGCTTAAGTAGGCGAGGGGATGCGCCCGAATTATTGGCGAGTAATTGCAGGGCGCGGTCGAAGCGCTTGATCGCTGTGGGTACATCGTTATCAAAATAAGCCGCGATTCGTCCTTCAATTAATAGCGCTTCGGCTTCTAGGGTGCTATTGGGGGAGCTGGCGATTTGCCGTTGAGCAAAGTGCAGATGGTGTTTTGCTTTTTCCGCTTCGCTTTTTTCTTCGACATAAGTTGCCGCAACGAGGAGATGAGCACGGGCTAACAGTTGACCATCGGCTAGTGTTTCTGCGCCGGTTAACTCGGTGAGGATCAGTTCTCTGGCTTTTTGCGGGTTCTCAATTAACAGCGAGCGAGCTTCCGTGAGCAGATCCAAAGCTGCGTCGGTACCCCACGCAGGTGTATGGAAGAGCAAGATGCAGAAAACAAAGGATAGTTTTTTCAACAAGCCACTGACGTAATTAATAAAATGTTCCTGCATAGTAAAAGTTCTGACAGCAAATCGCGACCCTATTATTGCCGTGCCATTCTAATATTCGTTGGCAGTGGTTCAAAATTACTTCTGAATGGATTGATATCTAACCCCCCTCGTCTTGTATATCTTGCATAAACAGTGAGTTTATCTAACGCGAAGCGAGATTGTAGGTCAGTAAAGATCCGTTCAACGCACTGCTCATGAAATTCATTGTGATTGCGAAATGACACTATGTATCGCAGCAGCGAGGCGTGGTTAATCTGTTGGCCTGTGTAACTGATCATGACGCTTCCCCAATCGGGTTGATTGGTGATCAGGCAATTTGATTTGAGTAGATGGCTTTGCAGTTTTTCACTAACCATTTTTTTATCGCTACCTGCTTTGAGAAGCGCTGGTTGGTAGTCATAATCAGTGATGTCGATATCTTGGTTATCAATGAGCTCGGCGTCAAAGCCGGTAATTTGTTGCTTTTCAAAGCTATCCAGCGTTGCCAACGACACATCAACTTCCGCCTCTGCGCACTTGGAAAGGTCCTGCTTTAATATCATTTGCACCGTTGCCCAATCGGAGAACGTGTGCTGGTTGAAGCTATTCAGGTACAGTTTAAACGACTTCGATTCAACCAAATTTGTGGAAGTGCAGGGTATGGCGAAGGTAGCAATGGCTACCTGAGGTAAGCCCTTTTCGTTTAACCATGATAATTCATAGCCAGTCCAGATATCACTGCCGTGGAACGGGAGGTCGTTTGTCACTCCTATCTGTTCACGATTTAGGCGTCGTGGCACGGGTTGTAACAGCTCGGGAGCGTAGTGCTGGCGATATTCGGTCTTTTCGCCCAGAGCGAGGTTAGATAGATCAGGGTGATTGTCGTAAGCGCTAGTCATAATAGAACTTGGTTGGTTAAACTGATGCCATTGTAACGCTTATTTGGAACCTCAAGAAATGATGTCTGCCACAACTGATGCTCTGGCGTCGCTTTTTCAACGTTTTCTTCAAGCAACGCAAGAAGCAACGGGTGAATTGCCAACGCTCTGTTCTGATCCTGATTTACCCTCTCCCTGTTTTGTAGATGAGGTTGAGGATAAAGAGGGCGACAAGCATTGGCAGCCTTTTAAGCGAGACGATCTGGGCGATTTTAGTAATGTGGAAGAGGCGATTGAGTGTGTGCTTGATGAGAGTGTTAAGGCATTTTATCAAAGCTATTTTTGTGATTCATTGGCGCTGAATTTCGCTGGCCATTCGTTTGATCTTATTCAGGTTTGGAATGAGCAGGACTTCAAAGGATTGCAGCAAAATATGATTGGTCACATCGTGATGAAAAAGCGGCTTGGGCAAAAGATCACGCTGTTCATTGGTTGTATCGATGATGACACCATTATTAGTGTCAACAATGAAACTGGGCAGGTGGTTGTCGAAAAAGTAGGCTGTGAGCCTCACAAAGTGCTGGCGGAGACTCTGCCTGATTTTCTTAACGCATTAACTGTCTGAAGCAGATTCATTCTGCTTTTCTATGTGAGCGCGGATCCAGGCGAGCTCGTTGCGGATTGCTTTGAGTTCCGCGAGCACCTCTGCTGAATTTGATGTTTCTGCATTACTGTTTTGAGCTGCCGTACTCGCGGCTGGTGCGGGGGCAGTATCAGCCGCTAGTATCTTTTCCGGTGCTGTTTTCGCCTGTTGTACGGCTGAGATCAGTTCATGCATGCTGGCCTGCTTACCGACTCGCCCTTTTAGTAACGCAACGGAAGGAACCTTACCCTCTTGTAAAAGCTGTTGTAACGCCCTCATTAATTGATTATCCATGTACTTCCTTTAACGCCATCAGAGAAAGCCGCTATGTTAACTTGTGATGGGAGAAATGCCGAGATGGAACGGTGATAACTCGGCTCAATTACGCTTTTACGTCGGCTCTAAGCATGCTGTCTAACTGATCGACAATCTCCGTCCAATCACTATCTTCGCTCAGTGCTTCACTGAGGAAGGTCGCTTGAGATGCGTTCCAAAATGGCGCGTCAGCTAACTTTTGTTCAGGGTTAAGTGAATGAGCGATGATGAAATCTTTGAGACTTGTAGGATCTGATGCTAATCCTAATTGAGCAAATAGATTACTCAGGTTATGCGTTGAAGTGTCCACTATGGTGGCCTCACTGTGGTGTATATCGAAAATGCTTCGATGATTTAACGTGGCAGAATAGTGCAATTATAGACTGTAGCTCAGGCGACATGGCTTAGGTTTTCGATTGGCGTTTTCGCAGGAAAATACAATGACAGAACAGAAATTTGAAAGCTTTCAGCAGTTCTATCCATACTACCTGCAAGAACACCGAGACCCGCGATGTCGTGCATTACACTATGTGGGAAGCACCTTAGTGTTGTTGACGACCATCTGGATCGTTTGGCAGGCGCAGTGGCACTATATTTGGCTGCTACCTGTCATCGGTTACGGCTTTGCCTGGTTAGGACATTTTGCTTTTGAACACAATCGGCCTGCGACATTTAAGTATCCCTTGTATAGCCTGATGGGGGATTGGGTTATGTACTTTGAGTTTCTTTGTGGCCGAATTGGGCATCGCTTTAATTAGGTTTTAGCCTTCGCTAACCATTAACGTAGTGACGCTAAAAAATTACCGATGGCTCCAGCTAATGCTGGAGAGCGATCGCTACTACGGAAGGCATTTTGTAGCTTGCCTCTCATTCCAGGGATAGCAAATAGATCAAGAAGCAATGTGTTAAACAGCGCTTGGTCTTGTCGTTTTGCTGTTTTTTCTAAGAACAGCGACAGGTTGGTATCAATTAATAGCTCCCATCCGCGACCAGCGACGAGAATGAGGAACTCAGCATTATCACCTAACTCTGAACTCAACAATTTAGGTAGCATAGGGCTTAAGATGGCCTGATGTTTTGGGTGCAACAACATACGGGTTGCGCATAGTTGTTCGGCAATATCGCTGCTCTTTTCAAGGTGTAGGTTAACAGCTTTGGCCAGTGCATCAGAGATGCCAACTTGTTCTGCCATGGCCGCTAATCCAGCTTTAACTTCTATTGGCAGCGCCTGATAGTCTGCGATGGTTGATGCTGAATCGCATTGCTGCTCCATTCTTATTATAAAGTCTGCTACGCCCTGTAATGGCAGTGACTGCCATTGCGAGTAGGGCAGTTGGCCACTGAAGTAGTCGGCGGCTTGTTCATAGTATTTAGATGCTGCTTGCTGTTTCTGTACACGTATGTGGGCGGTGATCAGAGCCAACTGTTGTTGGCTTGGTGCATAGGCGAATGGGTTGCTTTTTAACATTGACTCCCGCTGTTCGACGGCAACTGCATGGTTAAATGCCTGCTGTATCAATGCACATAGTTGGTTTAAGGCGGAAAAGTCAAGCATACCCTGTTCGTCTAAGGGCAGTTTAAGGCACCAAAACGAAGGCTCAAACGGTGCTAATGCCGTTTCTATCACCATCGCAAAAATGGCATGGCGCTGCAGTGGGAAGGGGTAAGGAACTTCCTGTAACTGGAGCTGGGTAAACAGCGTTTGATCCAACAATTCGACTCGCCGGCCCAGATTATAGACGGTCAGGTTAAGTCCCAATTGCTTACAGCATAGATCTAGTTCAGCGTTCATCATCACCCCTCTTGGCTTGGCTGCGCCATTATAGTGGTCCGTTCTATCCCCTCAACCCCCAATTTGCTGTGATAATATGCAGCCGAGATAGAGGAGTTGTTATGAAATATATGGCAATAGAGAAATACCTTGGCGATATATCCAAGTTGTTACGACAAGCGGGTCTATGGAGCGAACAGGCACCAGAAGCCGCAGCGCTTAGTTCATCGGCTCCGTTTTGTTGCGATACTTTGTCGTTTCAGCAATGGTTACAGTTTGTTTTTTTGCCGCGAATGCAAGATATCGTTAATCAGCGAGCGCCTTTACCGACAAGCTGCGATATAGCAACGATGGCTGAGCAGGTACTCGACCTATCCGTGCCAGAGGTTAGACAATTGATTGTTACATTGAAAGCGCTAGACCAGTCGTTAACCATGACAGCGGGGCATTAAGGGTGTCGAGTGAACTGAGGATTTTGCACCAAGACCCTTATATAGTTGTGATTGATAAGCCGGGCGGCATGTTAGTACATCGCTCTTTCATCGATCGTCATGAAACACGCTTCGTTATGCAGACCTTGCGAGATCAACTTGGGCAGCATGTCTACCCCGTGCATCGGTTAGATAAGCCAACGTCAGGATGTTTGATCTTTGCACTGGATCCGTCCACGGCAAGTGCTCTCTCTTTATTGTTTCAAAATGGCGAGATAGAGAAGCAATATCACGCAGTGGTTCGTGGATATGTTAACAGCGCTGATACGATTGACTATCCGCTCAAAGAGAAGCGCGATAAGCATGAAGATAGGCGTACTAGCGAAGATAAACCGCCTCAGCCTGCCGTTACTCACTATCAACCTCTGGAGCAATTGCTACTGCCTATTCCGATAGGGAATTACCCAGAGGCACGCTATTCATTGCTTAAGTTGCGACCAGAAACGGGCCGACGACATCAATTGCGACGCCACATGGCTCATATTTCACACCCTATTGTGGGCGATACCACCCATGGCGATGGTAAACATAACAAACTGTTTCGTCAGGAATTAGGCCTAAAAGGGTTGTTACTACGTGCGACCCGGATCAGTTTTGTTCATCCCGTGAACGAACAGCTGGTCGAATGTGAGGCGGGTTGGGATGGGCTTTGGCAAGGGGTAATACAGTTGCCTAATTGGACAGCTGTTTGAAAACTAATCTGTAAATTAATTACAAACAAAAGGCTGCAGATCGCAGCCTTTTGTTTTTTTTCTACACCGCGCACATATTTGTCATACATCTGAAAATACCAATTAACAAGCGGTCTGCAATCAGTTATTAACGGTAACTTTAGAGCGAATGTTCAGTAACATTTTTCACTAAAGGTTCTATGCTTGTAACTATCTTGTGAAGAGAGTCACAGAAAAGTTGCAGGCTCGGGTTTAGCATCTCCCCTGACTTTTAACGCCGGGGGGTGATTAAAGTCAGGTAAGCAGCGAAAGGCACTTAGCTGAATACCGGAACGTTAACTAAATGAACACGAAGAGGTTCGTTAGCTAACGCTCCCAAGGGAATGTTGGTTTCTCAAATAACGAAGTAATAATCAAAAAAGGGATTAGTCAAATGGCTAAAATCAAAGCACTTCCAATCGCATTAGCGATCGCATCAGCACTGACTGCTGCTAGCGCTTCTGCAGTAGAATTCCACGGTTACATGCGTGCTGGTGTTGGCCAGAACGCTGATGGCGGTGGTCAGGTTTGTTACGGTAACGGTGGCCCTAGCGCGCACATGGTTGGTCGTTTAGGCGACGAATGTGATATGTACGCTGAATTGACTCTGGCTCAAGAAGTTTACAACCGTGACGGTAAAGTTTTTAAAGTACAGAGCACTGTAGCTTACGGTACTGACGAAACTGGTGACGTTCCTCAGATGGGCTCTCAGGGTAACAGCTGGCAGGCACAAGGCGGTGACGCTTCTTCTCCTTGGGAAGGCGGTCGTCTGTCTGTTCGTGAAATGTTCGCTTCTGCACAGGGCATCCTGGGCGATTCAACTGTTTGGATCGGTAAGCGTTTCGGTCAACGTAAAGACGTTCACCACCTTGATTTCTTCTACCTGATGAACTCAGGTACAGGTGCTGGTTTTGACGGTCTGACAGTTGGTCCTGGTAAGTTGTCTTTCAACTGGAGCCAAACTAACACTGCCGACGGTATGGCACCTGCATTCCCTGATTTCGATTGGGGTCTGGACGACAATAATGACGGCGTTCCTAACGACGACCAGAACGTTGTAAATGGCGATACCAAAAACTGGCATCGTACCAACAAGTTTGACGTTCGTTACTCTCTGCCTGTATTCGGTAGCCACAACTTAGAAGGTGTTCTGATCGTAGGTGACCCTACGCTGACTGACGCTCAAGAAGAAGCTGATGCTTATGACGAGACTGGTGTGTTGGCAATGATCGAACACACTATGCCTCTGATGGGTGGTTTCAACAAACTGTCATTCACCTACGGTACTAACGGTTTCGCTAACCTGCGTGACGGTTTCTGGGGCTTGAACTACGCAACTTGGTTGACTGGCGGTAACGATGACGCTGATCCAACTGGTTGGGCTATCTTGAACCACGGTGTTGTTAAGTTTGGTAAGAAAGTCGAAATGGCTTACTCAGTTATGCATACTGATGTTGATACTGACAACGGTAACGACTGGTTTGATGCCACTGCGACAGGTGTTGTAGTTCGTCCTATGTACAAGTGGAACGACACTATGAGCACTCAGCTGGAAATCGGTTATGACACTATTGATTACGATAACGAAGGCCACCAAGCGCGCATCCGTGGCGAAGACCTGACCAAAGTTACTTTGGCTCAAACTTGGTCTCCACTGCAAAACGGCGGTATCTGGGCTCGTCCACAGCTGCGTCTGTTCGTTAGTAACTACTCTGGCGACCGTGCTGTAGATGATGCTGAAACAATGGTTGGTGCTCAAGTTGAAGCATGGTGGTAAGCCACTTTAAGTTAGCTTAACAAAAGTTAACTTAAGCAATCATTGATCCCCCCTGCTGGCTGTTGCCAACAGGGGGGATTTTATTATATGGTCAGACAACTTTTTAGGCGGGCTTCCGTCAGAATAATTCTTAATACCTTCCTTGGATTTTTGCATGAAACGACGCGTTATCTATTTGTTTGCACTCGCACTGATCTCTTCTCCTGCGACCACATCTGCGGGTTTGTTCGGTGACTTTTTCACTGGTGGAGGTAATCCGTGGGAAGATATCGGCACGCCAGATGATGCCCTGTTTCAATTGCGCAACGGCGATGGTTGCTGCACACCGGTTAATCACCTCGAGTTAATTGCTTTGACGCCTGGCTATAATCAACGGCTAACGGTTAATACCCAGCGGCCTGTTGTTCAATTTAAAACAGGTAAAAGCTATGCGTTAGCATTTGCACTGCCTGTGACTATTGGCCCGTTCACCGTCGCAATTGATAGTTTTGCTCGAGAGTTTGTCTTTGCGCCTGCTGTTGTGACATTAGACCAAAATTACCGCCCTGTGCGGTTTGTGCGCCCCAACCAATTCAAATATCGCGAAGCGGGTATGATGACCGAGGATGCGTTGACTTATACCGTTAACTTTAATGGCAACGATCAAGAGCGTTTTCTTATTATTTTCACGACCAACGAAGCATTAAACGGCGCGACCCAATTGAAGCACCCGGAAAAAGCTCGTGCAGAGGCATTGAACTTAGCGGTTCCGCCACTGGAAGACCCGCTATCGTTGCACGCTGCGATAGGTGTATTGGACGTTAAAGTGAACTCAGGAGGCAGCGCTTCAGGTTTTTCCATTGGTCATGAGGGTGACAGTGTCGATGCATTTTTTAATGATATGTTCGCTCCCACCACGCCAGATGAGCTAAATCCGGCAATGGCTCCGGAGCAGGCTGCGGTGATGGCGGCTAAGGTACCTGATAAGTCACCCACGCCAGGTTTAGATCCTACTGTGACCACTCCAAGCGCTGCGCCAGGTGGCACTGTGAATGCCGTTGTCGCACCGCGCGGAGGGATCAGCATGATGCCTGAGACTGAAGCGCTATATAACGAATTAATAGCAAATGCGGTCAGCAGTAACGAGATCGATAAAGCGATGCGTCTGGTCGAAGAAGCGGAACGAGCGGGCTCTGCTACTGCGCGCTCCACGTTTATCTCTGCGGTAAAACAGTTGCAGTGATGATTGTTGTTGCACAAAAAAGCCGGCGATAATGCCGGCTTTTTTGTTCTAATTAATCTGCCGTAGATGGCAAGTAAGAAGTAATACCAGTTTTACTCAGCACTACGAAGCAGGGCATTGATCCCTACTTTAGAACGCGTTTTTGCATCAACCTTCTTCACGATGATCGCCGCATAAAGGCTGTAGTTACCGCATTTAGAAGGCAGGCTACCACTAACAACAACCGAGCCAGCAGGGACTCGACCATAATGGACTTCACCTGTTTCACGGTCGAAAATACGTGTGCTTTGGCCGATAAATACGCCCATTGAAATCACTGAGCCCTCTTCGACAATCACGCCTTCAACTACCTCTGAGCGAGCGCCGATAAAGCAGTTGTCCTCGATGATGGTAGGATTAGCCTGTAGTGGCTCTAATACGCCACCGATGCCAACGCCGCCTGACAGGTGTACATTCTTACCAATTTGCGCACAGGAGCCGACAGTGGCCCAAGTATCAACCATGGTGCCTTCGCCAACATAAGCGCCGATGTTGACATAGGAGGGCATTAATACGGCGTCATTCGCGATAAACGCACCCTTACGTACGGCTGCAGGTGGGACGACGCGGGCGCCATCACGCTTAAAATCCTCTTCCGAGTAGTTTTCGTACTTCATTGGGACTTTGTCGAAGTACTTACTTTCAGCCCCTTCAACTACGGCGTTGTCATTGATGCGGAAATAGAGCAGTACCGCTTTTTTTAGCCACTGGTGGACAACCCATTCGTTAGCGATCTTTTCTGCGACGCGAGCTTTGCCGCTATCAATCAGCTCGATGGCAGCGATGATTGCTTCTTTGACTTTAGGCTCTACGGTTGATGGCGTGATAGTTTCACGCTGCTCAAATGCCGCTTCAATAATGCCTTGTAGTTCAGTCATTCATTTTCTCCGGTAAAAACAAAGTTAACGTTAATCTATTGTTTGGTTGATTTGAGCTTCCAGTGCATGTTGAAGCTCAATTCGTGCTGTTTCTTCTAAACCGCCACCGACTGAGTTGGTGAGGATGAAAAAGTCCTCTGCTCGCTCACCAATGGTGGTAATTTTTGCTGCTTGCAAATAGACATCATGGGTCTCAAATATATCCCCAATGGTGGCGAGTAACCCTGGGTAGTCTAGGGCGACCAGTTCCAACATCGTCCGGCTATGGTCTTCGACATTAAGAAATTTCACCTTGGTAGCCACTGAAAAGTGACGCATCTGCGTCGGTGGTCGACGGGTCGCTTCTCGATCAGTCGCTGGAGATGTCAAGGAGCTGAGCAGTTCGCGCTTTATCTCCTCTACGCGGTGAGGTGCCGTCAGTGGTTCACCGTCCTGCTCTAATACCACGAAGCTATCTAAAGTATGATCGTCTCGGGTACTTTGGATCTGCGCATCATGGACGTTGAGGCCTTTTCGATCTAGCACGCCAACTGTTTTGGCAAATAGCCCAGGACAGTCTTTGGTATAGATAAATATCTCAGTGCCACCACGGGTCATCTGTTTGCTGATAAGTATCAAGGGTTCGTCTGATTGATGGTTAATTATTTCTCGGCCATGCCAGGCAATTTGCTCCGGCGTATGGCGTAGGAAATAGTCATCGAAGAAACGAGATAACAGTAGTTCCACTTGCTCCAAAGGGAATCGCTTTAATAATGCTTTTTCTGCATCAGCTCTGATATTCGCTACCTGTTCAGATGGATCGTAGTCCAACTCCATACCGTTTCTAAACAGTGATTGGGTAGCAAAGTAGAGTTCACGCAGCAATGCGGCTTTCCAAGTGTTCCAAAGATTGTCGTTGGTGGCGCAGATATCAGCCACGGTGAGGCAGTATAAGAAGTCTAGACGCTTTTCGTCACCCACCTTTTCTGCAAACTCTTTGACTACATCAGGATCGTAGATATCTCGCTTCTGTGCGGTGACAGACATCAGCAAGTGGCTTTTAACCAGCCAAGCGACGATTTCTGAATCTTGTTGATTAAAGCCATGCTGCTTACAGAATGCTAAGGCATCCACCGCACCTAATACTGAGTGATCGCCGCCGCGGCCTTTGCCTATATCGTGAAATAGTCCGGCAAGAAACAGCAGTTCAGGTTTACGCATTTTGCGTAATAGCTCACCACAAAGTGGGAAGTTTTGTTCTGCTCTTGGCCTTAGGAAATGATAAGTATTCTGTAATAGGCGATAAGTATGTTCGTCAACAGTGTAGGCGTGGAACAGGTCAAATTGCATCTGACCGACAATCTGCTGCCATAACGGAAAGTAGAGCGCGAGCATTGAGTGCTTATGCATACGGCTCACCGGCCGTCCCATACCACGAGGGTGCTTTAATAACTGCACGAAAAGTCGACGGTATTGTGGGTGATCCACCATGTAGCCCTGGAAGTTACGGCGTGATATTCGCAACTGACGTATGGTTTCTGCATTGATCCCTTTGATGGCAGGATCATCCGCTATATGAAGAAATAGCTCCAGCATTGCTTCCGGCCGGCGCTCAAAGACTTTTTCATCGATGATCTCCAGCATTTCGCCACGACGCTGAAAATCATCATCGATGGGATAGAGCTTGGCTTTGTTATTTGACCCCAATATCTCTTGGTCAAACAGCTGCATGAGCATGTCGTTCAGTTCACGCACACGACGAATGGTTTGATAGAACCGCTTCATCATCTTTTCAACTGCGGCGCTACCGTCGTCGCAATAACCAAGCGCGGCAGCTATCTGGGGCTGATGTTCAAACAGTAGACGGTTTTCGGAACGTTCAGTTTCTACATGGAGGATAAAGCGAACTTGCCAGAGAAACGTCTGGCATTCGATTAACTCTTGATGCTCTTCCTCGGTGAGAAAGTTGTGGGAGATCAGCTCTTGCAGGCTATTGGCATTAAAGTGGCTTTTGGCTACCCAACCGATGGTTTGAATATCACGCAACCCACCAGGGTTACTTTTGATATTCGGCTCAAGGTTGTAGCCAGTGTCATGAAACTGCTCATGACGGGTTTGTTGCTCGGCCAATTTTGCCTGGTAAAGCTCACTTGACGGCCAAAAGCGTTTGGACTGCACCGCATCTTGCAGTTTATCGAACGGCGTTGCAGCGCCACAGATCAATCGTGATTCCAGCAGATTAGTGCCAATGGTAATGTCGTTTTTACCCAGCTGAAGACACTCTTTAACTGAACGTACCGCTTGACCTACCTCTAAACGTATATCCCACAACCAGGTGATAAATTCGCTAATCTGACTCTTGGCGCTGTCAGGTACTTGGCGTTTGGCTAAAACCAATATATCAACATCAGATTGCGGGTGTAGTTCACCTCGGCCATAGCCTCCGACAGCGACCAGACTAAGATCTTTTATTTCGTTTAAGCCACAGCGTTGCCATAAACTGCTCAGTAAGGCATCAACAAAAGTTGCACGATGATGTACTAACGTTGTGACTGGTAAGCCGGATTGATATTGGGCTCGTAACCAGTTAAGAAAATCACTATTAGCGGTGCGGTAATCCGTGACTTTGCCGTCAATCGTTAACTCTTCGATTGCGTTGAGGATCTGCTGCAACTCCATTAATACTCCGTAGCTCAACGTTGGTTAGTCGTGCGAGATGACTCGGTCAATCGTATCGCAATCACGTAGGGTCATAATTTCACAGCCATTTTCTGTCACCAGCAAGGTGTGTTCCCACTGCGCGGAGAGGCTACGATCTTTGGTGATGGCGGTCCAACCATCTTTCATCAATTTCGAGTGGGGTTTACCAGCATTGATCATAGGCTCAATGGTGAAACACATACCCGCTTTAAGTTGCTCACCGGTTCCTTTTCGGCCGTAATGAAGCACCTGTGGCTCTTCGTGGAACTCTCTGCCAATACCGTGACCGCAGTACTCTTTGACCACTGAGTAGCCATGTTTTTCCGCGTGTTGCTGGATGACAAAACCGATGTCGCCCAAATACGCGCCAGGTTTGACCAACTCGATACCTTTATACAAGCATTCCTGGGTTACACGGATTAATCTTTCCGCGAGGATTGAAGGCTTACCGACAACAAACATTTTACTTGTGTCGCCATGGTAGCCGTCTTTTATCACTGTGATGTCGATATTAACTATATCACCATCCTTGAGTTGCTTGTCTGAAGGGATGCCATGACAAATAACGTGATTTACAGAGGTGCAAATGGATTTTGGAAAACCGTGATAATTGAGTGGGGCAGGGATGGCGTTCTGCACATCAACGATATAATCGTGGCAGATCTGGTTTAGTTCATCAGTAGTAACGCCCTTTTTTACATAGGGGCCTATCATCTCCAGTACATCCGCAGCAAGGCGACCGGCGATCCGCATTTTTTCAATGTCGGCCGGTGTTTTAATCACAATACTCATCGTCTGCCCATTTACACTTCATTATTTAAGGAGCGGCAGTATAACAAACTGTAATCAGAGCGTCTTGCTATGCAAACTGATGAATTACGACATTTTCAGTGCTGGAGAATTGCTCGTGGGGGGGTGAATGTGGTATAAAGCGCGCCGAAATCCGTATCACAATTGTTTGTGATACAAACTACCACACACACATTCCGTCACATGCTTCGGGGTGCCTGAAAAGGTCGATTGCATGGGGGATGTGGAGGCTTAACCCCATAGAGGAAATTAAAATGCCTAACGTATCTATGCGTGACATGCTCCAAGCTGGTGTCCACTTCGGTCACCAAACCCGTTACTGGAACCCAAAAATGAAGCCTTTCATTTTCGGTGCTCGTAACAAGGTTCACATCATTAACCTGGAACACACTGTACCTATGTTCAATGAAGCGCTGGCTTTCATCAGCAATGCTGCTTCTAAGAAAGGTAAAGTATTGTTCGTCGGTACTAAGCGCGCAGCCAGCGTTGCAGTGAAAGAAGCTGCTCAGCGTTGTGGCCAGTTCTATGTTGATCACCGCTGGTTAGGCGGTATGTTGACTAACTGGAAAACTGTTCGTCAGTCAATCAAACGCCTTAAAGATCTGGAAACCCAGAGCCAAGACGGCACTTTTGACAAGTTGACCAAGAAAGAGGCGCTGATGCGTACTCGCGAAATGGAAAAGCTTGAAAAGAGCCTTGGTGGTATTAAAGATATGGCTGGATTGCCAGACGTGCTGTTCGTTATTGATGCAGAGCACGAACACATTGCAATTAAGGAAGCCAACAACTTAGGTATTCCTGTAGTTGCTGTTGTTGATACCAACTCTAGCCCTGACGGTGTTGATTACATCGTTCCTGGTAACGACGATGCGATCCGCGCAGTGGGTCTGTATCTTAATGCTGCGGCTGATGCCGTTGTAGAAGGTCGTTCACAAGGCGCTACTGGTGTCGAAGGCGACGGCTTCGTAGAAGAAGCTGTAGAGTAAATAGGGTTTTATTAATCACCCCTTTTACTTACCGCTAAGGTAATGAAACGCTGAAAAGGGGCCAGGTTAAGGCCCCTTTCTTCTAAACTTTACTGGATAATTTTGGCCGGAATACCGGCATGGCGAGGATTGACAGATGGCAGCAGTTACAGCAGCTCTGGTAAAAGAACTTCGCGAGCGCACAGGCGCTGGCATGATGGATTGTAAAAAGGCGTTGGTAGCAGCCGACGGCGATATCGAAAAAGCGATCGAAGAGATGCGCAAATCTGGTCAGGCGAAAGCAGCTAAGAAAGCTGGTCGTGTGGCTGCAGAAGGTATCATCTTGGCGAAAAGCGCCGGTGATAAAGCCGTAATGATCGAGTTGAACAGCGAAACAGATTTCGTTGCCCGCGACGAAAACTTCTTGGCATTTGGCGAGAAGCTGATCAGCTTGGCTCTGGACAACAAGACCGCTTCACTTGAAGCGCTGCTGGCTTGTGAGATGGATGGTGTGGCATTGGATACTGCCCGCACGAACCTGATCACTAAGATTGGCGAGAACATCAACATCCGTCGTGTTGCCTTGCTTGAAGGTGCCGATGTTGTTGCTAGCTACATTCACGGCGCACGTATTGGTGTTCTGGTTGCGGCAAATGGCGCTGATGAAGCATTGGCGAAAGATATCGCTATGCATGTTGCGGCAAGCAACCCTCAGTTCCTTAAGCCTGAAGATGTATCTGCTGACGTTGTTGAAAAAGAGAAGCAGATCCAGATTGAGATCGCTATGAACAGCGGTAAGCCAGCCGAAATCGCTGAGAAAATGGTGATGGGCCGGATGAAGAAATTCACCGGTGAAATCAGCCTGACAGGTCAGCCTTTCGTTAAAGATCCTTCAACTTCAGTCGGTGGCTTACTGAAGTCTGCTAACGCTGACGTGACTAACTTTGTTCGTTTTGAAGTTGGTGAAGGTATCGAGAAAGCGGAAGATGATTTCGCGGCTGAAGTGCAAGCACAAGTTGCCGCTGCACAAAAAGCTTAACTCGTTGTAAGATAAGGCAGCCAACTGGCTGCCTTTTTTCCGTCCTTAATTAGTCCGAGAGTACTATGAGTATCAATCCGAAGCCTGCTTATCGTCGAATTTTGTTAAAGCTTAGTGGTGAAGCCCTGATGGGGGATGAGGAGTTTGGCATCGATCCGAAGGTGTTGGGACGTATGGCTCACGAGATTAAAGAGCTGGTTGAGCTTGGTGTGCAAGTGGGGCTGGTGATTGGTGGCGGAAACCTGTTTCGTGGACAGAAGCTATCCGAAGCAGGAATGAACCGAGTAGTGGGCGACCACATGGGTATGTTAGCGACGGTGATGAACGGACTCGCTATGCGTGATGCCCTGCATCGTGCCTATGTGAACGCGCGCTTAATGTCTGCAATCCCTCTCAATGGGGTTTGTGACAGTTACAACTGGACTGAAGCGATCAGCTTGTTGAAGTCTGGTCGTGTGGTTATCTTCTCTGCAGGAACGGGTAATCCGTTTTTTACCACTGACTCTGCTGCTTGCTTGCGTGGTATCGAAATTGAAGCTGATGTCGTGCTGAAGGCTACTAAAGTTGAAGGTGTCTATTCTGCAGATCCTGTCAAAGATCCTTCTGCCACGCTGTATTCACATTTAAGCTACGATGAAGTGTTGGATCGTGAACTGAAAGTGATGGATCTGTCGGCGTTCACTTTGGCTCGTGACCATAATATTCCTATCCGCGTTTTCAATATGAATAAGCCTGGAGCATTACGCTCTGTGATCATGGGTGAGAGCGAAGGCACTCTGATCAGCAAAACGCCTAGCCAAGAAGATAAATAGAATCGAATTACAACGGAGAAAAATCCAGTGATCAACGATATTAAAAAAGATGCTAAGACCCGTATGGAAAAAAGCATTGAATCGCTGAAAGGACAAATGGCCAAGATCCGTACCGGACGTGCCCACCCAAGCCTGCTTGATACTATTATGGTGCCTTATTACGGCGCACCGACACCACTTAAGCAGCTTGCCAATGTGATCGTTGAAGATTCCCGTACTCTTGCATTGACCGTCTTTGATAAGTCATTAGCTGGTGCGGTTGAAAAGGCGATTATGAGTTCTGATTTGGGGTTGAATCCAAATTCAGCAGGCACTGTGATCCGTATTCCAATGCCGCCTTTGACCGAAGAGCGTCGTAAAGATTTAATCAAAGTGGTACGTGCTGAAGCTGAAGCAGCACGTGTTGCGGTGCGAAATATTCGTCGTGATGCAAACAGTGATCTTAAAGAGCTTCTTAAAGAGAAAGAGATCTCTGAAGATGAAGATCGTAAAGGCCATGACGAAGTTCAGAAAATCACCGATACTTTTGTTAAGCAAGTTGATGAGCTGCTTAAAGCAAAAGAGCAGGAATTGATGGCGTTTTAATACGTCACCTTGTCGGTGGTTCTTTGTTCTAGGAAAACGCTGTGTCATCCAACGGCACGGCGTTTTCTATATGTTTCAACAGTTATCTGTTAGGAAGAGTGCAGGTCTGGATGTCAGAGGAAAACCCTTTCGCCAACTGTGTTGAACGATTACCAAAGCATATTGCCATCATCATGGATGGTAATGGTCGTTGGGCACAGCAGAGGAAAAAGCCAAGGATTCTCGGACATCGTGCGGGCGTTGCAGCCGTGCGCGAGACTGTTCGTTTGGCGACAAAGTGGCAAATAAAGGCCGTGACGCTTTATGCGTTCAGCAGTGAGAACTGGCGTCGGCCGGATACTGAAGTCAGTTTGCTAATGGAGTTGTTCCTCAGTGTCTTGCAGCGAGAAGCAAAGCGCTTGCATAAGAACAATGTTCGTTTACGTATCATTGGTGATGTCAGTCGGTTCAGTGATCGTTTGCAGGAGCGCATTGCCGCAGCCGAAAGCTTAACCCAGGATAATGACGGCCTGACACTAAATATAGCGGCGAATTATGGTGGACGTTGGGACGTTATCCAGTCAGTGCAGAAGCTTGCACAGTCTTTACAGGTGGGTAGCCTTAAGCCTGAAGATATCACTGAAGAGATGCTCTCTGAGAATCTTACAACGGCGCAGCAGGGTGATCCTGACTTGATGATTCGTACCGGTGGTGATTGTCGTATTAGTAATTTCCTTGTTTGGCAAATGGCATACGCGGAAATGTATTTCACCGAAGAACTTTGGCCCGATTTTGGTCAAGCGCTGTTTGAAGATGCGATCAATACTTTCCTTGGGCGAGAGCGCCGCTTTGGCTGTACCGGCGAACAGGTGAAGTCTGTTGTCGGCGATACAGAAGATAAATAAGAGGTGATGCTTGCTTAAGCAACGAATAGTGACAGCGTTAGGACTTTTACTTGTAGCCTTGGGTGCGCTGTTTTTTCTGTCTGCCAATGGTCTAGCACTCGCCATGGCGCTAGTTGTTTGGATTGCAGGTTGGGAGTGGTCGCGGTTATGTGGACTGGTAACTAAGCCATCCCGTTTTGTTCTGGCCACTGCGCTATTTAGCTGTTTTGGGGGCTTACTTTGGCTGATCCCGCCTACTAGTCTAGAAACCCTTACAGCTTTAACAAGCCTATTGATATGGGTGCTAGGTCTCGGTTGTGCGTGGTGGGTGTTGGCTGTCATATTGGTGTTCACATTTCCCGCTAGTGCCGCTGTTTGGCAAAACAGTTCCATTTTGAAAGTATTCGCAGGGCTATTGACCTTGTTGCCTTTTGCCGTTGGTGTTCTTTTACTGCGCAGCGCTCATGCATCCTCTTTAGGTATCTATTACGGGGCAGAACTGTTACTTACGGTATTAGCCATGGTGTGGGCTGCTGACTCTGGGGCTTATTTCGCCGGTAAACGATTCGGCAAGCGGAAACTGATGCCGAAAGTGAGTCCTGGTAAAACCATCGAGGGTCTGTTGGGAGGCCTTTGTGCTGCTTCGATTGTCGCATTGGTTGGCGCTTGGTTACTTAATATCGAACCTGCCGACTGGGGCTTTTTTGTCTTAGCCAGCGTGTTAAGTGTATTAGCTTCAGTGTTCGGTGATCTGACGGAAAGCATGTTTAAGCGTCAGGCGGGGGTAAAAGACTCCGGGCGTATCTTACCTGGGCATGGCGGTATTCTTGACCGTATTGATAGTTTAACCGCTGCACTGCCGGTATTTGCTCTCTGCTATTGGTTGTGGATCGTTTAAATGCAAACTGTCTCTATATTGGGAGCGACTGGCTCCATTGGTGACAGTACGCTGGACGTTATCCGTCGTAATCCTGAACGTTTTACTGTTTATGCATTAACGGCGGGAAAAAACGTCACTCGTTTGGTCCAGCTGTGCCTTGAGTTCCGTCCCCGTTTTGCCGTGGTTGCCAGTCAGGCGTCATATAGCGAGTTAAAACTTGCACTAAAAAATGCGGGGTTAGAAACTACTCCGTTAGCAGGAAGTGATGCCTTAATTGATGTCGCATCTGCAGATGATGTTGATACCGTAATGGCTGCCATTGTAGGTGCTGCTGGCCTTATGCCAACATTGGCTGCGGTTAAAGCAGGCAAGAAGGTGTTACTTGCCAATAAAGAAGCGCTGGTCATGTCTGGTGAGCTGTTTATTGATGCAGTAAAGAACCATAAAGCCACGCTACTGCCTATCGATAGTGAACATAACGCAATTTTTCAGTGCCTTCCTGCATCGGTTCAACAGCAAAGCTCACAAACTTCGTTGTGTAATAACGGCATAGCCAAGATCCTTTTAACTGGTAGCGGTGGTCCATTTTTAAATACACCATTGTCAGAATTGCCTGCAATGACGCCGGAGCAGGCGTGCAAACATCCGAACTGGGATATGGGGCGCAAGATCTCCGTTGACTCAGCCACCATGATGAACAAGGGCTTAGAGTTTATAGAAGCCAAATGGTTGTTTAACGCCAAGCCTGCAGATATCAATGTAGTGATCCATCCGCAAAGTGTTATCCATTCTATGGTGCAGTATGTAGATGGCTCTGTAATCGCGCAGCTAGGCAATCCAGACATGAGAACGCCGATCGCTCATGCGATGGCTTTTCCTGAACGGATCGAAAGCGGAGTGGCGCCATTGGATTTTGCGTCGATGGTCGATTTCTCATTTGTCCCGCCTGACTATGCCAGATTCCCTTGCCTCAAGTTAGCTATCGATGCCTGTAATGCAGGGCAATGGGCCTGCACAGCGCTCAATGCAGCCAATGAAGTGGCAGTTGATGCATTTCTTGAGAGGTCGATCAGGTTTACTGATATATCCGCGGTGAACCATCGTGTACTTGATGGGGTCTTACCACAGCAATTAAATAGTTTGGAACAGGTTGTCGAGCTAGATAAAATGGCACGAATGCTGGCCAAGCAATACCTGACAGAGAGCCAATAGTTCTATGTTCGACATATTATGGAATATATGTGCCTTCATTTTCGCGTTAGGCATTCTCATCACTTTTCACGAGTATGGTCACTTCTGGGTTGCTCGTCGTTGTGGGGTGAAAGTACTGAAGTTCTCGATAGGCTTTGGTAAACCCTTGTGGAGCAAAGTCAGCAAGAGTGGCACTGAGTATGTTTTGGCTGCTATCCCACTAGGCGGCTATGTGCGTATGTTAGATGGTCGTGTTGATGATGTGCCTAGTGAGCAAAAGCATCTAGCGTTTGATAGCAAACCTGTCAGCCAGCGGATCGCGATTGTATCTGCTGGCCCGTTAGCCAATTTCGTGTTCGCTATCTTAGCCTATTGGCTGATGTTTGGTATTGGTGTACCCAGTGTTAAGCCCGTTATCGGCGAGGTGATGCCAGAATCGATCGCTGCAGAAGCGGGTTTTGAACCGGGAATGCAAATAACCGAAATTGCGGGTCGACAAACGTTAGATTGGGAAGAGGTTAGCCTCGCGTTAGTCGCTCATATCGGCAATGAAACTATTCCTATTAAACTAAACTCTGCTTCGTCCGGCATTAGCCACAAATCATTGGATATCAGAACGTGGCAATTCGATCCTGATCAGCAACCTTTATTGAGCTCTTTAGGTATCAAGCCGTTTTTCCCCACTGTGACGTTGGAGCTAGCGCATGTTGAAGAGACTGGCGCTGGTGCACAAGGAGGTCTAGAGGTTGGCGATCTTGTGATTGCTGCTGATAGTGAGCTAATTGAAAGCTGGCCTCAACTTGCTTCGATTATTGCCGTGCATGGTGGTGAAGAGCTCATCGTGGATGTGATGCGTGACGGTGCGCCGGTGACCTTGGTATTAGTGCCCTCAGAGAAGGCGTCTGGAGATGGCAGTATTGGCTACTTAGGCATTGCTCCTCGGGTAGATGAATGGCCGGACGAGTACCGCTTTGAAATGCAATACAGTTTTGTTGATGCCTTTGTGAAAGGCGTCGAGAAAACAGGACAACTTATTGTGCTCAGCATTGATATGATCGGCAAACTCCTTACCGGTGACGTGTCAGTTAAGAATTTGAGCGGCCCCATATCTATTGCGCAAGGTGCAGGTAGCAGCGCGGGTTATGGCTTGGTGTATTTTCTCGGGTTCTTGGCACTGATTAGTGTTAATTTAGGGGTGATTAATTTACTGCCCTTACCAGTGCTCGACGGTGGACATTTAGTTTATTACATTGTCGAGCTTGTACGTGGTAAACCAGTATCAGAACGCATTCAGGAAGTCGGGTTTCGTGTTGGCTCAGTATTGTTATTGGTCATCATGGGGATTGCCATTTTTAATGATGTGGCCCGTCTGTAGAAAATTTAGAATTATAAGAAGTATTCGAGCAAAAATAGAATGATATCAATGGGCTTTCGTAAAGCACTGGCGGCTATTTGTCTGTTGAGTGTGTCTTGGTTTAGTGTCGCGTCAACGGCTTTCGTTGTTGAAGATATCCAGATAGAAGGATTACAACGGGTAGCGTTAGGTGCGGCACTGCTGCATGTACCTCTCCGGGTCGGCGATGAAGTGACCCCGTTAGGCGTGGCTCAGCTTATTAAAGCACTTAATAAGTCCGGTCATTTTGAATCTATCGAAGTGCTGCGTGACGGTAATATTCTGCTTGTCCGTGTGTCAGAGCGTCCGACTATCAGTAACATCGTATTTAGTGGTAATGAAGACATTCCTGATGAACAACTGCAGGAAAGCTTGGCAGGCAATGGGATTAAAGTAGGGGAACCGCTCGATCGCAGTATCATTGCGAATGTCGAGAAAGGGTTAGAAGATTTCTATTTTGGGGTGGGTAAGTATACCGCCAAAGTTGATGTTTTTGTCACGCCGTTGCCTCGCAACCGTGTCGACTTGAAAATTGTTTTTAATGAGGGTGATGCAGCAAAAATTCAGCAGATTAATATCGTGGGTAATAGGGTTTTCCCAGAGCCTGAATTACGCGATCTTTTTGAGCTGACTGATCATGTACCTTGGTGGGACTTCTTTGGCTCTCAGCGTTATGAGAAACAGCGCTTAAGTGGTGACTTAGAAAACCTGACGAGCTATTACCGTGATCGTGGTTACATCCGATTTAATGTGGATTCTACTCAAGTATCTCTAACACCAGATAAAAAAGCCGTATATGTGACAATTAATGTCAACGAAGGCGAGATTTACACCATTTCCGATGTAAAAGTTGCTGGTAATTTGGTGGGCAAAGATGAGCTGATTCGAGCGCTGATCCCAGTTAAGTCGGGCAGTCAATATAGCGCTGCAGAAATTACCTACGCAGAAGAGAGTATCAGCCGGTACCTTGGCCGATTTGGCTACGCCTACCCGAAAGTCAGTACTTACCCTGAAGTAGATGATGTTGATAAAAGCGTGAAGATTACCGTGCATGTTGAACCCGGTGCGCGTATTTACGTTCGGCGGATAAATTTCTCCGGGAACCACGTCACTAAAGATGAAGTGTTACGCCGGGAGATGCGTCAAATGGAAGGCGCTTGGCTATCAGAGTCATCACTTGAGCAGTCAAAAGCGCGTTTAAACCGCCTGGGATTTTTTGCCGACCCTAGTTATGACGTCGTGCGGATCCCCGGCTCAGAAGATCAAGTTGATGTTGATTGGAAAGTGTCTGAGCAACAGACCGGTTCTTTCAACGCCGGTGTGGGGTATGGTACTGGCAGCGGTATTAGTCTTCAGGGGGGGATCTCACAGAACAACTTTATGGGAACGGGTAACAGTCTGTCTCTTAATTTAAGTAAAAATACATATTCTAATAGAGTGGATCTTTCATACAATGATCCTTACTTTACGGTAGATGGCGTGTCGTTAGGCGGACGGATCTTTTATAGTACTTTTGATGCGGGCGACGCTAACCTTGTTAACTATAATAATGATTCTTATGGCTTAAGTACTAGCCTCGGCTTTCCGCTAAATGAGTATGATCGCTTTAGTATTGGTGCTGGTTATCGTCATAATGAGCTGTCGAATCTGGACCCCTATGATCAGATCCAGCAATTCTTCCGGATCTATTCCGATATCGATGATCCAGATGCAAAACTGGAGTTTGATACATTTGATCTCAATGCTTCTTGGTCACGAAATAAACTTAACCGTGGACTGTTTCCCTCCTCTGGTTACAAGCATACAGTTAACGGTAAGGTCACAACGCCCCACAGTAGCGATTTGCAGTATTTTAAGCTGAATTATGAAAGTCGTTGGTACTTTCCGTTGACCCAACAGCAAGACTTCAGCTTCATGGTGAAAACCAATCTCGGTTACGGTAACGGTTATGGTGATAAAGATGGCAATGACCAGATATTGCCGTTTTGGGAAAATTTCCGTGGCGGTGGCTCCGGCACCTTACGCGGCTTTCGCTCCAACAGTATCGGTCCCCGTGGTGTGATCCGTTTCCCTGATCCTGAGAATATTCCTGGTTCACCAAACCCTGGTGGGGGCAGCGATTCTATTTTGCCTGGACCTGAAGATGACCTTATTACTGTTAGTGGTAATTCACTCGGTGGTAATGCATTGGCTGTTGCTACCTTGGAGCTATTTGTTCCTACCCCATTTTTAGATGAGTCCTATGACAACTCTGTTCGTTCGAGTTTCTTCGTCGATGCGGGTAATGTCTGGGATACTGAGTTTGATTATGGCAGCTACAGCGACCTGTCTCCTTCTGAGTACGATAAATTGTCTGACTATTCTGATTATAATCGCTTTAGGGTGTCAGCAGGCATCTCAGTGCAATGGGTTTCCCCGATGGGGCCAATGGTATTCAGCCTAGCTAAAGCAATTAAAGAATATGATGGCGATGAAACAGAAGTTTTCTCGTTTAATGTGGGTCAAACATTTTAGTCTCTGGTGTCCATACACTCTGAGTGCTAGATTTACAGGCTGATGGAAGCCTATTAATACTATAAAGGAGCATCCTTTGAAAAAGTTGGTTTTTGCTGCATTGGCGGCGTTCGCTTTGATTTCTAACATGGCCGTAGCAGCTGATACTGTGGCCTATGTCAATATGCCTCGTGTATTACAAGAGATGCCGCAGAAAGATGAGATTGGCAATATCCTTAAACGTGAATTTGCTGACCGCGTTGAGGAGTTAAAGCGTTTAGAAGGTGAGATGCAGGGTATTGTTCAAAAGGCACAAAAAGATGGTGCTTTGATGGGCGAAAATGAGCAGATTGCTTTAGAACGCCAACTGGAAGGTTTGAAGTCTCAGTATGAATTGAAGAAAAAGGCGCTGGAGGAAGATAATCGCCGCCGCCAAGCTGATGAACGGAATAAGCTTTTGCTACAAGTTCAGGATGCCATAAATAAGGTCGCTAAAGCAGAAGGCCTGGCAATGGTGTTTAACACCAATGCCTTAGTTTATGCTGCAGACAACACTGATATCACAGATAAAGTGATTGCTGAGCTGGCAAAAACTAAATAGGGATCGCTATGCCGACGTTTACTTTATCTGAGCTTGCTGAGCATCTAGGTGCGAAACTTATTGGCGATGGTACGGTTGAAGTTGAATCGGTCGCATCTTTAGACAGTGCAGGCGACCGTCAGGTCGCTTTTTTAACTAATCCCAAATATAAAGAGCAGTTGCAGGCTTGCTCCGCTAGTGCGGTGATAGTTGCACCCGCGGTAGCTGAACTATGCCCGACCAACGCAATTGTGATGGCTAACCCTTATTTGGGTTATGCGAAGGCCGCACAGCTTCTAGATACCTCACCAGAGCCTTCTCAAGGAATTCATCCTACAGCCGTGTTGGATGACGTGACGTTGGGGCAGGGGGTCTCTGTTGGCGCATATACCGTCATCGAGCCGGGTAGCATCATTGCTGATGGTGCAAGAATCGGCGCCAATTGCTATATAGGCCACTGCAGCCAGATCGGTGCTGAAACCCGTATATTCAGCAATGTCGTTATGTATCATCGCACCCATACTGGTGTTGCTTGTCGTATTCACAGTGGCGCAGTGATCGGGGCTGATGGTTTTGGCTATGCTAATGATGCGGGCAACTGGGTGCGTATTCCCCAGACCGGTCAGGTGATACTTGGTGATAATGTTGAGATTGGTGCCTGTACTACCGTGGATCGCGGAGCATTGGAGAATACCGTGATCCATTCTGGCGTTATTATTGATGATCACTGCCATGTTGCTCATAACGTTGTTATGGGCGAAAGAACGGCGGTTGCGGGGGCGACAACTTTTGCTGGCAGCGTCACTGTAGGCAAACAGTGCGTCATAGGCGGTGCATCGGTGATCAATGGTCATATCGAAATTGCTGACAATGTGCACTATTCTGGAATGAGTATGGTGATGCGTGGAGCCAAAGAACCTGGCGTCTATAGCTCCGGTGTGATCACGCTACCTAATAAAGAGTGGCGTAAAAACGCTGCGCGTTTTCCTAAGCTAGATGAAATGTATCGCCGTATTAAAGTATTAGAAGACGAGCTCAACGCACTGAAGCGTGAAGATTAATCTGTTCTATCATTTTTAAACATTTGAGGAGTTCCCCTTGTCTGAATCAAAGGCAATGGATATTCAGGATATCCTGGATCATCTACCCCATCGGTATCCTTTTCTACTGATTGATCGTGTGTTGGATTATGAAGCCGGCAAGTGGTTACATGCGATTAAGAATGTCACTTATAACGAGAACTTCTTTCCGGGGCACTTTCCTAAGAAGCCTGTTTTTCCTGGCGTATTGATTTTGGAAGCGATGGCTCAGGCGACTGGTATCTTGGGTTACAAGTCTGCTGCCGACAAGCCAAATGAGAATACCATTTACTATTTTGCCTCCTGCGATAATGCTCGATTTAAACGCCCTGTCGTACCTGGTGACACTGTTCACTTGGAAGTGGAATTACTGAAAGCTCGTCGTGGCATGGCGAAATTTGATTGTGTGGCGAAAGTTGATGGTCACATTGTCTGTTCTGCTGAAATTATGTGTGCGATACGCGAGGCATAATTGTGATTGATGCATCTGCCAATATTCATCCTACTGCATTGGTCGAGTCTGGTGCAGTCATTGGTGCCAATGTAGAGGTTGGCCCTTTTACTTATATTGCTGCCAATGTGACGGTTGGAGAAGGCAGTTGGATTGGATCCCATGTGGTCATCAAGGGACCCACGAGGATTGGCGCACGGAATAAAATTTTTCAGTTCGCCTCAGTCGGTGAGGATTGCCAAGATAAGAAGTACGCTGGCGAGCCGACCGAACTGGTGATGGGGGATGATAACGTTGTTCGTGAATGTGTCACTATCCATCGAGGAACGGTGCAGGATAAAGGGGTTACCCGGATAGCCAATCGTTGTCTGTTTATGGCGTATGTGCATATTGGTCATGACTGTGTTGTGGGTGATGATGTCATTTTGGCAAACAACGTAACTTTGGCTGGCCACGTTCAAATCGGTAATCATGCTATCGTTGGCGGTCTATCTGCATTTCATCAGTTTGTTAAGGTCGGTGACCACGCGTTTATTGCTGGTGCCTCAGCTGTGCATAAAGATGTGCCAACCTATGTTATGGCAAGAGGCGATAATGCCCATGGTATTAATGTTGAAGGGCTTAAGCGGCGCGGCTTTTCCAAAGAGGCTATTACCCTTATTCGTAGGGCATATAAAGTTATATACCGTCAAAATCTGACTTTGGAAGAAGCAAAGCCAAAACTTTTTGAGATGGCCGATGAATGCGCTGAAATAAGTCCTTTAGCAGAGTTTGTCATGGGCAGTGAACGTGGCATCGTCCGATAGCACTGCTGTACTCTCTTCACCTGTTATCGCCATTGTCGCCGGAGAGATGTCCGGCGACATTCTTGGTGCAGGGCTAATCACTGAATTAAGAAAGCGTTGTCCTAACGCTAAGTTTGTTGGCATTGGCGGCCCCAAAATGCTCGCTGCGGGTTTTGAAACCTGGTTTCCGATGGAGACCTTGTCTGTCATGGGCCTGTTTGAAGTGATTAAACATTTGCCCGAACTGCTTAGGGTTCGCCGCCAGCTGTTAACTCGCCTATATGACCTTTCTCCCGATATATTTATTGGCATTGATGCGCCTGACTTTAACCTTGGAGTTGAAAAGCGCTTAAAGGCTAAAGGAATAAAGACAGTTCATTATGTCAGTCCATCTGTGTGGGCTTGGCGTCCCAAACGTATTTTCAAAATAGATAAGGCGACGGATCTTGTACTGTCGCTTTTGCCATTTGAAAAGGCGTTTTATGATAGACACCATGTGGCGTGTGAGTTTGTTGGTCATCCGCTAGCAGATGAGATCCCGTTGAACAGTGATAAATCCCAGGCTAGGCAAGTGCTTTCATTACCTGCTGAGGGGCTATACCTAGCGGTGTTACCTGGCAGTCGTGGTGGAGAGATGGAAAAACTGCTGCCTACGTTTATCGAAACTGCACTACGGCTAAAGAAGAGCCTACCCGATTTAACCTGTTTAATGCCCCTCGCCAATGAAGCCCGCAAAGCTCAATATCATGAGATCGTTGCACAGTATCCTGGTGCCGAGGGCCTGTTTGCCTGCTTTGATGGGCAGTCCCGTGAAGTGATGGCGGCAGCTGACACCATTTTGTTGGCGTCAGGTACAGCGGCATTGGAAGCGATGCTGGTTAATCGTCCTATGGTTGTCGCGTATAAAGTCAGTGAAATGACCTATTGGTTAGCGAGAAAACTGGTCAAAGTGAATTATGTTTCTTTACCCAATTTACTGGCTGACGCGCCCTTAGTGCCAGAGTTGTTACAGCACGATGCTACGCCAGAAAAACTTTATCAGACTTTGCATCAATTGCTCAGTAGCGACAGCTCTGATATGACCCAACAATTTGAGTCACTGCACCTCGCTCTGCGGCAGGGGGCGAGCGCTAGTGCTGCCGCCGCTGTTATTAACGTAATGGGATCATAAGAATGCTGATAGCTGGTGTCGATGAAGTAGGCCGAGGCCCCTTGATTGGTGATGTGGTAACCGCGGCAGTGATCCTCGATCCGCAGCAGCCTATTGCAGGGCTTAATGATTCAAAGAAGTTGTCGGAAAAAAAGCGCGAACTCTTGTTTGACGAGATCATCAATAAAGCCATTTGCTATGCCGTTGGCAGAGCGTCAGTGGCTGAGATTGACGAGCTCAACATTTTGCACGCCACCATGCTTGCCATGCAACGAGCTGTTTCAGGGTTAACTATTCAGCCTGAGATGGCGTTAATTGACGGGAACCGTTGCCCAGAGTTAAGCGTTCCTGCTCGCGCTGTGGTCGGTGGTGATGGCTTGGAGGCTTGTATCAGTGCTGCCTCCATAGTCGCTAAAGTGACTCGGGATCGAGAGATGCTGTTGCTGGATAAAAAGTATCCTGACTATGCTATTGCCCAACATAAAGGTTACCCCACCAAACTGCACCTTGAGCGCATCGAGTTGCATGGCGTCACTCCCGAGCATCGACGTAGCTTTAAGCCTGTGAAACGCATTCTGGCGTTATCCGAATAATAGAGACGCTATATGTCTACTGATCCGAAATTTGTTCATCTTCGCGTCCACAGTGATTTCTCCATGTGTGATGGTTTGAAGAAAATTGGCCCCATTATCAGCCGGGTTAAAGAACTCGGCATGCCAGCCGTTGCGATCACAGATCAGATGAATCTCTGCGGTTTGGTGCGATTTTATGGCAACAGCCAAGGTAACGCGATTAAGCCAATTATTGGGGCCGACTTTTGGGTTCAAGTGCCGGGATTTGAGGATGAGCTTTGCCGGTTAACCGTGCTATGTGCCGATAATGACGGCTATAAAAATCTGACACTTCTGATCTCTAAGGCCTATCAGCGGGGTCATATTCAAGATCGTGCCGTGATAGATCGTGATTGGTTGGTGGAACATGCGGCAGGTTTAATCATTTTGTCGGGTGCGCGGGAAGGGGACGTAGGGAAGGCATTGCTTAAGGGCAACGAACCGCAGGCCCTAGCGTGTCTCGAGTTCTATCAAAAATATTTTCCGAATAGTTACTTCTTAGAGTTGGTGCGCACCGGGCGTCCCCATGAAGAAAGCTATCTACATATGGCTGTGGCTTTGGCGCAACAGGCCGATGTCCCCGTCGTGGCAACGAATGATGTGGTGTTTTTAGAGCCTGAGCAATTCGAAGCGCACGAAGTGCGGGTGGCTATTTATGATGGTTTTGCCTTAGAGGACCCGCGTCGTCCAAAACGCTATAGCGAGCAGCAATACCTGCGCAGCGAAGCGGAGATGTGTGACCTGTTCAGCGATGTTCCTGAGGCGTTGACGAACAGTGTTGAGATCGCCAAGCGTTGCAATGTAACCGTCCGGTTAGGGGAATATTTTCTACCCAATTTTCCAACTGGCGATCTCACCACCGAAGATTACCTGGTCAAAGTATCGGAAGAGGGATTAGAGGAGCGCCTTGAGTTTCTTTTTCCTGATGAGAAAGAGCGTGCGGAAAAGCGTCCCGAATATGATGAACGTCTAGATATCGAGCTTGGCGTGATTAATCAGATGGGCTTTCCTGGTTACTTCCTTATCGTTGCCGAGTTTATTCAGTGGAGTAAAGACAATAATATCCCAGTAGGCCCCGGGCGAGGCTCTGGTGCCGGCTCACTTGTCGCTTACGCCCTTAAAATTACCGACCTCGATCCACTAGAATTTGATCTGCTATTCGAACGCTTTCTTAACCCTGAACGGGTATCGATGCCTGACTTTGACGTCGATTTTTGTATGGATCGCCGTGATGAAGTGATCGATCACGTTGCCGAGCTGTATGGTCGCCAAGCGGTATCACAGATTATTACCTTCGGTACCATGGCTGCGAAAGCCTCTATCCGTGATGTGGGGCGGGTACTGGGGCATCCTTACGGCTTTGTCGATCGGATCTCGAAATTGGTTCCTGGTGATCCGGGGATGACTTTGGCCAAGGCATTTGAAGTTGAGCCCAAGTTACCTGAGATCTACGCCGCAGATGACGATGTTCGTGAACTGATTGATATGGCACGGATCCTCGAAGGGGTGACGCGTAACGCTGGTAAACATGCTGGGGGCGTGGTGATCGCGCCCACCACCATTACTGACTTTTCTCCACTGTACTGTGATGATGAAGGTAAAAACCCTGTCACCCAGTTCGATAAAAATGATGTTGAAACCGCAGGCTTGGTTAAGTTCGACTTCCTGGGGTTACGGACGCTGACCATTATCCAGTGGGCACTGGATATGGTGAATGATACTCGCGCCAAGCAAGATCTGCCGCCAGTACGTATTGAATCGATCCCGTTAGATGATCCTGCCAGCTTTAAGACGCTGTTGAGGCATGAAACCACCGCGGTATTCCAGTTGGAATCCCGCGGCATGAAGGATCTCATTAAACGTCTAAAACCTGACTGTTTTGAAGATATGATCGCCTTGGTGGCATTGTTTCGACCCGGGCCGTTGCAGTCAGGCATGGTAGATAACTTTATTGATCGTAAGCTGGGTAATGAGGAGTTGTCCTACCCGGATGCTAAGTACCAACACGAATCGCTAATACCGATCCTACAGCCCACATACGGCATTATTCTGTATCAGGAACAGGTGATGCAGATCGCCCAGGTGTTGGCCGGTTATAGCCTCGGTGGCGCGGATCTATTGCGTCGAGCCATGGGTAAGAAAAAGCCGGAAGAGATGGCGAAGCAGCGTTCGACCTTTGAAAGTGGCGCTGCGGACAATGGCATCGATCCTGATCTGGCGATGAAGATCTTCGATTTGGTGGAAAAGTTCGCCGGATACGGATTTAATAAATCGCACTCAGCCGCCTACGCTTTAGTGTCTTATCAAACCTTGTGGATGAAAACCCACTACCCGTCGGAGTTTATGGCCGCGGTGATGTCGGCGGATATGGATAACACCGACAAAATTGTTACCTTGGTTGATGAGGTCAGTCGCATGAAGCTGACCATGCGTCCGCCCGATGTGAATGCGGGGCAATACCGTTTTAGTGTCGATGAAGCGGGCGCTATCATCTACGGTATCGGCGCTGTGAAAGGCGTGGGTGAGGGACCGATTGAGGCGATTATTGAAGCTCGGGAAGAGGGCGGTCCATTCAAAGACCTGTTCGATTTCTGTGCTCGTATTGATCTGAAGAGGATCAACCGTCGGATCCTGGAAAAGTTGATTAAATCGGGAGCGATGGACAATCTCGGACCGCACCGGGCGGCATTGATGGCTACTTTACCTGATGCTATGAAAGCTGCGGATCAGCATCATAAGGCCCAATCTCAAGGGCAAGACGACTTGTTTGGGTTATTGGCCAGTGCCGATGAACATGTGACTCAACATTTTGTCAGTGCACCGAAATGGCCAGAAGAAGTATGGCTTGAAGGTGAGCGCGAGACTCTGGGACTTTATCTTACTGGTCACCCAATCAACCGTTACTTGAAAGAGCTTAAGAGGTTCACTTCTGGCCGCTTGGCCGACTTGCGCCCTACTGGGCGCGGTAAAACGGTAACGACTGCCGGTTTGGTGCTTGGCGTACGGGTGATGATGACTAAAAAAGGCACTCGTATGGGGTTACTCACCTTAGACGATCGCAGTGCCAGACTGGAAGTGATGCTGTTTTCTGAAGCCTTCGAACGCTATCAGGAGCAATTGGAAAAAGACCGGATCCTAGTCGTCGAGGGAGAGGTCAGCTTTGATGACTTCTCCGGCGGCCTTAGAATGACCGTCCGCGATTTGATGGATATCTCTGAAGCCAGAGAAAAATACGCCAAAAACTTGTTATTAAAAGTGAAACAAGCACAATTGGAAGGATCCGGAAAAAATCGTTTGCAGCAGATTTTACAACAACATTGGCAAGGTGTTTGTCCTGTCAGTGTTCAATATGTCCGTGATGAAGCTGAGGCTACACTCACATTGGGCACGCAATGGCGGGTTACCCCCTGCGATAAATTGCTATATGAATTAAGAGAAATGCTCGGCGAAGAACAGGTTGAGCTGGAATTTTAATCGTCGCATCCTATATTTCGAGGGTGTGGCCGACTTGCGGTAGCGAATGCAATGAGCTTGAATTTTTTAGATTTTGAACAGCCGATCGTTGAACTTGAAGCGCAGATTGATGAATTACAACTTGTGGCTAAAGGCACCGAGGTTGATATCAGTCTCGAGGAAGAGATCAATCGCCTGCGCCAAAAACGCGATGATTTGACGAAAAAGATCTTTTCTGGCTTAGGCCCATGGCAGGTTTCACAATTAGCCCGTCATCCTATGCGCCCTTACACTTTGGATTATATTCCACTGTTATTTACTGAGTTCGACGAGCAGGCTGGGGATCGTGCATTTGCTGATGATCCGGCTATTGTTTGTGGCACAGCACGCCTCGATGGCCAACCCGTGGTAGTGATTGGTCATCAGAAAGGGCGTGAGACCAAAGAGAAGGTGCGCCGCAACTTTGGTATGCCTAAGCCTGAGGGCTATCGTAAGGCGCTGCGCCTGATGGAGCAGGCTGAGCGTTTCAATATGCCGATTATTACCTTTATCGACACCCCTGGGGCATACCCCGGTGTCGGCGCAGAGGAGCGTGGTCAAAGTGAAGCGATTGCCCGTAATCTGAAGGTGATGGCAGGACTTAAGGTGCCGATTATCTGTACCGTGATTGGTGAAGGTGGCTCAGGTGGCGCGCTGGCTATTGGTGTGGGCGACCGGGTTAATATGTTGCAAAACAGTACTTACTCAGTGATTTCGCCAGAAGGTTGTGCTTCGATTCTGTGGAAGAGTGCAGATAAGGCACCTAATGCCGCTGAAGCCATGGGGATCACAGCTTCCCGTCTGCATGAGTTGAAACTTGTAGACGCGGTGCTAGAAGAGCCGATGGGCGGCGCTCATCGCCATACGGATAAGATGGCCGAAACGATGAAAGCGAAATTACTCTCTGATCTGGCAGCGCTCAAGGGGCTAACGACAGAGCAACTGCTTGAGCAGCGTTATCAGCGTTTGATGGGCTACGGTTACTGTTAACCCCACGAAATTGATGAGCAATGGGCGCATAGGCGCCCATTTTTGATCCCAATGGTTTATACCGTGATTTCAAATATCGATAATTTATGGCTAGTGCACTGAAATCGATTTTCAAGCAACAAGTTGAGGCGCTCATTACTCAGGTCGAGGCGACGTCTGTTTGGGTATCGCTTAGTGGTGGCTTGGACTCTGTGGTCTTGATGCACCTGCTGGCCAACTGGCACGCCGACAACACTTGTTTACTGCCGATGTCTGCGATTCACGTAGATCACGGACTCAGTAAAAATGCTCAGGCTTGGGCGCAGTTTTGTGAAGCACAGTGCCAGCAATTGTCGCTGCCAGTAAAGATTTGTCAGGTTAGACCAAAGCAAGGCCCGAGGCTAAGTTTGGAAGCTGAAGCGCGCGAGGCACGCTATAACGCCATTCAACAACAGTTGCCTAAGCGCGCTTTGTTGTTGACTGCCCATCACCTCAATGATCAAAGCGAAACCTTTCTGCAGCGATTGCAACGTGGCTCAGGGCCATCTGGGCTGTCCGCTATGGCTACTGTGAGCGAACTTAAACCAGGGTTAATGGTAGGGCGGCCCTTACTCTCAGTCTCCCGCGACGAGCTTGCTGAATATGCTGAGCAGCAAGGATTACACTGGGTTGAGGATGAGAGTAATCAAGATCTGCTGTTTGACCGCAATTTTTTACGTCATCAGGTGCTTCCCTTGCTACGTCAACGTTGGCCGAGTATCGACCGAACCATGGCACGTAGCGCTCGCCTCTGTGCTGAGCAAGAACTGCTTCTGCAGGAGTTTGTCGCTGCAGATCTCGCGGCTGCTGTTTCCTGTGAAAATGCTCTGAATATTACCTATCTGAGGGAGCTGACGCCGCTACGTCAAGCGTATCTGTTACGCAGTTGGCTTAAACAGCAGGGCGCCCAGATGCCCAGCGAAGCACAGTTAAGTAATATGCTAAGCAGCTTATTGGTTGAGCGGCAGGACGCGTCACCGGAGGTGTGTTGGTCAGGGAGCTGTGTTCGTCGTTATCGCCATCAGCTGTATTTGGTTGAACAGCAATCAGCTAGGGATTTAACGTCGCTGATATTGCCATGGGACTGTCGCTCATCGCTGGTTTTACCCTATGGCTTAGGAACGCTCGAAGTGACTCGTCAAGTGCAGGGTACAGCTGACATGCAAACGCTTAAGCTGCCACAAAATGAATGTGTTAGCGTCAGGTTTCGTTCAGGAAACCCGACTTGCCGCCCCCACGGTCGAAAGGGGAGTCGTCCTTTGAAAAAGCTATTTCATGAGTATCGGGTGCCGCCCTGGCAACGAGAATCCGTGCCATTGATTTACTATGATGATGAGTTGGTGGCGGCGGTCGGACTCTGGATCTGTGAAGAGTTTGCGCAGATTGAAGGCGAAGGGGTCAGGCTCAGATTATCTCGCCCTTAGTGCCGGCGAGCGAAGTTAGCAGTGTAAGCTAAGGGAGCTGACGCTCCCCTATTATCCTTCGATTAGGCCTGTTTTAAGCAGTTACGTCCATTGGCTTTTGCCTGGTAAAGCGCTCGGTCAGCTCTTTCAAAGAGCGTTCTGACGCTGTCAGCGGGGCGAAAGCGGGCGCAACCGATACTGGTTGAGACCTTTAGGCGGCGCAGGGTTTTTTCACTGAGCAGGCCATCCTGAATGCGTCGGCTGATGGTTTGCGGCACCTCATCATCACCGTCGAACAATAAAACAACAAACTCATCACCGCCCAATCTAAATGCACTGTCTGCTTCACGAACCGAGCGCTTAATGATCTTGGCAAAGCTAGCGAGTACCTCATCACCCACTAGATGGCCCTCTTGGTCATTGATCAGCTTAAACCGGTCGAGATCCAACACCATCAGGTGCAATGCAATACCGCTACGTTGCGCTTGTGCTAGCAGGCGTGGAAGGTTGTCCTCAAATTCACTGCGATTGCCTAAGCCCGTAAGGCTGTCTTTTAGTGCCGATTGCTTCAATTCGAGGAAGGTGATGCTGTTTTTCAAAGGAAATATCAGCTGCCGATGAAGACGAGCTAACTGTTCCAGTTGCAGTGGCGATAGTGGCGACAGGCTGTTGTAACAAATATGCCCAAGCTGACGTCCAGCGATCGCTAAAGCAAAATGATGAGCAAACTTTGAGTGTTCGGAATAGGCAACCACATGCTTAAAATCAGTACGATGAAAAGTCATACTGGCAAAATTGACTTGGGTGGCTGCATATTCGGCGAAAATCTCTAATAGTTCTTCTATTTCTAGCGTTGTTTGCAGTCGATCAGAGAGATTCTGGCTATCCAACAGCTCTTCGGCGGCGAAAGGCGGAATATAGGCCGCGCGACGAAAATCAGCTTCGCTGACACTATGACTTTCGATTAGATATAGATTTTCCACAACACACTCCTACTTCATTCGCTAAAACTAAAGCAAGAAAAGTGCCGAATATACTTTTTTCAATTAAAACAGCTTTGTATGGAAATTATTTGGTGGATTTCATCTCGAGTGTCGAACCGTTGACGTTTGACTTGCCGCTGAACTAAATCACGTTGGCAAAGATTTGCCGCCTAATTATTGACCTAAGAAGTCACGGATATTTTTTCGCTGGGCAATGCCGTCTTGATAGCCAATTTCTATCAGTTGTTGGCAATAGCTTTGTTCGAACATGAGGTAACTGACCAGACTCGATTCGGAATGGCGGTTAACGCCGATCAGTTTGAGCATACTGCGGATGGTGAGGGGCAACTGTGAGTAGCATTCGGCAGCGACCTGGCGAAAATCATGGGTAGGGTTGATCACTAAGGTCTCAATCTCTCTTAGCTGCAAATCGTCACGTTGCTCTGGGCTGATCTTACTCAAGGTGTTATTGATCCTGTGCAAGCGCTCTAAATCGGAGTTCAGTGTGTCAGCGAAGACGGTATCCAGAAGGTGACCGGCGACAGTGGCGATGCTGGGATGATGGGCTGGTTTTGGCCGGTACTGCGTGGCCATTGGTTTCTCAACGCCGATCACAAATAGTTTATCTGCACCTAAATGCACGGCGGGGCTGAGGGGGGCTAACTGATGGACTGAGCCGTCACCAAAATAGGCTTGATTGATCCTAACCGACGGAAAAATGCCTGGAATAGCCGAGGAGGCCATTAAGTGTTGCGGGTTAATGATGGTCGGCACGCCGGATCGTCGGGCACGTTGCCAGCCGGCGCGATTTTGCCCCTCTTGAAAGAAGCAGATTGAGTCGCCACTGGTGTAGCAAGATGCCGTCACCGTCAGCGCTTTTAGCGCGCCGTTGATTATATTGCGATCGATGCGTTTGAAGTCGAGAACGAACTCAAGTAGCTCTCTTAACGGTGCATTGTCTAATAATGATACGGGGCGTTTGTATGCATAATCGGCCTGGAAATTGGACATGATGTTCTGTAACAGGTGACCAAATACCCCCCACAAGTCGGTGCGATAGACCTGATTAATGCGAAAGTTTTTCCATACCCACTCTAGTTTGCGGATCCCTAAATGAAAACAGGAGGCATAACAGGCCAACGCCGTACCGTTAATCGCACCGGCAGAGGTGCCACATATGATAGGAAAGGGGATGGCATGATTTCTTGGGTACAGAGAAGCGATAGCCTTCAGAACGCCAACTTGATACGCGGCGCGGGCGCCGCCACCAGTTAGCAGTAGGGCACAGGTGGGGGACTGTGAGCTCGTTGCAACCAAACAGTTTGTCCTCTAGTGATTGTTTATCCGAGTATAGTCTGCGTCTGTCGTCAGGTTGTGAGCTAGCTTTTAGGCTTAACAATTAGGCCTTAGTTATTGAACTAAAAATGCTATCTGAGGCAAAAAAATGGCGACCGAAAGGCCGCCATTGATGGGAGGTAGAGGTGAAAGTTTATGCTTGCTGAGTGATGAAGTTCACCACCTCATCAATCGCAATTTTCTGTTTTTCACCGCTGTGACGATTCTTGTACTCCACTACACCTTCATCAAGGTTGCGTTCACCGATCACTAAGCAATGAGGAATGCCAATCAGTTCCATATCTGCGAACATGACACCTGGACGCTCTTTACGATCATCAAATAGCGTGTCGATGCCAGCGTCTTTAAGATCCGCATACAGTTTGTCTGCAACCTCTTTTACCCGTGCAGATTTATGCATATTCATCGGCAGTACAACGACGTTGAATGGTGCAAGACCATCAGACCAGATAATGCCATTGTCATCATGATTCTGCTCGATTGCGGCGGCGACAATGCGCGATACGCCGACGCCATAACAGCCCATGGTCATTACCTGATGTGAGCCTTGTTCATTGAGTACACCCGCTTTCATTGCTTCGCTGTACTTGCTGCCCAGTTGGAATATGTGGCCGACTTCGACACCGCGCTTGATCGATAGGGTGCCATGGCCATCAGGGCTGATATCGCCTTCTACCACGTTCCGCAGATCAGCGATTTCAGGCAGAGCGAGATCACGTTCCCAGTTGATGCCAAAGTAGTGTTTATCATCAATATTGGCGCCAGCGCTAAAATCTGACATCTGGGCGACAGAGCGGTCAATCACACAAGGTACCTTGAGGTTAACTGGGCCTAATGATCCTGGACCGGCGCCGATAAGCTTACGGATCTCATCTTCAGTGGCAAACTCTAGCGGGCTAGCAATTTGTGCTAGTTTCTCAGCTTTAAGTTCATTTAGATCGTGATCACCGCGAACGATCAGTGCGATCAATTCTGCCTCAGCTTCTTCTGCGGCTTTTACCAACAGTGTTTTAACCGTTTTCTCGATCGGCAGATCGAACTGTGTCACTAGCTCGTCAATGGTTTTCGCTTTCGGCGTATCCACCAGAGTCATTTCTTGGCTTGGCGCAGCACGTTCGCCGGCAGGGGCTACAGCTTCTGCCATCTCGATATTCGCGGCGTAATCACTGTCACTGGCAAAAGCGATCGCATCTTCGCCAGATTCAGCCAGGACGTGGAATTCGTGGGACACGCTACCACCGATTGAGCCTGTATCCGCTAGTACGGGGCGGAATTCCAACCCTAACCGTTTAAATATATTGCAGTACGCCTGGAACATCACATCATAAGTTTGCTGCAGTGACTCTTCGCTTAGATGGAAAGAGTATGCATCTTTCATCAAGAACTCTCGGGCGCGCATCACACCAAAACGGGGGCGAACCTCATCGCGGAACTTGGTTTGGATCTGAAACAGGTTTAGCGGCAGTTGCTTGTAGCTGCTAACCTCTTTCCGCACTAACTCGGTGATCACCTCTTCGTGGGTAGGCCCCAGGGCAAATGGGCGGTTATGGCGATCTGTAATACGCAATAGTTCTGGGCCAAACTGTTCCCAGCGGCCAGACTCTTCCCATAAATCGGCAGGTTGAACGACGGGCATGGAAACTTCGATAGCGCCAGCACGCTCCATCTCTTCACGAACCACCTTTTCGACTTTACGCAATACGCGTAATCCGGTTGGTAGCCAGGTGTAGAGGCCCGAGGCCAATTTACGGATCATTCCTGCGCGAAGCATCAATTGATGACTGGTGATTTCGGCGTCAGATGGTGTTTCTTTCAGAGTTGACAGCAAGTACTGAGTCGTACGCATGGGTTTTCCGGATCAGGATTAAAAAATTGGCGATAGTGTAACAACGCTGGCGCTTGCAAAAAAGCTTAGTTAGCGACTTCATAACGAATGATTTTGTCGATCACCTGTTGCTTGTCGTTCATCCCGCCAATTGTCAGTAGCTGCCCCTGCCATTCAAGCAATCCTCTATGATCCATGGTGGCGACACTGCGCGCTGGCAGTTGTTGCCAGTCGCCGCTAGCTAAGTCAAAGAAATCGACCCGGGATGACGCTGGCGCTGCTACGCCATCGTAGCCGGTGCCGTTATAGTTATATGGGTTTTCGGAGCCGGCGACAAAGTAAAAGCCAGTTTTACCCTGTGGCTGTTGGCTGCCTATCGCGGCCATGCGATAGCGCGCTTTGCCAGCGAAGTGTGGTGCAGTTTGCCAGCTGATTTTTGCTGGATCTTCGTTATCGATCTGGCCAAGGTAACAGGCGCGTTCGGCCTCATATTGACGTCGCCCATCAACAATGGCAGCGACCTTGACGCCATCGCAGATCAGCAGTTGGTTGTTCACAATGGCGCCGGCGTGGCCAAATACCGGCTCGCCCGGAAAGGGGGTGGCGTTAAACCAGCGATTATTCAAGCGATCATAGACCTGGACCAGATCGACATTGCCATGGTTATGCCAGCCACTAACCAGGTAGATATAGCGCTGCTGATAACTCAGGGCCACGCTGTCATCCACAGGTACCGGCATATCGGCGAGTTGTTCAAACTGCTTAATGTCCGGACGATAGCTGTATACATCCGGGGTTGATATTTCGCTGTGATCTGCGGCGACAGTATATCCACCAAATAGGAGCAGTTCGCCCGGTAGCGTTGCTGCAACTGACGCTAGGCGGCCTTTCAAACTTAATGAACTGGGAACATCCGGAGTTCGCTGCCAACCATCCGGCTTTTGTGATAACGCCAGTTGCCAGCCTTTATTGTGCACATCTGTATGGTTTTTTGCCTCCCCTAGTCCCATCATGCTGACCAGATAGTCCCCTTGCTTGGTGTTGACCAATGCCACGGCGTTATTAGCGACTGGCTCAGGTAATGGTGGCAAAGGCAATATTTTCGACGCGATGGCTGTCGCTGAAAAAGCGATCGTGCATAGGGTGGTCAAATATGTGAAGCAGCAGGTGCTGAATAGGCGTCTGGATTTAGTCATTTTACGGTCTCAGTATATGGCAGAGGCTAGCCGACAGAACTGCTGTTGGACTATTGCTAATATGGTGAAAGATGGTTCGGGTTAAGTGCATTTTCTAATTTGCTGCTAGATAGTCTGGGTGTGCATCGGGTTTGTCGCGTCGGTCACCAATGATCCGTGCTGGGTTGCCAGCGACAATCGCATAGGCGGGAACATTTTTGGTGACCACTGCGCCCATGCCGACTACCGCGTGATCTGCAATCTCAACACCATCTCTAATGCATGCTCGGCTACCAACCCAAACATCTTTGCCTAGTACGACCCCTTGGGAGTTAACCGGTTGTTGATCTATTAGCGCGTTTGCGGCTAAGCCGTGATTAAAGGCGTAGATCGCGACGCCACTGGCAATTCGGCTGTTATCACCAATGGTGATGCCATGTCGGCCACCATCAAAAGAACAGCCGTGGTTGATACCTACGTTGCGCCCCAGGGTCAGGGGGCCGTGGATAAACGTATCTGCGGCAATCGCGGTGCGATCCCCTATGGTTATTTGGCGACCTGGCTCTGCAAATAGGTTCGCTTCCGGAGCAACAAAGCAATCTTCACCAAACTGGATGGTCTCCAAAGCCATGAGTTCAGCCTGTTGCTGTTGCTGCCACGCTAGCGCCCACAGTTTATGTTTTGGTTTTAAACGATAGTAAAGCCATGGCATGTAAGAGAGCCGCTTTTTATGCTGGGACTGGTAGTCTGGAGGCACGTTTTCAGTCACTGTAGATCTCCAGTACTTCCGTTATTTTGGCTTCAACTCGGTATTTTATATTGAGGTCGTAAAGCGCCATACCGTAATTCTGGCTAGCGACCACTCTTTGTTTATAGGCTGGTCGTGGATCTTGTTGTAACACTTGTTCGATAAGTAATTGCAGGTTGGCATACCGTTGTTGGTGATGGGCTAACTGCTGCGCCGCTTCAGGCGTAAATAACACCGTCATTTCACTGTTTGGACGGCTGTCAGCGAAGCCGCCGGCGGCCTCGTTGATCGCATCCGAGTAGGGCAGGTAAGGCTTAATGTCATAAATTGGTGTGCCGTTAACCAGATCAACCCCTTGCAAGCGCAAGCTAGCGCGGCCATGAGTAATATCCACAGCCAGCAGTTTTACCACTGAGAGCCCCATGGCATTCGGACGAAAGGTTGAACGTGATGCAAATACCCCGACTTTAGTATTGCCGCCTAGGCGCGGCGGCCTGACTAAGGGCTTCCATCCCTGTTCTGCCGTTTGATGAAACTTGAACAGTAGCCAAAGGTGGCTAAATGCTTCGATACCACGAACACATTCCGGGTTGTCGTAGGGGGGGAGCAGTTCCAATGTTGCTTCTGCGGCACTGACTAAGCCGGGTTGCCGAGGAATGGCAAACTTCTGTTGGTAGGGGGTATGGATCAAAGCAACCGGTGATATCAGGTGCTCACTCATGGCTACGGAGCCTCAACGGCTAAGGCGGTGCCGATGCATATGATGCTATCGATGCAGCCAGGCAAGGAATCATCGCCAGTTAAGGTTAAACACTGGCTAAACGTGACGCCATTGCCGCCCATTTCCGCTGCGCTGGTTCTAGCTTGCGTTCTCGCGTCGCTGGCCTGTGCTGGTGGGAGATCGCTTCTGTTGCGACAGCTTTCGCCCTGTACCGGACCCAGCTCTTTATAGTTTAAGTCAGTTAACTGTTCGGCAGTGTAGACGGTGACAGAGGAGGGGCGGTAATAATCGTCAAAGTTTTGTTTATCCAAATTAGTATGCAGGGAATAGCCGGAACAACCTGATAGCGTCAGGAGTAGAGCCGGAAGCAGCAATCGGCGCATTTGAGCCTCAACAGAGAATTAACCAATACACTATTTTGCTTGCCATCGAGATTGGCTGCAACAAACATTCATTAGCGCGTATACTTGCGGCCAAAGTTTCAGTCTCAGGTTATATCTAGGAGTCGTTGGTCTATGAAGCGTATGGCATTGATGGGATGGTCATTGGGGGTAGCTTTGTTGATGGGGGCTATATTGTTGGTGATTGACAATGATGAGGTCCCAGAGAAAAAGCGTTTTTTACCCGCCTTACAATATGGCTCAGAAAAATTGGTTACCGTTGAAGTAGTGAACCCTGCCAATGATTCGGTGATTTATGCTGAGCGGGTTGAAAACGGTTGGGTAGATAAACACAGCGGCCGTACAATTGAAATTATGCCTTTGGCCAATTTAGTTCAGCAGTTGGCTCATGCCAAAGTGATTGCCGCGGAAACCAGTTTACCACGCAACTATGAGTCATTAGATATGCTTCCACCCGGCGAAGGGAAAGGCAGTGCTTGGCGCGTTTCACTTAAGTCTGCTGGTGGTTATGAGAAAGATATATTGTTGGGCGCGCTAGATAGTCAGCGCGGAGGTCAATTTGTCAGAATGGCTGACGACGCCTCCGTCTATGTGCTTGACCGTGTCATCGGCTTACCAGAACAAGCATCTACTTGGTTAAAGTAAAGTCAGGCTGAACAAGTAAAAGATAAAAAAAAACCTGCTTATTAGCAGGTTTTTTTTCTTTAACTGGAGGATTACTTAATTAAGAAAGTATCCAAGGCTTCGCCAGCATCGACCCGTACTTTGAATACGTTTGGCATACGGCCTTGACCTGTCCAGGTAATGCGCTCACCAGCGTCGTTCCAAATTTCATATTTAGCAGGGCGAGGCGCACGCTTTGTTTTAGCTTTTGGCGCGGCAGCAACACCGTCAGTAAGATCGTCGAGCTGAATACCATCGGCGGCAAGCATTTCACGATACTTTTCAATCTTGGCAATTTTTTCTGCGTTAACGCGCTTTTCTTCTTCTTCGGCAGCGACACGATCATCAATGATCTTCTGAAGTTTTTCCTTAACTTCCAATAGTTGTTCAACAGTAAGCTCTTCAGTTGAACTTTTAAGACGACGAGCATGGCTCAGGATTTTCAGAAAATCGCTCATGAATATTCCTTATATTAATATTATCGGTGGACTTCGAGTCTAAATATAATAATAGATATTCATTATGGTGCAAGAAATTTACTATTTAGATCACTTTTTTCACTATTAATCGGTAAATTTTGCGTATAAATCGGGTGAGATAAAAGTGGATATAAAAATAAACGAGTAGTCAGGGGTTAGCACAAAGCGTAGAAGCGGCCGTTCTACCGGCCGCCGATTCAATGAATTACTGCTCAAGCAGGCTATTACTCCAGCCTACGGCATCCATATAGAATTCTGGTAATTGTCCAGTATCTACGCCAATGGTTGAGGAGAGTGCATTGACTCCGTCCCATACGGCACGTTCATAGTCAAGAATTAGGGAGAGGTAGTTAGCTAAGGGGCCTTTCCTTTTTAGTAATGCGAGTTTTATTTCGTCAGAAAGTGGCAGTTTCGACATTACCTTATCCATGGGCTCATCGAGAATGGCACTGATAAGGGAAAAGAGACCTAGCAAGAAGGCTTTTGATGCATACTCGGGTGCTTGTTGTTGTGCAATCAATTCGCAAAATCGGGCACGGGTAATTGATAATCGGATCAGTTCACTGGGCTTGTCCTCTGCCAAATTGGCAGCGGCTAACAAGGCAATAAACTTCCTTATCTCATTCTCCCCTAAATAAACCAATGCTTGGCGGATCGAGTTAATTTCCCGTCGACGGTTGAAAAAGGAAGAGTTAACGTAGCGGAGCAATTTATAGGTCAGCGACACATCACGTTGGATTATGGTGTCTAGTTCATTAAAGTCGCAGCTCTCTTGTCCTAATTTGGCGAGTAGTTCTACCAAGTTTATTTCATTTGGCTTCAATGCCCGTGTTTTTAACACTTCCGGTGCACTGAAGAAATAGCCCTGAAAGTAATCAAAGCCAAGCGTCATGGCGAAATTGAATTCATCATGGGTTTCTATCTTTTCGGCGAGTAGTTCTAAGTCAAAACTGGCCAGTTGATCACAGGTGCTTTGAATATCGTCGATTGAAGTGGCTCTAAAATCGATTTTGACCATGTCAACGTAGGGTAATATTGGCAACCAATGGGGTTGCATAACAAAATCATCCAGCGCGATTTTATATCCTTTCTGCTTAAGCTGTTGGCAGATCGCTTTTAATTCATGACTTGGAGCAATACTTTCCAATAGCTCGATAACGACCTGATTATTTGGCAGTAGTTCTGGTACCTTGACCAGTATCGACATCTCTGGAAAATTGATAAATGCAGGTACGGAACCTGTCAGATTGTCGATACCTAAGTGAAAATGGCTACCAGCCAGCAGTCTTGACGTTGCTTCATGGGGGTCAATTTGCGGGAATACATTTTCAATGCTGTCCCGAAATAACAGCTCGTAACCGATAAGCGATTTTTCTCGATCCAGAATAGGTTGCCGGGCAACATAAAAGAACATAGGGATACGACATCACCGTGGAAAATATGAGAATACCAATCTAAACCAACTGATGTGGTATCGCATCTATTTGAGGTTCGTTTTGTGATCGCTGAAATAAGCAAGTTATAAGGCGCGGAGATATGTCAAAAGAAGCTGTTCAAGGCTTGAAGGTCGGAGTGGCATTAGGCAGTGGCTCAGCCAGAGGCTGGGCTCACATTGGTGTACTGAAAGCACTGGCAGAAATGGGGATCCATCCTGATGTTATCGCGGGCTGTTCGATCGGTGCTTTGGTGGGGGCTGCCTACAGTAATGGTCGATTAAGCGAGTTTGAGTTATGGGTGCGAGAGTTTTCTCATTGGGGGATCGTCAGTCGTTTTGATGTTTCTCTAGCAAAAGGTGGATTACTTGCTGGCGACAAGGTGTTTAATGAGGCGGCGGAGCTAATTGGCGAGACACGTTTTGAAGCGCTGCCGAAACCGTTTGCGGCAGTGGCGACCGAGTTACATAGTGGCCGCGAAGTATGGTTACAACAAGGCGATCTTATCAGCGCGGTGAAGGCATCTTGTGCCGTGCCGGTGCTGTTTTCGCCGAAGATGTATCAAGGGCGCTGGCTTATTGATGGCGCTTTGGTTAATCCTGTGCCGGTGTCACTCTGTCGCGCAATGGGCGCAGATTTGGTGATAGCGGTGAATTTGAATGCTGATAACAACGTGCGTGCCGCACAGCAATATCGGACTCATCGCGCCATCATTGAACCGCATATTGCGGATGATAGCGCTGAGCTTAAGCCCAATAAGGGTAACGGTCATAGTGGCTTTATGGGGCTGTTTGAGAACGGGCGTAACTATATTCAGCAGATGTTGCGGCGTTCATCGGTGGATGAAGTTCGCTCGCCCAGTTTGCTGGGGGTCTTTTCTAATTCGTTGAACATCATGCAAGACCGGGTGACAAGGGCAAGGATGGCTGGTGATCCCGCGGATGCTTTGATTGCGCCATTGATGGCTGATTACGGTGCTATGGAGTTTCACCGTGCCGATGAAGCGATTGAGGCGGGGCGTTTAGCGGTCGAGGTTGCCACGCCGGAGTTGATGAGAAATATTTTGCCACTACTTAATAAGCCTGCAGGATAGCAGGCTTATTGTGGCCAATTCGTCGAGACTTGTTGCTAAAATTGATAATTAAGCTGTGCTGACAAGATGTGTGCGTCAGCGCTGTTTAACTGTCCCTGATAACTGCTCACCGGAATATGGATGGGAGCGCCGGTGTTTGGGTTGGTCGTTGTCAGGCCAAACTCTTCACTCACATCGACCTTTCGCCCGTAAAGATAGGCATAACCTAAGTCAAACGATACAGCCTCATCCCACTGATAGCTGGTACCTAAAGTAAACCATTGCCGATCTGTATCCGGGATGCTTAAAGTCCGATGTTTGGCGTCAACCGGGGTTTCGTCATAGGCGTAACCAGCGCGAAGGGTCCAGGCGGGCGTCGCAAGATAGGTAACGCCAGCTGCTAGACGCCAGGCATGATCCCAGTATTCATCTTTGATATGGACAGGCTCATCCAAGTTATCCAGTTTTGCTTCCAGTTTGTCGAAGCTGCCCCATTGTGTGTATACGGCGCTGGCCTGCAGTGACCATTGGCCGCTAATGGGTTGGTGAATGGCCAACTCAGTAATAGCGGGCAGATCCAGATCCAATGTTCCTTTGTCGTTTAGGGCCGCAGAAAGATCGGATTCAGCGTGACCGTCCAGCTCCAGTTCAACTTCTGAGCGATAACTAAGCGCCACACGGGTGCCTGCGGGTAACTGCCAAAGCAAGCCAATATTCCAACCGTAGGCCCAATCGTCACCACTCATCCGCAAGGTTGTGGCATTGCCGGGAACAGGCAGCAGGGTGGGTGCACCTATTTGCTCGGCGATCTGGTTATAGTCGTTTATCGGAGCCACGTAACCGTTCATATATTCCGGCGTTGTACTACCGATCTCTGCATCGGCATAAACCAGGTTTATGCCACCACCGATGCTCCACTCATCATTGATCCGATAGGCAAGATTAGGATTGATATTGATGGTAGTTACTTCTGCTTTATCGGCGAATTCGCTGGTGTTGGACTGGCTATCGTAGTCGGTACTGAGACCAAAATTGGAGAACACACCGAAGCCAAAGAACCACTGTTCATCGATTGGGCGAATATAGTATATCGCTGGTACCACGGCATCGGGGGCGATGTCCTGCTGTTTGGCATCGAATTCAGTTTGCACCATGGCAAGATCTGCGCCTGGAATGGCAGCGTTGACTCCAGCCGCCGCACCATTATAAAGCTCGCCATAATGGTTGGTCGTATGGCCAGTGATATCTACTTCAGGGTTAATATAAGTAGCGGCGACCGAGAGCTGCGCTTTGTCGAATAGCGTCATCGCCGCTGGGTTTCTTGCCAGTACCGCGGCATTTTCTGCGATAGCGCCCTCGCCGGCATAAGCGCGGCCTAGGCCGTTGGCACTGTGCTCATTGAGCTGAAAGCCGGCGGCGTTGGTTTGGCTGGAGATGACAGCCAGCAAGCTGGCAAAGGCGGTTTTTTTTAAAGGTTGCATAGCGTGCTCAAGACTCGTGGGCGTCGTGCTTGGCCAACACCCTTTGTTATTAGAAAAACTGATCCGCTGACCCTGAGTCAGCGGCGCGCTACTATGCGGATGGGTAGATGGAAATGCAAGGTTCAACTTCGCATTGAGCTAATTTATTCCGTGGTTGGCTTGTCAAGGTTAGCAAACAGCCGCTCATGTCTGATGCACCGACACTTCGTGCGGTAACCGCCGACCCATTTTGGGGGCCATCTAGAATATAATCAGTGAGGTTATCGGTTGATTTGTACGCAACAATCCCTAATCAAAGGGGGTTAATAGGCATGCGGTAAAAGTGGTCATTGGCGGCCAATCGAGTTGCATAGCAGCGCTTTATGTCGTTATTGTGTTTTTAGTGCTAGTAACCTCAAGCGGCGGCATCCAGTACCGCACAATGTTTGGAGAGTAGAGTGCAGCCATTCAAGTGGTCCATATTGAGCTTTGAACAGCTAAGTAAAGCGCAGCTGATAGCGATACTGAAGCTTCGGCAACAGGTATTTATGTTGGAACAAAACAGCCTATATCTGGATATTGATGGTGAGGATGAGCATTGCTCTCACCTGCTTGTCGAACAGGATAATGTGCTGATCGGCTATGCGCGCCTGGCACCGCCGGCAAGCTGCCATCCTAACTATCCGGTGCTGGGGCGTATTGTTCTAGCGAAACAGGGTAGAGGAGTAGGGTTAGGTGAAAAACTGATTAAAACAGGTTTGGATACCTTGGCAAAATGGTATCCCGGAGTCGCGATAAAGATTTCAGCACAGCAGGCATTAGTTCCTTACTACCAACAGTTTGGTTTTGAAGAGAAGGGTGAGCCCTACGATGATGGTGGGGTGATGCATCTGGATATGCTGTTACTGCCAACGCGTTAACTTTAGCGATAGGCATTAAGCAAAAAAAAACGCGGCTTGTGGCCGCGTTTTTTTTCGCTTGCGCGATCAGTTTAAATATTCTGCCAGCGCAGTGATTTTTGTAATCGTTGTTCAACGGTCTTGATCTGCGCGTTAGGCTCAGATAGCACCACCATACTCATCCCTTGGCCCTGGGAGTCGGTGAAGTGGTGGACTGAGCCAGCCATTTTGCCATCGTTGAACTGTTCATCGACCGGGCGCTTATTGTCAGGCACAAAAAACACCGTGACGCGATGGCCGCTATCGTCGTCAACAATCAAATGCAGTGAGCGAGTGCCATCAAAATCGCAGAAGTTAGCGAAATACACATGGCCAATATCCTGCTCCAGCTGACCTCCTAATTTGGCCAGTTTACTGTTCACCTGCTGAAAACGTAGTCCTTCATCAATGCCATCAAGATGATCAGCTTCGCCGTAAACATGCGCTAGTGAGTGTTGAATGACATTAAAATCATGTTGCGGTGTGCTCTTGAGCAAGCTAAAGCTAATGCCGACAGCAAAGGCGATGGATGCAGCCAAGGCTAAATGTACCCGCGAACGTTTACGTTGCTGACGGAACTGTTCCATTGACTGACTCAGGATCAAACGTTCGGCTAATCCTTCAGGCACTGGCACTTTTACCGCGCTGCTAATTTTTCCATCAAGCTGTTTTAGTTCGTCAGCAAACTGCTGATTACTCGGGGATGATGTCAGTGCGTCACTGATCTGCGGATCCTTATCATTGGGATCGGCATACAGGCGCCTTCTTAACTCCAGATCATCCATTGCTGTGACCTCGCTTTCTATCGCTTGTTTCTAATGCTTCTTTCAATTGGTTTCTTGCGCGAAACAAACGTGTCATGACTGTATTTTTGTTGAGCCCAAGTTGCTCGGCTATCTCATCGCCGCTAAAACCACCTAATACCTGCAAAATCAGTGGTTCTCTGTACTCAGGTGCCAACATTGCGATTTGACGTCGAAGCAGGTGGTTCTCGGTATCCTGCTCTGTGGAAACCGATTGCTGATCGGCGACCGGTTGGTCGTCAATATCCACCACATCAAACTGCTTGCGCTCAAAGCGCCGGGCGTTCTCGCGACGTACGATGGTAAATAGCCAACTTTTGGCTGCTTTTTCATCTTTCAACGAATCCAAAGAGCGCCATGCCCTAAGGAAAGTTTCCTGAACTAAATCTTCTGCTATGTCGGGGCTGTGACAAAGCCAATAGGCATAGCGATAAAGATCGCCGTGCAGGGCGTTGACCAGGGCCTCATAGCGTTTCTGTTTATTTGCCATATCAACAGAGACCGGGTCTTTTGATTTTTTCTTTCGAAAAAGTGTAACTGCCATAAATTTAGGTCCAAAATAATGGAGTACGCAGCGGCTTTGGCTGGTTTGTTTCGCTGATTGGACTCTCTCGAAGAGCGAGTAGCGCCTCAACTAAAGGGGCTATTATGCGCTGATGGGTTGATACAGTTCAAACAGCCTAGTGAGATCTGCGTTATATTGCAGATATGTTTATCGATTAAGGTAAGAAAATGAGTAAGGATCTAACCTGTACCGCCAATGAAACAGAAGTATGTTGTTGCGTTGATGTCGGTACTATTCTCGATGGTGAGGATTGCACTGCGGAAGTGTCTGCTGTCGTTGCCGATGAAGCTGCTTTGGAAACGATCTTGGCCCATTGGTTGTCTATGGCCGAAAGCAAGTCGTCCGAGCCGGTTGAAGTGGTCGAAGTGAAGAAGCAAGAGGTCGCCGGTGGCATTGAAGTCTCTGGTACTTATCGCTTTGGCTGTCAGGCGGAAGGGCTGTTGTTCCAATTGGCACTAAGATAATTTCTGCGAAATAGCCTGCGTTTTTGTTCGAGCGGAAACGTAGCAAAGAGATGAATAAAAAAGGGCTGTGACGACAGCCCTTTTTTGTGCCCGAGAGTCACTGTTTAGGCAGTCGGATACAGCGGTGGTAATGACGTTCCGTTGGCTGGAACAGTCTGCATATAGCTGCTCTTTATTGCCGCTAATAGGGGCTCGGCAGGCCAAGTTTCGGCCTGTTGGTTGACCGCTTTATCCAGTGACGTTAGTTGATTTTCAATCTGTATGGCATTGGTGGCCGATACGGAAGCTAACCACTGCCGACGGCTGCGCCAGCCCTGAGATAAGCACCAACGCTGCAAGCCTTGTTGGATCGCGGCGGGTTGCGCTGTTGTACACACTTTTTCCAATTCAGCAAAAGAGAGGTTTTTCGCTGATGCAGGCTGTATCTGTGCCTGAGGTGTCGACTTGCTGCGCTTCAGATAACCATAGATCGCAGCCGTTAATGTCACTAACCACAAGATGCTCATCAATATAAATGGCCAGAACCAGGTGCTGTCTTGTTCCACCTGCACAGGGGATGCTTGTCGCGTATTCTCTGCGAGCGGCACTTGTCCTTCGGCGGCTATCACGGTAAATGTTCGTGCCGGCAGTTCTGCTGTTCTTTGTCTATTTTGCGCTGTATCCCACCAACTCACTGAGAGCGCCGGGAACGTGAGTTCTCCCGCTTGGGTTGGGATCAAGGCGACCGACTCCACACGCTGGGCGATCAGGCGATCTTCCTGTACATAGGTGTCGTTAATCGCCTTATCTGGGTAGACCTTAACGGTTGCCGGGTATTGGATCTGCAAATTTGGCAACTGTTTATCTTCAATGCCGATGGCACTGAGGGTGATGGTGCGGGTGATCGGCTCTCCTACCGTCAATTGGCTATTTTGCGGTTGCCATTCATCATGCAAGGTGACTAATTCCGATGGTAGCCAGTGGCCGCTGTAGTTTTCGGGTGCAGCTTTTACCTGCAGTGTCAGAGTGGGTGCCGACTCGTTGACTGGCAACCCGTACAACTGCCCCCGTGAATTTTGCTTCACCAATTGTCCTTTGACGTTGGCACCGATGATCTCGTAACTGCCTGCTTGTTCTGGCACCACAGCAAAGTTGCGCTGGATCACTTGGTAGCGACGGCCATCGACTATCTCTGTGGTTTTAGTATCAGAGCCGATATTGCGGATCGCCGCATCGGCCATCTGTGGATCAGCCAGGCTACCGTTGCGTAGTTCTTCGCCGAGATAAAGTTTGACGCTATAGCTGATCTGTTGTCCTAAATAAGCGGTGGTACTGGACAGTTCGGCGTCAATAAATAGATCCCGCGCCGGTCCAGTTTGCTTGGGTATTGGTCGCACATCGATAGTCACCGGTTTGCCCTTCACGCCATCGACAGAGGCGGCGGGCAGGGTATAAGTGCCTGCTTTGCGCGCATAAATTTCGGTGCGCCAGGTGGTTTGCCGTCTACTATCGCCATTGATGATTTGATAGTTACGGCTGACATTTGTTGCACCTACCACTAGGCCTTGCCGTAATAGCGCATCACGATCCAACTCCAGTTTGTCGGCGTTGGCATCGACACTGATGGTCAGCACAAAACGCTCCTCCACAAACACTGGATTAGGTGCCACAGAGCTGTCAATTTGCATGCTTGCCAATGACTGGTTGGCCCAAAGCAGCAGGATTAAAAGGGCAAAAAGTCGTTGCATATGTGCTACCAAAGTTGTGTCTCCTCGCTTGTCTCTCCGGCTTTTTCCCGTCGCAGATGTTCAAGCTTCATTTTGTTTCTGAGCAGTAATGACGGATCGTCGGGGATCTGCTCTAACCAGCGTTGTAGTTTTTGCTCTTCAGGGGAAAGGGGCTCACCTGGGGCGGTGGCGTAGGCCTGTGCTCCCTCTTGTTCTGGTTTGTCATCATTTATCTCCGGGTTAGCTGTCACCGGTTGTGGCTGTGGCATTTCAGCCTGACCATCGGGCTGGCTTCCGTCCTGTTCGCCGGGAGTCGGTTGTGGTGCCTTTAGTGCTGATTCATCGACCTCCAACTCGGAATCACCAGCGTTGCCCGCTGGCGGTTGGCTATCACTGTCTGCAGCTTCGTTCGGCGGCTGCTCGCCACCAGTTTGCTCTTGCGGTGGTTGATCGCCGGTGCCGTTTTTGCTCGTTTCGCTATTTTCGCCATCGCCTGGTGGTTGTTGATCCGGTTGATTTTCTTCACTATCGCCTTCGCCGGGCTGGCCCTGCTGCTCTTGTTGTTCGTCGCCAGGTTGCCCTTGTTGCGACTCATCATTACCGTCGCCAGACTCTCCCTGAGACTGGTCAGGATTGTCTTCCATCAGGTCCATAATGCGCTGACGATTGGTGACTGCATTCGCTAACTCTGGATCCAGTTCAAGGGCGCGGTTATAGGCGTCTAATGCTTCTTGGTACTGTTGTGACATCGCCAGTGCATTGCCACGATTGTAATGATTAATAGCATCATCAAATTCAGCATAGATAGCTGCGGCTTCTTCATATTGCCCCGCTTTATAGAGGCTAGCCGCGCGCCAGGCATCATTATCAAATGTTGCTGCCGCTTTGGCATAGTCGCCGTTTGCGAAAGACTCCGCCGCCAGTTGGTCATCGCTTTTCAGGGCATCAGGCAACCAATCGGCTTTGACCTGCGGAGCGGGCAGCAGCATTGGCACGCCCAACAGCAAGATGAGTAGGCCGCGACGAAACGCAGACAGTGCCAGAGGTAACAACAGCAGCACTAACCAATAACCGCTGTCGTGCCATTGCCACACCTCACCATCAACGGTTTGCGCTGTTTGGCTGTCGCCCTGGCTTATTGCCAATAAACTTTTGATATCGAGGTCGTCACTGCGAATACGAATATATTGACCGCCACTGTTCTGACTGGCTTTGCGCAGTGTGTTCTCTTCTAATGTGGGTACCGGCAGTTCGCCGTCCACCATCTTCAGGAGGCTGCCGTCGGGCATGCGGATCGGTCCACCATTGGGCGTACCCACCCCCAAAATGGACAGTTCAAAGCGGTCACCCAACAGGGCTTGGATCCGCTGCTGCTGTCCGGGTCTTATCTCATCACCAATGAGAAACAGTTGCCCCTTTTGATAGCCAGCGCTGGTGAGCAGTTCGATTGCCAGTGCCACGGCTTTATCAGGACGGCTCCCCATGGCCGGCATGATGCTGGGATCTAATGCGGGGATCATGGTTTTTAGATTATTGATATCCGAGGTTAATGGGCTGAGTACATAGGCATCGCCAGCGAAGCTGATCAGTCCGGTGTCTCCCTCCTGCCAGCCATCTAATAGATCCATGGCTTTGTAGCGTGCTTGGACTAAACGATTTGGTTTGAGATCGGTTGCCAGCAGCGACAGTGACATATCCATAATCAACACCCGCCCGTTGGGGGCGGCGGACAGTGGGGTTTGCACCTGATACCAACTAGGGCCAGCCATCGCCAAAGTATGTAAGCACCAAATCGCACTGAGCAGCCATAGCCATCCCTTGTGTGCAGGGGAATCGTCGGTCATCAAACGCTTTAGTAACTCGGGGTGCACGAGCTTTTGCCAACCGGAGTTGGCGAAGTTCTGCCGCCATAACCACCAGATCACCAAGGGAAGAGGCAATAGGCTCAATAACCAAAATGGGCGCAGGAGATGAAAGTCAGTTAGCCAGTTCATTGTTCAGCTCCAGATACGTTGGCTGCATTAGCTGGAGGCAGTGTTAGCCGGTTTGCGAACATCGACCAAAAGAAGGCTGCTGTGATCAGTAGGAATGCTAACCCTAAAGGCCAAAAATAGATCTCGGTGGTTGGTCGTAACATCGGACGGTCTTGGTCAACGGGTTCTAGTTGTTCAATCTCTTGGTAGATCTGTGCCAGATCTTCAGCATCTCTGGCGCGAAAATAGCGGCCGCCGGTCAGGGCGGCTATTTTGGTCAGTGTGACCTCATCCAGATCGGCACTGGGATTAACTTTGCGGGTGCCCATGAAGGTCCGCTTAATCATTTCGTCGGCACCGACGCCGATGGTATAAACCTTCACCCCTTGTTCTGCGGCCACCTTGGCTGCATCCAGTGGGCTCACTTCACCGGCGGTGTTCTGGCCGTCAGTAAGTAATATCAGGATCTTTTGTGGTTGTTCATCGGCTAATAGGCGTTTGGTGGCTAAGCCTATCGCTTCACCAATGGCGGTTGATTGCCCAACCAGGCCAATCACCGTATCCGCTAGCAGTTGTTTCACGGTGCCGGTATCGAAGGTGAGAGGGGCTTGCTGGTAGGCGTTGTCAGCAAACAAAATCAAACCGACTCGATCGCCATTGCGCCGCTCAATAAACTCGCCAACCACGTGTTTTACTAGGGTTAGACGGTCAACCGCGCGGCCTCTGACCTGCATATCTTCAATCTCCATGCTCCCTGAGAGATCCACTGCGAGCATGAGATCACGTCCTTTGGCTGGCACTTCCACGGGATCTCCCAGCCACTGTGGGCGGCTGGCGGCAATCACCAGCAGCACCCACGCTATTATCGCAAGCCATTTGATCTGTACCGGCCGGCCGCCACTGTTGGCTGTAAGCGAGTGTTGCGACAGCAAGGCAAAGGTTGGTAACCGCAAAGCGCCCGCTTTTGTCTCTACTTGCGGCAGAAAAAAGTAACTCAGTAGCGGCAGCGGCAGGGCAAGAAGCAGCCAAAGCCATTGAAACTCAAGCATCTTTCCTCCCTCTGTTTTGTTGTGTTGCAGCTGTTGTGCGGTGATGAGGTAACCGAGTGTGCTGTAACCAGTACGCTGCGGCAGCACGTAACGCGGGCACCTGTGTCGAGGCTGAAAAATCGGCCTTAAATCGTTGATCATCTGCGAGCAGTTGCAGTGGTGAGATCTGCTCGCGTAGCTTGGACGGAAGATGCACTGCTAAATCGTCGAACCAAGCTTTTCCACTGGCCGGTTGTACGCTGAGCGCGTCGGGCTGGTAGGCGCGTATCACCTGTTGCAGTAGCTGTTTCAGTGGCCAAAGCTGCGCCAGGGTATGGTCATCCATCGCGGTCAGTGTCCGTAAACCGATACGGCAGTAGCGTCGCTGCTGATAGCGAAGATAAAGTGCCACTGTGATGGCCACTGCGCATAACAGCAAGGCAACGAGCAAGGCGATCAGCGGCCATGAGATGCTGCTGACCATAGGTGGCAGTAGAAGATCTTCAAGGTCTAATTTAGCGCCCATGATGCTGCCTCCGCCACTGCTTGTTGATCTCTTCGTGGGCACCGATATGAAATAAGCGACAGCCACTTTTTTGTAGCTGGTCTAAACGGCTCTGGCGCGCCAGCTCTAAGCGTTGTTGGCATTGCTGGCGCTGGTTGCGTTGACTGAGGGGGAGGATGGCGCGCTGATTGCCATCGGTGATCATCAGATCATTGCCAAACTCAGTTTCAGGTAACTGGATCTCCAATGGGTCATAGATCTCTCCTGCGATGAGGTCGTTGTGGCGCCCCAGCAGGTTGAGGTGGCGGATCCCTTCGTCATTGAGCTGTTGGAAATCACTGATTAGGATCACCTGGCTACCGGGACGGACGATATAACGCAGACGACTTAAGGCGTGGTTAAAATCCTGGGGCTCTATGCCATGTTGAGGTGTTTGTTCATGTAGTGACACCATGGTGTGGATTAAGTGCAACACCGCAGCAGAGCGACTTTTAGGTTTCAGCTCCTGATGTTGATATTGATTCCAGATCAGACCGCCGATGCGATCGCCATTGTCACAGGCGCACCATGCGAGTTGTGCGGCCAAGTGCGCTGCTTGCACCGATTTAAAACGCCACTGGCTTCCGAAGCGCATGCTGGCACCCAGATCGACAAGCAGAAACACTGGCCGTTCTCGTTCTTCATGGAACAGCTTGGTATGGGCTTTACCTGTGCGCGCGGTAACACGCCAATCAATACTACGAATATCATCACCGGGCTGGTAGTGACGGGTTTCTGCGTACTCCATGCCTCGACCGCGGGCTTTGCTTTGATAGCTACCCGCCAATTTACTACGCAGTTGTCTCGGTTTGAGCAAGGAGATGCCACCGGTTTGCTGTTTCAACGCAATAAGACTGCGTTGCTCCAGCGCCCAGCCTGGCTCAGCCCTGTGGGATCTTTCCTCTGTCACGGCAGCGGCACCAAGGCTAATATCTTGTCTAATACCTGATTGACGGTGACGCCGTCAGCTTCTGCTTCATAGCTCAGCAGCAGGCGGTGTCTGAGCACATTATGGAACACGCTATGGATATCATCAGGGGTGACAAAATCACGCTCTGCTAACCAAGCATTGGCACGGGCACAGCGTTCCAGCGAAATAGTGGCGCGAGGGCTAGCACCGAACTGCAGCCAGCTGGCCAGTTGTTGATCATAAGCGGCAGGTTGGCGGGTGGCGATAATCAGCTGCACCAGATACTGCTCCAACTCTGGCGCCATATGCAGTGACAATATTTTTTTGCGGGCAGAGAAAATACTTTGCTGGGTCAGTTTTTCGTCGATCTTAACCATCTCGCCTAGCGCTTCGTTACGGCTGAGTTTTAAGATCTGCTGCTCAACTTCTACCCCGGCATAGTCCACTTCCAGATGCATTAAGAAACGATCTAACTGTGCTTCCGGCAGCGGATAGGTGCCTTCTTGTTCGATGGGGTTCTGCGTCGCCATGACCAGGAATAGTTCTGGTAGTTGATAGGTCTTACTGCCGACAGTGATTTGGTGCTCACCCATCGCTTCAAGCAGGGCTGACTGCACCTTGGCCGGCGCCCGGTTGATCTCATCCGCCAGGATCAAATTATGAAACAGTGGCCCCTGTTGGAACTCAAAGCTGCCATTTTCCGGGCGATAGATATCTGTGCCGGTGAGATCAGCAGGCAGCAGGTCAGGGGTGAATTGGACGCGGTGAAAGTCGGCTTCGATGCCGTCAGATAGTGCTTTAATCGCACGGGTCTTGGCTAAGCCTGGAGGCCCCTCAACTAATAAGTGGCCATCGGCTAACAGGGCAACCAAAATATTATGGGTAAGCTCGGGTTGTCCCAAAATCTGCTGATTCAAATAATTGTTGAGTTGTTGGAACTGACTCACTGGCATGGTTTACGTACCTTCTAAGCATTTCTCTGGTGGCTCAACAGTGAGCCTAAGCCTTGGCGGCTATTGGTTTTATCTAATAATGGGGGCGAGATCCAGTATCACAACCGTCACAAATGTAAGGAAAAATCAAAACGGGTGTTTGAAACCGGTCAAGGACTAGCTACAATGCGTTTAGTTAAGAGGTCAGACCTCTAGGTCGAGTAGGCCTCCCTCAATAAACAAATAAGAAAGGTGTGGGATGAGTAAACAGGCATTGCCCCTCGTCAGCCAGGGCGGACATCGTATCGCAGTGGTCTCTGGATTGAGAACGCCATTTGCCAAGCAGGCAACGGCTTTTCATAAAGTCTCTGCGCTGGATCTGGGAAAAACCGTCGTTGCAGAGATGATGCAACGTATCGACCTGGATCCGGCATTAGTTGATATGCTGGTGTTTGGTCAGGTGGTGCAGATGCCTGAAGCGCCCAATATTGCCCGTGAAATTGTGCTGGGGACCGGGATGAATGTGGCGACCGATGCGTATAGTGTGAGCCGCGCTTGTGCGACCAGTTTCCAGTCGGTAGCCAATGTCACCGAGTCTATCCTCGCCGGACAAAGTCAGATCGGTATCGCTGGGGGCGCTGATTCCAGTTCCGTGCTTCCTATTGGCGTCAGTAAGAAATTAGCCACCGTGCTGGTCGAATTGAATAAAGCGCGCACCCTTGGTCAACGGTTAAAGATCATTCGTCAGTTGGGTTTAAAGGATCTGATGCCTGTGCCGCCAGCGGTGGCGGAATACTCCACTGGCCTGAGCATGGGACAAACCGCAGAGCAGATGGCAAAAAGCCACGGCATCACCCGGCAGGCGCAGGATGAACTGGCACACCGTTCTCATACGCTCGCTGCCAAAGCGTGGCAAGACGGTCTGCTAGACGATGAAGTGATGACCGCCCATGTGCCGCCCTATAAATCTTTTATTGAACAAGATAACAACATCCGAGCCGATGGTTCGCTGGCCGGTTACGCCAAATTACGCCCAGCTTTCGATCGTCGCCATGGCACAGTGACCGCAGCTAACAGTACGCCACTGACGGACGGTGCAGCGGCAGTGATGCTGATGCGGGAAGATATCGCGCACTCGTTAGGGCTGGAACCCTTAGGCTATATCCGCAGTTACGCTTTTGCTGCGATTGACGTTTGGCAGGATATGCTGATGGGCCCCTCTTATGCCACGCCAAGGGCCTTAGCTAATGCGGAGATCACGCTGAACGATCTCACTCTGATCGATATGCATGAGGCGTTTGCCGCCCAAGCTTTGTCAAATGTGAAGATGTTTGCCAGCGACAAGTTTGCTCAGGAGAAACTGGGATTAAGCAGCGCCATTGGTGAGATTGATATGGATAAATTTAATGTCCTGGGCGGGTCTATCGCTTATGGCCACCCGTTTGCAGCCACGGGCGCAAGGATGATCACGCAGACACTGCGGGAATTAAAGCGACGGGGAGGCGGGTTAGGCTTAACCACTGCCTGCGCGGCTGGTGGTTTGGGTGCAGCAATGGTATTGGAGGCGTAACCGATGAGCGAACAGAATAACGCATTTACCCTGAGCTACCGTGACGATGGTATCGCTGTACTGACCATGGATGTGGTGGGTGACACCATGAACACCCTCAAAGCTGAGTTTGGCGACGAGGTGAATGGTGTCCTCGATGAATTAGAGGCAAAGTCGGATCTGCAAGGGGTTGTACTGGTCAGTGGTAAGCCTGACTCGTTTGTTGCTGGTGCCGATATCAGCATGCTCGATGCCTGTAGTACGGCCGCTGAGGCGGAAACATTGTCGCTGCAGGGGCATAAAGTATTTGATCGGCTGTTTGCATTGCCTGTTCCCGTTGTCGCGGCGATCCACGGTGCCTGTTTAGGTGGTGGCCTGGAGCTCGCGTTGGCGTGTCACCGCCGCGTATGTAGCGATGATGACAAGACCCGTTTAGGTGTGCCAGAAGTGCAGCTAGGACTGCTCCCCGGTGGTGGCGGTACCCAGCGCTTACCGCAATTAGTTGGCATCGCGAAGTCGTTGGATATGATGCTCACTGGTAAGCAGTTACGGCCGAAGCAAGCACTGAAAATGGGACTGGTCGATGAGGTGGTAGCCAATACTATCTTGCTTGAAACAGCGGTTAAGCTGGTGATGAAAGGCAAACCGAAGACGATCAAGCCGCGCCTAAAAGGAATCGAAAAACTGTTAGAGCGTAATCCGTTTGGTCGCAAGGTACTGTTTGATCAGGCGCGCAAGAAAACTTTGGCTAAGACCCGAGGTAATTATCCTGCGGCAGAGCGAATTTTGGATTGTGTGGAAGCCGGCGTGGCTGACCGCCGCCGCGGTTTTGCTACCGAAGCCAAACACTTTGGCAATCTGGTGCAGTCTGCGGAGTCGCAGCAGTTGCGGAATATCTTTTTTGCTACCACGGAAATGAAGAAAGAGAGTGGTGTCGAGGGCGGAGAAGCGGCTGCTATCCATAAGACGGCGGTGCTGGGCGGCGGCTTAATGGGGGCAGGAATTGCTAATGTCACAGCAATGCGAGCCAAGTTGCCGGTACGGATCAAAGATGTGGCTCCTGCAGGAATCAGCAACGCCTTGCGTTACAGCTATGACCGCTTGTTGAAACAGGTGAAGCGCCGCCATTTGACGAAGCGCCAGATGGAAAACCAGATGGCACGACTGACTGGTGCGACTGACTATTCCGGTTTCAGCGATGTTGATATCGTGGTGGAAGCTGTATTTGAAGATCTCTCTTTGAAGCACAGTATGGTGAAAGAGGTGGAGGCGAACGCTAAGCCGAACACCGTATTTGCCAGCAACACTAGCTCGCTGCCCATAGCTCAGATCGCAGAAGCCGCAGCACGTCCCGAAAACGTGATTGGTTTACACTACTTTTCCCCGGTAGAAAAAATGCCGTTGGTTGAAGTGATCGCCCACGATAAAACCTCTGCAGACACCATTGCTACCACGGTGGCCTTTGCCAAGAAGCAGGGCAAAACACCTATCGTCGTGAAAGATGGTGCGGGTTTTTACGTGAATCGTATTTTGGCGTTGTATGTGAATGAAACGGCGCAAATACTGCTGGAAGGCCATGGTGTGGATACCATCGATCGCGCCTTATTGAACTTTGGATTCCCAGTGGGACCGTTCAAATTGCTCGATGAAGTGGGCATTGATGTCGGTAGCAAGATCGCTCCTATTCTGGAGAGCGAGTTGGGTGAACGGTTTAAAGCTCCAGACGCATTTTCGAAGTTGATCGCGGATGGTCGTCTTGGCAAGAAAAGTAAGAAAGGTTTTTACGATTACGGTAAAAAATCGAAAGGGAAGCAGGTCGATCTGTCCGTTTACGGCGTGTTAGGCATGCAACCAACCGCCACCACCAATGCATCGGCTGTGGCGGAGCGCGCGGCGTTACAGATGCTGAATGAAGCGGCACGATGCCTAGAAGAGGGGATCATCGCTTCGCCTCGTGATGGTGATATTGGTGCTATTTTTGGTATCGGTTTTCCACCGTTTTTAGGTGGGCCCTTCCGTTATATGGACACCTTGGGAGCCAAGCATGTTGTGCATACGCTTAATGGCTTGAAAGAGACCCATGGCGAACGTTTTACCCCGTGTGATTTGCTACAACGCATGGCGGAAAATGATGAAAAATTTTACCAATAGTTCGTAGTTGTTGGCTGTATTAGGGAAAAGGCGGTTATAACCGCCTTTTTTTGTGGTTATTTTTCATACATTGCGATGGTATGATCTTGAGTGTGAATAGTGTTTCAGGCTGGCGTTTTTGTTTGGCGTGTTGTGTTGCTGCCGTATGGCGAGTCATTGCAATTAGGTAATTTGATAGGACTTTGTTGTGTTGCTGTTATTTGTTCCGTTAAGTGTCATTTGTGCGCTGTTTTTCTATGTAGAAGCGATGAAGTCAGCAATGAAGGCGAAACGCTGGGCGTTTGCCGCTGCTCTGGTTGGCCCTTTTGTGTGGCCACTGTTTCGGGTGGAACGACGTATGCAGTGGCGGCGAAACGCCGGAACCAGTGCGGTGGTCTGGGCGGCATAACCTCGCATGGAGTGACCGTTATGCCGTGCGCGGTGCTGTCTCCATTAGTTCGATGGGCAGATTGCCTTGCTGGGTTGAGAGCAGTGTCGTCATATCACGCTGGGATAGCGGCTTACTGAAGTAATAGCCCTGGCAGACATCGCAGCTCATGGCACTGAGTATTTTCAATTGGTCGCGGGTTTCAACGCCTTCGGCTATCACTTCCAGCCCTAAATTGTGGGCAATGGTAATAATGGCGTTGGCCATCTGCCGATCTTCCAGCGAACTTTCCAGATCCATGACAAAGGTGCGATCGATCTTCAGCGTGGTAATGGGGAATTTCTTCAAATAGGCCAGTGACGAATAGCCAGTGCCAAAATCGTCCAGTGCCAACATGATCCCTTGACGTCGCAATGCCTGCATCGATTCCACCGCGGTCTTCGGGCTCTGCATAACCGAGCTCTCGGTTATTTCCAACTCCAGCGCGTTTGCGGGTAAGCCCGTCTTCGCCAACACCGCTTCTACGTGATCGCTGAAGTTATCAAGATCGAGCTCTTTGGCCGACAGGTTGATGGCAATGTGGCCCTTATAGAGGCCGATGTCTCGCCACTGCTGAACGGTTTTACACGCCTGTTCCAATACCAGATTGCCGATATCGATAATCAGCCCTGATTCCTCCGCCAGCGGCATAAAATCACCGGGGAAAATAAGCCCTTGCTCTGGATGCCGAAGCCTGACCAGGGCTTCCATTCCCACCATCTGCTGTCGCTCAACAGAGTATTGTGGTTGATAGTGAACTTCGAACATGCCCTCTTTTAATGCCTGACGCATCAGTGATTCTAAATGCAGCCGTTTTATCGCTTGTTCGTTCATCGACTCGCTGAAAAACTGGTAGCGGTTGGCGCCCTGGTTTTTCGCGTAGTACATGGCGATATCAGCTTTTTTAAGCAACTCCTCTGTGCTTTCACCATCCAGTGGATACATGGCAATACCGATGCTGCTGGTAACAAACAGTTCAGATCCTTGCAGGGTAAAAGGGTCGTTGAGGGTCTGCATGGCGCGTTTGGCTACTTCTGTCAGAGTGCTGACAGAATTACTGCCCTCGATGACAATGGCGAACTCGTCTCCGCCTAATCGATAGAGGGTATCTTGTGAGCGGCAACAGCGCTTTAAACGGCGAGCAACGGCACACAAAACCTGATCGCCGGCATGGTGGCCTAATGAGTCATTCACCTTCTTAAAATCGTCTAAGTCGAACACCAGTAAGGCATGGGGCTCGGTTCTGCGTACCATGTGCTTGTGGTTAGCATAAAACAGCGAACGATTCGGCAGTTCTGTAAGGGTGTCAGAGTTCGCCAGTTTACGCAGTTCGCGTTCAGTGTTCTTACGTTGGGTGATGTCGGAGAAAACCCCGACATAGTGGGTAAACTGACCTTCATCATCACTGACCGCATCTATGGTCAGCTCGATTTGAAAAATATCACCATTGGCGCGGTTGGCTTCCAGTTCGCCAAACCAGCGTCCAGTACTTTTCAAGGTTTGCTTGAGCTGCTCAGTAAATTGCTGGGGATAACGGTCAAAGGCGAACTGCCAGTTGGTTAGCTGCTCCTTCTGGTAGCCGGTGATTTTGCAGAATGCCTGATTCACATCCACCGCTTTGAAGGCTTTATCAAGGATCACCACGGCATCGGAGATATTCTCTAAAGTGTGGGAAAACAGCAGGTGTTGATCTTTACTCTGCATCAGGTGGTTGATATCAGACAGCGTCCCCGCCATGCGGGTTGCATGCCCTTGGTTGTCTTTCCCAACGACTCGGCCACGGTCGAGTACCCAAAACCAGCTGTCATTGTGTTGCCCTTTGAGCCGGTAGGTGATCTGGAACTGATCACTGCCCCCTTGGATATGTTCATTCAAGGCCTTTCTGACCCGGGGTAGATCTTTTGGATGAATAGTACCGGCGGTATAGTGGTCGTCACTCCGCAAGCCATCGTCAGGAAAGTAGTCCCAATGATGGCCACGATGAAACTCCTGCTTGGCAATATCCCACTCCCACCACTCGTCGCCACTGGCATTAAGTGAGTGATTTAGTCGCACGAGTTGCTCGTTCAGCTGGTGCCGACGATGTTGTATGCGACTCATTAACTTGCTAAGCAATTTATACATCAACAAACAAGTGCCAATGACGATCAGGATAATTTCAGCATAGTCGCTGATATTCGAACCTGCTGAATTAGCGAACTTATTTGCGGCGGCAAATGAGGGGGGACAGATCGTTACACTGAAAGCAGTCAAACTGCTTAATAGGGAAGTTCTTAGTAATTTTTTAGACGACAACAACGCTGGCAAAACAACCCCAATTAACCATGGCGTCTAGTGGTTAGGTGCCATGATTTATTTATGATAATCAGCTGGTTATGAACCGTTGGTGAAAAATGATACTGATATCATTGGTAACAAAATCGCACATTATGGGAAATTGCTTAAACAGACAAGGCTTGAGATCGCATTGTTTGATCTTGATTAGTTGAGAACAAACCTTTCGCACATTAGTTTGAACTCGGCAATGTTTTCCACATGAGTCACGTCTTTGTCTGCCACCGGGGTTGGGTCTTGTTCGCCATGGCTGTATAGCACCACGCGATCGACCTCGGTTGATAGCAGGCGCTCCTCAACAAAGCGTTGAATACGTTGCTTGGTGAGCCCTTGAATATGCTTAGCCACATGCTCTCTTTGGTTAAACTCAATGTCCTTATTACCAATACTGACCCAATAACGCTGAGCCAGGGTTCTTAGGTTGTTGTCGGGCTCAATTACCTGATTAATGAGTCCTAGTTGGGCGTGTTGCCACTCCTCATCCGACATTTGCTCGAGTATGGCCGGGAAAGTTTTTAAGAATTCATCGACGGCTGAAAGCAGGGTGTTCGGGCCGTTATTTGGCGATTGTAGGTACATAATGAGGCCCGGATGGCGTTGCATCGGCAAGTAACCCGTGCCCACCATATAACCTAGCTGTTGCTGTGTTCGCAATTCATGGAAGAAAGGCGATGACAACAGATGGTTGAGGAGTAAGAACAGAGCCACTTTATTTGGCGAGGTGAGGGTGGATTGGTAGTAAACCACCAGAGCCGCGTCGTTGTGGGGAACTTCCAGTTGACGATGAAGTGTGCCTAGGCCGCCTATATTTAGCAGCTCCCGGGGGCAGCCTTTACCTGGGCGGGCATGACTAAACAGGCGTTGCTGTACCCAATTCCCCAGCTCGGCAGCTTCGTCAGCTAGCCAATCGCCATGGATCATCATCTCTAAATGCAGTTCCACTTTGAAGCTGTCAACGTAGTCTCGCAGTTGCGGCAGGGTGACATTCTGGATCTCATCAGCCAGCCTTCTAGGGCCTGGATTAGCCGGTTGCAACAGTGCCGCCAACTCGGAAAAAAGTTGGCTGACCGGACGGTTCTTCTCGGCATTTTTCCAGTGGCGAAGTAGCTGACTTTTTAGCTGGACAAAACTCTGCTCATGAAACTCGGGATAGTAGAGGTGCTGCAGCAGGGTTTCTAATAACAGGCGTTGTTTGCCGGTAAAACCGGCCAGGTGCAAAGTGACGCCGCACTGATGGGCATAGATGTGGTAGCTAAGCCCAGCTATCTCTGCGGGATAAGTGGTCTCTGACAGGTTATCTAAAATCATCTCTACCGCCAGACGCAACATGGCTATCTCGGTCGGATTTCGGCTGGCATAGGGGCTATCAACGCTTAAATAGAGATGCCCTTTGGGCTGGTTAAATTTCTCTTCCTGTTTATGCCAAAGGCGGAAGTGAGGTTGGTCAACCAGTCGCACCGGATGAGCAAGCGGCTGGGCTACCTCGCGCGGTTCATTGGCGGCCACTAAATAGGGATTGGGTGGCGGTAATACATGGGGACGCAAAGACACTTTTGGTTGTTTCCAGCTGGCGAGCATCTCTTCATCAAAGGGAAACACACTGTAGTGAGTAAAGTAGAGCTTTGCTTCGCGATCGGTATTGACCTCAGGAGCGATGACATAAAGGCGCATATTTTCAGGTTTGAGCAATGCCAAGCGGGCGTTGGCTTCCGCTTGAATCAGCCCTTCCATGCGGTAATCGCCGTAGATCACATCTTCTTCGTTGTAGTGCTGCATATTAACCGCAAGATGACCAACGAGGTCGATAGGGCGTCCTTTCTCCTGAAAACGGAATGCTTGTTCGGTCAGCTGTTTCTTCTCGGCGTAGCGCCAATCTTCAAGGCCGTTCGCTTTGATCTCGTTGATCAGGGCAAAGGTATGTTCAACGATATCTGGCACATGGCCTAAGCCCTGCTCGGTTAGCAGAAACTCAATATTAAAATCTTTGAAGTTACTGCCGTTAATGCCGCCGCCCGCCGACATGCTGGAGACCCAATTGTTCGCTTTTAATTGCGCAAGCAGGCTGTCACTGCCTTCGTCGCCGAGTAGGTGACTGATGAAGTTGACCGGTTTAGTGCGGTAGCAGCTATCTACCTCCGGCATGGCGAAACTCATGATCAGTTTACGAACCGTTTTTTGCGGTTTAACTAATAGGGTGATGCCTTGATCTTCTGGTCGATACAGTGGCTCTTTGACCAGGCTGGGTTTGGTTTCTCCACTGCGTACGCCATCAAACACTGAGATCGCTTCAATCTGTTCGGCTAATGGCATCGCGCTGAGCATACACAGGGTCATGTTGCCGGCATGGTAGTTTTGCGCAAAATATTCACGTAATTCGGTTGCCAGTTCCGAGCCTTCTCTGTCGGCTAGGGTCTCCAAATCACCCACTGAGAATTTGGCAAACGGGTGAGCTGGATTAATGGTTTCTTTATGTACTTGAAACAGGCGGCGCACATCGTCTTTGATCTTCATCCGGTATTCGGCATCGATCGACTGACGCTCTTTCTCTAACCAGCCGGGATCGAGCAATGGAGCGATAAAAAACTGAGCAAAGCGATCTAGCGCAGGTAAAAATTGTTGGTGGTCAATATCAAAGAAATAGCAGCTGTGTTCGGTGCCGGTCCAGCCGTTATGATTGCCACCGTGTGTTGAGATAAATTTTTGATAATCTTCGGCATTTGGATATTTCTCTGTGCCGAGGAATAGCATATGTTCGAGTAGATGAGACATGCCCTGGCGTTCGACGGGGTCATTGAAATGACCCACATTCACCGCTAATGCAATGGCAGATTTTGTCGCTTGCGGATCTTCTGCTAACAACACTCGCAGGCCATTTTCTAGCGTCAGATAGCGATAGCTTCTGTGGTCATTTGGGCTGGTGAGCACGCTGCCTCCGTCTCAAACTGGGTGACATTAAATACTAGTTGATCATCAAAGGCTTGTCGCAATCTTTGTTATGTTGACTGTAATTTATGAGCGTTCTGCTTGCCCTATGTATGGGGCTTCCCTATGCTACAGCTTGCATAAGCATATTAGTCAGTACGGTTGTATCCCCATGCAAGTGTTTATTATGCGTCATGGTCAAGCAGAAGAGTTAGCAGGGCGCGATAAAGATCGTGCACTGACACCTGATGGACGCTTGGAAAGCAGTTTGATGGCACGTTGGCTGGTCGAACAGGGCGGGCATTTTCAGTATGCGCTGGTGAGCCCCTATCTGCGTGCGCAGCAAACCTTCTCGCAAGTTAATGCCGTTTTAGGTATTCAGCGTAGTGATGTCGAAGTGTTGGAAGAGCTAACGCCCCACGGCACACCTGATGCCGTGGCAGATTATCTCTATGCATTGGCCGATAAAGGGATCGATTCGCTCCTTATTGTCTCTCATATGCCGTTGGTGAGTTTTTTGGTTGAGCAGTTAGATTGTAAGCACGCCACCCCAATGTTTTCACCCTCATCTGTTGCACGTATCGACTTTGATATCGAAAGCCAGTATGGCCATCTACTGGCCGTGCAGGACGCCGTCAACATGGCGTAGTTCGCCGTTCTGGATACTCAGGCTCGCCGTGTGTCGTCCTGTGCCAGCAGGATAAGTAGGGCATTACGGCCACCAAACTCTCTCGGCGCTTCACAGAAGGCTAACACATCCGGATGTTGCACCAGCCACTTTGGTAGCTGGGCTTTTAGTATCCCCATGCCTTGTCCATGCATGACCGACACGACATCTATCCACTCTCGTTTACTGGTGGCAAACAGTGCCAGCAGCTCTTGTTTCGCTTCAGCACGACTCAAACCATGCAGATCAAGAAATAGTGCTGGCGCCAAATCACCACGGCGCAAACGCTTTAATTGATGTGAAGGCAATGAGGGTTGGCGAAATTCGACGCCCCGACTGAAATCCAGTAACGGCTCATAGTCATCGCTGAAAAACTGGTCGACCTGCCGTTGTTGCTGGTTGTCAGACGCTTGTTTTATGTGCTGTTTAGTCTGTGCACGGGCGTGACGTATGGTATCCTGCTGCAACTTTTGCGAGCCGGAGACGGCTTGCCTGAACAGTTGCATCTCGTCGTCTGTTGTTATGGGTGGTTTTTTCATTAATTAATTACCAGCGATGGCTGTAACGGGTCGTGATAGTGACCATGGTACTGAGAGAGGAATATTTTGGACAAGATATTTGTCGATGAAGCAGTAAACGAGCTGCGCACGATCGGTGATCTTATTCGCTGGAGTGTCAGTCGTTTTAATGATGCCCAGATATTCTGTGGTCATGGAACCGACAACAGTTGGGACGAAGCGGTGGCTTTGGTATTGCAAAGCGTGCATCTGCCCATCGACTCAGATCCCAGTGTGCAACACGCTGGCCTGACCCGCAGCGAGAAACAGCGCATCGTTGAACGTGTGGTTAAACGTATTGTTGATCGTGTGCCAGTGCCTTACCTGACTAACCGTGCTTGGTTTGCTGGATTAGAGTTCTATGTTGATGAGCGCGTTTTGGTGCCACGCTCTCCGATGGCTGAACTGATAGAGCAAGAATTTCAGCCTTGGTTAAAAGCGATGCCGATGCGGGTATTGGATATGTGTACCGGCAGTGGCTGTATCGCCATCGCTATGGCGCACGCGTTCGAAGATGCGGAAGTGGATGCAGCTGATATTTCGACTGACGCACTGCAGGTCGCTGAAATCAATATTCAGAACTACGGCTTGGAAGGTCGTGTTTTTCCGCTGCAATCAGATCTGTTTAACGATCTGCAGGGACAAAAATATGATCTTATTGTCAGTAACCCACCGTATGTTGATGCAGAAGATCTAGCTGAGATGCCAGATGAGTTTCAACACGAACCAGAACTGGGTTTGGCTTCAGGCAATGACGGTCTTGAGCTTACTCGGCAGATGTTGGCCGAAGCCGCCGATCACCTCAATGAAGATGGCATATTGATTGTTGAAGTGGGTAACAGTCAGATCCATTTAATGGATCTATTTCCGGAAATACCTTTTACCTGGTTAAGTTTTGAGCGTGGTGGTGACGGCGTGTTTATGCTGGAGTATGACCAGCTCAAACAATATCAGGCTCAATTTAAAGCGGCGTTGCCAGGCGAGTAGCCCGACGCGGTTGATATACGAGCGTTAAAAGACGCTTAAAACAGATAATAAAAGTATTAAGTTTAAAGAGTTAGGGGACAAGAAAACCATGTCAGGGAACACATTTGGCAAGTTGTTCACAGTGACCACATTTGGTGAAAGCCATGGGGTGGCGTTGGGATGTATCGTTGACGGTTGCCCGCCGGGTATCGAGTTGAGTGCAGAAGATCTGCAGATCGACCTTGATCGCCGCAAGCCGGGTACCAGCCGTTATACCACGCAACGTCGTGAATCAGATGAAGTACAGATCCTAAGTGGTGTATTTGAAGGAAAAACCACGGGAACCTCTATCGGCATGGTGATCTTTAATAAAGATCAGCGTTCGCAAGATTACGGCAAGATCAAAGAGCTGTTCCGCCCAGGGCATGCTGATTACACCTACCAACAAAAATATGGTTTCCGTGATTACCGTGGCGGAGGCCGTTCTTCGGCGCGTGAAACGGCGATGCGGGTCGCGGCCGGTGCGGTGGCAAAGAAGTACCTGAAACAAAAGCATGGCATTGAAGTGCGTGCTTACCTATCACAGATGGGTGATGTGAAAGTGGATCTAAAAGACTGGGACGCGGTAGAGCAGAACCCGTTTTTCTGTGCCGATCCAGACAAAATCGATGCACTGGATGCTTTGATGCGTGACTTGAAAAAGCAAGGCGACTCTATTGGCGCCAAGGTTTCTGTCGTTGCCGATAATGTACCTGTTGGTTGGGGTGAGCCGGTATTTGACCGCCTAGATGCCGATATCGCCCATGCCCTGATGAGCATCAATGCGGTGAAAGGCGTTGAGATTGGTGATGGTTTTGAATGTGTTAATCAAAAGGGCAGTGAGCATCGGGATGTATTGACGCCGGAAGGGTTTCTGTCAAACCATGCCGGTGGCGTGCTCGGCGGGATCTCTACTGGTCAGTCAGTGGTTGCTCACATTGCCATGAAACCCACTTCCAGCATCACCGTCCCTGGTGAAACCGTCGATATAAATGGCGACAGTGCCGAGGTGATAACTAAAGGTCGTCATGATCCGTGCGTTGGCATCCGTGCGGTGCCGATTGCTGAAGCGATGATGGCCATTACTTTAATGGATCATTGTTTGCGTCACCGTGGTCAAAACGCCGATGTGCAAAGTACAACACCGGTGATCCCCGCACAGCCAAAATAACGGCTGTTATAAAAATGGAACGACGTCAGTACCTCAGTCTTGGCGCAGGCTATTTTAGCTTCTTCGCCATTCTGGGGCTGATGGTTCCCTACCTCAGCGTGTTCCTTGATGGTCGTGGTTACAGCTCCCTGCAGATTGGTGAGCTGCTCGCTATCGTGATGGCCACGCGGATCATTTCCCCTAATCTTTGGGCCGCTGTCGCTGACCATACCGGTAAACGGGTACAGGTGATGCGTGGCGGCGCCTTGGTGGCTTTCCTCTGTTTCTTTGCCGCTTACCCCGATATCAATTGGTGGTTTATGGCGTTGGCTATGGCGAGCTTCTCCTTTTTCTGGACAGCGATACTGCCGCAGCTTGAAGTACTGACGCTGCGTTCCCTGGGGGAGGAGCGTCATCGCTACAGCCGACTGCGAGCCTGGGGCAGCGTCGGTTTTATTGTGGTGGTGATCTGTGCTGGCTATGTGGTGGAACAGTTGGGTAGTGAAGCCGTGGTTTATATTGGCTCTGTACTGCTGATCTTGTTGTTACTCAGCACCCTGCTGGTACGAGAGTTGCCAGGGCAAAATGATAAACAGGGGAGTACTCACTTCGCTGCTAACTGGCTTAGTCGGCCGATGTTGATGTTTATGGCAGCCACCATTTTGCTGCAGATAAGTCACGGCCCCTATTACGGCTTTTTTGTGCTCTACATGGAAGGTTTGGGTCATAGTGCGGCGTTTGCCGGTTGGCTGATCTCACTTGGCGTTGTGGCCGAAATTGTGCTGTTTATGGTCAGTGGTCAATTGCTTAAACGTTGGGGGGTGAAATGGTTGCTAAGCATCGCGATGGCACTTACCGCGTTGCGTTGGCTGTTGCTGGGGCTGCTACCAGAAAGTTTAGCCGTGCTGTTGTTTTCGCAGACCCTGCATGCCGCTAGCTTTGGCTTAACCCATGCCGCGTCTATCCAGTTTATCCATGGATACTTTACGGAGCGCCAGCAGGGGCGGGGGCAGGCGATGTATAACAGTGTCGGTTTTGGAATCGGTGGTGCCCTAGGCGCCTGGATCGCCGGAGTGACCTGGCAGCAAGGGGCTGGAGCCATGACCAGCTACCTAATCGCTGCGCTGGCTGCGACAGCAGCCTGTATGTTAGTACTTGCTATCCCACGGCAGAAGATGGCGTAATCGGCTTGCTATCTTTGCCTTGGTCATCTTTCCTGCAAGTCGCCATCTTCGGCGAGGCCACTGAAGCGCATTGTTGCGTTTGAGTACTATCCGTAAGACTGCGCTACAGGAATTGCTCAAATCCCCTAGTTTCTTGATGTTATCTGTTGCGGCGGTTGGTTGAGTTGCGGGTTAAGTTCAACTTTTGGAATCTTTAACGGTTGAAATGTTTTTTGCCATCCCCATCTAAGGTCTCAACAGCCTTTGTGTTAACCAATGTAGAGAAGAAAAGTCGGATATGGCACATCAAGAAACCCACGGTTTTCAAACCGAAGTTAAACAGCTCCTGCAGCTGATGATCCATTCACTCTATTCAAACAAAGAGATCTTCCTGCGGGAACTGGTCTCTAACGCTTCCGATGCAGCAGATAAGCTGCGTTTCAAGGCGCTGTCGCAGTCTGACCTTTATGAAGGTGACGGTGACTTGCGTGTGCGTATCAGCGTGGACAAAGACGCCCGTACCATCAGCATTATCGACAATGGTATCGGTATGACCCGTGATCAGGTGGTTGAACATCTGGGTACGATTGCGAAATCGGGCACCGCTGATTTCTTTAAGCAGCTCTCTGGTGATCAGGCTGCTGATTCACAGTTGATCGGTCAGTTTGGTGTTGGTTTCTATTCCGCTTTTATTGTGGCTGACAAGGTTACGGTAAAAACCCGAGCTGCAGGTGAATCTGCAGATCGTGGTGTGGTGTGGGAATCCGAAGGTGAGGGTAGCTTCACGGTAGAAGATATCGAGCGCGCAGAGCGTGGTACCGAGATCATTCTTCATCTGCGTGAAGAGGAAAACGAGTTTCTTGATGATTGGAAACTGCGTTCTATCGTCAGCAAATATTCGGACCACGTCAGCGTGCCTGTGCAGTTCTGGAAAGAGGAAGTGCCAGAAAGTGAAGGCCCAGATGGCGAAAAAATTGAAGCTAAGCCGGGTGAGTGGGAGCAGGTCAACAGCGCGACAGCACTGTGGACCCGCAGTAAGAGCGAGATCTCCGAAGAGGAGTATAAAGAGTTCTATAAAACTGTTTCCCATGACTATCAGGAGCCATTGCTTTGGTCCCATAACCGGGTTGAAGGTAAGCACGACTACACCAGCTTACTTTACGTGCCAAGCAAGGCGCCCTGGGATCTTGGACATCGTGAAAGCAAGCATGGCCTGAAGCTTTATGTTCAGCGCGTGTTCATCATGGATGACGCTGAGCAGTTTATGCCTACCTACCTGCGATTTGTGAAGGGTGTGCTGGACTCTAACGATCTGCCGTTGAACGTTTCCCGTGAGATCCTGCAGGACAACGCGGTCAGTGATGCGATGCGTAAAGCCTGTACTAAGAAAGTACTGGATATGCTGGGTCGCATGGCGAAGAAAGACGAAGAAAAATATCAAGGCTTCTGGGCTGAGTTCGGCAATACGCTGAAAGAGGGCCCTGCTGAAGATCATGCTAACAAAGAGAAGATCGCGGGTCTGCTCCGCTTTGCTTCGACTCACAATGACAGCAGTGTCGATAACGTTTCTCTTGATGCTTACATTGAGCGGATGAAGGAAGGTCAGGACAAGATCTATTACATCGTCGCTGATAGCTATGCAGCCGCTAAGAATAGCCCGCACCTGGAAGTGTTCCAGAAAAAAGGCGTTGAAGTGCTGCTGATGCATGAGCGCATCGATGAGTGGTTGATGAATCACCTTAGCGACTACAGCGAGAAGCAGTTCCAATCTGTGACTCGTGGTGCGCTGGACCTAGGCGAGCTGGAAGACGCAGAAGAGAAGAAAGCACAGGAAGAGGAAGCCAAGCAGTTTGATGGCCTCGTTGAACGTGTGAAAGCGGCTCTGGGTGATAAAGTGAAAGATGTGCGTATCACTCACCGCCTGACTAACTCTCCAGCGTGTATCGTGGCAGACGAGCATGACATGTCTAGCCAGATGATAAAGCTGATGGAAGCGGCAGGTCAGCCTGTGCCTGAAGTGAAGGCTATCTTTGAGGTGAATCCGCAGCACGACATCGTCAAGCATGTTGATGGTTTACAAGATGAAGAAGCATTTGCTGAGTGGTCTCAGCTGTTACTTGAGCAAGCAACCCTTGCGGAGCGTGGCAGTTTAGAAGATCCGGCATCTTTCGTAGCGCGCGTGAACAGCATGTTGCTAAAAGCAGCACAATAGTGCTGACTGACACGCTGTAAATAGATAGGACGGGGAGCTTGCTCCCCGTTTTTACGTTTGATTTGATCTGAATGAAAGCCTTTAACTTGTTTTAACACTGACCGCTGTTAAAATTGTGGCTTAGTAATCGTTCGATTATTCTAATTTTTATCTGCTGAGACATGAGTCTCACGCAAGAGGACAAAAACCAAATGCGTATTATTCTGCTTGGCGCACCCGGTGCTGGTAAAGGCACCCAGGCGCAGTTCATCATGAACAAGTATGGTATCCCTCAGATCTCTACCGGAGATATGCTGCGTGCCGCCGTTAAAGCCGGCACTCCGCTTGGATTGGAAGCGAAAAAAGTGATGGATGCTGGTCAACTGGTATCAGATGAACTGATTATTGGCCTGGTAAAAGAGCGCGTTGCGCAGGATGATTGTGAAAAAGGCTTTCTACTTGATGGCTTCCCACGCACCATCCCACAGGCAGATGCGATGGCGGAGAACGGCATCGATGTTGATTTCGTCGTCGAATTCGATGTGCCAGACGATGTGATTGTTGACCGCATGGGTGGCCGTCGTGTTCACCCTGGTTCTGGCCGTGTTTATCACACTGTCTATAATCCACCGAAAGTGGAAGGCAAAGATGATGTGACCGGTGATGACTTGGTTATTCGCCCTGATGATGAAGAATCGACTGTGCGTAAGCGCTTAGGTATCTACCATGATCAAACGGCGCCGCTGATCGCCTACTACACCAAAGTGGCTGCGGCTGGTAATACCCAGTACCTCACTTTTGATGGTACACAAGCGGTTGAAACAGTTAGCGCTGAACTGGCTGAAAAACTGGGTTAAACCAAACCCTGCGTCTTCAGCAAGAAAGCCCACTTCGGTGGGCTTTTTTCGTTTTATGCTGAGAACCCTCCTAAGTTGGCTCTTTATCTATATTGCTAGCTGTTAACTGTTAGCTCTTTGCTCCGTCTTAGCTCCTTCTCCCATAGCGGGAGAATGCGGGGATGAGGGGGCTTTGTTTTTTAGCTGGAGAAAATGGTTAGCTATGAGCACTTGGTGACCATTTAAAAAGCCCCTCACCCTTGCCCTCTCCCCTAGGAGAGGGAAGTAGAAGAAGTACGATGACGTTAAACCGAGTCGTATTTTTATGGGCACTGAATTGGCTGTTAGCTCTTTGCTCCTTCTTAACTCCTTCTCCCCTTGCGGGAGAAGGCGGGGATGAGGGGGCTTTCTATAGGCACTGAATTGGCTGTTAGCTCTTTGCTCCTTCTTAGCTCCTTCTCCCCTTGCGGGAGAAGGCGGGGATGAGGGGGGCTTTGTTTTTTGACAGCGGAAAAAAGCCTGATACTTTTATAGGCCAGACGGTGACTGACGGTTGTCCAAGGAGGGATGATGACAATAAGGTGTTTTGTTGCGCGCAGTGCGTGCTGGTTGGTATTACTTGTTGGCCGCTTTTGTTCTGCTGATGAGAGCCTGCCATCAAACTATCACTGTGCTGACAACGAGATATCAACTGCTGCCGTCGCTGAACTCGCTGATAGCATCCTTTATCATCGCCAACGTTACGAGTCTGGACTCGCCCCAGAAATTAGTGACAGCGCTTATGACCAGCTCGTAAGGCGCTTAGCGGCATTGGCTCAATGCTCGCCATCATTTGCTGCTCACTATCAAAGAACAACAGATTCCCCAGCGAATAGCTCCCAGCATAAAGTGCCTCATTTGCGGCCTATGCTCAGTTTGAATAAAGCCTATTCGTTTGCTGATGCTAAGAGTTTTTTTACTGGCGAGTTAGCGAGTAGAGCGTTGGTGCAGCCGAAGCTAGATGGCATTGCGGTGGAGTTGCAATACAGCGAAGGGACACTGGTTTCGGCCGCTACCCGCGGTGATGGCGCTTATGGCAGTGATATCACCGGTTTGCTTAATCGTGTCTCGCCGTTGCCGACAAGGCTACCAAGTCCGTCCTCATTGGCGGTTTACGGTGAATTGGTGGCTACCAGACCTTGTTTCGAGCAGTTGGGATCTGATTACGTTTCTACGCGCCATATGGTGGCCGGTATGGCGGCGGCAAAAGAGCATGCTGCAGCGCATGTGAAATGCCTAAGATTCTACCCCTACGGCCTGTATGAGTTACAACGTCGGCAGCAAAGGGATGATATTGCGGCGTTATCCCTACTGACTAAATGGGGCTTTAGTGATTTGCTGGCGCATACGGAGATCGTTGACAGTGAACAGCAGCTTATCTTGCTGTATGGCAACTACTTCGCCGTTTCCAAAAGTCGAGGTTCAGCTCTCGTCGCAGCTAACGCCTACGACATGGGGCTCGATTTGGATGGTATTGTCATCAAGGCGATAACGCCACAGGGCCGAGAACAACGCGGTCAAACAGCGCAAGCGCCTGAGTGGGCGCTGGCTTGGAAGTTTCAGCAACCAGTGGCAGTGACGAAAGTGATGGCGATTGAATGGAAACAGGGGCGAACCGGCAAAGTCACGCCAGTGCTGCAGATCGAGCCCGTTGCGTTATCCGGGCGCAAGATCAGTAAAGTCAGTGGTCGATCCAGCAAATGGTTGCAGTCAAAACAGATCGGTGTGGGAACACAGCTGGAGTTGGAACTCAAGGGCGATGCCGTGCCGCAAGTGGTTGGGGTTGTATCTCGTCCTGGGCCTTTAGCGATGCAGCATGCGTTGACTCATATTCCGCAGCAAACGTCGACAGGGGGCGATCTCTGTCTTTCATATAATCCATCGTGCGAAACACGTTTTATGCTGCAGGTTAAGTATGCGTTGTCGGCATTTAATTACCGTGGCGTTGGTGAAAAAAAGATACAGCAATGGATAGCGAAAGCGTCACTTAGTACTTTGGCTGATATCTTTTCTTTGCCGCCGTTAGACGCTGAATTGAGACCGTTCATCCCGTTAAATACCAAAGATCTGCTGTCAATGCTCGGCGTCCCCGGTTTGAAAACGGCGGCGGCTCAGCGTTTGGCGCGAAAGTATCCGACGCCGACACAAATAACACAGCTATCCGAAGCTGAACTGCGCGCTGTTACAGGCATTGGTGAAGTATCCGCAGGGCGGTTATATCGGTTATTTAGGCGTGATGAAGTGCAGCAATTGATCGCACAGCGCTGAGTTCAGCGTTTGCTAACGTGGTGAATTGCGCACGCTGTTGGCGAGGGGCAGAAACAAGGTCCTAATTTTGTGGTTTAGCTATTGATCGTAAAAGCGATCTGCTGCGTAATGAGGCTAGCAATAATCATAAGAGAGTTTTGATGGAGCTTAAGCATTCTTCTGGCAACTACGGTGTGCTGCTGGTTAATTTGGGGACACCCGACGAGCCGACTACACCCGCTGTGCGACGTTATTTGAATCAGTTTCTATCTGATCCCCGAGTTGTCGATGTGCCTAAGTGGTTGTGGCAATGTATTTTGAAAGGCGTGATCTTACCATTTCGTTCGCCTCGCGCTGCCAAGGCATATCAGAGTATCTGGTGGGAAGAGGGCTCGCCATTACGGGTGATTAGCGAGCGCCAACAAAAAGCGCTACAGGACGCTCTGATGTTTGCTGTTGGACACAAGCTCCCAGTTGAACTCGCGATGACTTATGGTCAGCCGTCTATCCCTGATGCGCTAGAAAGACTGACCGCCGCCGGTGTGACAAAAATCGTTGTGTTGCCATTGTTTCCGCAATATTCATGTAGCACCACGGCCGCAGTATTTGACGGTATAGCCGCCGCCTTGAAGAAGCAACGCCTGCTGCCTGATTTACGCTCGGTTCATCACTATCATGATCATCCTGCCTTTGTGAAAGCGATGGCGGGTAAAGTGTCTGCCTACTGGCAGCAAAATGGTCGTGGGAAACATCTGTTGATGAGCTTTCATGGGATCCCCCAGCGTTACGCTGATCAGGGCGATCCCTATGCCCAGCATTGTCATGAAACAGCGACATCGGTTGCCGAGGCATTGGGGTTATCCGCTACGGAGTGGACCATTAGCTTTCAGAGTCGGGTCGGCCGAGAGCAGTGGCTGACGCCTTATACCGACGACACCCTCAAGGCGATGCCAGCGCAAGGGATCAAGGACCTTGACGTCATCTGCCCAGCGTTTTCTGTTGACTGCCTCGAGACACTCGAAGAGATCAAAGAGGAGAACCGCGAGTATTTTGAACATGCTGGCGGTGAACAGTATCGCTATATTGAGTGTTTAAACGATAGCCCCTGTCATATCCAGATGATGGTTACCCTGATTAAAGAGCAGTTGGTAGGCTGGTAGGTTGGTAGACAGGGTGATTTATCGCTCTGCTTTGTCATAAGATTAAGCCTGCGGGTGCTATGGCTGGTTTAACATCGAAGCTCGCCCTTTTGCTCACATTGAGAACCGCGGAGGGTGTGCTGGCACTGCGACAAATTGCGCCAGCATTGATGGTCATCAGGCAAGTGAACTCTTCGCCGTAAAGCTTTACAATGCGCCCCTTTAAGCAGGGGCTTTCCCCCTGAAATTGAATCGTTCAAAGTTAATTTCGCCCCGCCAATGAGGTTTATCGGCACCATGATTGTTGAGAAAGACCGACACCAATATCAAGATCTGATCGCCTTGTTTAATGGTCAATTTAAACAAGCGCTCAATACTGTTTTGGTGGCCGGGGATGGCGAACCTTTGTATCAACCAGCTAACAGCGATAGTGAAAATCATCAGGTGATCTTCGCTCACGGCTTTTTTGCCAGCGCATTGCATGAGATCGCACACTGGTGCGTGGCCGGTGAGGCTCGGCGCCAGCAGTTGGATTATGGCTATTGGTACTGTCCGGATGGCCGCGATGCAGCGCAACAAGCAGCGTTTGAGAAAGTAGAGATAAAACCGCAGGCGATTGAGTGGGGACTCGCCGCTGCGTGTGGCTTTGCGTTTAATGTCAGCAGTGACAACCTTAATGGCGTGATGCCGGATCGCCTGGCGTTCCAGCATCGGGTTCATGATCAGGTATTGGTGTATTTGCAGCAGGGCTTTCCTGCCCGTGCGCAGAGATTGATTGATGCCTTCAGGGCTTTCTATCAGCGTCCGGCGCTGACGTTGGCTGACTTTGATTACCGGGGCATGTATGAGCGCTAAGTTTCGCTTAGGTTTGCTGATTAACCCCTATGCAGGTATTGGCGGCAGCGTGGCGCTGAAAGGCAGTGATGGCGCAGATATCCGTCACCAAGCGTTGGCCAAAGGGGCAAAGCCACAGGCGCAACTCCGCGCTGAGCAAGCGTTACAGCTGCTGCTCCCCTACAAGGATCAATTAGAGATATTCACCGCTGCCGGAGAGATGGGCTTAGCGCTGTGTCAAAGCCTGGGCTTGAACGCCTCCGCTATCTATCATCCTCAGCAGATCCCAACCGAAGCCAGTGATACCCAAGCGGCAGTGCAACGTATGCTGGACAATGAGATCGACCTGCTGCTATTTGCCGGTGGTGATGGCACTGCGCGGGATATCTGCGCTGTGGTTGAGGCGGAGCCGGACAAAGCGATTACTGTTCTGGGGATCCCCGCTGGTTGTAAGATCCACTCTGGCGTTTACTGCGTAACCCCGGCCGCCGCCGGACGTGTGGTAGAGGATCTGCTAACTGGTAAGGCCGTTAGCTTGATGGACGCCGATGTCATGGATATCGACGAGCAGGCATTTAGGGAAGGGCGGGTGAGAGCGCGTCGCTTTGGTGAAATGACGATCCCTGCTAAACTGCAATATGTACAAAGCGTTAAGATCGGTGGGCAGGAATCTGATGAACTGGTGTTGGATGATATTGCCGACCATGTGATCGAACAACTCGAGCCCGAAGATCTTTGTTTGATGGGCTCAGGTAGTACAGTCGCCGCCGTCATGGCGCGGATGGGCGTGGTGAATACCTTGTTAGGCGTAGATGTCGTGCAAGACCAAGCGTTGCTTGCCAATGACCAAACCGCTGAACAACTACTGGCGCAAGTGGCGAAGCATAATGATCCTGAGCGTGTGAAATTGGTGATCACCTTGATTGGTGGTCAGGGCCATCTGTTTGGGCGCGGGAATCAACAGCTTAGTCCCGCGCTACTTAAGCAGATAAAGCGACAAAATATTTTGCTGGTGGCGAGCAAAGCGAAACTGAGTGCCTTGAATGGCAGGCCGCTGATCGTCGATACTGGCGATGCTGATTTGAACCGCCAGTTGTGTGGCAGCATAGCGGTGATCACCGGTTATCACGACAAAGTGTTGTATCGGATCGCAAGTCCTGCGTGAGGGTTATTGCCTTGGTAATATCAGATCAATGCTTTGCAGTGGGCTGGCAACGCCAGTGCCATGCAATCCCAGCACATGGGTGTAGATCTGTGTGGTGGTGATATCTTCATGTCCCAGTAATTCTTGTATCGTGCGTAGATCCGTCCCCTGTTGCACAAGGTGTGTTGCAAAACTGTGGCGCAACGTATGGCAGGTCACATGTTTATCGATCTTTGCGCGCACGGCTGCAGAGCGAACTGCGCGTTGAAGTCCCTTCTCCAATAAATGATGTCGCTTTTCTCGCCCCGAACGTGGGTCTATGGCGCGATTAGGAGAAGGGAACAGATACTGCCAATAATAACTTTTTGCCACATGGGGATATTTTCTGCCGAGGGCGTCAGGCATAGAAGCTTCACCGAAGCCTTCTAGTTTATCCTGAGCATGGATCAGCCGTACTTTCTCCGCTTGCACACGCAACTGAGAGCGCAAATTGTCAGGCAGTAGCGTGACACGGTCTTTGCCTCCTTTCCCACGCCTAATCGTGATAGTCATCTGTTCAAAATTAAGTGCCTCGATACGCAAGCGAAGGCATTCACTTAACCTCAGCCCTGCGCCATACATCAGACAAGCCATAAGCTGATAATGACCCTTTAGCTGTGCGATCACCGCACGCACTTCGTTGTGGGTTAATACCACGGGAATTTTCACTTTCGGCTTAGCGCGTTGTGCCCGAATATTGTCCATGTCCCGTCCTAGTACTTTTTGATACAGGAATAACAGAGCGTTCAGGGCGATGTTTTGTGTTGCCGGAGCAACTAGCCTATTGACGGCGAGGTGAGTCAGGAATCGTTCAACGTCACTTTTTGTCAATTTGTCTGGATGCACCTTATTGTTAAATAAGATAAATCGTCTTATCCAATGCCAGTAGGTCTTTTCAGTTTTTAGGGCGAAATGATAATGCATGATGGTTTCATGAAAGCGTTGCTGAAGTTTTTTCGGGGACTGTTCCATGTCTGCGCTGATTTATGCTGTATAAATATGGCCCTTCACTAATTAGAGTGGGTAGGTGCCAAGTCCAGCCCACCGAAATGAAACATAATTGCCCGCTTATAACGCT
>NZ_SJXE01000006.1:0-207500 GCF_004336975.1 Corallincola luteus
AGTAATCCACGGATACCAGCATAGCAACCGACGAAAGTACCGGCTTCATCTGATGTATCAGCTCTTTTTTAGGAGAATACGATGGCTAGTTTTTTAGCAGGGATCAGTGCGTCAAACTTGACAGAGGGAGTCATACCAACGCCCCAACCATGGGCGGATTGAGCAGGCTAAGCTAAGGGGCGGAGCGACGAAAGCCTGCGAAAAGCCGTCCACGTGGGTTGGTTTGTTATGCGCATTACTGGCGGTCATAGATAGGTCTAATGTCTTGCCAACCAAGCTCGATTAGAAGGCTCTCTGCCACCGAAGTCACTTTTTGCCACCGGGGATCACGATGAAAGTCATCGAGTGTTTCCGGTAGTTCATCGACACAGTCTTCAAACACCTCATTGAACTTCGCCAACCACATTAACTCTGGCTTCGAAAAATTCACTTTGAACTCTTCGAATTCAGGGTGATAGAAATCATCGAACCACTGACAGCACATTTCGGTCGCAACATTAACACTAGGCACTTTCCTCTGGTACTCGACCTGTTCTTTATGTCTTGCAACTAGCTGTAAGAGAGTGATGATGTTTACTCGGTGTGGATTCATCTTACTTTACGCATAACGCCGCAATTACCGACGGGAACGGAGTTGGTTTAAGTGTGCTATTAAAGCACACTTTAAGCGACGCAGTGGACGTCCGGTAGATTGCTTTGTTATGCGATTTTTTTGCTGCACCGTTCGATCCTCTTATCCCAATCTCCTGCCCAACCTTGCTTCTTAGCCTTTTTGGCAAGATCTATGGCTTGAGAAAAATCCTTTTTCTTTTCTAATACAATGGCTAATTGAGTAAAGCCTTTATGGCTAGGTAGAGGGCTGTCTTTATACTGTCGAAGAAACTCTTTGGCAGAAGCTTCTGCAACTGATATTTGTTGCTCACAAGCCCTAACTGCTATATCCAGCCCAGCACTCGACAGATCTCGATCTTTATAGGTGATTTCAATTTTCGCCCCGTACAGGAAATGAATATCTAATGGGCTTGTTTCGGCAGTAATAAGGCTTTCTGCCTGCTCAATTAGCTTGTACGAGATATGGCGGTTTTCGGCTTTAGAAAACCAACCTACCATACCTGAAAGAAGGCCAACATCGGTTTGTGTGGTGCTTTGAATATTTCCATCAATCAATCCACTTCCGCCCATAGGCTGATAGATTTCCAAAATGGTTTTTCGTTCAGAATCACTTAATTTATTAAGCCACCAATCCTGAAGAGAGAAGTACTCTATTAGTCCTTTCGGGTCCCTATCTCTATTTTTGAAAATATCAAATATTCGCATTATTACTTAATCTCACGCGATAGCGCATAACGCTAAATAGAACTACACGGATCATCTATCTGGATAAAGGGGCTATGTCTACCTATCACCCCAAACCGAAAAGATCCCGTCTAACCTACTTTTTATTAATTAGTAATTTGATCATAACTTACTGATTAGTCGATTTTTACTCTCTTTTTCACAAAATACGCCGAAATTAGCGGCAGATTGTGATTTGCCAGACATCACATGCACATCCATACCGTGTTGTGCTTTTATCCAGTAAAAGTCAGCGCATCGCTATAATGCCCACCCTAAAAAAATCTCTGACTGGGCAGGCCTCTAGCCACTACACTTTTAACTATGGTTACTCACTGACTTCATTGCGGATTTTTCACCTATGCGCTTTATACCCAATGCCAGTACACTGCGACTATTGCCTGTTTTCCTGTTAACCAGTTTTCCTTGTGCGGCCTTTGAGGCGCACCAGGAATCGATCTCCGCACTCAGTCACCCCTTGGCGATCTTCGCGCTGTGCATCTTTTTTATCGCCTACGCGCTGGTGATCTTTGAAGAGCAACTGAACTTGCCTAAATCCAAGCCAATGATTAATGCGGCGGGGATCTTATGGGTGCTGGCCGCCTTAGTTGGCGCGGAGATGGGTATGAGCCGGGAAGCGCTGGAGGCCGCAGTCACCCATAACCTGTCGGAGTTCGCCGAGCTGTTTCTGTTCCTGTTGGTCGCGATGATCTACATAAATGCATTGGAAGAGCGCAACGTGTTTGAAGCATTAAAGGGCTATTTGGTTGGCAGAGGGCTCAGTTACCAGCAGCTATTCTGGGCCACCAGCATCATCGCTTTTTTCCTGTCGCCAATTGCCGACAACCTGACTACCGCCCTGATCATGGGCGCAGTCGTGATGGCGGTGGGTAAGGAGAGCAGCCAGTTTATTGGTCTCACCTGTATCGCCATTGTCATTGCCGCCAATGCGGGCGGTGCTTTCTCACCATTTGGCGATATTACCACCTTGATGGTTTGGCAATCGGGGCGCATTGAATTTACCGAATTTTTTCAGCTGTTTTTGCCGGCGATCGCCAACTACATCGTGCCGGCGCTCATCATCTCGCGATTCATTCCTGCAGGTAAGCCACCCGCGATCGAAGACAGGGTCAAGGTTAAACGGGGAGGTTACCTAAGTTGCTTGCTGTTTATTACCACCATCTGTCTGGCAGTGACTTTTGAAAACGCCCTCGGCCTGCCACCTTATCTGGGCATGATGTTTGGGCTATCACTGCTCTTTCTATCTATCTACCTTGGTTCGCAGTTTCTCGCCGATGACCACGAAGACAGAGATTTTAATACGTTCAGTAAATTGGCAGTTCCGGAATGGGACACCCTACTGTTCTTCTTTGGCGTGATGTACTGTGTCGGTGCCCTCGGCTTTCTTGGCTATCTTACCGCCGCCTCTGGCGTTATGTATGGCGACTGGGGCGCTACGCCAGCCAATATTGCCGCCGGCGTGATCTCTTCTGTGATCGATAATATCCCAGTGATGTTTGCCATTCTGACCATGGCGCCCGAGATGGATCATTTCCAATGGCTACTGATCACCTTCACTGCAGGTGTTGGCGGCAGCTTACTGTCGGTGGGGTCCGCAGCAGGCGTGGCCTTAATGGGAGCAGCCAAAGGGCATTACACCTTTATGTCACACCTGAAATGGAGCTGGACCATCGCTTTAGGCTATGGTGCCGGCATCGGCGTGCATTTTTTGGTCAACGGCTAATGCCATAAAACAAGCTTGATAAAGGTCACTAACCGAATACGGCTTGGTTTATATACTGTGGTGAAACCGCCATCGCGCATCGCGATAGATTTTAAGGATCTCAAAATGAGCCCTCGTTCCACCTTGCTTGCGCTATCCGTCATCAGCAGTCTCATCTGCAGCACAGCGGTTAACGCTGATGATATCGCTATAGGAAAACAGAAAGCGACGACCTGTGCCGCCTGCCATGGCGAACAGGGCGTTTCGGTGATCCCCATGTATCCCCATCTGGCGGGACAGCAAGCCGTGTACTTTGAAAATCAGATGAAAGCGTTTCGCAGTGGTGCGCGACCAAACCCGATCATGGGTAATCTGGCCAAGCCACTTTCTGATGAGGATATCCGCCAACTCGCGCTCTATTACGCCAGCCTGAAGTTGTAACAGACAGCAAAACCAAAACGACGAACATAGTCATAAAATCGAACAAAACAGGCGACAAGTTGCGCTTTTAGTTCTTTATAGTCGGATCTAATCTCTCCTCATACCCACAGAAGGAGAGTCTGATGATCGCTATTCGCCCAGCCAATGAACGTGGCCACGTCAACTTAGGTTGGCTAGACAGCCGCCACAGCTTTTCTTTCGGCCACTACTACGATCCTCAACATATGGGGGTGTCAGCCCTGCGGGTGATCAATCAGGATATCGTGCAACCAGGTGGCGGCTTTGGCACTCACCCCCATCAGGATATGGAGATCCTCTCTTACGTATTGAAAGGCACTCTCGAGCACCAAGACAGCATGGGGCATATTCAACGGCTAACGGCCGGTGAATTCCAATTAATGAGTGCTGGTACCGGGATCAGCCACTCGGAATACAATGGCTCAAACACTGAAACGGCTGAGTTCCTACAGATCTGGATCCAGCCTGATCAACTGGGGCTGACGCCTGACTACCAACAGAAAAAATTCCGTGGGGAGGGGATGATCAAAGTCGCTTCTCCAGACGGCACTGAAGGCAGTTTAACTGTCCATCAAGACGCAACCGTGTATCTGGCAAGGTACGCCAAAACCACAACAGCGCAGCTGAAATTACCAGCCGGGCGCCAAGGCTACTTGCAACTGATCAAGGGGTCTATAGATCTGGAACATCATCAGCTAGCTGCTGGTGATGGCCTTAATGTGAGTGCCAGCCATGATATGCAAAACCTGATAGTTGAAAATGCCCCAGACAGTGAATGGCTATGGTTTGATCTACCGATGGCATGACCGAATAATAAGCCTACTCAATAATACGCGGTATGGCGTTCTATGGGTTTGCTCGCTCTAAACAAAATAAAGCCTCGGTGAATACCGAGGCTAGAATAAATACGAACAGTAAAAACGGCTATACGGATCTTCTTGAATAACCGAGACCGGCAAGCAGTAAACCGAGCAGCGCGACGCTAACAGGCTCCGGCACATCGCTTTTTGCTGAAAACTGCAAATTATCAACCAACGCCAACATATCGCCCGTGGTGGTCAAACGGATTTCATCAAAAACAAGCCCTGTGATTTGGAAAAAATCTGTGCCATCAAAATCAGTATTAGCTGATACAAAATCAACAACAACGCTATCTAACAACACTTCAACCAATGTTGAATTTTGATTCGTCGCAATACCGAAAGCGGCCTCTTCTATATCGTTGTCAAACATAATTGACCAAGGGCTGGCTGCAGGAAAAAAATTACCTATCTGATTTCCATCGGTGGCAGGTGGAAATGCCTGAGCTTGAGGGTTGTAAAAGGCACCAGCAAACGTGATCCCAAAGGCTGAGTACTGATTGGTAAGTGCGGTACCATCGGCAAGCACCACTTCATCAAACGTTAAGGTCGTATCAGCTGAAGCTAGCCCAGTGTTGGTATACATAACACCAGCAAACGCTCCAAATGACGTGGTCAACATCGCCGTGGCAGCAATTAGTGTATTAACAAATTTATTCATTAGCTTCTTTCCTTGTGCATTTTCTTATTAAAGTAAGGACTACTAATGCAAAGCGGAGGCCAGATAATCTTTCTATTTATAATCAAAAGATTAACAAGACCCTCAACAACGGGGCTATCAAAATGTCAATTTAGCTGACAATGCAAACACCGCAGAACCCCACCTGATGCTTTGTCACCAACGAGCTATTTAGCAACAAAATAGCTTAGCAACTGGCCGTTGAATGGATGGAACCCGTAGACGAGAAACAAAAGCCGTCATGGCGATTGAATCAATAGATAACACTGGTTAATATGTCGCCGCTTTCACTTACCAACTTGCAGGAGGTCACCATGCGATTAGCAACAAACCTATGCAAGCCTGTTCTGGGTTAACACGCCTTTCTGTTTGCCCAGCCAGCCGGCTTGCCAATTCATCTATTTGTATCATCACTATGGAATTGGGATATGGGCAACTATGTTCAATCAATGTCGTGCCGACGGTTATCGATGGTCGACCTACAAAATCAAACTAAAAATATCTGGCAAACCAACACCGTTTTCGTGCCTATGGGCAAGGGAGACGGCAGATGTTGATATTGCAATTAAGCGCTGGCCAGGGGCCTGCTGAGTGTTGTTTGGCCGTCGCCAAAGCATATGCCTGCCTGCTAAAAGAAGCAGACAAGCATGGGCTATCGGTATCTGTCATAGAATCAGTCGAAGGCACTGAAAAAGGCACCTTTGCTTCGATACTGTTGAGTATCGATGGCGAGAACGAACGGCAGTTTGCAAGCCAGTGGCAGGGGGTGATCCAGTGGATCTGTGTCAGCCCTTACCGGCCGCGACATAAGCGGAAAAATTGGTTTATTGGCTGTGAGCTGTTTGCCTCAAGCAACACCGCTGGAGACAACAAAATCAGCTATCGTGCTTGTCGTGCCAGTGGTCCGGGCGGTCAGCATGTCAACAAGACTGATTCGGCGATCCAAGCGACGCACATTGCCACCGGCATTAGTGTCAAAGTCACCTCTGAACGCAGTCAGCACGCCAATAAGCGCTTAGCGACACAGTTAATCGCTTACAAGCTAGCAAAACTGGCTGATTCAGCCGTGGCAGCGAAGAAACAACAGCAGTGGCAAAGCCACTTGACCCTAGAGCGGGGCAATCCGGTGAAGCTGTTTAAAGGCAGTGAGTTCAGGCTAATGAAATAGCATGAACATTTAAGTGAATAGATCGATAGCGCAGGCCAACAATGCCTGCGCTATCTTTGTACTTAGCCGTTATAAGCACCGCTGGAGTAATGCAGCTCATAGCTATGGCTATAGATCTCAACAATATTACCGAACGGGTCTTCCATGTAGATCATACGGTAAGGCTTTTCACCTGGGTAATAGTAACGCGGCGCTTTCATCCGCTTTTTACCACCCGCCGCCACAATCTTTTCAGCTAACTCTTCCAGGTTCGGATCTTGAACACAGAAATGGAACACACCAGTTTTCCAGTATTCAAAGTTGTCTTCCGGGTTCTGCTGATTTTTAAATTCGAACAGCTCCACGCCAATACGATCACCGGTGGAGAGATGGGCAATACGAAAATGCTCCCACCCCGCGCCAAATACGTCAGTACACATCTCGCCAATGGCACTGTCATCTTCAGTGATATCCGTGGGTTCCATGATCAGGTACCAGCCCATGACTTCGGTATAGAATTTTACCGCAGCATCCAAATCAGGCACTGAGATACCGATATGGGAAAAGGTACGTGGATAAGGCGTTGGTTGATTGCTTGTCATAACTAATACTCTCTTCGTTGGGAACGAGAGCAAGTATAGGGAACAGTTGTGATAATATTAAATTATCATAAATTATTATTTTGATAATATTTAGAAATGATAAATCCAACCCATTTAAGAACCTTTTTGGTACTGGCTGAAACCGGACATTTCACCCACACCGCCGAACAGCTGCATATGACACAGCCCGGTGTTAGCCAACACATCATGAAACTGGAAGCCCACTTGGGTACGCCACTGCTGCATCGATTTGGCAAACGATTTGAGCTCACGGAAGCGGGGCGAACATTGCAACAGTATGCTCAGGCACAAATGGCGGCAGAGCAAAATCTAATTGAGCAGTTGGCCAGCGATGAAGGAGAGCAAGGTGAGTGCCGTTTGGCATGCTCCGGCGCCATTGCCAATCAGCTTTACCCTGAGCTACTGTCACTGCAACAACGCTGCCCTGCCTTGCAGATAAAGCTCGAAGCTGCGCCAAACGAAAGCATCATTGCCGATGTTAAAGAGAACCACTGTGAATTAGGTTTGATCACCCGTGCAGTGAACGATCCCGCACTACAACAAGAAACACTGGGACAAGATGAACTTTGCTTAGTGATGCCAGCAGGCTCTGAGTTCAGTTGGCAGCAACTGCAAACGCTAGGATTTATTAATCATCCCGATGGTCATCATTATGCCACGGCAGCGCTGGCGGCGAATTTTCCAGCGCAGTTTATTGGCATGTCAGAAATTAATGAAGCCGGCTATATCAATCAACTCAACCAGATATTACTGCCGATAGCCCGAGGAATAGGTTTTACTGTGCTACCCGCATCGGCACTGCATGATTTTCCTTACGCTGGGCAGATCTGCTGTGCATCACTGTCGCAACCGGTCACTGAAACCGTCTACCTAATCAGCAAAAAGCATCGCCCCTTGGGCAAACGCTATGAGCATATAAAAGAGGTTATCTATCAACAGTGGCAACAGCAATAACAAGCAGAATAAGTGCTATACGCTGTGATGCTGCCTACCAATATCCAGACATTGCGAGAACGAAGGAGTCCGTATCAACACCTGTGGTGCGCTGCGTTCGCGAGCCGATGTAACCCAGTTTGATCCCCAAATGGCGGTTAATCGGAATGCCGACACTGGCGGCAAACAGCAACTCCTCTTTGCGGCTGTCTTTCTCAACACCGTCAACGGTCGGCTTCGCACCGTAATCGTATGCAGCACTGATACTGCCCCAAATACCGGGGCGATGAGTATAAATAAGATGACCACTCAACACATAGAGCGGATCATTCTCTAGTTTCTTGCCACCATAAAAGTCATCATTGTCGAAATAGATCACCGCCCTCGCCGTACTTTCAAACGACCATTGACCACGGGTGTGGATCGCCCCAATCTGTGGACGCAATGTATAGCGATTCGTACCCAGATTAATCAGCTTATCCGACATGTAGTCACCGGTAGGCAGTTGTACCGAGATACCGGCTCCAACAATTGTTTCATTAGGGTTGGCTTTACGATAGGCAACAAACTCTTTGCCCTCTAGCGGTGGCGAGCCATACAAATTCACCGCGAACCGAACAAGGGTGTCGGTAGCGCCATCACGAGAAGTTGACGCCGCCTCACCGTCAAGGATGCCAGTCCAATGCCCTTTCTGATAGCCCTGTGCCACGCCGATACGGGCACTTTTATCGAACAGTTCAAAGGTGCGAATATACTTGGCCACCCAAGTGTCTACCGTCGCTTCTGCCTCTTCAATTTTAAGCACCGGATCGAAGTCTATATCAGCTTTGGTGCTGGCATAGCCCGCACCGAGGAAATTGGTATTGATAGGGAGATGCGCCCAACGGCGAGGTTCAAGATCTTCAGCTTGCAGGTGCAACGAAACAAACAAAGTGCACAAAGCCAGCAAACCTTGCAAGGCAACAGATTTCAACAAACTAATGCGCAGTGCCACAACCGATCCTCCATAACAATTTTCTCAATCCAATATCTACTGATTGATAAAAACGAACGGCCTCTAAAGCACATTCCGCTTTTCAAGCAGCTTGAGCTGCATCTGGTCGTAAACTTCTTTGGTGATGAGCCCTTGTTCGAATAGCTTTTTAAGCTCATCAAGCTCTTCTTTGATGTCCACAACGACTACCACTTCAGCTTCTTTCTTTTTCGCCAATTCAGCCGAAATACGTGGCAACACTCTAATGACATCTTTTTTTATATTGCTGATCCAGCCGCGAGGATAATAATCATTCCGTGTCACTTGCCCGATCGTCATAGGGTCTGTTGACTGTTGTAAACGAAAGGCTGTTGTTTTGATGGTGACCTTGCGCTCGGTATAATCAATGATGAGATCCGCTTCCGTCCCACGCTTATACAAATGAGACAATATGCGAGGGTCATCTCTGTTATCAACTACCCAACCTCGGTAGTTCAACGAATAGATAATTGCCTCTCCAACAGCTTCAACAGTCGCATCATCGACACCAACATAAAACGAAGTCGTCTTTTCAAGCGCTTGCCCAGAAAATGACATTGCGAAAAATAGCACGCAAGCTAATGCACTTTTCAGTTGCTTAGACATTTACATATTCCTTGATGTTACAAAACAGACAGTGCCTACTCGAAGGATATTAACATAATGGTAACTTAAGGCTATTTCTAAGCTATCAGGCAGAAAGCTTGAGGTATTAACGATTTGTAGAGCTACGGCAACAAAGATCGAGAATCAAGTTGTTGTTCAGCGCCCCAGCAGGTGGTCACAAATCACTTCCAGAAACGGATCGCCGAAGCGCGACAATTTTCGCTCACCGACGCCGCTGATCTGCAGCAGTTCCACTTCGCGAGTTGGCTTTTCCTGCGCCATCTGTAGCAGAGTGGCGTCATTGAATACGACATAAGGTGGCACACCTTCATCTTCAGCCAGCTTTTTACGCAAGCCACGGAGGCGGGCAAACAGTCGGCGGTCATCTCCCTCCAACTCAATTTGCCGCTTTTGACTAGCCAGTTTAACCCGTGGCACTGCCAGCTCCAGCGCCTGTTCCCCTTTGAGTACGGGACGCGCGGCTTCGGTCAAACGCAAAATCGAGCTTTGCGTGATGTCCTGCACCAGCAAGCCTAGGTGCACCAACTGACGAACAACGCTAAGCCAATGTTCCGGCGGCTGATCTTTGCCTATGCCCCAGGTGGATAGTTTGTTGTGGCCGTACTCTTTGACGCGTGCGTTGTCAGCACCGCGCAGCACTTCCACCAGATAACCAGCGCCAAAGCGCTGCCCCATCCGATAGATACAAGAGAGTACTTTCTGTGCATCGACAGTACCGCTATAGCGTTTGGGGGGATCCAAACAGATATCGCAGTTACCGCAACTCTGCTTACGCTGCTCACCAAAGTAATGCAGCAATACCTGGCGACGACAGGTTTGCGCCTCAGAGAAAGAGGCCATCGCATTGAGTTTATGCTGCTCTACCTGCTGTTGGCGCGGATTTTCGATGTTCTCCAGCAAGCGCCGCACTCGACTGATATCCGCAGGATCATAAAGCAACAGAGCTTCGGCAGGTAAACCGTCCCGCCCGGCACGCCCGGTCTCTTGATAATAAGATTCAATATTCTTCGGGATATCGTAGTGCACAACGAAACGCACGTTCGGCTTGTCGATACCCATGCCAAACGCTACCGTCGCTACGACAATCGCCAGCTCGTCTTTAACAAAACGCTCCTGTACCCGATTACGTAGCTTGATGTCGATACCAGCATGATAGGCATCGGCATCCACTCCCTTGGCCTTTAAACGCTCGGCGATCTCTTCCACCCGCTTACGACTGGTGCAATAGATAATGCCGCTCTGGCCTTTACGGCCATGTAAATAGTCGCTGAGCTGGTCGAACGGTTTATATTTTTCAATCTGGTTATAACGAATATTTGGACGGTCAAAGCTACCAAGAAACAGAAACGGCTGCTGCAGTGCCAGCTGGCCGATAATATCAACGCGGGTCGCATGGTCCGCGGTAGCGGTCAACGCCGCGACAGGCACATGGGGAAAAAGCTGCTTCAGCTGCCCCAAGGCTGCGTACTCAGGACGGAAATCATGCCCCCACTGACTCACACAGTGGGCTTCATCAATGGCGAACATCGACAAGTTCACTTGCCGCAAGCGTTCCAGAAAATTGGCCTGTAGCAGGCGTTCCGGCGCGACATAAAGCAACTTCAATTCACCGTGAGCTAATGCCGACAATGTTTTTATCTGTTGTTCTCGGCTAAGGGTCGAGTTCAGGTAAGCCGCGCTAACGCCATTACTGACCAATTGATCCACCTGATCTTTCATCAAGGCGATCAGCGGAGAAACCACCACCGTCAAGCCATCACGCACCAGCGCGGGGATCTGATAACAGAGCGACTTTCCCGCCCCTGTCGGCATGATCACCATGGCATCGGCACCAGCAGCCAGAGCACTGACCACCTCGGATTGTCCGGGACGAAAACTGTCGTAGCCAAACACACTGTTCAGCGTGGCTAACGCCCTCTGCAACAAGGGATCACTCTGATCCAGTCGACTTGAGTCGACGGCTATCGCAGCAGATGGAACGGCAGAACCAGGATTCATTGACTAAGGGGCGCTCTTCTATTGGTCACCGGTTTGGCGAACAGGCAGGCTAGTTTACTTGCCGCAGCGCACTTTGTCTTGAGGCATCGGGCGTTTATCACACCGGCACCGACTGGCGTTAGTAAACACTCTTTTTGAACAGTGCGTTATCACTAAAAAATGACATCGAAAAGTTGCGCCACAGACAAATCAGACCAACAATTGAATAATTACTCTAAGCTACCGGTTGTTATCATGGCTGACCAACACACTCCGCAACAGACACGTGTAGCACCTGACTTACCACCCAAGCTGGCCGCCATTGCCCACCTATTTACTGATCAAATGCCGTTTAATCGCAGCTTGGGGCTTTCCATCCCTTACTTCACTTGCGACAAGGTGGAGGTGCATTTCGCTATGCATGAGGGGCTGATCGGCAATCCAATACAACGCATTCTCCACGGCGGTGTCACTGCTTCAGTATTGGATGTAGCGGGAGGCTTGATTGCCATCGCTAACTTTCTCGAGAAATCAGACACGATGGATCAAGCACTGCTGAATAAGAAGCTCGCCAAAATGGGTACCATAGATATGCGGGTGGATTACCTGCGTCCTGGTCGCGGTGAGCACTTTGTCGCCAGCGCCGAAGTGATACGTTCAGGCAGTCGAGTCAGCGTCTGTCGAATGGAGCTACACAATGAAAAAGGTAGCCAGATAGCTTTTGGCACCGGCGCATACATGATGGGGTAGCATATTTATCGTTCAGTCAGCAGGCTAAGGTCCCACCGCGTCTGTAACACGTTCCGCTTTCTACGCTATAACTTGTGAGCCAGTTCACATATCGGCATCGAGTTTGTTCTAACGCAAATTGCGTCCGTTATCCGACCTCTATAGTCTGCTTCAGCAAATAACCGCATTTCAGTACTGCACCATGTCCAGAAGGATGAACCATTCGGGACATAAAAACAGCCAACTATCACCCTGTTAAGTTGGCTACTTGCAGCACCTATAGGAGATGAAACGCGCTATGAATCCATTGCATCAGCCTGGCCAGATATGGGTCCATGCCCCTGCTTCTCTTCATCGCATAATCAACAGCTTACCGGACCAACCCGCCTACCGTCAGGCGCTGGCAACGAAGTTTGCGGCGGCGAAAAAAAATGGCGTTGATGGCATTATCGTGCCGATCAGCTGGCGTACTGTGGCGCCATTTCACCCTGACAATGTCGAGCAGGCGCAACGTTGGCAAGGCTATCTCAGCCTGTTTTCATTGATCCGTCAGGCACAACTGAAACTGATCCCTGAATTTAATATCGGTGCTTCTGGGGTCAGTGAAGCAGGAACCCCCCACCTGTTACCCGACTGGTTTTGGGGCAAGCTAGGGCACGAACAGCCCGCAGACTGGCCACAAGATAGCTTAAAGTATGTCGACCAACTGGGTAATGACACAATTTCCGCTCCCAGCCTGTGGGCGAGAGAGCTCTACACCCCTTATGTCAGCCAGTGGCTAAAAGCGTTTTTTCATCATGCTGCCGAATTTCAATCATGTATTCCGCAAATTTTGCTCGGTGCCGGGCCTGACGGCGAAGTACGTTTCCCTATTTTAGATGCATTGATTGAACCCGCCGACCAACACCAGCTCGGTGTTTTTAGTGGCATCGCAGTAGACAGCTTTGAACAGGCCATGCTCTCTCAGTATGGTGAAAAAGCGGCCTGGTATAGTGCTTGGGAGGTAGAAGATGACGCTCTGACTGCCAATGATTTACTCGGGCAGATACAGCAGCAGATCAACACCTTACTCGCCGACAACACACGAAGCTCGAAGCCGATCAGCGATTTCTACCGCTGGTATCAATCACAGCTAATTACATTCAGTGCAGAGACCCTGTCGTCGCTCAGCCAAACCCTGCCAGAGCAATGGTCTTGTGGTTTTGGTTTGCGCGTTCCAGTGTCACTCAACGCCAGTAACGACCATGCTGATCAACACGCTTTGGCTTTAGCAGGGGTCGCTCTGGATCATGAGACCGCATTATTTAGCCGCTTGTTTGATGCCTTAAGCAAGATAGAACTGAACGCCGACGCAAACTCACTTTGCGTCTTGTTGTCGGGTGTCGAATCCACCCAGCCCCATTATCAAATGAGTGACTGGGTAGGGCGCGCCGGTGAGCTAGGCATCCAACTGTATGTGGAAAACCGCCAGGCCAATGCACTAGATGACCATTTGGCGTGGGACAAACTGATGCAACGCAGCCTGCAGCAAACCGGGGTTGCCGGTTGGGCGCTGCGGGATCTGGATTCGGTGTTAGACACCGAACAAGCCGGTGCGGCCAGACTGCGTCAACTCGGCCGAATGAAACATGGCATGGGTAAAGTCGGCCAACAGTTAGGACGTAAGAGCTTCCGGGTGATGGGGCCACTGCATCTGAAAGTGGGTAACCAGCTGATGATGTTGCAAGAGGAGAACTGGATCGAATTTGAACGGGAGATCCGGCAACTTCGGAAAATCGGTGTCAGTGCCATATCAACTGACCTTTGGTGGGGCCTCATCGAGGGACGCCAACCGGGCCTATTCGACTGGACCTACTATGACCGCATGGTCGAGGTGTTGGCAGCGAATGAGATGCATTGGGTACCCATCCTGTCATTTCATCAGGCGGGAGGTAACGTTAATGATGACTTCATGCAGACCATTCCACTGTGGCTGTGGGGTAAATTAATCGAAAACCACGATGAACTGGAGTCGGTGCGGGATCTGCAATATGTCAGTGAAACGGGGGATACATCGATGGAGTATGTATCGCTCTGGGCCGATGAATATGTGGTGCCCTACTACCGGCAGTTTATGCAGGCCTTTCGTGATCACTACCAAGATCGTGCCGACCTAATTGATGAGATCAATGTCAGCTTGGGCCCTGCCGGTGAACTTCGCTATCCCAGCTACAATGCCCACGATTGGGGTGAATACCCCAACCGCGGCACACTGCAATGCTTTAGCCGTCTTGCCGAGCAACGCTGGAAAAGTCACCTGAAGCAAAAATTCAAAACCGTAAAAGCCCTTAACTACGCCTTCAACGGCCAACACAAGAGCTTTGACAGCGTTGCCATTCCTGATCCACATCCGCTGTTTGAACAGAAGAACTATCTCTACTCCAGCTGGGCCCGCGAATTCCTCACTTGGTATCAAGGAGAGCTGATTCAGCACGGACGCGGCATTCTTGAATGTGCCAACGACGTATTCAGTGAGGGTGCAATGGCGAACGTGCCACTGGGAGTCAAAGTACCAGGCATTCATTGGGAGATCAGTGATCCGGCGATGCCCCGAGTCGCTGAGATCACGGCAGGTTTAGTCGCGCCTCATCCAGAGCTCGGCCCCCACAATCGTGGTGAATATGTCAAACTGCTCGGTCAGTTGGTGCCCTCTCATCTGCGGGAGAAAGTTATTCTGCATTTCACCTGCCTGGAGATGATCAATAAAGATTATGAAGGCTATTCTCGTGCTGAAGACCTGGTTAACTGGGTGGCAGATGCGGCGGCCGAGCTGGGCATCAGCCTAATGGGTGAGAACGCCCTGGCTGGCGAGCTTTATGGCAAACAGGGATGGCAGCAGATCGCCCGCGCACTCGACCGTCAGCCTGGTTTTGGTGGGATCACCCTGCTGCGGATGCAAAACCTGTTTGATGACCATCCCACACCGATGAAAGAGCTGACCCGACTGATCAATAAAGCGCAATGATCGCATTTTTTGCGACCTCAACTTTTAGTTAGCCCGTTAAGTTCGCAGTTTGCCCATTCAGTAACAAACTGAATGGGCAACATAATGTTTTCTGTTCTAGATTTAGAGTTACTTTAACTGCGATCTGGAGCATGCCCACGTGCGACGTACCCTGACCCTGTTCTTCACGCTATGCTGTTTCAGCTTTAGCATGCATGCGGCCCCGCTGATCCACAATCCGGTCGCCAGCGATAGCGAAGCACTGTTCCTCGACATCTTAAAGTTAGCGCTTTCCAAATCTGCACCCGGCACCAAATATCAGGCTTTGAGCGAGCCGGTCAACCAAGCCCGAGGGATGGAGATGATCGATGCCGGTAAGATGTCGGTAATGTGGGCAGGCACCACACCCGATTTTGAAAAAAGAATGGCACCGGTGCGTATCCCGGTACTTAAGGGCTTGCTCGGCCATCGTATATTCATCATCCGCGGCAACGATCAAGCGCGTTTCAGCGCCATCAAGAATCTTGCCGACCTAAAAAGGTTAACCGCTGGCCAAGGGCGATTTTGGGGTGACACGTTTATCTTGCAGGCAAATGATATTCCGGTGGCAACCACCATCAAATACCACAACCTTTTTCCTATGTTAGAAGGTGGCCGTTTTGATTACTTCCCCAGAGCGGTCAACGAACCTTGGGGCGAAGTTCAGAGAAACAAAGATTTGGGACTTAAGGTCGATGACAACGTGCTATTGATCTACCCCTTTGCCATGTACTTCTTCGTCAATAAAGACGATAAAAAACTTCACGATCTAATTTACAAAGGCTTTGAAGCGGCGATCGCTGATGGCAGCTACGACAAGCTGTTCTTTAACCACCCGATGATTAAAGAGGCGCTGCAACTGAGTAAACTCAAACAACGTACGGTGATCCGTCTGCCCAACCCGCTAATGGATCCGAAAACACCGGTTAATCGCAAAGAATTTTGGTTGGATATCAACAGCCTGTAACGCTCACTGGAGTCAAAAAGACGATGAATTCTATTACCAAAAAATCCATGGTGGCGCTCTCGGCAGCATCCTTGGTGGTTATGCTGATAATCTTCACGATCAGCTATATGGTCGCCCGTGGCGGCATCATGGAACGTCTCGACAATAATATGCGAGACACCAGCGAAGCCTTATCCGTGGTGATGCAGGAGCCGGTCTACAGTTACGACAAGGATCAGATAAAAACCATTCTGGAAACTTTCAGCAAGTATCCTTTTGTCTATCAAATTAAGGCGGTGGACCAGCGAGGCAAAGCCTTAGGTGATGTCACCCAAGCCGGTGACGAGCCAGCAGCTGCCGATATCGTCATGCAAACAGTTAATCTGCTGTGGGAAGGCAAAGATAAGATCGGCACCTTAGAGATCAGCTACCGCAAGGACAGCGCCAACGAACAGCTCACCGGCGTGTTGCTCACCTATTTAGTCATCGTCATCGTGCTGTTAATCGCATTACAGATCACCAACTTAATGACACTGCGCTCATTGGTGGTTCAGCCGGTGCAGCAAGTGACAGATGCCTTGGGCGAGATAGCCGCGGGCGGTGGCGACCTCACCCGCCGACTGCACATCGATCGCGATGATGAGATCGGCTTGTTGGCCAATAACTTCGACCGTTTCATCGAACAACTGCATCAACTGCTCAGCTCAGTGGTTCACTCCGCAGAGGAGGTATCCGCTGCCGCCAACGAAATGACCCGCACAGTGCAAGGCACCACCCAAGCTACTGGCCAACAATTGCAAGAGACAGAGCAAGTCGCAACTGCACTTAACGAGATGTCTGCCAGCACCCATGAAGTTGCCCAGCATGCTAATCAGACCGCTGCCAGCACCCGTGAAACCACCGCGTTGGCAGAGGAGGGTGGCGGTATTGTTGGACAGACTATTCAGCAGATTGAAGGGCTCGGCAATGATATGAGCGAAACTGCGGAGCGAATTTCGCAGTTACGGGATAACAGCGACAACATCGGCTCAATGCTGGAAGTGATTAAGAGTATTGCCGAACAAACTAACTTATTAGCACTGAACGCAGCGATCGAAGCTGCGCGGGCAGGGGAACAAGGCCGAGGCTTTGCCGTCGTTGCCGATGAAGTTCGGAGCCTGGCACAACGTACGCAACAATCCACCCAAGAGATTGAAGTGATCATCGAGCAGCTGCAATCCGCCGCCAACAATGCTTACGACGCCATGCAACTGAGTCGCACCGCGGTCGATAACACCATAGAGCAGTCACAAAGTGCCGGCCAGTCGCTTGATCAGATCCAGTTCAATATCACCAGCATCAACGATATGAACACCCAGATCGCCACCGCTGCGGAAGAACAAAGCTCAGTGGCAGAAGATATCAACCGCAACGTCACCTCGATCCACAGCCTGTCACAACAGGTCGAAGACGACGCCCAACTAATCCATCGCCACGGTGAAAAATTACTCGCGCTTAGTAGTGATTTGAAAGGGGAGCTAGGTAAGTTCAGCTTGTAGGACCGACGGTCAGGGAGATAGCTACGCAAGGCTATCTCCAAGGCATTGCCTCAAGTCAAAGCACAAGCCAATGGTAAGATTTATCGGCAGTCAGAAAATTTAGTTGGCAGAGCGGATGCCGTTTTTTGACGCCGATGCACAGTACAAACGATAGAGAGTTTGTCGTATTGCTTTGCCAATGCAATCACCTGCCAACCTGTAGCACTTCTTGAGAGACCTCGCTTGATAGCTTCAAGCAGTGCCTTTTTCATCTCTACATCACTGTGTGACCAGGTTTCAAAGCCTATTTGTATCAACCCAAGGGTCACATCTTGCTTGTATGGGCCCAGCGCCGCGGCGCGTCGCATCGCCTTTGAATAATCAGCATCGTATTGCCCCATCCGATGCTTCACGCTGGCTACGCTCAACCAAGTATTCGGCCAGCCTTGGCGCAGTAAAAGGCTTCTATTGAGAGATGCTAAGGCTTGTTGCAAAAACAGGTCCGCGCTCTGCGGCTGTTGGTATGCTAACCACTCCAGCAGCTTCGCTTGCAAAAAAACGTAGTGAGCATTATCTGAGTGCAAATCGACCGCGCGTTCTACACTCGCTGTCACCAATGATAACTCATTGTCACTAACTGCTTTTTGATGAGACCATTTGTTTAGCTTTCGTTCAGCATACACCGCGTTGATGTTTGCAATACCCCACTTCGCAGATGTCCAAAACGCAACAACCAGCGCTAGCAGGAGCGCAGAAAAGAGCGCTAAGCGGATCGAATCATCTTTCATACCCGAGCTAACCAACAACATTCAACAACTCTTTACGCCCTTGGAGGATCTGTGCAGGACGTTCAATAATATATTGATTTGCCTGAGCTTCACCAACCATATCAGAAACAACAGCCAGCCCTTTTGCAACAATTGGAGGACGTCTTTTTACACTGTGAGCATCTGTCGCTAAAACGCCAACAAAGCCCATTTGCAACAAGCTAGTGGCCGTTGCTTGCACATGGTCACCAAAGTCGCCGGAAAATGAACCAATGGTGAGCTGATACATCAACTTGAATCTAGATAATCGAGAGAGAATATTCGGATTCTGAATCACTTCCCGATTTCTTTCCGGATGAGCAATCATTGGCATGATCTTTCGACTATTCAGCCAATTTATCAGTTGTTCTGTGCCAGGAGGAATATGACTATAAGGGAGTTCTAACAGCAGCACTCGCCATCCTTGATAGACACCCAAAAACGGGATCCGATTATTTGGGATGTCGCTTAACAAACGATCTGTCATGCGAACTTCTGCAGCCAAATGGATATCCAAAGCGATATCAGCGTTTGATAACTCAGCTTTGAATGTATTGAAAATAGCACTGAGACCATCAATGTCATTATCAAATCGGCCGGGATGGAAGTGGGGCGTCAACACTGCTGTGCTGATGCCCTCGCTGACCGCAATTCGAGCCAGCTCTAGTGACTCAGATAGATCTTGGGCACCATCATCGACACCCGGAAGTAAATGACAGTGGAGATCTATCAACGCTCGTTATGCCTCTCGCTTAACGGGCTTGTTCTCATTGCCTAACAACTCATCAGAGTAGGCAGAACCATAGCTGTAGTCATAAATCGTTAAATTGGAACGCTCAGAGATACAGTTCAATACCACACCGTCGATACGCACCTTCAACTGTTGAAGTCGTCCAATTGATTCAAGTATCACCTTGCGCCGAACTTGTTCAGCTCGCACAACATACAGTGATGAGTCGGCGTGACGAGCAACAACGATGGCATCAGAAACAACACTTGCAGGCGGCGTATCAATAACAATGCGATCATATTGTTGTCGCAATGACGTAATCAACTTATCAAAACCTTCTGTCGCCAGGAGCTCCAAAGGATTAGGTATAGGCGATCCTGCAACTAAAATATCGAGTCCAGACTGGGGATCATGATAGATACACTGATCTAGCTTATGTGTTCCCGTCAACAAGTTGGTTAAACCGGGCTGATAGTTAGCAATATTGAAGCGTTTACAGATACTAGGTTTACGAATGTCCGCATCAATCAACAACACTTTTTCAACTTGAGCCAATGCAAACGCAGTATTTATTGCCGTGGTAGTTTTACCTTCGTTAGGGATAGTTGAAGTCACAGCAAGAACTTTGGCTGGCGAATCAAGATGGGATAAGACCAATCCCGTACGAAGTGTTCGCCACGCTTCAGCAAATACCTGAGCATTCTTATCAAAGAAGCTATGTGTAGAAAACTCACCTTTACGATTAGCCTTCATCTTCGGGATAAGACCCACAATACGTTGAGCCAAATGCTGTTCGACGTCTTCAGGTGTCACGATATGATCACTGAGTGCATTGATAGCAAAAGCCATCAAAGTTGCTAGCACTGACGCTAAGATAAACGCAGCGACAACAATAATTTTCTTCTTCGGTTTCGCTGCTTGAAGTGGCATCTCTGCGACATCAGAGAAACGTGCATGTGCTGCACTGAAATCGCCAACCGCACCAGTCTCTTTTAAGCGAGTCAGGAAGGTGTCATACAGTCGACGGTTGCCATCAACTTCACGAACTAACTCTCTATATTCCGCCTCAGTTTTGCTCAGCTGTTGATATCGTGCTTTAGCATCTGCAAGTTCAGCAACCAACGCCTGCTCGTTTTGTGTGGTCTTTTCAACTTCCTGCTCAATCCCTTTTACCAGCAACTCAATCTGTCGCTGCAAACTGGCTTTTGCCTCTGTCAACTGCGCCTGTGCCGCTTTCATTTTGTTATGCTTCTGGCCATAACGTTTAGAAAGCTCGGCTACTCGCTGCTCTGCCTGACCAACCGCTCGTTTGGCTTCTTGAATAAGTCGGTGTTTGGATATTTGAGGCAAGGTTTCTAGCTTATTCAGATCACGGCTCTCATCCGCTTTTAACACGCGCATAACTGTCGCCGCCTGCGAACGTGCTTGCCGCGCTTTAGTTAGCTGTGAAGTAATCTCATTCAGCTCGACACTCGCTAAAGCAACAACACCCTCAATATCAACCAAGCCCTTCTGCTCACGAAATGCTTGCAACTGAACCTCAGACGCTCTCAGGCCAGTCCTAAGACCGGTTAAGCGTTCACGGATCCAATCAGATGCCTTTACAGTCAAGGCAAGCTTGTCTTCGAGGTGGCTCTTTATGAATTCATCACCTAACGTATTAGCCACTGTTGCTGCCAACGCCGGAGATTCAGCCTCGTAGGTAATCTTTACTAACTGAGTATTTCTAATCGGCTCAATAGATAGATTGCCAAGCACATGACTAATCATCCGAGAGCGAGCACGAGCGCGTTGCTCTTCTATATCAACTTCAACAACTTCCTGCTCTATTGGCAGCATTGCCTTTATAGAGTTGATCGTCGAAACCAGTAAACTTTTAGGCTTGGGTAAGAATTCGGGTTCTTCCGCTAAATTTAGTCGAATGATAACCTTTTCAGCCAAGCGCCGAGATTTGAGGATCTCATATTGCGTTTGCAGGTACTCTTTTCTTGTAGAATCAAGCCCATAAATCTCTTCAATAGAGACAGCCTGCGCTTGCTCCGCCTCCAGCAACAGGGTCGCTGTTGCTCGATATTTAGGTGTCATACTCAGCGTAATTAACGCTGTAACAATGGTGACCATTATCGCAAATGCGAAGATACGCCACTTATATTGGCCAATGACTTTTAGGTATGCGCCAAAGTCGATAACTTCTTCTTCTTTCACTTTATTTAAGTGAGCAGATGTATTTTCCATTGTATCCACTTATTACTTCCGCCCTTTAGAAGAAACTATCTTTTACGAGAATCGCATCACCGGGTCTAATCTTAGTCACCAGCGTCGCCACTATCGTCTTCTTGCCATCACCATCCTGGCGAGACAATTCGAATTTATCGGTTGATGCTCTTTGCGTGAAACCGCCAGCCAACGCGACAGCCTTTTCCAAAGTCAAACCTGGTTGAAATGGGTAGCCACCCGGTTTGTTCACTTCGCCATAAATATAAAAAGCGCGGTATTCTATAATGCTAACCAAAACGCTAGGGTTGATCAGGTAATCACCTCTCAACCCATCGGCAATCAATTCACCCAACTCTTGTGTCGTCTTACCTTTGGCTAGCACACTGCCCAAGTAAGGGTAATTAATCTTGCCGTTCTGGCCGAGAGTCGTCTCAACAGAGAGTTCTTCTTCACCAAAAACGTGTATGCGAATCTCATCACCAGCACCTAACTGATAATTCTCTAGTGAGGTATTAGCGAACACGTTTAAAGGCGACAAAACGCCTATGAAAACAACGGCTAAAACTTTATAGAATAACTTTGAAAAAGACATAGCGAGAAATAACCTCAGTTACAGAGCAACTTTCACTGATAGGTATACCACGTTTTTATCGTAAGTAACGGAATCGACATTTGAGTCTTGGTCACTCCAAACGTATTCACCTTTGAACTGCAACCAGCGACGGAAGTCATAGATGGCGGCCAAAGAGGCTCTCCAATAGTCATCATCACGGTCAACACCGGTGTAGGACTCACCAACATATTTAGTCCCGACTTCGGTGCTGAAACGGTCTAACCACTTATGTCTCCAGCTCGCAGAGGCATAAGTTTCTTTGATGTAGTCACCGAAGGTATCAGGATCTCTTGCTTCGCGACCGGTTGCGAAGGTCAATGCGGAATATTCCTTAGGTTTCCAGGTCAATGCAACATCCCAAGATACGCCGTCAAAATCTTCTCTGCCGTTATCATCGAAATCTTTATTTTGCCAACCGATACTGGCACGACCTTCTGTTTTACCTGTGATATCCCACTCAACACCAGCAAGTGCTTTAAACACATCACTGTCTCTAGAGATAGTGCTGGGATCAGTGACATCATAATCTATCTGTTCGTAACCAATATCCAACAACAGGTCGGTCTTCGGCATGACGTTCCAATAGGTCGTTGCACCGACCTCAACAGCATCGTAATCACGGTACTGAGTGACATCTTCAAAGTTACGATAATCTTTCTTTTTGTACAGAGAGCGTAAATCAAACCTTAAATCGGAAGACTGAGCACCCAGACCGAAAACACCGCCAACAACGTAGTAGTTATATTTGGTTACATCATCAAATACGCCTTGATTACCTTCTGAAATGCCGGTACCACGAGCATCGTGAGTACGTCGATAGCTCGCATCAAGATCTAACCGATATTTTGCCGTGAACTCATGATGACCACGGGCCGAAACTGAATGATCAAAATAGTCATCATCACTGGAGTCAACGTACCAACCTGAGTCGAACCCAAAGTCGAGCGTACCATTGGTAATATCATTACCCGCCTCAAGCTTTGCTCGCGGAGATATCACCGTATACATACTGTCTTTTTCGTCACTATTACTATTAGCAACATTGTCGTCATAACCAACCACGGTTGTTAAAACTGGAGTCAGGGTCATGCCCGAATCAAGCTTGATAGGCGCAGGCTCGAACCCTTCAGCACCGACAACCGCGGTATAACTACCGGCACATATAGCCGCAAGTAGCCCTAATTTTTTTGGAGTATCCAACATAAATTTTCCCTTAGTACGCATTGCTGCCCACAAATCCTTTGAAAATAGTCAAAAAGACAATTTTGATATCTAGCCACAGAGTCCATTGGCGGATGTAGTTGAGGTCAAACTCGACTCGCTTTTCCATCTTCTCCAACGTATCCGTTTCTCCCCGAAAGCCGCTAATTTGCGCAAGGCCGGTAATACCGGGCTTGACCTTATGGCGAAGCATGTAGCCGGAGATAAGTGAACGATACTCCTCGTTGTGCGCTACAGCGTGCGGCCTTGGTCCAACGATAGACATTGAGCCTTGGAGCACATTGATGAACTGAGGGAGTTCATCCAATGAAGTTCGGCGCAGGAACGCACCTAACTTGGTAATTCTTGGATCACCCTTGGTTGCCTGCTTAACCACTTCCCCGTTGTCCATCACCCGCATGGAACGAAACTTCCACACACGAATGGGAGAACCATCAATACCGTAACGATCCTGCTTGAAAAACACCGGTCCCTTCGACGTTAACTTAATCGCAATTGCAATCATCATCATAGGTATGGCGATCAGACCCAAAATAAGTGACCCGAGAACAAGATCTTCAACGCGCTTTAACCATGACGAAAAACCGTTAAGAGGAGAATCGAAAACGCTTAACGTCTGAACCTCACCGACGCTATGCCAACGAGCATGCAGTATTTTGTAGATAAAGAGGTTAGGAATAATATGCACATCAACCGTAGTATCACCGCAGCGCTCCAAAATCTGGAAAATGCGATCCTCAGCCTTTAAAGGCATGGCGATATAGAGCAAATCGATCTCATTTCGACGCGCCATCCCTATAGCATCTTCGATATTACCGATGATCCGGGTACGATCGTATGATGAGAACCTATCCACATCCCGGTCATCAAAGATACCTTTAAGACGAATACCTTGTTGCGGATTCTTTTCGATCTGATTAGCGAGCTCTAAGCCTGATTCGGTCATACCAATAATGGCCACAGTACGAGTGTTGTGGCCTTGTTCACGCATAAAAAACAGGACTTGGCGATACCATAAGCGCCATACGCACAACAGGACCCAGCAGAAGACTATCCAAGCGAAGAAACTTCGGCGTGACATGCCGATTTTTTCCTCAAATAGAAACAGGCAAACCAGTCCAGCAAGGGCAACAATACCCCAACTAAAACTCACTGTACCCAGTAGCTCTGATCCGGTTGAAAAACGCCAGGAGCGATAAAGCTCCATACTCTCCGCCACGAGCATAAAGCTGATGGCGGCGATTACCGCCATTAAAGTGAATGTAGAACTCACTTCCAATTTCAATGAATGACACGTCAGCAAAAAACTGCCAATGATGATGAACACGTCAAAGAATCGGTATAGCGTGGAAAACTGATTTTGGTGAGATCGGATAAAACCTTCCCTAGCCATTGCCCTTCTCTCCTACCATTAGCATTAGTGACACAACAGAATTCGTCTTAAAATTGAGCAAGTGCCTATTTTCACGATCTAGGTCACATTTGCAACCTTTTAATAACACTATTAGCAAATCTAATGCCAACAACCTAAGATTGCTTTTCGCTTTACAATCAAACACTTAATATCAAAGATCAAATTGTTACGTGAAAAAGAGATGAAATGACGCACTTTTTGGAAGATCTGCACCAATTTAGGGCGCTAGAAGTGGTTACAACGAACGCCCAAAGTAGCGATGATTAGCGCGCAGCCTCAGCAGTCCACCTTCGGCCAAGTAATGCGGTGGCAGAAACATTCCACCGAAGCGCGATGTGTTCTACGAGAATCGGCATTAACAGCCCAGCAACAACGCCGATAGGAAGCAGGATTAAGTGTTCAGAAACACCCAATTTATTTAGAAAAATCCGACTAGATGAAGTCGCAAAGACATGAAAAAGATAAATACTATATGAGTAGCCACCAATGTAAACTAACACCCTACTGTTTAGGCGAGATGACAATAGCAATAACGCTCCTCCACCACCGATACACAAAGACGTAATAGTGTGCCTTCCAACTGTTTCTGCATACCCGAGCAAACCTAAATTCGCATATACAAAAGCTACAATAGCAATTAAAAATATAGCTAACTTATAGCTCCATTTTGAGGGTACCAATGAAAAACGATAAGTTGCTACACCCAACAAAAAATAAGGGAAAAGATAAAGAGCGCCAGAGACTCCAAGGGTATTCGGCAAATTCTCACCAAAAAGATAGATTATTGATACTAAAATAATTGTAAAGGCACACTTAGCGCGAGAATTCAGAATTCCTCCTTTTTCCATAAAAATGGTAAAAATGAATATGATAAAAAGAGATTCTAAAAACCAATAATGGGCAACAGGCTCTATGTGTAACATAAGCCAATCAGAAGAAGATAAGGATCTATTTGATTGTGGAACCAAGGATTGCAGAATCGCGAACGCAGTGCCAACGATAAGCATGGGAATAAGTAGACGCCGAGCTTTTCCCTTTAAGAAACTGTAAGCGCCACCACTGTATGGGCGAATAGCATAGACATAACCAGACAAAAATGTAAATAAAGGCATGCGCAAATAAGATAGAGTATCATTTATATACCTAATAAAACTATCGTCAGCGACTTTCAAACCTGAGAGACTGGTATCTCCTACAACATGGTATGCAACCAAGAGTATACACGCCAAGCCTCGGACTGTTTCAACTGTATTATCTTTTTTCAACACTTCACCTAAAATCTATAAAGTAAAAACTATTCAGTTTTCGTCTCTGACATATAAATCATCATCGCAAGCATCAGTAGCCAAAAGAAAGAGGTTCCAAGTATAACGCCACTTGTAGCACTGCCAACAAAAAGACAACCAACAACAACAGTAACACTTACTGCACGCCTATCAACACCTGAATCTACAGGCTTTCTTTTCATCAATGTATTTAGAAGCAACTTTACAAGAATAGTTGAAAAAATAATCGTTCCCAAATAACCAACACCCAAGATCATATCAATATAGGAACTATGGGTAGACTTAGCATCCCATCCAAAATCAACAGAATATTTATACATAACCTCAGGGCGATGAAAGTATCCTAATCCATAACCGATAGCTGGCCTTTGAGCACTAAGCTCAAGCAATACATCCCAAAGACCAGTTCGCCCAGTTAAAGTCGGATCTTTGTCCAGCAAGATAAATATCTCATCTATAAATGAATTGACCGTAAAATAAACCAAAACCAGAAGGACTGTATAAATAAACAAGAATATTGCTTTCTTATTTTTATCATCTAAAGCCAATAAAAATTGAACAAACAGCAATGTTGGAATAACAGCCAAAAATGTAATGAGCGCGGTTGTAGATTTCGACATTACAGCCATTAGGAAGCAGGCAAAAAAGCCTAAAACTGCAATTTTCTTTCTGCCTGCGGTCATAAATGCCTCATAAAACAGAAAGATACCAGCTAGAGATATAAATCCACCAAAAACATTTTTATGGACAAAAAGTCCTCTCCAAGCACCGTGGTGGTTCGCAGTCATTACACCATACTGAGGTAGCAGTATGGTATAGGCAAAATTTACAACTAAAGAAAAAAATATAAATTTGTAGACGACTTTGTAAAGTGCTTCACCACCATATTCTTTAAAATAGAGATAAAGGGGGATACTAATAAAAAACACAGAAAGAAAATATCTTAGAGTAGAGCTAATGCTTGGTGAAAAAAGAATAGAGAAAAGGCATACAGCTATAAAAAAAGCCCATATAAAATTAGGCTTTATCGCTTTGACCTTGCTTGCTGAATTAAAGAAGAAATACACAAGAACCAGTAACATTGCAACAATCTGCATAAGTTTCTGTGGCATATAACCTATTGTTGCCAATAAGTATTCGGCATTTGGGTAGCCGATCCCCATATTAGTACTTCTTAACAACACTAAGTATGTTAGTAACGTCAACACACCTCTATTAAATGTATCTCTTCTTACAATCATAGTTCTACGTCATTTGAAAAGTAGATATCTTTATACTCGATAGAAAGAGTACTGATACCATTCCAACCTGTTGGATTATAAATACCAAACTTTAGGAAGGGACTACTTTTATCATTAAAGGTGTTAGCACCACATTCAGCTGAAACAACATATCCATCAATTTCAACAGTCAAGCAAGCAGAGTCAGAAGTAGATAGCACACCTGACATTCTAAACTCATGCCATACTTCGGGAGTAAGAGGTAAATTTTCAAATAATGTTCTTGAGGAAATGGAGTTACCCTCACCAGCACAAGTGCCATTAGGTAAATGAGCAATGGCTTCTTTATCCGAGCGATTAAACATTCTTAGCTCACCTTGAAGAGCCTCTAATGCCATAATTGGACAGCGCCATTGCTCACCTTCGTCGGGAAAGCTGTGTACCTGAAAATAACTATGCCAGTAATGGTCACTACTGTTTTCTGCTGCAGTTTTAAATTTAAATGACAGAGAGAAAGGCCGATCACGCTCCAACAAGTCGTGAACAGCTACTTCACAACGCTTGCCTTGGTTGGCTCCAAGCGTAAAACCGGCCTGGCCTGGAGCTTGCCCAATTAAAGCGTCGCCATGCCAGCATTCTAAGTGCACTCGTCCGGAGCTTAATGTCGGAAAGGCATTGGAAAAATCACCTGCCCATAAGGAGTATTCTGTATAGTTAAAAGTACAACCAGCTAAAATAGACATTATAAGTACGCTAAACATTATCTTCGATCCTTTTAATGATCCGAAATAATATCGCGCTAGCAGCATCACAGACCTAAAACCGAGCGACAATAGCGCGGGTTAAAAACGTTACGTTACCGACAACATAACGTTTAAATAGCCGCTTAGGCTCTTTACACAACCGATATAACCACTCAAGACTGAGCTTACGGATCCACTCTGGCGCACGCTCCACTTTACCAGCCATGAAATCAACAATGGCACCGCCATTGATACAAGCTATTCCCTCAAACGAAGCGGCAACTTGCTGCGATACCAACTCTTGCTTCGGCATGCCCATCGCAAGTAATACAACCTCTGGGGCATATGAGTCGATCAATGCAAGATACGCTTTGCTCTCTCTAAATCCATCACACGTGCATACGACATCTAGTCCTAATTTCGTGACCTGTTCCGCCGCGGTGCTCAGTTCATTGTCTGTTGAGCCAAATATAGCTATTCGTTTCCCTTTAAACGCCCCCTCAAGAAGCTGTGGGATTAAGTCGGTACCATTAAGGTTAGCTCCTGGCTCTTTCTTTAACAGCTTAAATAGGATCTTTACACCGATACCATCGCGAAAAAGCACGCTGCTCGCAGACAAAGCCCCGTAAAATTCAGGCTTCTTGCAGCTCATATTAAAAGCATGAGCATTGGCAAAAGAAACGGTAAGATGACCTTCAGTTTCGAGGCGCCGTATACAAACATCAATAGCCTCTTTATCTGTGCGACACACAGTGATCTTGTTTACTAACCCTCTGAAAACATCTTTCATTCGTTATCCAACGCCATCATTTTATGTTTAGATAATCGAGCACATAACATGCTCGTTTCTGCCATGTATTGCTCTTTGCAAAATCAATACGCTTTTGCTTTTTTGAGCTTTCTCCCTCAGACAAAGCACGCCGAGTAGCAGCAATAAATTCCGCTTCACTATTACAAATATCAACTAACTCACGACCTACCGGGTCAAAATCACACCCAGTGCTGACTGCAGGTAAGCCAAAGGCACAATATTCATAGAGCTTGAGTGGGTTTCGATATGCATTGAATGGAGATTCAGCGTATGGGCAGATACCAACATCGAATAGGCCTACAAAGTCGATCAACTTCTGATAGTCGACCCGCCCAATGAGCGTAAGATTATTTGCCTTCTGAGCTAACGCGTTAATCTCATCATTATGTACCGCACCAATCATCTGGATATCACATTCAGGGAAAGCTTCACATAGCTTACTGACTAACTCGGCATCTGTAGTCTGATCGATCGCGCCAACAAACCCTATCACCGGCTTTGGTTTAGTACTCCCGGCACCCTGGTTGGTTTGGAGTAGCGACTCGTCAATCGCATTACCGAGATACTTTACCTTGTCGGGATTAGCTAAACGGCTGACCAATCGCGTGCTCGTTGCAAAAGTGCTGATACTATTCTGAACACAAGCGCTTAACGTCGAGGCGTAGTTGCTACGACGAGAAAACTGATACTCTTTATCATCGTCGTAGTTGTCATAATGGGTGTAAGCATAAGCAATACCCAAATGTCGCAAATACAGGTACTGATCAGGCTTATATAGCCACGCGAGATGCTTCTTTTCTCCTGTGATTTTTATACGCCGATAAACTTGCCAGCGCACAGGTAAAGAAACGAAAAGGTACATCAGCAAACGACTTGAGAAGCACCATGACACGGGCAGCAAGGTCCATAAGCGGTAAATCAAAATACCATCACAGGTTCCCTTCTCCCCCACCGGTTTGAGTAGCATTTTCAACAACCACTGTGGTCGATGAAAATACAAGGTACTTTGCCCCCGCTTTGCTAGCTCTTTCGCCAGAGCAGAAAGAAAAGGGCGCCGGTGGAATTTATTATAGGATTCTGCAATAGAAAAGAATGCAACAGCCATTCTCAGCGCCCTGATGCAATGCCGTCACCGGCAAATAGCGCTTTGTAGAACCCTAACATCCAAGTAAACCCACACGCATACATCAATGGACAAAGCACAAAAATCATTCTCAAACTCGCGGCATAACGCAAGTTACGTATATTAATACGCGTGATTTTTGCCAACATCATGAGCGGTAACAACAATGCCAATACCAGCTTTTTCAAAAAGCTGTCTCGGGAACCATAACGTAGGAAAAATAGGTTATTACCCGTGATATAGATCTTTCTGAAGACCTTTTTCAACGGCGAATCCTGGATTTGGTAGCCAACTACATCGGGGAAAAATCCTAGCTGGATTCCGTCTGATGCCAATCGCTCTGTCAGCTCGGTATCCTGCATTCTTGGTATATCACTAAACCCCCCTACAGAATCGAATAACTTCTTCTCAACAATCATCAGCGCCGAACTTAAATTTGAGCGGATGCTTGGGGTTCTAGAGGATTGAGACTCGTGATTAAAGTAGTAATGCTCAATGTAGGAAGACAAATTTGGGTCACTTTGCATATCCAAATCCAACGCCCCACCAAACATCTGGCTGCCCGCTTCGCTGCTGCAAGCATGTTTCGCAATGTTTTCTAATGCATCATGTTTGAGGACAACGTCTGCATCAACAAACACCAAATAATCACCGTTTGCATGTTGAGCACCAATATTTCGCCCACCACCAGGGTTAAATCTTTCGGCGACCTTAATCAAACGCACACCATCAAATGCGGCACAAATCTGATCAACTTCGTCAGTTGGCGAGCAATCTACAACAATGATTTCAGCATCAACATTCTTTAGCTGATCAGTTTGTGCGGCCAAATTCCGTCCCAAATTATCTTGAGACTGATATGAAGGAATAATAACGGAGAGCTTCAAAGATGCTTTAGTCACTTAAACTTCCTTTGTTGTCATACAGTTACTCTTCGAGAGAATTCCCTCGTAGATTTTTTCTAAACTTTTGCACTGCTTAGCCAAGTCATGGTTCTCACGCACATTCTCTATCGCTCGCAGGCTAAAGCGTTGCCAAAGATCCTCGTCATTTAGCAACGTGGCTATAGATTCGCCCAACTTAGCAACGTCACCCACAGGAACCACGAACCCAGATTCGTCCCGAGCCAAAGCTTCCGGCATACCACCACTTTGAAAAACAACTGCGGGAGTCCCAACTGACTGTGCCTCGGCAATAGCGAGAGCTAACGCTTCTTCATGGCCATTGTCTAAACGCATGCTGGTTTGGCAATAGACCGCCGCTTGCTGCATTCTCAGTTTCACCTGCTCCGGGGGCAGTTTACCCGTGAACTCAACATTTACGCTGAGTTTCGAAGCCAGGGCTTCCAACGCTGCCTTTTCCGGGCCATCACCAACAAGCACTAACTTAGCATTAGGATTCTTTTGCTGAACTTCAGCCATGGCGCGAATCAACAACTTATGACCTTTGTACGGCACCATTCGGCCAACAAGTAGTACAGAACCATTGCGAGATATAGCGGGGTCTGGCTGAAAGAACGTTGTATCAATGCCGATATAGTGACGAACGATTTTTTCAGGCGCGAAACCAAGCCCCAGCAACTTATTACGAATGAAGTCTGACACCGCGATAAACAGGTCACCTTGCTCTGCTAGCATTTTCAATTCACGGCGAAAACGTAAATGTAAACGACCATGTTGCTCCATCGTTGGAGTATCAATCGTGGCATCAAAGCCATGAAAAGTAGTGATTAGAGGTACCTGTAATCGTTTCGCCCAAGGCAAAGCTGTCAGGCCATTAGGCCCAAAGTGTGCGTGAACCAATTTTGGCGACAAGCGCTTACCCAATAACGCCACAGGTGGGGTCACATGCCCCAATTTAAGCGCCATATCAGCCAACTTGCCTACGAACCCCTTGCGAATAATATGTTCTCGCTCGGTAGGTAGCTTAAGTCCACCTTCTACAGCGTAGCTACCTACGTAGTGAGGACAAAAGCCAACTAACGCTTCACCTTGTGCACGAATGAAAGTTTCCGAGTAGCTCAATAGATGATTCGAAAAAATGGCAATTGTCGGCTTATTCAATTCTTGCTGCATAATCTATCCAAAGTGTGTGATACCAGATGTAGCATTTACGACTTGCCAAAAAAGGCTTTCAATTCAGAAAACCATTTCGGGTGAATAACTGTCAGAACGAGGAGATAGCATACGCCCCCGCCAACAACAGATGACAACGCCGAAACCAATACAGAATATTCAAGCTGACGGCTAACAAATGTAACGAAAATAGCCATACACAAGGAGGCGAACGCTGCACCAACGAATGTGGACAGCTGGCTCTTAAAGCCGATGCCAAGCACCTTTTTAAGCCCCATAGAACTGAATGGAAATACAACAACACTGCGCAGTAGCATCGCAAATGCTGCTGCTAAAGCTCCTAACTCGGTGCCATACCAATAAGTCACAATCAAAGCGATCACCGTGCCAATAATATCCGTCGTTAATGTGACGCCAGGCCGAGCCAACGCGGTCAACGAAACAGGGATATAAATACGCGTGAAACTAAGAGCTGCAACAATGGCTAAAAGTTGGACGGGCACAATGGCGTCATCCCATTCGCTGCCGAAGATCCATGGCAGCAGTACAGGAGCCAACGCAGACAACCCAACAAACATTGGAATAACGATCAGTCCAGTATTTTTAGTGGCGTCGAGGAATAAGCCCTGTAATTTCGGTAGATCACTTTGACGTCGAGAAAACACAGGTAACGCATAACTGAGCAGACCACTAGCGATGGCACTTCTAGGCATTTCAACCATGCGCCAAGCCAATCCATAAATACCTACCGCGGCGGCACCCGCTGTCGCGCCAAGGATGATCGGGATCCCTCGAATAGACGCATCCCAGCTCAATCGACGCAACGATAAAGCCCAACCGACCGAAACCAATTCACAAAAAGCACGCCAAGAAAATTGCATGCCTATTTTTTTGTCACTCAAAACAGCTAAAGAGAGCAGACTAAAAAGCTCTATCAATACCGCCTGGGTAACAACAGACCAGCTTCCTGCGCCCTGAAAAACCATGGTTAAGCCGACAGCCGCACCTAAAAGACGAGCAATGATAGTGCGCTTCGCAAGCACATTGAAATGCCCCTCTCGACGCAAACCAGCAACATAGACAGTACTGATACTAACCAAAGGGATCTGAACAATAGATAGCAAAATCAAATCATGAAGTAACGGTTGTAGCGCTAGCGCATGCGAAATCGCCACAACCAGAACACACAACACGACGCTGATAAAGATGCCTCCCCACCAGCCACTATCGAAGTGTTTTTGCAGAGGCTCCTGATGGCGGACAATGGCATCTTCAAATAGATTACCAAAGATAAGTGATAGTCCTTGGCCCACAGATAGAGCCAATACAGCCAAACCAAATTCAATAGGGCCAAGCATCTTTGCATAAACAAAGAACGTAGCAATAGAGATAAAGGTAATGCCAAATTTCTCTAAAGCAATCCAAAGCAGCTTGATGACTCGACCATTCATTTAGCTGGCCTTTTTCTCAATGCCATCAGACGAATCGAGACCCAGCCAACACTCCGCATAGCGCCTCAATTTGCCATAACTGTTGTCCCTCATTGAGACTTCCAAACCCAACAGCAAGGACAAAATCATGCCATGCAAACGATCTGTATCAACACGCCCATATTGAGAGAAGTGACGAATAGCACGATTCATCATGTTCTGAATATATAACCACCACAGTTTGTCTAACCCTAGGTTGAGCTTAAAGCGGTTCTCCAACCTCGCGAGGCGTCGAGCAAAGCTATAGAAAAGATTATCACCGGTAGTAAATAGGTTATCCCAATCAAACTCATCAACGCTGCCATCTGCCGGATTAGCTTCAATATCACGGCGCCTTAATGTCAGCGTCTTGTTCGCTAAAGATGACGGCCACTGCCATTTCCCTAGCAGACCAAATGCCATATCAGGCAGCATATGTAATTGTTTGTCAGACAATACTTTGCTCATCACATCTCTGGACGGATTGTCTCTAACGAACATGTAAAGTTCAGGATGATTCTGGTAGATCGCAGCGGATGCAAACAACGCTGCCTCATCGTTGTAATGAACAGACTGAGGCATAATCAAAATCTTGTTATTTGGAAACGCCTCAATCACTTGCTCACGTAAATTTTGGTGATGAGGATACAAATCACCAAAATTACCGCCACCATGCAAAACGAGTACAGCATCTGAAGGGATAGTCGCTTCAAACAAACGGTTAGCATTCCGCTCGGAGATACGCATCATTACATTTGTTTGCAGCGCATCAAACACCGCTTCAGTACCAGCCTGAATAAGTAGATCACCCACATTCAAGTGCATTGGATAATCAATATAGACAGCACGTTTGCCTCCAAGATGTGGACGCAAATCAGATAAAAGCTTATCTCGCAAAGTTTCCATTCGAGAAAAATCTGGAGTCAAAAGAGGCGCTTGCTTGGTCACTTACTTATCCTTTTGGTTGCACAGGAACAGGCTTAGCTGTTGTTAATCTCATCTTGACTCTTTGCCATACACTCATTCCTTGAGTAGGAGAACAGGAATCAAAATATGCTTTAGACTGCTCAGTCATCGATACTGATGGATCTTTTTTCCAACAACGAATGGCACGCGGTGCCATACACAAGCCTTGCCACAAACCTTTCAAAGTGGATGAATACAAGCCCGAACGGAATCCACGCCAAATCAATAAGCAGGTATGGAACACTGCCGTAGGAAAGAACGTGCGAAATTTGAAATGCAGGTAGGTCTTGTTCCTGACGTCAAACGTCCAACGACCGCCAGTCCAAGCAACACGATGCTCTGCGGACACTTTATGACCAATGACAACTTCAGGCGTATATTTAATCTTATAGCCCGAATTAATCAGCCTTTTGGATAGGTCTACCTCTTCATGCAGGAAGAACAGATCTGCGTCGTAGCCGTTGATGCCATCAAATGCCTTACGAGTAAGCATGTGACCAGCACCAACAAAGCGATCGGTGTAAAACTCTTTCTCAGCCCACTCAAGCATATCCTGATGATATGACCAACTCGTATGATCATCTTCTTCAGACCCGAAGCGCAGGATCCTAAATGCCAACGCACCGAGGTCATCCTCTTTTTCCATCATGGCGCACGCTTTAGCTAGTTGGTATTGGTCAACAAACTCCGCATCATTGTCTAACGCAACAATGTAATCACCCGTCCCTTGAAGCGCGGCCTGATTGCGGCCACCAGGAACACCAAGGTTTTCGTGGTTACATACCAAGTGGATGGCAGGGTCCTTTGCACAGTGTTCACGCAACTGCGCCAGTCCTTCAGGCTTTGATCCTTGATCAACGACGATAATCTTCTTATCAATCCCCGCCTGAGACAAAGCACTGTCAATAGCTTTCAAAGTATCATCAACCCTATCCCATGAAAGAATAGTGATATCCACTTTTGGTTGGTTGTTCATCAATTACTCCAGCTCCAAGTCCTATCCGGAAACCCTTTCCAATGTTCCGATACGATGTCTATAGTCCGACTAACATGCCTAACGTAGAGCGTCACTCGGCGATAAACCTTTACAGGGTTACACGCTACCGCCCTTAGGTTATGGATCCCAATTCCCAATTTAGGGAGTATTCACCCCATCGCTTGCGACACTCAAGCAACCTATTTAAGTTGGAAAAGGTTAAAAAAATGAATTAGGAAAGGCAGGGCAACAAAAAGACAACTAAATTAAAATAACAATGCTCGGCATGTACTCATGTCCAAAGTGCCGTTCATTCGCTTAATCTTACGTCCCTGACTAAAGCTATCCTTTGATCTAACAATAATGCCCAACCTACGGCATTACCTTTTTGCAACACTTTGCCAACACGCAGGAAATGTGCCATTGATCACATTAACTGTCAAACTGTATAGCGCACATTTTTTGACCGTCATTGCTAACTAACTGGTTTAGAAAGAGATCATAAAAAATGAGGAACGATTGCAATTGTAAGCGGTTAGCCTACTCTTTTGTGACAAGGCAAGATTACTGAGTATTTCGGGACTAACTAAATAAGACTATAAGCACTATTACAGTGCACTTGAGCACCGTTTTTGAGCAACTCAAATTACTTTCATATTGTAACGTTAGTTTTGTTTAGTTTTCGTTAATGCGATGATATTATAGCCAGCAATTAAGGGCTTAAAGCCTGTTAAGCCGTCTGAGGAGAAGCGACATGCGGAAGTCGATGTTATCAGTATACGCCGCTGTATTAATTGGGGGTTTTTCCCTAAGTGCATCAGCAGCAGAAACCGCTGTAATAGAGCCGGGAATCGTCGAAATGACCTCCCTTAAAATACAACTTGCTGCAACAAAACTGGAAGATGGCACTTGTAGCGAAGAAGCATTGACCATAGTTAAACAGCAGATTGCAGATAGCACTTATGCTACAACTGATATCTTATCAACGGCAATTACCGTATGTAATAGCGCTGCCGACAAGCTAGCACTACTAGCGATTGAAGGTGCCCCTAGCGATCAGTTGGAAGAGGTGCTTGCACTTTCTTTTGAGCTCACATCTGCAGATGCTCACAAAGATCTATATAGCGCAGCACTCAAACGTGGGCTGGATGACAATACGATTTTAACCGCTGCTATTTTAGGTGGCGCAGATCCGACATCATTAGGTCCACAGACAGCAGCAGGTGGAGAAGCCGATAGCGGGCTAACAGTTTCAGCACCTACAGCAACTGGCGGTGGTGGTAGTGGTGGTGGTTCTATATCTGCCAACTAGCCTGCCTCAGCAGTGAATGACACCAATAAGGGCTCCCTTGGGAGCCCTTATCTTTTGTAGTACATTAAGATCCCATGACTAGCATAGTGACAACAAACCGCCTTGCCTTTGGCCTTCTTATCGCCATCTTAGTTTGGGTACCTATCCCCTTAGGAAGTAACAGAGTCTGGGCTTGGTCAGTTCTTGAAATCATGTGTTTTTCCCTTGCCCTGCTGTCACTTTTACAGGCATGGAAGACCCCAGGCATATACAAAGCCCACCTTCGACATTTCATGCCGCTTTGGATCTGCTTGAGCGCATTGCCTGTTATGGCCTTCTGCCAAAGTTTGATCGGATTAACTCAACTCAATATTTTCAATACCCCGCAGGAAGATTTAGGCCGTGCAGAACTGTTGGCGCTTCTAGGATTCAGCTACGTAGCCTTTAGTTTTTCCGTCGCCGTTCTTGTTCGCACTCCCAAGCGACTAAAAATTTTGGTAACGACACTCGTCTTTTCTGCAGTATTTCAATCTTTGTATGCTTCGACATTGATGTTCACAGGATTAAGCAGTAGCCCGATTTTCGACATCGCAATAACTAACAGAGCTAACGGATCCTTTGTTTATCACAATCACCTTGCTAACTATTTAGCGCTATGTGCGGCAATGGGAATTGGTCTAATGGTCAGCCAATTCAAAAACGCTTCTGCTGGCTCCATCAAACTCAAAGTGCATGATTGGTTAAATGCGATGACAGGTCGGAAGATGGTACTTCGCCTTTCACTCATAGTCATAGTGATCGCTTTAGTGCTAACACGATCCCGGATGGGAAATGCGGCATTTTTCTCTAGCCTTATTGGTACAGGTATCATTGCGATGCTGTTTTATAAGTCGCGCCCTAAAGCACTTCAGTATTTTATCGTTTCCATTTTCATTATCGATATTTTTGTCGTCGGCTCGTTAGTTGGATTGGAGAAAGTTAAACAACGATTAGAAGAAACTAACATAGCGACAGAAACAAGGGATGATGTCGTTAGCCAATCATTACCAATGCTTTTCGACAAGCCGTTTGTTGGTCATGGTGCAGGCAGTTTTTATACCGCGTTTAATCGCTACCAGACTGCGGACTTAGGTGGATTCTACGATCACACCCACAATGACTACCTTCAATTTTCATTGGAATATGGCATTCCAGCTTTTCTTCTTGCCTGCGCGGGGGTGCTTTGGAGCTTCTTTCTCACGATAAAGACAATGCGAAATAGGCAAAGCCAGACAATGAAAGGGATCTCATTTGGCTGTTGTATGGCAATCTTGGTGATGATCATTCACTGCGCGGTTGATTTTAATCTTCAAGCAGCAGCCAACGCCCTCACTTTCATATCAGTACTAACCGTTAGTGTTGTTTGTTGGATAATGCCGAATCCGCGTTCGCATGCAAGATGATTTTTGCGCACCTAAGTGCAAAGTGTAATGAGTGAGAGCCACCTCAAAAGCTAATCCACTCCAAACTAAAGTAACAACCTATTAGCTCAACAAAGCTCAATCTCATAGTGAACAACAGAATAAATAAGGGCAATAAAAAAGCCGCCTCAAATGGCGGCTTTTCAAATTGAATAAGCGATAAAGAGCTTATGCACGGCGACGAAGCAGTCCACCACCGATCAAACCTGCAGCCAGTAGAGCCAGAGGAGCAGGTGTAGGCACTTTCAAATGCGCAGCATCATCGTTACCAGCAACACGAGAGAATTGTCCGCCTAAGGTAGCACCTGAATCGAAAAATACAGAAACCAGACCACCAAACATATCGTTACCAAATACAGATACATATGTAAGGCTAGGATCAACAAAATCTACATCGACAATCCAAGCAAAACTATCACTAACTAGCTCATCAAACGTAATCTCTAATACGTCATTAGAACCGTCTACCGTTTCACCTGTCGACTTCTGATAAGCAACATAATCTGCGTCGCCATCTAGGAATTCAAGCTTAGAAGATAACCCTTCCGTATCAAACACCAAACCAATGCCTGACAAGTCAATAGAAACTGAGCTAATAAGCTCACCTTCGGTTGACATGTTCTCTAAAACAAACGGGTCATTCCAAGTGTTACCATCGATAGTCAAATCAACCATCGGAATTGCTGCGGCACTAGCACTACATAAAGCTAGAACGGCGGCGGAAATTAAACGACGCATATTTACTGCTCCCTTGCAACAAACTGATATAAATCCAGAACGACTACTAAATATTTCACCATTAGCGAAAAATTATACAGAAAGAAATTGTTATAAAATAGTGTCATTATTTTTAACACTTTTCTTCATCACCTTGGCGATCATTCTGCGTTCAACCATCTATCTGATGCAGCCCAACAATACTAACATTTCCACCACGAATCTAAGCGATAACAAAAGAAAAATATCTAATCCATCGCCGATGCTCGCAAGGCTATCTCCCGCCATCTCTCTCTGCTACTATCGCCGCGTTACCCTTCAGAACAACGGCAATGACAACCTCTATCGCTCGTCACGGTACCCTCTTCGCTTTAGCGGCCTATCTGATGTGGGGCGTTGCGCCTATTTACTTCAAACAGTTAGCAGGCATAAGCGCCCCTGAAGTGCTGATCCATCGTGTGGTTTGGTCGTTCCTATTGCTGCTGGTAGTGATCCTGCTAGCGGGGCGCTGGAATAAGGTACAACAGCTGTTTCGTCAGCCCAAACACCTTGCTCTGTTGACCCTTAGCTCAGTGCTAATCGCTGGTAATTGGGGTCTCTTCATCTGGGCGGTCTCCCACGACATGATGCTGGAGGCCAGCCTGGGCTATTACATCAACCCACTATTCAATGTCGTCGTGGGCATGTTATTCCTCGGTGAGCGCTTACGCCCTTTACAGTGGGGAGCCGTCGCATTGGCTGCGGTTGGCGTACTCATCCCTCTACTTCAACTCGGTACCTTGCCCTGGGTCGCATTAACCCTTGCTAGTAGCTTCTGCCTCTATGGCTTGATCCGCAAACAGATCCCCGTGGATGCCCTCACCGGCTTATTGCTAGAAACCGCACTGCTACTGCCACTAGCGCTCGTTTACTGGGCGAATCTCGACTCTGCCAGCAGTGACCTAGCGGCAAATACCACCTACCTCAACACGCTGTTGATATCCGCCGGTGTGGTCACCACCTTGCCGTTACTCTGCTTTGCCGCCGCGGCTAAACGCATGCCATTATCAACCCTCGGCTTTTTCCAATATATAGGGCCCAGCTGCATGTTTTTATTAGCCATTGGCCTGTATGGCGAAGTGCTGCAGCTAGAGCGGTTAATCACCTTTGGCTTTATCTGGGCGGGACTGGCGCTATTCACCTATGACAGTCTGAGAAAAAAACCTGACACGGTCGGCTGATATAAGGATCAACAGAGAACCGATATCTGACATAAGCTAAAACGGGTGAGCACTCTCAAAGAGGGGCAAGCCGAGCACCTCATTCACAATCCCTTTCGATGCAGTCACTGTGACGGCACTGCTATGACTGATTAGTTGCACGGACACCGGTGGCTTAAGCTATATTCTAATTAGTTAGGCCATTTGTTAAATAGGGAAGTAATGGTGGTAGATCATGGTTGATAAAATCCAACAAGCACACCGCACAACAGGCTCGCCCTGCGTCCGCAACTGCTGTTTGGACGATAACGATATCTGTCTGGGCTGCTTTCGCTCTCTCGAGGAGATATTGGCGTGGAGGGAGTCAAGTAAAGAGCATAAGGCGCAGATGCTGGAGGAGTGCCTCATGCGCCGCAGTGAGCGACAACGCTAACCAACAGCTTCATAGCTCTTACCCTATCAAATACCGCTGCTTCGCTGATGCATGCCATCCGAATAGTTGCCCCCCTTTAAAAATCATAAGCCACGGCTCACAGCAGTGCGGCCATTGCTGAACCCGCTCCGCCTTACGAGCAAGAAGAGGTAAGAATGCTTTGCGAAGAGTGGGCGGAAGCCGAGGAGGTCCCCTCCTCAGAACACCATCAGTTCCTAGCGAAATGCATGCAAGAAGAGCTGGAGGCGAGGGGTTATTACGACGAGCAAGCCACTGATGAACAGTTAGAGATGGAAGGTGAAGGCGACGACCCTTACGCGAAAGAGGTCGAACTCGACGAGCCTGCGCCAGAAGCGTATTAAAAGCCCCAATAATCGATAGTTGACCGCTATGAAAGAGTTTATGAGTGACGAGCAGCATGACCGCAAGTTGAAAAGACAACTGCGGCAGCAGCGTAAAAAGCTAAAAAGTCATGATCAGCAAACAGACGACTGGGATGATCAATCACCACAAGCTCATGGTAAATATGAAAAGAGATATAAAAACTAGCGAGCTCCCGCGTTAACCCGCGCAGGGGTGTCAAACCCCCTGCTATCTCCCCTAAGCAGATCCCAATACCAGCACCAAAATCAAGCGACCAATAGTGAGACGCTACATCTGAATCCACTAATAAAAAGCCACCTAAACCATTGATTAATAAAGAATCAAAAAATATAAAAATTGGTACCTAGGCCAAACAATCAAACTTAATCAATTGATTTTTCTTCCCAGAATAGTGACATTATTTTATCTGCCAAATCCGAACTATTGGCGACACCCTACTCAACAACATGGATAGTGAGACGAATGAAACCATCATACCTACTAGTTATTTTCTGCTGCTTTGGTGGTAAAGCATTTGCAGAGCCCGCCTCGGTATTTGCCGAAGATGAAGTGCGTCAACTCTGCCAAGAATGGGCTGACTCACAACAGATCCCAACGGCAGATCAAACCGAGTACCTAATGGATTGCATGGCTCAGGAACTGGAGGCGCGGGGTTACTTTGAAGAAGATAATTTCGATGAGCCGATGACAACGGCGCTCGATGAAGAGAGTGATGACCCCTACAGCGACAGCTATACAAACTAGCCTGCCACGGCAACGGGCTCTGTTACCTCGGTGACATAATGCGGCCGCATTATGTCATGGGGTGTTACCCATGACGCGGCCGAACCATTGTCGTCACCACTGCAAAACTATTCCACTATGGCGCAAGGAAGAGAGCCGACGAGCCCTGGGGCGTTACAACCCCTGTAGTCTGGCGTAGGCCACCACCAACCATTTACTGCCAGCATCGTCAAAATTAACCTGCACCCGGCTTTGCTCACCCACACCTTCGTAATTCAGCACGGTACCATCACCGAATTTCGGGTGTGCTACCCGCTGGCCTAAATGCAATCCACTTTCAGCAAACTGTGCCGGCGCTTGGCTAAAACGGTTAGGCTGCTGCACAGGCGCACTAACCACCTGCGAGCGAATACGGATCTGCTGTTGATACTTCTCCGGGATCTCTCGCAAAAAGCGGGAAGGGCGTTGATAATTCTCCCGGCCATAGATGCGTCGACTTTCAGCGTGACAGATATAAAGCTGCTGCATAGCACGGGTCATACCGACGTAGCAGAGGCGGCGCTCCTCTTCCAGACGCCCCGGCTCCTCGGAAGACATCTGACTGGGGAACATCCCCTCTTCAACCCCCCCCATAAACACCAGTGGGAATTCGAGACCTTTGGCACTGTGCAGCGTCATCAGCTGCACAGCATCGTCAAATTCATCAGCTTGGGAATCACCCGCTTCCAGCGCAGCATGGGAAAGGAAGGCGTCCAGCGGCAGCATCGACTCGGCATCTTCCGGTGGCACAAAGCCGCGGGTGGCCGAAACTAACTCTTTCAGGTTCTCCACCCGTGTTTCCGCCTTCTCACCTTTTTCCGCCTGATACATCGCCATCAAACCTGAGCCATGGATCACCCGCTCAGTTTGACTGTGCAGGGGCAAATCATCAACGGTGTCATCCAGCTGTTGCAGCAAAGCGAGAAAGCCTTCCACCGCTTTCGCGGCACGACCGGCTAATCCCGTTTTCGCCAACAGGCTTTGGGCTGCCTGCCAAAGGGTACTGCCTTCGTCGCGCGCATGACTGCGCAAAATGCCTAGAGTGCGATCACCGATGCCACGGGTTGGCGTATTCACCACCCGTTCAAACGCGGCATCGTCATCCCGATTACTGATTAAGCGCAGGTAGGCCAACGCATCCTTGATCTCTTGCCGTTCAAAGAAGCGCTGACCACCGTATATACGATAGGGCAACTGCGCTTGTAGCAGAGCCTCTTCCAGTACCCGAGACTGGGCATTGCTACGATACAAGATAGCCGCGTCATTCAAGGCATTACCGTCGTCCAACCACTGCTTGATCTGCCCGGCGATAAACCGCGCTTCATCCAGTTCATTAAAGGCGGCATACACAGAGATGGGCGCCCCCTCTTTACCATCGGTCCATAGATCTTTACCCAAGCGCCCAGCGTTATTAGAAATAAGGGCGTTGGCAGCATTGAGAATGGTCGCCGTGGAACGGTAATTTTGCTCCAACCGCACGGTATCAGCGGTAGGGAAGTCCTGCAGAAATTGCTGAATATTTTCCACTTTGGCACCGCGCCAACCGTAGATCGACTGATCATCATCACCAACAATCATCAGGTTGCCTTGACTGCCAGCCAATAGGCGCAACCACGCATACTGAATGCCATTAGTATCCTGGAACTCATCCACCAGAATATTGCCAAAGCGCTGCTGGTAATGGCGTAACAGATGTTCGTTGTCCCGCAACAGCTCATGGGCGCGCAATAGAAGTTCAGCAAAGTCGACCAGCCCCGCCAAGTCACAGGCTTGCTGATAGGCTCGATAAATATCCAGCTGCACCCGCGCCTGCGGATCATTGAAATGATCAATATGCTCTGGCCTTAAGCCTTCATCTTTCTGGCCATTGATATACCAGCATGCTTGCCGCGGTGGCCACTGCTTTTCATCCAGGTTCATCGCCCGGATCACTCGTTTAACCATCCGCAGCTGATCTTCAGCATCAAGGATCTGAAACCCTTCCGGCAGCTTGGCATCACGGTAATGGGCACGCAACAAGCGATGCGCCAAGCCATGGAAGGTCCCTATCCACATACTGCGGACATTACTACCAAGCAATCTTTCCACCCGCCCGCGCATCTCTGCAGCGGCTTTATTGGTAAAGGTCACCGCCAGAATAGCGTGGGGAGAGAGCTGTTCCACCTGCATTAGCCAGGCGATACGATGCACCAGTACCCGAGTTTTACCGGAGCCAGCTCCTGCCAACACCAATTTGCTGCAGGGGGCGGCACTAACCACTTGTCGCTGATGCTCATTCAGGCCATCGAGCAGGTGAGAAACATCCATCAATACACTCTTGGAGATAATTTGAAGGCAGTATTATAGCAACCGATAGAGAGCGGCTAAATCAGAGAATTCAAAGGTCGGCAGCGAACATGTCGTGGTTTCATATAGTAGCTCCGTTTGCTGCAGGTTAAACCAGCCACTTTGCCATCCAGCCATATGGGCACCATGAACGTCTGCATGCAGGTTATCACCTATATGCAGAAGCTGACGGGGCTTAAGCTTCAACCGCCGTTCGGCTTCGCGAAACAAACAGTGGGAGGGCTTCATTGGCCAACCTTCACCAGCAAACAACGCCAAATCAAAATACTCAGCCAAGCCGATCGCTTCCAAGCTGACATTGCCGTTACTGATCGCCACCAAAGGATAGCGTTCGGCCAGTTGCGCCAGAAGTTGATGTACTTCATCGGCGATGACGACACGATTGCGCAACAGTAAAAAATGCTCAAAGGCATCATGGCTCAAGCGCCGGGCATCGCGGCGATTCACACCCACCGCCAGTGCCATCTCGCGGATTGCCCAACGGCGTAAGCGACTGACATCATGTTGCAAGAACGGATAATGTTTAACCAGTTGATGACGCTTCGCCAACCATTGCTCGCGGCGGTACTGCTGCCATTGCGGTACCTGCTGTTGCAAAAATTCCCAAGTACCTTGCTCTGCGGCGAGGATCACCGGCACATTATCATAGAGCGTATCATCGAGATCGAAGCTGATCGCATCTGCTGCATGATAGCTTCGATAACAGCGCCAGTGCGGGATCATGTCAGCTTACTCCTTACGCTTAGCTCGCGGATGGGCTTTATCATAGACCTCTGCCAGATGATTAAAATCTAGATGGGTATATACCTGTGTGGTGCTCAGGTTGGCATGCCCTAGCAACTCTTGCACTGCCCGCAGATCACCTGATGATTCCAACATATGGGTAGCAAAGGAGTGCCGTAACTTGTGAGGATGGACGTTGTCACCCAGCCCCTGGATCTTGGCCCAAAGTTTTAACCGCGCCTCGACGCTACGGGGGGACATGCGCTGGCGTCGCTGACTAACAAACAGCGCCGATTCATCAGCGGGGGCTAACTCTCCCCGCACTTTTATCCAAGCTTTGATCGCATCACGGGCTTGCTTGCCAAAGGGCACGATGCGGGTTTTATTACCTTTACCTGTGACCCTCACTTCCTGCTCTCGCAGATCCACCATCACCATATCCAGTGACACTAGTTCGGCTAGACGCAAGCCACTGGCATAAAACAGCTCAAAAATCGCCTTATCCCGCAATGCGAGCGGATCGTCATCCTGAATATCGAGCAGCTGATTTAGCTCATCGACATCCATATTTTTTGGTAGTGGTTTAGCTTGCTTTGGCGCTTGCACGCCATCCGCCGGATTAGATTGAAGGACCCCTTCTCGGAGCAAGAAACGGCAGAAGCTACGTAGAGCCGACAGCCGCAAGTTAAGCGATGAGGCAGCCAGCCCTTGAAAACTTAATTCACTAATATACTCGCGGATATAACTCGGTTTAAGCGCCTGCCAATCAGGCAGATGCTCAGCCATCTCAATACTGAAGTGATTCAAAGTACGCTGATAGTTTTTGCAGGTATGGGGCGAGGACACACGTTCATAACGCAGATAGTCGAGAAAGCGCTGGATCCAATGCTCCAGCGCAGCAGCCGGTTTGCTACTCATCAGCCGTAAGCAGACGAGGCAGCAGCGTCGATAACAGCGCCCGCAATTGATCCACCAATAACGAGTCCATGTCTGGCTCAAAATGGTGAGCATCATGACTGCCAATGGCTAAAATACCGTGCGCCTCTCCCGGCTCACCGATCAGCAACAATGCGGCCGATTCGACCGTTTTCTCACCAAACAGCAACCACTGCTCCTGCTGTCCCAAACGACCAAAGTAGCAGCTGCCACCGCCAAGGCGACGAGTAAGTACCTGCTCAGCGTCATCACGGATCAAGGTCAACTGGCGGTCGCCGGCATAGTCAAACAAGCGCAGGGCCACCACGGGCAATCCCAGCTGTTCTGCCAAATGTTGTTGCAACAGCTTTTGCACCTCACTGATCTGATGACAACTCAACAGATCGGTATATAGCTGACTATAAACGCGGAAAATCTTTTCGTTGCGCGATGCCATCGACATCAGCTCAGTGATCTCCTCTTTCAACTGCTGGTTCTGCTGCCGCAATACAGTGAGCTGACGCTCGGTCAAAGAGATGGTGCCACGCTCAGCGTGGGGTAAACGCAACTCACTGAGAAGTTCAGGATGTTGAGCGAAAAAATCGGGATGCTGGGCCAAATACTCGGAAACCCGGATATCGTCCAGCTCTGCCAATACTACTTCTTCGCTAGATTGTTCACTCATAAGTTAATCTGTCCATCAAATACAAACTCCGCCGGTCCCGTCATACGTAACGGATTGCCCGGGCCTTGCCAGCGGATCACCAGACTGCCACCAGGCAGATCGACCTGCACTCTTTCGGCCAGTTTCCCCTGCTGATAGCCCACAGCAACCGCGCCACAAGCCCCGGTGCCACAGGCCAGGGTTTCGCCTACGCCACGTTCAAATACCCGCAATTTAATATGCTCACGGGAGACAATCTGCATAAAACCGACATTAGCGCCCTCAGGAAAGCGTTCATGCTGCTCCAGCAAAGGGCCCAAGCCTTCAACATCAGCGCTGGCCACATCATCCACTTCCAACACACAGTGGGGATTGCCCATGGAGACAGCGCCAAAAAACACCGTTCTATCGCCGACACGCTCAAGGTAGGTCTTTTCTTGTTTATTGGCACGCAACGGCACTTTCGAGGGTTCGAACTCTGGCACCCCCATATTAACGGTGACACCGCCTTCACGCTCGATCTGCAATACGATCTTGCCTGATTTAGTCGTCACCCCGATACGCTGCTTGTTGGTCAGCCCTTTGGAGCGTACAAAGCGAGCGAAACAGCGGGCACCGTTACCGCACTGCTCAACCTCACTACCATCGGCATTAAAGATGCGGTAGTGAAAATCAAGCTCAGGATCGTACGGCGGCTCCACCACCAGTAGCTGGTCAAAACCGATACCAAAATTGCGATCCGCTAATTTCCGGATCTGTTCTTTGGAAAGAAACACGTTCTGAGTAACGCTGTCGATGACGACGAAATCATTACCTAAACCATGCATTTTGGAAAAATTAACCAGCATCCACTCGTATCCGCAATATTCTGTACGCTATTCGCAGGCTCGAAGATATAACGAGCACCGACAAATTGAAAAGACTAAATTAGCCAAGCCACAGCCAGACTAGGGCAACAACGCTTCCCCTTGCCACAACGAAGCTTGGGTTTCCCGCGCACGGATCAGATGCGCCTGTTCACCATCAACCATCACTTCGGCAGCACGAGGTCGAGAGTTATAGTTTGAGCTCATGGTAAAGCCGTAAGCCCCCGCTGAGCGCACCGCCAAGAGGTCTCCTGGCTGCAGCGCAAGCGCACGATCTTTGCCAAGGAAATCTCCGGTCTCACAGATCGGACCAACAATATCGTAAACCGCTTCCGGCTCATCCAGTCGTGGCACCACTGGCACAATCGCCTGCCAAGCACTGTAGAGCGCAGGGCGGATAAGATCATTCATCGCCGCATCAACAATGGCGAAGTTTTTCTCATCACCGGGCTTAATGAACTCGACCTTGGTGAGTAACAAGCCAGCATTGGCCATAATTGCCCGACCCGGCTCAAACAACAGGGTCAATTCAGGACGGTCAGCGACCCGCTCACGTAAGGCTTTCGCATACACTTCCGGATGCGGCGGTGTCTCATCGTCATAGGTCACCCCTAAACCACCACCAACATCCAGATGACGGATCTCAATACCTTGCTCAGCCAGCTTGTCGACCAGAGTCAGCACCCGATCGAGTGCATCAATAAACGGCGACAGCTCTGTCAACTGCGAACCAATATGGCAATCCACTCCCACCACATTCAAATGGCTCAAACTGGCGGCTTTCTGGTAGATCTCCGGAGCCTGCTCAATGGCGATACCAAACTTGTTCTGTTTTAACCCGGTAGAAATATAGGGATGGGTTTTCGCATCGACATCTGGATTAACCCGGATAGATACCGGGGCACGCACGCCCATAGATTCAGCCACATGGTTTAGGCGATCAAGTTCCTGACTGCTTTCTACATTAAAGCAGTGGATCCCCAACTCCAGGGCGTAAGCCATCTCTTGTTCGGTTTTCGCCACACCGGAGAAAACCACTTTCGAAGGGTCGCCACCCGCTTGTACCACTCGCGCTAGCTCTCCAGCCGATACGATGTCGAACCCAGCTCCCAAGCGCGCCAATACATTCAGGACGGCAATATTTGAGTTCGCTTTCACCGCATAGCAGACCAGATGAGGGTGATCACCAGCAGCGGTTTCAAACGCTTGAAAATGACGTTCAATCGTTGCTCGAGAGTAAACATACAGCGGCGTACCAAAGCGTGACGCCAAGTCAGTCACAGGATTTTGTTCGGCAAACAGTTGGCCGTCCTGATAATTAAAATGGTCCAAATGCGTATTCCTTATCAATCAACAGGCACAGCTTCTACTTCATCAACTGCGGATGGCGCAGCTACTTGTTCGGTTTTTTCAGGGTCAGGCGCTTTCTCTGGCAGATAAAGCGTTCCCTTATTGCCGCAACCCGCGGCAAGTAGCAAAGCACACGCCAGTAGTAAGCCTATTTTCTTTTCCATCATGGCAGTCGGTGATCTGAATCAAAATGACCTCTATAATCGCACCCATACGGATAAAAGCAAAGCGGACCAAGAATGAACGATAGCCAATATCACCAATTAGCCGATCAACAGATGAGCGCCATTGAACAAGCAATCGATGACGCCGGTGCCGATATCGATTATGAAAGCCAAGGTGGGATCCTGACACTGGAGTTCGAAAATCGCAGTAAAATTATTATTAACAAGCAAGCACCACTGCATCAGTTATGGCTAGCAACCAAGTTTGGTGGCTATCACTACAACTATGTTGATGGTCAGTGGATAGATGATCGCAGCGGTGATGAATTTACTACTGTATTAAGCAGCGCCATCAAACAACAAAGTGGCGAAGAGGTCTCTTTCTAATGGCCGATAGCAGCTTAGAGCCACTCGATTATATTGAACTGAACCCAAAACAGGAAGCAGATGGCTGCGTGATCTGGCTGCATGGCTTGGGTGACTCCGGTGATGGCTTTGCTGGTGTCCCCCCTTATCTGGATCTAGCGGAAAATCATCGTATTCGCTTTATCTTTCCCCACGCCCCTGTGCGCCCAGTGACCATTAATAACGGTATGGCGATGCGCGCATGGTACGACATCAAAAGCATGGATCTGGAGGGCAGAGCACCGCTGGATGAGGTGCTGGTGTCGTGCCAGCAGGTCACCGCACTGATAGAGCAACAAATCGCTAAAGGGATCCCGTCATCTAGGATCTTATTGGCAGGCTTCTCTCAAGGAGGCGTTATCGCACTGCATCTCGCGGTCAGATATGCGCAGCCATTGGCAGGGTTGGTAGCATTATCAACCTATCTGTGTCAGCCCAGCTTGATGGCGGGGCAGGCCAGCCCGGAAAATCGCCAACTAGCGATCTTTTTTGGTCACGGCACACAAGATGAGGTGGTGCCTTATGCGGCCGGTAAAGCCGCCGTCGAGACTTTAACAGCAAATGGTTTTAACGTGGCGTTCAATACCTATCCGCTCGCCCACACAGTGGATCTTAATGAGCTTAAGGAGATCGGTGGGTTTATTCAGAAACAGCTGCCACCACTCAACGGCTGAGCGAAAATAGCAACAACAGGGGATTTAATACTGAAGGGTCAGACCGCTTGCGGTACTGGCTCGGCAGCGACACTTTGACGGCATGAACGGTACGGCTGCACCTGCACTTCATCACTCCCCGTACTAACAATGTCGTAAAACTGTGGCAGATTAAAGTTTACCTGCTCCGCACTGCACGCCTGCTCCGAAGAGGTGAAGAAACGATTCACACTCTGCACGAGATCTTCCCGACTACCGTTGTAGTCACCATAGGCCTCGACACGATTGTTCTCATCAACCACGTAGATATTCAGCTGATCAGCCAACTGTTCAAAGAAGTACTGGACTAAGCCTTCACTGGCATTGGCTTCCACCACTTTTGGCACCATCAGCTCGCCACTGTCATCAAACTGCACTGCCGCATGTTCGCGCTTACATTTTGAGATATGACGGTACAGGTCCACAGAATTATCGATCTGCTGACTGCTGACCTCTTTTGCCGAGAAGGTCAATCCATACTTGTCGCGGCCAATAGGAACCACCATCAGGTGAGGGCGGTGACAATCGCGATGCAGACGATGCTCTATCGACTCTTGCAGCAAACCTTGCACGCGACGACGTATCTGACTGGAAAACTGCTCGCTGTAGCAGAACAGGTCGATCTGTGTCGGCGGGCTGGCATGTTTACTCATCTTATTGGTGATCGCTTTAATGCCATCCAATAGCGCTTGCTCACCACTAAAGCTGGTTACATGCAGCTCATTCCAGCTATTCAAATAAAGCAGATCAATACTTGTCACCAAGCATTGCTGCTCAGGGCCAAATTTCAATACATCATGGCTACTGACATCGAAATCGATCACGCGGTCGCGCCAACGTACCGTTGGATCGGCAACCAAGTTGATGAATACCGCTAACTGACCAATCTGACTAGGTCGCGACAACGCTTGCTTGTCCACCGCCGGACGCCGTACCGGAAAACAATTGCGTAGATCACTGCTGCATTGTTGCAGCGTCCGCAGATCCAGCGCGCTACACTGGCGATAGAGATAAAGCTCGCTGTCGTTCGTCATCACGCCATTAAAATGCGCCCAACTCATGACCTTCAGCAGTGAATCGGCATGCTTTTGTGGCTTGGCCCCGATCAATTTTGAGGTTTCCAAAGGGCGCTTATACAGATACCAACCGGCATCAACTTTACGCCCTTCCGGTACCTCAATCAGGGTAATTTCCGGCTCATGGAGATCAGGAGATATCTGCGGATTGATCAGGTTAATTTTCGAGGGCAAGCTTTCAAATGCGGAGTAGAGTTTGCGTGACAAGATAGAGATATCTTCGGGATTAATCGCATCAGAGAGATCGTTGTCACGGGCAAACTGAATTAGTTTGCGGAAACTAAGTAGCTGCGTATCCAGCAACTCAGTGTACGCCACACGCACCTGTTCCACTTTCCAGTGGCTGCGATTATCTAGATGACGAAGTTTTTCCTGATCCCAGCCCCAGCTATCTACCAGTTCACGGATCGCTTGCCGTCGCCACTCACCCTCATGGCGATCCGGAGAACTCAGTTTTTCATGGGTTTTCAAATAGAAGCAGCGACGTGCCAGATCTAGGCGCTGCATATCGCCCTGACTCTCAAGATAGTCAGTAACCTTTAACAACATGCGATAATAAGGATCTAACAGCAGCGGATCGTCACAGCCCTCATGGAGAATACGCTTCAGTTCCACGCAAAGCAGCTTACTGTGCGGGTATTCGTGGGAATACGCCTCCATCAGCAAAGTTTTGATCACGGCTTTGTAGGGAGAGTCGATCCCCTTATAAAGCTGCCAAAGCGTCGCACCAAAATACTCTTCAGCCGGAACACCACTGAAACCGCCCATATCCAGCCATTCGCTCTTATCCACTTCTCCACTTTCATAAAAGCCTTCTACAACTTCGTTGTAGTTCGCTTCCTGATCGGCAGGGATCAATGACCAAACAAGGTGACGCCCGGCAATACGGACTGCACTGCGGTAAAATTCATCTAACAGCAACCAGTGCTGCGCACTACCGCAGTTATCTTCACTGAGCACCTGATTGTGACCACTACGGAACTGCTCGGGGTTCACTAGGAAGAAGTTGGCTTCAACACCCATGGTTGCAGCCCAAGCGGTAAGTTGCTCACACTTCAGGCGCAGGGATTCAAGTACGGCCGGTGCTAAATGGCAATGATGGCACACCCAGATATCCAGATCGCTTTCACTGCACTGACCGATAGAAGCGGTCGAGCCCATGCAGTAGAGGCCAATAATATCGGTCTGCTGAGGGCTCGGTAGTTGCTCAATTCCAGCACCGCCCATATTGCGGATCAGCTCTTCGGTTAACGAAAGCTGCTGATTACTGGGTTCAAAATTGGCAATACCTGACGGCGTATCGAGGGAAACAAAGCCGGGCAGTTCAGGATGATTGAAGTGGAACAGGGTAGGTAACAGGCGGAAAACACGACGCCCCACAGTGGTCAGACCAGCTTCCGCACGGCTGAGACGAAGCTGGTTGTAATTGACAACCCGCTGCTTCACTCTCGTTAACTGTGCAATCTGCAAATCAACCGACCTCTGCAACCTGTTAAATAATTGTTATTGGTGAACCACATTGCACCAGGCAAACGGCGTGATCAAGGCGGTATTTTCTGTTGGTATTGTGAGCAGCATAACAGTACTCAATTGCTCAGTAAACCAACAACCCTATTTGTTGTAAGCGTTTTTGGGTATATTCCTTTATCTATTAACAAGCGATCAACATTAATCCATGCCCGCAACACTCAATATCAAAGTTAATATCACGCCACCAGAACCAAGCGCACAGATCGAGCATCAGTGGCATTGGCGGCGTATCAGCGGCCTGATTTTGGTTTTGGCTTGTGCCTCCAGCCTGTTGTTTTACTTTGTTTTTTCAGATGAAAAAGCGAACGAAAACCTAGCTACCGAAGCCGCTGTCGTTGTGGCAAATGACGTAGATAAAACGCAGCCTGTCGCCGCCGCACTGCCCATTACAACAGAACGGCTAGCTGCTGAAGTGCAACCACAGACGCCTGCCGCTGAGGCAGCAAAGTTACCCAAGCCAGCAGCAGACGAAACAGCAGAGATCGACGTCGAACACCCACCCGTAGCCTTACCAAGTGAACCGGCAGCGGCAAACAGCGCGCCGTTACAAATACCACCAGCAACAGTCGAGGAGACGCCGGCAGCTGAGCAGATGATGCCCCTTGAACAGGAGGCAGCATCAGAGCCAGCCGTACCCACTGACACTATCGGCATGGCGCTGCTACAACCAAACCTGGTGGAACGCCACACACTCACCACCGCCATTGTTCAGAAAGAGCCACAAGACAAACTGCCCGCAGGCAGCATCGTCACAGGGGGGGAGCTACAAACCCTGTACTACTTTACCGAGCTCTCTGGGTTAGCAGGAAAAACCGTGCATCATCGCTGGCTCTACAATGAACGAGTGATCGCTGATATCTCACTGCCTGTGGGCAGTGATCGCTGGCGTACCTATTCAAGTAAGCGTATCTCTGCCAGTTTGCCGGGACAATGGCGGGTAGAACTACGTGGCCCAAGCCAAGAATTATTGGCCTATTACGACTTCTATCGCCAACCTTAAACGACCTGGCAACGCGTAGTGCGGATCGAATAACTCTGTTTAAAAACAAACAGCAAGTAGCCACGATGACCTGACCATAACAGCATGGTAGGATGAGTTTATCTATCGATATTGATCCGCTGTTATGACTCACACCATCCGCATTGCAACACGAAAAAGTCCACTGGCCATGTGGCAAGCCGAATTTGTCGCAGCCAGCTTGCAGGCTGCTCATCCGGATCTCACCATCGAACTGGTACCTATGAGCACCAAAGGCGATAAGATCCTTGATACACCACTGGCGAAAGTCGGTGGCAAAGGTCTGTTCGTTAAAGAGCTGGAAGTCGCTATGCTTGAGGGCCGTGCCGATATCGCCGTGCACTCAATGAAAGATGTGCCCGTCGACTTTCCCGAAGGTTTGCTGCTCCACACCATCTGCGAACGGGAAGATCCCCGCGATGCCTTTGTCAGTAATCACTTCGCCAGTATCGACGAGCTGCCAGCAGGATCCGTGGTTGGCACCTCAAGCCTCCGTCGCCAGTGTCAATTGCGCAGCAAGCGCCCAGATCTGGTGATCAAAGATCTACGGGGCAATGTAAATACCCGCTTAGCCAAGCTGGATGCTGGCGAATATGACGCCATCATTCTGGCTACCGCAGGCTTATTACGTTTAGAGATGCCGCAGCGTATCCGAGCCAAACTCAGCCCCGAGCAGATCTTGCCCGCCGTCGGCCAGGGCGCCGTCGGTATTGAGTGTCGTGCCGATGATCTGCAAACACAAAGCCTACTGGCAGCGTTGCAGCATGAAGCCACCACGGCAAGAGTGACGACAGAGCGCGCGATGAACCTGAGATTGCAAGGCGGTTGCCAGGTGCCGATCGGCAGCTATGCCGAGATCGTCGACCAGCAACTTTGGTTACGCGGTCTTGTCGGCCACCCAGACGGCTCAGTGATGTACACGGCTGAAGCCAGAGCGCCGATTGCAGATGCCGTCAGCTTAGGTCATCAGGTCGCCGATGACCTGCTGGCGCAAGGGGCTGATAAAGTACTGGCTGAGGTATACAACGACGCATGAGTGCTCCCGCTGGGATCCGAATGCTTATCACCCGACCGCAAGGGCGAGGAGAAGCGCTGCAAGCTAAAGTTGCAGCGCTTGGTTGTCAGTGCGAACTATTACCCCTGCAACAGATCCAGCCCGGCCCAGATATTAAAAATGCAGCGCAGCAACTCGCCAAACTCTGTGCCGACGACAAGGTGATAGCCACCAGTCAATATGCTTTGTTCGCCTTGGCTGACACCGTAACCCACTGGCCATCCAGCGAAACGATTGCCATAGGTAATGCCACAGCCACTCACTGGCAGGCTCTGGGAGTGAACGCCACCGTGCCCCAGCATGCAGACAGTGAAGGCATACTGATGCTGCCGTCGCTGCAGCCCAACGCTATCGCGGCTAAGCAAGTCGTCATCCTCAAAGGCGTAGGCGGGCGCACACTGCTAGAAGACGAATTAGCACAACGCGGTGCCGTTGTGCACAGTTTTGACCTCTACCGACGCCAGCCCCATGGCAACACCTCACGCTTGGCCGATATCTTAAAACAGAAAAGAATCAACACGCTATTAGCCACCAGCGCTGAGCTGGTCGAGTTAATCGACCAGGTAATCCCAGATAACTCAGCACAGAAACAAGCACTTACCCTACTAGTGCCGAGTAAACGCGTGAAAGAGATCGCACAATCGCTTAATTTTACTAATATTATCAATACTCAAGGCGCAAGTGATGATGCCGTCATCAGGGTATTGTCAGAAATGACCAACACAGGTAACGCCAATGGCTGAACAAGAGAATAATAAAAACATTCAACCCGACGCAGACACCTCATCCGCCAAGGCCGAATCAACGACGCCTTCACCGGCCAAAACAGAGCCGCAGCCTAAGGCTGCCGCGGTCAGCAAAGCGGCTACCAATTCGCCGGCCAAGAGCCGACTCGCACAGCTGGCATTGCTACTGTCAGTGATCGCTATCGCCCTGCTACTGTTTATCAGCTATCACCTGTATCAACGAGGGCACGACGCCGGTACTGATATCGCGGAACTCAAATCAAAAGCACTACAACAGCAACTGCAGCTAGATAAGATGCAGCCCCTCAACCAACTGTCCGCCAAAATCGGAGCATTAAAGCTGGATTGGGATGGCCGTTTTGAACGCCAATCGGTAGAGATGGATCGCCTCAGTAATACCTTATTGTCATTGGCAAGCCGTCAACCAAGTGATTGGCTGCTGGCAGAAACCAACTATCTGGTGCGCCTGGCGGGCCATAAACTGTGGTTAGAGCACGATGTCACCACGTCTCTGATGTTGTTACGGGAAGCGGATCAACGCCTAGCTGAATTGCAAGATCCCAGCTTAATCCCGCTGCGCGCAGATTTAGCCAAAGATATGGCAGCACTTAAAGCATTGCCGGATCTTGATCGCAGTGAGATAGCCTTGACCTTGAGTGCACTCACCAGTCAAGTGACTGAACTGCCTCTGAAAGGGGTTGTTCTTCCTGATCTAGATGAGGCCATAGCAGAAAACCGCCTCAGTCACTCACCTGAAGACTGGAAAGATAACCTAATCAAAACCTGGCATTCATTTGCAGATGATTTCATTACCATACGCAAACGCACGGACGATGTGGAACCGCTACTCGCACCGGATCAACGCTGGTATCTGCAGGAAAACCTGCGTGCCAAGCTGATGCTGGCGCAGCTTGCCCTGTTTCGCGAGCAGCAAGGTGTCTATCAAGACGCCCTAGCTACCGCCCATGAATGGATCAATACCTACTTCATCGATGACTCCGACTTAGGTAAGTCGATGCAGGCAGAGCTTCTGGCATTGCAAAAGCACAATATCGAGCCCAGCTATCCAGAAGACTTTATGGTTCGCCAACCTCTGGAGCGGATCTTGGAAAAACGCCTGAAGTCACTACTGCAGAGCGACGCGCCTGTACAGCAAGACAAAGCCGTCGCCATGGAGCCACCACCCGTAGCCGTCAAGCCAACCGACGAAGCTGCGCCAGAAGAGTCCCCAGAAGCGCAAGCACAGCCTCAGCAGGAGATACCAGCCAGCGAGGTACCGGCAGCTGACAGCGCAGATAAGGGCGAGCAGATATGAGCAAGCTGATCATTCTTATTGTCATTGCCGCAGCAGGGCTCATCCTGGGACCAGGGCTGGCTGGAAATAAGGGCTACGTGCTGTTCGCCCTAGGGCATACCACCATCGAAATGACGGCTGTGACGTTTAGCCTGTTATTAACCGTCGCGCTACTCAGTATCTGGCTGATTGAATGGCTGCTGAAGCGCACGATCAACGCTACCCGCCAAGCCCGTGAATTGATCTCCGGGCGCCGCCGACGTCAATCCCGTCAGTTTACCCGCAGTGGCCTGCTCGCCTTGATGAGCGGCGAATGGGCTAACGCCGAAAAACTGATGACCAAAGGCGCCAAAGGGGCTGCGCTGCCTGTCATTAACTATCTCGGTGCCGCAGAAGCCGCGCAGGCACAAAATTTAGTTGAGCGACGCGACGAATACCTTAAATTGGCACATAGAAAGCAGGGAGACAACCCGTTAGCCGTGGCTTTAACGCAGGCGAGGTTGCAGATCCAACAGGGTCAAAAAGAGCAGGCCTTAGCCACATTAAGCAGTATTCAGCGCGAGTACCCAGATAGCCCCCACGCTGTCATGTTATTAAAGGATCTGTATCTACAGCTGGAAGATTGGGCGAACTTGCTGGATCTATTGACACCGTTACGACAATCAAAGCGTATGCCTAGTGCTGAGCTCGATGCCCTAGAACGACAGGCACAGCAGGGTTACTTTGCTCAGCTCGGTTCTCATCAGAGTGGGCAAGGGTTGCAGGAACATTGGCAAAGCCTATCACGCAAGCTGCGCCACGATCCCACCATTACCGCCAGTTATGTCAGCCAAATGCTGCGCTGCGGCGAAGATGATGAAGTGCAGCCCATACTGATAAAGGCACTGCGCAAGCAGGTCGATGGCGCACTACTGGATCTGGTGGTCAAACTAAAAGCGGAGCCCGAAGCTCTGTTACTGGAAGCAAAGCATTGGCTAAAGGGTCAAACGGAGAATCCCCACTTGCTGGCAACACTGGGTCAACTCAGCCTAAAAGCGAAACGCCTGGAAGACGCAAAAACCTACCTTGAGAAATCGCTAAGGCTGGCACCATCGACAACCGCCCATGTGGCACTGGCAGAGGTGCATGCGGCCAGTAATAACCCCGACCAAGCGCTGAAACATTATCGCCAAAGCAGTTTAGATCTAACCTAGGCAAATGAGTGAATAGATAACAGATACAGGCCAACAGAAAGTTGGCCTGAGGTATGTGCTAGATAAACGCGTAGGCGTCACCGTATAGATGATCAGGATGCAGCCCTTGACGGGCAAATGCGGCTCGCACAACACCGGCCATCTCAAATGGACCGGCCACATACACATCGTAACTGTCCAGGCTGACAAAATCCTCCAACACAGCTTCATGCACCTTGCCCTGCTTTCCCTGCCAACCCGATGGCGGGTTCTCTAACACCGGAATAAAGTGGAAATGCGGAGTTTGCTGCGCCCATTGCTGTGCTAACGGTGCCAAGTACAAAGAGCGCCGATCACGACCGCCCCAATAAAGATAAACCGGTTGTGATAGAGGCTGTTTCAGCAGTTCGCCAACAATAGAACGGGCATATGAGAAACCCGTGCCGCCGATCACCAAAATGATAGGACGTGCCAATGGTTGTCGCAGTTGCGCATCCCCCAACGGCAACTCCACCTGAATATCACGATTAACCTGCAGGAAGTGGATCACCTCCATCGCCTTGCCATCGCGGGTAGACGCGCCGATATGCAGCTCGATCACATTGTCACCGGGAACCGATGCAATAGAGAACGGGCGCTTGTCCCGCTCAGTAATGCATAACTGCAGATACTGACCTGCGGCAAACTCAACCGGCGTTTGGCAACGCAACTTCACCCGATAGACAAACTCGGTCAACGGCGTAACTGTCTCTACCTTACACTGCAGGATCTGCGACACTTTTTGAAACTCCTCACCTGAAAGCCGTCGGGACACATTGACCCCAACCAGTCTCTATATTCAGCCAATCTCTATCGTTAAATCGCTAGTCGGTGTCGCCAAGCAGGCGTAACACCAACCCTCTTGCTGTTCTGCCACTGTTAGCATCGGCGCCATCCGAGGGTAGCACACGGTACCGGAAGTCACCCTGCATAAGCAACTGCCACAACCACCTTGACGACAACGATGTGGCCAAGGCACAGGCGCAGCTAATGCTGCTTGCAGCAAGGTCTCGCCCCCATCGACGGTAAACTCATATTCACCGTCATTCACCTGCACCTGAAAAACCTGACTCACTTCAGGATATCCAGCTCATCCCATAGCTCATCGACTCGGCTCTTAACCGCTTCATCCATGGTGATCGGTTCGCCCCATTCACGGTCGGTTTCCCCTGCCCATTTATTGGTGGCATCAAGCCCCATTTTTGACCCTAAGCCTGCCACAGGGGAGGCAAAGTCGAGATAATCAATCGGCGTATGTTCCACAAAGGTGGTGTCACGCTTAGGATCCATCCGTGTGGTGATCGCCCAGATCACATCTTGCCAATCACGGGCATTGATATCGTCATCGCAAACAATCACAAACTTGGTATACATAAACTGACGTAGGAACGACCACACCCCCATCATGACTCGCTTGGCATGTCCCGGGTACTGTTTCTTGATCGTCACCACGGCCATACGATACGAGCAACCTTCCGGCGGCAGATAAAAATCGGTGATTTCGGGGTACTGCTTCTGCAAGATCGGTACAAACACTTCATTCAGTGCCACCCCTAATACTGCCGGTTCATCAGGCGGACGGCCGGTATAGGTACTATGGTAGATTGGATTCTCACGCATGGTGACATGGGTAACAGTAAACACAGGGAAGCGCTCAACTTCGTTGTAGTAGCCGGTGTGATCGCCATAAGGCCCCTCATCCGCTTCTTCACCTGGTTCAATATAACCTTCAAGCACAATTTCAGCGTGCGCTGGCACCTCTAAATCACAGCTCAAACAATTCGCTACTTCGGTGTTACTGCCCCGGAGTAAACCGGCAAAAGCATACTCTGAAAGCGTATCCGGTACCGGCGTAACCGCCCCCAGCGTTGTCGCAGGATCGGCGCCCAACGCCACTGCCACGGGGAATTTTTCACCAGGATGCGCTTGCTGCCACTCTTGAAAGTCTAACGCACCACCACGGTGGGATAACCAACGCATAATCAGCTTGTTGCGCCCAAGCAGTTGCTGGCGGTAAATTCCCAGATTCTGACGTTTTTTAAGTGGTCCACGGGTGATGGTCAAACCCCAGGTCACTAATGGGGCAACATCTCCCGGCCAGCAATGCTGGATCGGCAACGCCGTCAAATCTACTTCATCACCGCTCATCACCACCTGCTGACACGGCGGGCGTTTAATCTTTTTGGTGGGCATATTTAACACCTGACGGAACGCAGGCAGCTTATCGATCAATTCACGGAAGCCTTTCGGTGGCTCAGGCTCCTTCAAGTAAGCCAATAACTTACCCACATCCCGTAACGATGCCACATCATCATGCCCCATCGCCAAAGCGACACGCCGCGGCGTACCAAACAAGTTGGCCAACACCGGCACCTGATGCCCTTTCGGGTGTTCAAACAGCAACGCTGGCCCTTCTGCCCGCAGGGTACGATCGCAGATCTCGGTCATTTCCAGATAAGGGTCAATGGTTTGTGATACCCGCTTTAGCTCCCCCATCTCTTCAAGATGTGCGATAAATTCTCGTAAATCCCTATATTTCATCTGTTTGCTACCCAATCTTTGATTGACGTCATTATAACGATGACAGTGAACCATGCCATGCCCAAGCTCTCTTCCTCAGCACCTATACTTCAACAAGATATCTGCCGGAGTCGCCTATGCAACTCACCGCCGAACTGCTCTTGCTCCTATGCGCCATCAGCGCGCTGGTGATCGGCTCTGCCGTGCGGCAGATGCTGCATGGGAAAAAACTACCCTACACGGTGGCACTGATGTTGGTCGGCCTCCTACTTGGCGGGCTGGACCGCAGCGGTTTGTTACGAGAGATCGATCCCGTCAGCAATCAAATGGTCAGCTACATCGCCACCATGGAACCTCACCTGATCCTCGCGCTGTTTCTGCCCATCTTAATCTTCGAATCAGCCTTCAATATGGAGCCGCACTTATTTAAACGGCTATTTCCACAGATCAGTTTACTCGCCGTGCCTGGACTGATTATTGCCACCGTACTCACCGCTTGGGCCTGCCGCATGTTTTTGCCCTGGCAATGGAGTTGGACCGAAGCTCTACTATTTGGCGCGCTGATCAGTGCAACTGATCCGGTGGCGGTCGTCGCTCTCCTCAAGGAGCTTGGCGCACCAAAGCGCTTGGAAACACTGCTGGAAGGGGAGTCGCTCCTCAACGACGGCACCGCCATTGTCATCTTCCTGCTATTCCTTGGGCTGTTGCAGCCGGGCGCCGCCATGAGCGGTATGACGCTGGTCGATTTTGTGGTGGTCGCCATCGGCGGAGGGGTACTAGGCTGGTTGATTGGCCGCCTATTCCTCATCTGGATGCGACGCTTACAGCAGGATCCATTGGCTCAGATCAGTCTCTCCGTCGTGTCCGCTTTTTTTTGCTACATGCTGGCGGAAGTAGTACTCCACCTTTCCGGCGTCGTCGCCGTGGTAGCCTTAGGGCTTACCCTCGCCACCCACATCGCCCTTTGGCTACCGAACAAGGTGATACGGTTTCTTGATCAGTTCTGGCACCTATTGGCACATGTCGCCAATACGCTGGCATTCCTGCTGGTTGGCATCACCATCGCGGTCAATATTCCGTTAGACGACAAATTGTCTTGGGGACTGATCCCCTGGGTGTACTTAATCGTCATGTTGGTACGCACAATCACCGTTGCCCTGCTTTATCCCGCTCTAAAGAAAATGCCAGGGGGCTTTCGCCTCGACAAAGCGATAGTACTGGTATGGGGTAGCCTACGGGGCGCTGTCGCTCTCGTACTCGCCTTAAGCCTGATGCATGCGCCGAGCTTAAGCGACGAACGTGGCCATCAAATCCTCTTCCTCACCGCAGGGGTGGTATCACTGACCCTACTTATCAATGCCGCCACCATGCGCCACCTTTGCCAATGGTTAAAGTTGGACCGATTATCACCCGCCAAACAAGCCGCCATGGACCATGCCTGCGGTTTGCTCAATCAAGCAACGCTAGCCAGCGCTGCCGAACTAAAGAGTAACCCCCATCTACGCCTCAGTAACTGGCCTAGAATTGAGCAGCAATTGGGTATTCAACAGGCTCACGAACTCGGCACTCCAACCGATCGGGAAGCCCTATTCCGTCAGTTATTGGAGGCCGAACGCCAGCTCTACTGGCAACAGTATCACCAGGGCTATCTCAGCCGCAGTGCCCTGCATAAACTGCTCCAAGCGCTCGACTTGGCACTGGATGGCAAGCCGCAATTAAACCATCATCAAATTTTGGATCAGCTCACCAAACCGCCGCTTTGGCACCGCTTAATCAGTCAGTTACCGGGATGGCAAAACAATACCTTGGCACTGGGACAGCAGAGGCTGCGCCTGCAATACGATATGGCACGGGGGTTTGTCCAGGCACAACAGGATCTGCAGATCCTGCTACCCACACTTTCGCCGCCCGCAGAGATAGCCAATGAAGCAATGCACTTGCTCCATGAAAACCAACGTCAGCTTGAGTTCCGGCTCGCAGCATTAGAACAGCACTACCCCGCTTTATGTCGGGCATTACAAACCCATATCAGTCAACGTGTACTGCTCAACAATCGAGCTGAAACGATTGAAAAATTGGCCAGCCAAGGCTTGCTGGAAAGTGGGGAGAGAGAAAAGCTGCTTACCGACAACCAAATGAAAAAGGCGCAGTTACAGCACTTCAAACTGCCCTCACTGCATGAAAACCAGTTACAACAACTACAGCAATTAGAATCTCTACAAAAATGGCCTATCGAACACCTGCAGTCACTACTCAGACATGGCCAGCACCAATTGATCGACGAAGGCGAGCTGCTGTTCAACGAAAAGAGCAGATCATGTTGGCTACTGTTGTTGGCGGGAACAGTGCAGGTTTTTGATACCGACAAAGGCCACATCACCGATATCAGTGCCAAGGGGGCGGGGGTGCAACTAGGTCAAGACCCAGCAACACCCACCCCTTGTACCAATCGCGCCAAAGCGATCTGTGCTGTTGAGGTACTGAGCTTTGATCAACAGCAATGGCAAGCCATGGCCAAAGAGTACCCGGTATTAATAAAAAGGCTGCTCAATCTACCAAAATAGAAGTAATTATCGTCGCTTCACTGGCATTACCGGCGGCTTGAATTATCTTTTCTTATGAGGTGGATAGGAGAGTATGAATGGACGACAAGCTGTTATTCAGTGAAGAAGAAGTCGCGGTTCCCAGTAATCACGACGCACAACAGTTTTGGCATGTGTTAATCGCCGATGATGAACCGGCAGTGCATCAGATCACCACCATGGTGCTCGGCGGCATGGAAGTTCAAGGCCGACCTCTGAAGCTGATCAGCGCTTATACCGGTGAAGAAGCATTGCAAGTGATGGCAGAGCGAGAAGATATCGCACTGGCGTTACTTGATGTTGTGATGGAAACCCCCGATGCCGGTCTCAACTGCGCCCGCGTGATCCGTGAAGAGATGAAAAACAAATACACGCGCCTCGTTCTTAGAACCGGCCAGCCAGGGCAAGCACCGGAAGAGCAAGTCATTCGAGACTATGACATCAACGATTACAAAGACAAGACCGAACTAACCTCCACCAAAATGAAAACGCTCGTCTACTCCACTATCCGCAGCTACCGCGACATCTGCACCGTCAATCAAAGTCGTAAAGGGTTACGCCGGGTTATCGACGCAATCAGTGAAGTCAATGAATCACACACGTTACGCACGCTCGCCTCGGCCATACTCGATCAGATCATCAACTTACTGGGTCTCCAGTCAGATGCGATCTGCTGCCGCCAACTCAGCGCTTACGCCGCCAGCGTACAGGAAGGCCACTACCATGTGCTGGCTACCAGTGGTGACATGGACAAATACAAGGATGTGCAATCCATTGACGAACTGCCTGCAGAAGTTGCCAATGCCTTTAAAAAAGCATCAGAAACACAGGGATCATTCGCTACCGAACACTACTACGTCTGCTACAAGCGCTCTCACATGGGGGCAGAAAACTTGCTCTATTTGGAGTATCCGGGAGATCTCACCGACCTCGACCAACAACTGCTGGAGATCTACGCCTCCAATGTTGGCCTTACCTACGAAAACCTGTTGATCCGGGAAGAGGTAGAGGATACCCAGAGGGAGCTTGTTTATATCCTAGGTGAGGCTGTTGAGGGGCGCTCAAAGGAGACCGGCGCCCATGTTAAACGGGTTGCCAAAATCAGCCATTTTCTCGCACTCAGCTATGGCTTAGACGAAGAATCGGCAGACTTAATCAAGTATGCATCGCCCCTGCATGACATCGGCAAGATCGGTATCGCCGACAGTATTCTCAATAAGCCAGGCAAACTGGACGATGTGGAATGGCAAACCATGCAGACCCACGCCAATTTTGGTGAAACCCTGCTGGCACGTTCCGGCAAGCGAATACTTAAGCTCGCCTCAGTGATTGCCGGGCAGCATCATGAACGTTGGGATGGCACAGGTTACCCAAGAGGGTTAGCGGGAGAAGAGATCGACGTAGCCGCCAGGATCACTGCCGTGGCCGACGTGTTAGACGCCTTGGCCAGCCAGCGTTGTTATAAAGAGGCATGGTCATACGACAAAATTGTCGATCTGATGCAAAGAGAGCGTGGTAAACAGTTTGAACCACGCCTTGTTGACCTATTGATAGAGAACTTCGAACAGATTAAGGCGATCCGGACACGTTACCCGGATTAAGCCTATAAACACCAGCGAAGAGATTACTCCCCGCGACGGCGCAACTGAGGAAGCAACAAACCAAACAGAGCCAAACTGGCAAGCAGAGGGGTTGCTGGTGCATCCACGTCAATCAAACGCACATTGTCGATCAAACCACCCAGAGAGTTGCTAATACCGCCCGCACTTAACTCAAGGTCGTAAGCACCTTGTTGCAACCAAATCTTATAACTCACCGTTTGCCAGCCTTGCTGGGAACGCTTTGTTTCGTTGAAGCTGGCCAAATCAGGGCTCAACGGCAGCAAGCCAACATTGATGATGTTGTCATTTGGCCTATTGGTACGTGCCGCATAACTGAAGCTCAACTCAAACAAGCTTGCTTGCTCAACCTGTACCGTCTGCTGCATAGCTGAATTGTTGTAACTATCGAGTTCAACGACCCAAGGGTTATCATCCTCAGGGTTGCTGCTGGTGTAGAGATGATATTTACCCACTTCAATGCCGGATCCTGCCGTCGTTTGCCAGCCAGTCAACGACTGATAAACAGACCAACTGCGTGTGGGTGTTTGTTCAAACTGATCAAAACTGCCATTTACAATCAAGTTTGCCGAGGCCAATGGCGCCCATAGCAATGCCAAGAAAGAGACCACAAAAGAGGTTTTCAACATCGGGGTTCCCTACTACAGATCGCCGAATGACGACGATAACAACTGAGAATACCGGTGCAGTATATCAGCTAACACTCAAACAATTAACAACTCTGTACATTTGATAAACAAAAACCCGCCAATATGGCGGGTTTTCTATGCTAAAAAAAACGTGTCAGACTATGACTTTTGCTTCTTCATCGCATCAAAGAACTCATTGTTAGTTTTGGTCATGGCCAACTTATCAATCAAGAATTCCATACCATCACTTTCATTCATAGGATGAACGATTTTACGCAATATCCACATCTTCTGCAGTTCATCCGGTGCCGTCAGCAGCTCTTCGCGGCGGGTACCAGAACGATTGATGTTGATAGCTGGATAAACACGTTTTTCAGCAATCTTACGATCCAGGTGAACTTCAGAGTTACCAGTTCCCTTAAACTCTTCGTAGATCACTTCATCCATCTTCGAGCCGGTATCGATCAGCGCAGTAGCGATGATCGTCAAGCTACCACCCTCTTCAACATTACGCGCCGCACCAAAGAAACGCTTCGGACGATGCAAGGCGTTGGCATCAACACCACCGGTAAGTACTTTACCGGAGCTCGGGATCACAGTGTTGTAAGCCCGTGCCAGACGGGTAATGGAATCAAGTAAGATCACCACATCTTTCTTATGCTCAACCAGACGTTTGGCTTTCTCGATCACCATTTCGGCCACTTGAACGTGACGGCTTGCTGGTTCATCGAAGGTAGAAGCAACCACTTCTCCCTGTACCAAACGCTGCATCTCTGTGACTTCTTCTGGGCGTTCATCAATCAACAACACCATCAATACACACTCAGGGTGATTGTAGGCAATTGACTGCGCCAGGTTCTGCAACAGCATAGTTTTACCGGCTTTAGGTGGTGCAACCACCAAACCGCGTTGGCCTTTACCTATGGGGCAAGCCAGATCCAGCACTCGTGCGGTGATATCTTCGGTCGAACCGTTTCCTCGCTCCAAACGCAGGCGTTCATTAGCGTGCAGTGGCGTGAGGTTTTCAAAAAGGATTTTACTGCGGGCGTTTTCCGGTCTGTCGAAGTTCACTTCATTGACTTTCAACAGTGCAAAATAGCGTTCGCCATCTTTGGGCGGGCGAATTTTTCCGGCAATGGTATCGCCAGTACGCAGATTAAAGCGGCGGATCTGACTCGGCGATACATAGATATCGTCCGGTCCGGCCAAGTATGAGCTATCGGCGCTGCGAAGGAAGCCAAAACCATCCTGCAAAATCTCAAGAGCCCCTCCACCAAAGATATCCTCGCCACTTTTCGCATGGGCTTTAAGAATTGCGAAGATGATGTCCTGTTTGCGAGCACGAGCCAGATTATCTAGCTTCATCGACTCTGCGATGGCAACGAGTTCTGAGATGGGTTTGTTCTTTAATTCAGTTAGATTCATATCGGTGGGTTTCTTGAATGGTGGGTATTAAGCACGCAGAATGCGTGGCTGAACCCTGGATATTCCCGAGAATATTTAATGTTAAAAAGGATTTATATTGAAAATTGGTCAGGAAATGCTCAAAGCAGGATCAGATTAGCAGCTTAAATTAGGGGCGTCCACTAAATGCGGCGGAATTCCCGCCGCATTGTCGAGCACGATCAAATGTTGGCGTCGAGAAACTCTTTTAATTGAGTTTTAGACAGCGCACCCACTTTAGTCGCAATCACATTACCGCCCTTGAATAACAGCAGAGTAGGGATACCACGAATGCCGTATTTAGGGGGAGTTTGAGCATTCTGGTCGATATTCAGCTTGCCAATGGTCAGCTTTCCATCGTACTCATCAGCCACTTCATCCAAGATAGGGGCGATCATTTTACAAGGACCACACCACTCGGCCCAAAAATCTACCAATACCGCTTGGTCTGCAGCCAGTACGTCAGCTTCAAAGCTATCATCGCTTAGCTGAACAATCTTTTCGTTCATTTTCTTCTCCGCTTTATTAATCGACTAGCGCGAAGCGCATGTGCACTAGCGTTAGTATTTCAAATCATCTCAAGTTGTAAAGCAAGCGCAACCTGATATGCTTGGCGCCATGAGTAAAACACACCTATCAGATACGCGCTTTGACGCGTTTGATCTCCGTCCGGAGGTCCTCGCCGCCCTGCATAGCAAGGGTTTTGAATATTGTACGCCCATCCAAAAGATGAGCCTGCCAGTGGCATTAGCCGGTGGAGACGTTGCAGGGCAAGCCCAAACAGGCACAGGTAAAACCATTGCCTTTCTTGTTGCAACCGTCAACTACCTGTTAAACAACCCTGCTGCTGAAGAGCGCAAGCCACAGGATCCGCGTGCAATTATTATTGCACCGACCCGAGAATTGGCCATTCAGATCTACCATGATGCTGAAGCGCTGGCGAAAAGCTCAAACTTGCGCCTAGGTCTGGTATATGGGGGCGAGGGATACGAATCTCAACGGCAAACGCTCAATGAAGGTGTTGATATCCTTATTGGCACTTGCGGCCGCCTGATTGACTATTTCAAGCAGGGCATTTTCAGCCTCAACCATATCCAAGCCGTAGTATTGGATGAAGCTGACCGTATGTTTGACCTCGGTTTCATTAAAGATATTCGCTATCTTTTCCGCCGCATGCCTGAGCCTGATAACCGACTCAACCTTTTGTTTTCTGCCACATTATCGATGCGCGTTCGTGAGTTAGCCTACGAGCATATGAATGATCCGACTCACGTTCACGTCGAGCCGGAAAAGATGACGGCAGATCGCGTTAAAGCAGAACTGTTTTATCCCTCTAACGAGCATAAAATGCCACTGCTGCTGACCTTGATGGAAGAAGAGTGGCCGGACAAAGCAATTGTCTTTGCTAATACCAAGCACCAATCGGAAGCAGTTTGGGGCCATCTAGCCGCTGACGGCCACCGAGTTGGACTGCTCACGGGTGACGTACCTCAGCGCAAGCGCGTAAAAATTCTCGAGCAATTTACAGATGGTAGTTTGGATATTCTGGTAGCGACAGATGTTGCCGCCCGTGGTTTACATATTCCAAAAGTGACTCACGTCTTTAACTACGATCTGCCAGATGACTGTGAAGATTATGTTCACCGTATAGGCCGGACAGGCCGTGCTGGCGAAAGTGGCCACGCCATCAGTTTTGCTTGTGAACGTTACGCACTGAATCTGCCAGCAATTGAAAGCTATGTTGGTCATGACATTCCCGTCAGCCAATATGATCCTACGGCTCTGCTGGATGATCTGCCAGCGCCGATCCGTCAGCACCGCCCAAGACGCAGTGGCGGCGGACAGAACCGCTCTTCACAACGCCGCAGCGGTGGCCATCGCCGAGGCTAATGTTTGAATAGTTCGCCTAACCAGCTTTATGCCGCCATCGACCTTGGCTCCAACAGTTTTCATATGTTGGTTGTCAGGGTGGTCGCGGGTAGTGTGCAGGTACTGGCGAAGATCAAACGCAAAGTGCGGCTGGCCTCAGGGCTAGACACGCAAAACCAACTTAGCGAAGAAGCGATGATCCGCGGTTGGGATTGTTTGCGTTTGTTTGCTGAACGCCTGCAGGATATTCCCGCCAACAATATTCGTATTGTCGGCACCGCCACCCTCAGAGTCGCCGCAAATGTCGAGCAGTTTATTGCGACGGCAGAACAGATCCTTGACCACCCAATCCAAATCATTACCGGCGAGCAAGAAGCAGAAACCATCTACCAAGGTGTCGCGCACACCTCCAGTGGCAGTGGTAATCAGTTGGTGATTGATATTGGCGGTGCCAGCACCGAGCTGATTGTTGGGCAACAGTATGAACCCCACATTCTGCATAGTTTGAATATGGGCTGTGTACTGTTCCGTGAGCGTTATTTCGCCGGCGGTCAACTGCAACAAAGTAATTTTGATGCAGCCATTAGCGCGGCAGAAGCCTTAGTCGCGCCCTTGGTCGTCGATTATTGCGCCTATGGCTGGCAGCGTTGTGTCGGCGCATCCGGCACAGTACAGGCATTACAGGAAGTGTTGCTGGCGCAAGGATATGACGAGCGGATCACGCTGCCTAAGTTACAGCGAATGATGGCGCAAGCAGTAGCTTGTGGCCAACTTCAGGCATTGAATATCGTCGGCTTATCAGAAGAACGCAAACCGGTGTTTGTCAGTGGTTTGGCGATCTTAATTGCCCTGTTTCGTAAGTTTGGCATTGAGCAGATGACCACTTCTGGCGGCGCCCTGCGAGAAGGGATCGTCTACGAGATGTTAGGCGAGCAGCGCCAAGAGAATGTCCGCCAACGCACCCTCGCCGGCCTCAAACAACAGTTTCGAATCGATCAGCCCCACGCCACTCGGGTCAGTGAACTTGCATTGGCCTTATGTCAGCAAGTAGCGGCTCCATGGCAGCTAGAAGATATCGAACTCAATGAGCTACTTGCCAGTGCGGCACAACTCAACGAAATCGGCCTGTTGATTGGCTACCAAAATGCCCAGCAACACGCAAAATATATCATCGAAAATGCCACGCTCCCCGGTTTTAGCAACAGCCAGAAATTATTGTTGGCAAATCTGCTCGGTCAGTATCAAGGGCCTCTCGACAATGCTTGCTATGAGCAGCTGACCGGCATTGAGCCAACAACAGCCATGCGCCTGACTCGGCTACTGCGCTTGGCCATTATATTCTGTGGCCGCCGCCAAGACAGCTCGGTACCTGAGCTGAGTTTGACAGCAGAGGGCGAGACCCTGAGCTTGCAACTTTCCCAGCCATGGCTAAATAGCCACCCGCTGGTCAGCAGTGAGTTGCAGCAAGAAGCGTGCTACACATTGAAGATTGGCGGTGAATTAAAGCTCACTGCGGCGACAGGATCCTGATTGAGCACTCTTATCTCAGCTCCTTAGCCCCCTAAAACCCGCTACACTGTTTAACAAGGCCACATAACGATTTTATAGACCTATTCGCGCTGGCGCTCTTTATAGGGTAAGCTGCGCGCCCGCCATTAGGCACTTACCCCCGTAACAAAACGAGACCTTTATATGTCATTTGCCTCACTCGGCCTCTCTGATTCCATTCTTGCAGCGATCAAAGAGCAGGGCTACGAAACCCCCTCTCCTATTCAAGCGCAGGCCATTCCTGCGGTACTCGAAGGGCGGGACGTGATGGCAGCGGCACAGACAGGTACCGGTAAAACGGCTGGTTTTACCTTACCTATCTTGGAAATATTGTCGAAGGGGCCGCAAGCACAAGCCAACCAGGTGCGCACTCTGGTGCTGACACCAACCCGCGAACTGGCGGCGCAGGTAGGTGCAAGTGTTGAAACTTACTCGAAACATCTACCCTTAAGATCTGCGGTGGTGTTTGGTGGCGTTAAGATCAATCCACAGATGATGGCACTACGACGGGGCGTGGATGTATTGGTCGCTACACCGGGTCGACTGCTTGATCTATACAATCAAAATGCGGTGCGTTTTAAGCAACTGGAAATACTGGTACTTGATGAAGCCGATCGTATGTTGGATATGGGCTTTATTCACGACATCAAGAAGATCCTCGCCCTGCTGCCTAAACAACGCCAAAACCTGATGTTTTCGGCAACCTTTTCAAACGAGATCCGGGCGCTGGCAAAAGGGATGGTTAACAACCCTGTTGAGGTCTCCGTTGCTCCCCCTAATACTACCGCCGAGCGTATCGAGCAGTTAGTTTATCCAGTGGATAAGGGGCGGAAATCCGGGCTATTGACCCGTTTAATCCAAGATAATCAGTGGCAACAGGTGTTGGTATTCAGTAAAACCAAACACGGTGCCAACCGTATCACCAAGCAACTTAACGCCAAAGAGATCAACGCCGCAGCGATCCACGGCAATAAGAGTCAGGGGGCGCGAACCAAAGCATTAGCCGATTTTAAGAGTGGTGCTATCCGCGTTCTCGTTGCCACCGACATTGCTGCCCGCGGCTTGGATATCGATCAGTTACCCCATGTGGTCAATTACGATCTGCCCCATGTGGCTGAAGATTATGTCCATCGCATCGGTCGTACCGGCCGAGCTGGTGCCAGTGGCGAAGCGGTATCACTAGTCTGTGCCGATGATTTCAAACTGCTTGCTGCTATTGAGCGACTTATTGGCGATATTATTCCGCGTAAAGAGTTATCTGGTTTTGAACCGACTCATCCGCTACCGCCTTCACGCACGCCACAAGCAAGGCGTGCTCCGCGACCTAAAAAGCCGAAGAAACCTAAAATCGAACACGCGGATGGACAACGCTCCGGCGAACTGGCAAAAGGCCATCGCCCAGCGAATAGCTAACTTTAGCTAGCAAAGTAGCAGACAATAAAAAAGCGAGCTGAGCTCGCTTTTTTATTCGCCATTTTCAGCATCCAACACAGGGGCTATTTCTCATTAAGCCACTGCGCCACTCGCTTGGCAAAATAGGTCAAAATGCCATCAGCCCCGGCACGCTTAAAAGCCAACAAGCTTTCCATTATTACCGGTTTTTCCGCTAGCCAGCCATTCTCAATCGCCGCCATATGCATCGCATACTCGCCGCTAACCTGGTAAGCATAGGTAGGCACTTTAAAGTTGTCTTTTACCCGGCGCACCACATCCAGATACGGCATACCTGGCTTCACCATCACCATATCGGCTCCCTCCTGGAGATCCAGAGCCACCTCCTGCAGCGCTTCATCACTATTGGCCGGATCCATCTGGTAGCTGTACTTATTGCCGCCCTTAAGATTACCGGCTGAACCGACAGCATCACGGAACGGACCATAGTAGCTAGAAGCATATTTAGCTGAGTAGGCAAGAATGCGCGTATTAACATGACCAGCGGCTTCCAACGCGGCGCGGATAGCACCGATGCGGCCATCCATCATGTCAGACGGCGCCACCACATCAGCACCCGCATCCGCATGGGACAGCGCTTGTTTGACCAATACCGCTGTGGTGACATCATTTACCACGTAACCTTGCTCATCAATAATACCGTCCTGGCCATGGGTAGTGAACGGATCCAAAGCAACATCAGTGATCACCCCCAACTCAGGAAACGTAGCTTTTACCGCACGCACTGCCCGTTGTGCCAAACCTTCAGGGTTATAGGCCTCAGCAGCATCCAAAGATTTCACCCCATCAGGCGTAACCGGAAAAAGCGCAATGGCAGGAACCCCAAGGGCAACCAACTCTTCAGCTTCCTGCAGCAACAGGTCTATAGATACCCGCTCAACACCCGGCATCGAGGTCACCGATTCCCGTTGGCCCTCACCTTCAAGCACAAACATCGGAAAGATAAGATCAGCCACGGAGAGTTGCGACTCTGCCATCAAACGGCGGGAAAAATCATCAGCACGCATACGGCGAGGGCGCCGCGCAGGAAACTGACCAAAACTGTTAATCACATCAGACATGAATAATTTTCCGTTAAGGTTGCACTGAAGGTAATAGTTGGAACGGCTGACGGCTTAACAACTCACCGTCAGCTTTGAGATAAATAAGCCACGTACCAGGTACCAGGCTATCAGCATCTTCTAGGGTGTGAATAAAGCTACCTTGGTAAGGGAACTGCTCTGGCATTACCACGACTTTCTTTTGTAACGACTTCAATCCGTTTTCACTTACCGGCGGCTTGACGGTGTACGTCAGGGTCACTGGGCGTTCGGCAGGATCAGCATGCAGAATAAAACGAAAGCCAAAACTGATTTGCGCTCCCAGCTCTAATTTACGTCGCTGCCGCAACAGTTCGGCCTCATTTGACCACTCTTCACTGACGTTGTCCGGGCGTTGATATAAGCCGTAATCGCTCACCTGCAAACGGAAATGGATGGGATCTAATTCCTGCTCTACAGCTTGCTCCTGACACCCAGTTAATAGCATAAAGCAGCACAAGCCGACGGCTATCATCACCGTTAATCTTAATCCACTTCGCTCAACGGCGATTTGCCAATAACTATTCAACCTGCTGCTCCTCAGTAATAAAAACGCATACCCGATCACGACCTTGCTGTTTGGCCTGATAGAGTGCTTTATCTGCCTGCGCGAGTAAGGTTTCAGGGGGGAGTTGGGGATCAATATACAAACAAGCGACACCACAACTGATGGTCAAAGGTAATTCTCCCGCCCCCGTCACTACACCTTGGTCACGAATAGCACTACATAACCGCTCGGCCAATTGTCTCGCCCCTTCCGGCGAGGTATTGGGTAAAATCAGCGCAAACTCTTCACCACCATAGCGAGCCACCACATCCCCTGGACGTTTAACCACTTCAGCAGCTCGCGACGCGACTTCCCGAATACAGATATCACCAACGGGGTGACCATAGGTGTCATTGATCTGCTTAAAGTGGTCAATGTCCGCCATGATCAGAGCAAGCGGTGTCTGTTCACGACGGCTACGTCGCTGCTCCGCTATATAGCGTTTGTCAAAGTATTTTCGGTTGCGTACGCCAGTTAGCGCATCACGGGTATTTTGCTCTTCCAGCTCTCGATTGCTGTCTGCCAACTCCCGCAGCGCCACCTCTAACTCAAACGTACGTTCACGTACTTTTTGCTCCAATTCTGCATTGGCCGTCGCCTGCATCTGTAGTGCTTTATCCTGCACCAAGCGCACTCGGCGCGCTTGCTCCATGGCATTTTTTTCGGCTAATTGATGAGAGCGGTAAGAGTCACCGACCCGCAACGCCAGCGTTACCGCCATAACAGCGACATCGATCCCCGCGCCAATTAAGAAGGGAGTCAAATTATCTATTGGCAGTTGTACCCAGCCAAAATAGGCCAAACTGCTGATGAGTGCACCGACCAGCAACGCCAGCCAAGCAAAAGTGTAGTAGCGTGCCAATGGCGCCTTCTGAACGCAGAGCCAGATCCCAAGAGCGAGCAGACTGATCACGACCAACACCACCAAGCCGGCGAGTACAATCACTGCGCTCTGATAATCCAGCAGCAACACAGAAAACAGATATAAAACAATGCCGGCCTGCAAGCCACGGTGCAGGCGTTTAATACCGATTTGACGACGCTCTGTCTGCAACACTCTTTCGGTAAACAAGCTGGCGAATAGAAGAGTAAAGCCCCCTAACAAAGGTAGAGAGATGTGTTGTAGCCAAGGGCTGTTTGGCCAAAGGTAGTAACTGTTAATCCCCAGTAAACCGGCCACCAACAAAGAGCCACTGAAGATGTAAGCAGCATACATCAGATAACTGAGCATGCGCGTGGAAGCGGCCAACAAGACGTTATAAGTGCCCATCAACAGTAAGGCACCAAAAGCGAGCCCCCATCCCAAACTGCTGCGATGATCCGATTCCACAAAGCTGTCTCTATCCCACAGAGTGAGAGAGAGATTCGCCGCGCCTGCAGTCTGAAACTGAATTAGTAATACTGGTCTCTGCGCGTCGCCAGCTAGTTCCAGAGGTATTAGGTAACTCGGGTGAGAGACCTTTCGCCCATGATCACCTTCCGCTAACGCTGCCACTTGCAGCCAAGGCTCGTCCCCGCTTTGTAGATAGATATTAATCCAATCGATTAGCGGGTTATCCAACGCCAGCAACCACTGACGGTTCTGCACGGCACGATTATCAATGCTTACCCGCAGCCAATAGATACGTGACGAAAAGCCTGCATTTATGCGGGAGGTGGATAATTTTTGCCAGGCCGACTCAGGGAGTGCCATGATCTGCTGAGCAGAAAGCTCAGCATCATCGGTCGCCAAAAACTCACAGCACGGGCTAGTAACCAATGTATGCAGGGTATCGTCACTCAATACCCACGCAGCATTGGCCGTTGTACTGACACAGATCAGCAACCAGCCAAACCAAGCCCGGGTGAGCTGTTGGATACCCATAGGCAATACTAAAATCCTATTCACGTTTCTCGCATACCCTCAACATGAGGGCAAACAGATTGTCCAAACATGAGTCTACCAGCAATTAATTAGGCTTTTCTCATTTGAGTAACAAATCACCTTGCCGCACCAGCGCTAGCAAATTTGCTATTTAAGGCCAAAGAACTGCTGACTTGCCTTCACCGTATGTAGACTCAACTCTGCCAATGTTTCGCCCCGTTGTGCCGCAATGGTTGCCGCAATATGAGGCAGATAAGCAGGCTCATTACGTCGGCGTTTAGGCTTTGGCTGCACATTTCGTGGAATCAAAAACGGCGCATCAGTTTCCAACATCAAGCGCCCGGCGGGGATCAGCGGCATCATAGCTAAAAGCTCAGTACCTCGACGCTCATCGCACACCCATCCTGTCACACCGATATGCAAATCTAGCTCCAAATACTGACGCAATGCTATTTCGCTACCAGTAAAACAGTGCACCACTGCCGCCGGCAACTTATCTCGCCAAGGTTTGAGTATCGCCAATAGTGTGTCACTGGCATCGCGTTCATGGAGAAATACCGGCATATTTAGCTCAGCCGCCAACGAGAGTTGCTGTTCTAGCACCTCGCATTGCACTGGTCGCGGTGAAAAATCACGATTGAAATCCAAGCCACACTCGCCGACAGCCACTACTTGCGGCTGTGTCAATAACTGTGCAAGCGCTGTCAGCTGTTCAGGCTGGAACTCTTTCGCATCGTGGGGGTGAATGCCCGCGGTACTGAAACAAGTACCAGGCCACCTCTTTGCCAGAGAGAGCGCTTGCTGACTTTCAAGCAACGAGGTACCCGTTAAAATCAGCTGATTAACACCGACGGTTAGGGCACGCTCCACGACATCAGCAGCGTCATCTTTGAACTGGGCATTCGTGAGATTAACCCCAATATCGATCCAACTCACCTTACTTCACTCGCTTCGCCCGGATCCGTTTATTACGATCTGGTTGACCGATAAAAAAGCTACCCACAGAGCCGCGCGAGATCACCACCAGGCCATCTTTATGATTAAAGTTATAACGTGTGCTATCGGTCTGTTGCCAAACTTGGCCGTTTTCTAGGGTTAATACCCACTTGCCGTAAGCATTTTTTTTCTTCTTACTGATCCGTAACGTTAACGTCTCAGGTGCATCTTCAGCGACCGCTTGCTTATGTTCGAGGCCAAATTTCTCTTCGGCGGTGGGTTCAACAGCCATCACGGTGGGTGCGTCAGGTGCGCCAGCTAAACCGCCCGGAGCAGGTTGCACGGCTGGTAATGGCTGCGTCTCTGGCGCAATGGCGGCCGGGGAGTCAGGCAGCGTGCGAGCAGCAAGTTGGTCGTAGCAGTTCAAGCGCTGGGCATCATCGCTGATCGCGGCGCATTGCTGCAATGAAGCGGGAGCGGCATGAACGCTTAAACAACTTAACGCCACAGATAAAAGGACCGTGGTTCGGATCATTATTCCTCCTCCTGCTCATCATCTTTACGCCGATACAATCGCGCAATCAACAAGCCAACTTCAAACAGAAGCAACATAGGTATAGCTAATAGCGTCTGCGAAAAGATATCAGGCGGCGTCAGCAACATTCCAAAAACAAATGCGGCCACAATGATATAGGGCCGTTTCTTACTCAGACTCTCCGGGGTCGTAATGCCAACCCAACAGAGCACAATAATCAGGATGGGCACTTCGAAAGCCAGCCCAAAAGCGAAAAACAGCTTCAGCACAAAGTCGAGATAGCTGCCGATATCAGTGGCGATGGTCACGCCCTCTGGGGCAATCGCAGTAAGAAAGCCAAACGCCAATGGAAACACCACAAAAAAAGCAAACGCAGCACCGGCATAAAACAACAGTGAACTCATCACCACCAAAGGCAGCGCTAACTTGCGCTCATGTTTATAAAGCCCTGGCGCGATAAAAGCCCACACCTGATGCAAAATAAATGGCACAGCCAGCGCTGCGGAAAGCACAATGGTGAGCTTAATTGGTACAAAGAACGGCGAGGCCACATCAGTTGCAATCATCGAGGCCCCGTCTGGCATCTCAGCAATCAACGGTGCCGCAATAAAGTGATAGATCTCCTGGGAAAAATAAACCAGCCCGAGGAATATCACCAGCACAGAACCTAACGCTTTCAGTAAGCGGTCTCGCAACTCATACAGATGACTTAAAAATGGCTGCTGGGTGGGGTTATTCATTGCCGTTTACTATCCGAGGGGGTAGGGAGTGGCTCCACTTTATCATCAGGACCAGGATACTCTCGGTGACCGGAATCATTGGCAGAAAGCAGATCCTCTTCAACGTCGAGTTTATTCTCAGCACTATCACCATCAACCTGCGCCTCAGGCTCTTCTGCAGCATAAGGTCGATTCACAGCATCCGCTTGCGCACGTAGCTTGTTCAACGATGCTTGTAGCTCGGGCGTTACCTTGGTACCTAAGGCTTCTGCTTTCTTCAGGTCATTATGCAGTTGCTCGATCTCCAGCTCCTGCTCTACCTGACTACGGATCGCACTGCCATAACGCTTCACACTGCTGATGGTACGCGTAACACTGCGCACCGCACCCGGCAGTCGCTCAGGCCCAAGTACCAGCAGCCCAACCACAGCGATAATAACAAGCTCCCAAAAGCCGATATCAAACACGGCTTAGGCCTTGTCCTTATCCTTGACTACCGGCTCTTTCACATCTGCGCTGGCGTCTTGTTTGTGTTCTATAGGCTGCTTGTCGAAATCTGCATCGGCTTTTTCGCCTTTAGCATCTTCGTCACTCATCGCTTTTTTAAAGCCCTTAACCGCTGAGCCCAAGTCTCCACCTAGACTACGGAGCTTTTTCGTACCAAACAGCAGGATGACAATAACGGCAACGATTAATAGCTGAGGCCAACTAAAACCCATTTTTACTCTCCCAAACGCCAGAAGTGGCTATGCTGACCCATTATAGGCAGATGGTTGTTCATGAAAACCTCTAACGGCTGCTAAACCGCCAAGCCGAGATCCAGCACCCAATTACGCCACTCCATCCCAGCATCGACCAAGTCACAGATGGCCAATCAAAAAACAGCGTAATCAAGGCGATGATGGCAGAAGTACCAAGCCAAAACAGGCTGCGAGAACGGCGGTCAGCTTGCTGATGGTACTGCTCAGATAGCGTTTCTAACCGAGGAAGGAGTTGCTGTGCTTGCTGCAGATTATTGAAAATCAGGTCTGGCAGTTGCGGCAGTTTCTCCCCCCAGTAAGGTAAATTTTCCAATAAGTTGCGCTTCAGCGCTTTCGCCCCCAACTGATCCTGCATCCAATCTTCGAGAAAAGGTTTAGCGGTTTGCCACAGATCCAGCTGCGGGTATAGCTGACGCCCCAGGCCTTCGATATAGAGCAGGGTCTTCTGCAACAGCACCAGCTGCGGCTGCACCTCCATATTGAAGCGGCGGGCGGTATTAAACAGATTGATCAGCACATGGCCAAACGAGATCTCAGATAAAGGCTTATTGAAAATAGGCTCACAGACAGTACGGATCGCCACTTCAAATTCATCGATACTGGTATCAGCAGGCACCCAACCTGAATCCACATGTAACTCAGCCACCTTGCGATAATCTCGATTAAAGAACGCTAGGAAGTTCTCCGCCAGATAGCGCTTATCTTCGCGATTCAAGGTACCAACAATGCCGCAATCAATACCTATCCACAGAGGATCTTCCGGATGCTCTTTGGCAACAAAGATATTCCCGGGATGCATATCGGCATGAAAGAAACTGTCACGAAATACCTGAGTAAAGAACACCTCGACACCCCGCTCAGCCAAGCGCTTCATGTTGGTGCCATTAGATTCCAGCTCAGCGATATTGCCCACTGGAATGCCATAAATACGCTCCATAACCAACAGGCGAGGGCGGCAATAATCACTGTAAATACGCGGCACATAGAGGGCGTCTGAGCCTTCAAAATTGCGCCTTAGCTGGATTGCGTTGGCTGCTTCTCGCGCCATATCCAGCTCGTCCAGGATAGTTTTGCGATACTCCCGGATCACCTCCTTCGGCCGCAACCGCTTGCCATCCGGCAGCAAGCGCGCCACCAGCTCTGCCAAGCTTTCCATCCAATGCAGATCCGCTAAAATCTGTTTGTCGATCCCCGGCCGGATCACCTTCAAGACAATCTGTTGCGACTGTCCCTGCTCGTCAGCCAACAATGTGGCGGTATGCACCTGGGCAATCGACGCCGTAGCCAACGGCGTCTCATCAAAATCACTGAAGCGCTCAGTTAAGGGGTAACCAAGCGACGCTTCTATTAAAGCTAAGGCTTGCTCGCCAGGAAAAGGGGCAACCTGATCCTGCAACAATGCCAGCTCTTCGGCATAATCATCATTAAGTAGGTCGCGACGGGTAGAAAGCATCTGCCCGAGCTTGATAAACACCGGACCAAGCGCCTCCATGGCGAGGCGTAAGCGCTTCGCTTCCGAGGCGTCGGGATGTTGATTGCGTAGCCAAAACAACCCAATACGTAAGCACTTCAGCGACAACGGCCAGCGTTGACGAGGAATGATCTGATCAACGCCGTGACGCAACAAGGTCGCGCCAATCAGATACAATCGAAACAGCTGCCTAAAGGGATTCATGAGATATCCGCCTGCGAACGCTCCAAACGTCTTACTCTGGCTTCGACATCATCCACATCTGCGGCAAGTAGCTGCACATCGTCGGCAAATGCAGCGAGAGCCAAGGGGTGAGCGAGCAGTGCGACTTCATCAGTAATGAAACGCCCGAACTGCTGTTTCCCTTCCTGCGTTTGGTTAACGACAAACGCTTTGGCACGAGTCAGGGCCTGCGCCACCATGTGCGTGGCAGGATCACCAAGCCAGCGGGACAACGGCTCTTGCCAATCGATGTCCAACCCTTTGAGCATGCCAGCAAACTGTTGTGCCAGTTCCGCTTGCCCCTCCATCTGCAGCCGGTCTTGTTTGATCAGCTGCGCCAGCGTTTCACCATCCTGTAGTCTCGGCAGATCGCGGATAGCTAATTGCATACGGCAATCCCAATCATCCTGCTCACCGGAGAGCAGGTCTATCTGCTTGGCGCTGAAAACAAATAACAGAGGAAAAGGCAATTCCGACAGATCCATACGCAAACGCTTACCAGCCATAGGGAGCAAGCCATTCGCATAGTCAGGATCTAACTTAAGGTATTGATTGAGCACTGTTTCCAATGCGCCTACTAACAGCGGCGAGATCGGCATCACCAAAACTCCTAGAACTTATAACCCCGGTGCAAGGCAACAATGCCACCGGTCAGGTTGTAGTAACTCACCTGTTCGAAGCCTTGCTGTTCCATCATCTGTTTCAGGGTTTCCTGATCCGGATGCATACGGATCGATTCCGCCAAATACTGATAGCTAGCGCCATCTTTCAACACCGCCTCTCCCATCTTTGGTAGCAGATGGAAACTGTAGGCATCGTAGGCCTTACTTAATAACTCTATTTGCGGCTTAGAGAACTCAAGCACCAACAAGCGACCGCCAGGTTTTAGCACACGCAGCATGGAAGCGAGTGCACGCTCTTTTTCGGTAACATTGCGCAAGCCAAAAGCGATGGTAATTAAATCAAAGTGGTTATCGGGAAAGGGTAACGCCTCGGCATTTGCCTGCACATAACTGACATTGCCCAAGATCCCCATATTACGCAGTTTGTCTCGTCCGACTTTTAACATCGAACTGTTGATGTCTGCCAACACCACTTGACCGGTATCACCGACACAGCGAGAGAAGCGCGCGGTAAGATCACCCGTACCACCAGCGAGATCCAGCACCCGTTGACCACGACGGATACCACTACAATCGATAGTAAAACGCTTCCATACCCGATGGATGCCGCCAGACATCAAATCGTTCATCAAATCGTATTTGGCCGCAACAGAGTGAAACACATCGGCTACTAATGATTCCTTCTCGGCCTTGGCGACCGTTTTGAAACCAAAATGGGTGGTATCGCCCGTTGATGATCCGCTCACTGCTTTCCCCTCAATAACTTATTGCTGCCCAGTGTACTGAAAAATAGCACGACTCCCCAAACGCTAATTACATGCCAAACTACGGCAATAAGGTTTATTTGTTGAATTTGCCGACTACACTTGGTTTATAAATTAGAGAATCCTATTACGCCGATGATAAAAAACACTTTCTTTGCTGCGCTGCTTTGGATGACAACTTTTCCCTTGTGGGCAATGGATAGCCACCCATCAAATTATTTTTCAGATCAAGCGCTAGCCAACATAGAGCAGACCTATGGTGTCGATGCGCGGGCCAACGTGCTCGCTTGGCAAACACTGATTGATGATGGTCGCCAGCTCAGCAGCGATGACGAAAAACTGCTGCTCACCAATCAGTTTCTCAACCAAATGGCTTTCATCAGTGACATGGAGCATTGGCAGCAAGAGGACTATTGGGCAACACCACTGGAATTTATCGCTACCAGCGGCGGGGATTGTGAAGACTACTCGGTGGCGAAATTGGCGACGCTAAAGATGATGGGCGTATCGCCAGAAAAGCTACGCCTGATGTATGTGAAGAATATCGCCGATAATCAGCCCCACATGGTATTAACCTACCACCCTCGCCACGGTGACATACCATTGGTTCTAGACAACCTCGACCAGGAGATCCGCCCTGCCAGTGAGCGCACCGATCTACTCCCCATCATCAGCTTCAATGATGACGGCCAATGGCTGGCACGGGTGCAAGGGCGCGGTGGAAAAGTGAAAGAGGAGGGCGGCGCATTCTGGCAGGAGTTGATGGAACGCATTGAAAAACAGATCTAGGAGGGACTCTATGACACTATCGCGGCAGTTGTTGCGAATGATCGGACTGTTATTAGGCTTAATGCTGGTCGCCTGTTGGCTAATTTACTTGCAAAACAGTCGTAGCGAGATGCAACAGCAGTTAGGCAATCACGCCCAAGACACTGCCACCGCTCTAAGTCTAACGCTTACCCCATACACCTCACCCCTGGACGTCGCCGCGATCACCGCGACAATCACTGCACTGCATGACCGGGGCTACTTTAGTCAGATAGCACTGTTTGATAACGATAATCGCCTGATCGCGGGAAAACAGACCCCACTAGAGCAACAGAACGGTGCTCCGCAGTGGTTTAAACAACTGTATCCATTACAAGCACCGACCCAAAAGATGGAGCTAAGTGACGGCTGGCGCGTCATGGGCAGAGTGGAGGTGACTGCCGATGTCACCCAAGCCTACAATCGGTTATGGCTTGCCGGTTGGCAGTTTATGATCGCCACTTTAATCATACTGCTCGTCGCCGTCATTGCAGCCAGACTGCTGGTGAAAAGAATACTCAAGCCACTGCAACAGCTACAAAAGCAAGCCGCTCAGATCAGTCAACGCAGCTTTAAACCGATGCAAGCCATGTCTGGTACGCAGGAGATTGACAGCTTGGTTGACAGTTTCAACCAGATGTCTGACGCACTCAAGGAGCTATTTTCTGGCCTAGAAGAGAAAGCTGAACACTTACAACTTCAAGCTTTTCAGGATGATGAAACAGGGCTTGGCAATCGTCGTGGATTTATCGCCGAACTACAGCACTTAACCCAAAGTGAACAAGCGTCGATCGGCTGTATCGGCCTACTCAAACTGAATATCGAAGCCTTGCATCAAAAACAGGGTTACAGTGCGGTCACCCAACTGTGGCGCGGATTAGTTCAGCGCATCGAACAAGAAAAATTAGCGGCAAACCAGTCATTTAGGTTACACGATGACGAAGTTGCCATCCTCTTTCCACAATGCGACCGGCAACGTGCCGAACGATCCATGCAAGGCCTGCTCGAATTTTTGTCAGAACAAGAGAGCGAACTGACCGATGAAGGCTTAGGCCACGCCGGGCTATGCTACTTCCGTCCTGGAGATAGCCAGGATCAGCTGTTAAGTGAATTGGATCTGGCACAACAGCAGGCGCGACAGCAAGGTGCACATAATCTTTTCTTCAATCAAGGTAACCGAGAGTTACCTACCATTTTGCTCAATACCCAGCGCCGACAGCAGCTGATCGACGCCATCATTAAGGAACAACGCTTTGAGTTTCGCTGGCAGGGGGTGAAGCAGCTGATCCGCGACAATCACCTGTACAAAGAGTGGCTACCAACTTTTGCAGATCTTAAAGGACAAGCACTACCGACAGCGACAATCCTGGCATTAGCCCGGCAAACGGATCAGCTACCGGCACTAGAGCGAGGCATAGTCACAGAAGCGTTAGCCTTCGCAAAACAGCAGCCCGGTGGTGATTTTTCCGTCAATTTGGATCCGTTGACGCTGCAGGATCGGGATTTTTCCCTCTGGTTAATTGATCGCTGCCGCAAAGATCCCACTTTAGCCAAGCGGTTAATCTTGGAGCTCGATGAAAGGCGGCTAACGCCGAGCTATAACAGTATCAGCAACATCATTTCACAGTTGGCATTACTGGGCGTCCGCTTCGCCATCGACCATTTTGGCGCTGCGACAGCCAGTTTCGCCCTGTTAACATCAATGAAACCCAACTATCTGAAACTTGATGGCCGCTATAGCCACCAACTGGCGCTACATATAGACAATCAGTTTTTTATTCAGACACTGTTACAGCTATGCCGCGGTTTGCAATGCACCTTGATCGCATTAGAGATTGAAGAAAAAGAAGATCTGGCACTGCTGCGACAGTTAGGTGTTGAGCATGGGCAGGGTTACTTGTTGGGTAAACCTGCCCCACTCGCATCGGCAACGATGCTCTCTTAATAAAGCAGGCTATAGAACTGGCGGCGGTAGGTACCAGCCAGGGGGTCGCCTTGGGGCAGGGTAGCCAAAATATCCAACAGCGCCGCTTTCGCATCACCATCAGCGGCGTTTAGATCTTTCTTCAGCAGAGACAACAGCAGTGCCAGCGCCTCTTCACTTCGGTTTGCCGCTTGATACTGCACTGCTAACCGAAAACTGACTTGCGAGTCGTCAGGGGAGGCAGCATGCTGCTCCTCAAGCTGTTTTAATTCGGGCGATTGCGCCGCCTGCTGCTTCAGCTCCAATTGCGCCATCAACGACTGATAGTAGCCATCCTGATCAGCCATCCCGATACTGCGCAATAAGCTCTCTGCATCAGCGAGTTTGCCTAACGCCAACAGTGCATCCGATAGCGCCAGTTTAATATCGACCCGAGAGCTATCCAGCTCGATGGCACGCTTTAACAGCGGGTATGCGTCGCCAGCTTGCTGCTGTTGCAGGTGCTCTCGCGCTTGAGCTAACAGTTGGTCCTGCTCTTTGGGTAAATGCTTATCCAGCAAAGCACGGATCTGCATCTCATCCGCACCACCATCAAAGCCATCAAGCATTTTGCCCTCTTTAATCAGCATCACCGTGGGTAAGCTTCTCACTCCGCACTGCATGGCCAACTGTTGGTCTGCTGCGCAATTTACCCGCCCTAAAACCAACGCATGACTATGTTCCGCCGCCACCTTCGCAAGTATCGGGCTCATCGCTTGGCAAGCTTCCATCTCCGGCGCCCAGAACTCCACAAGCAATAGCTGATCAGGCGTCAACTGCTGAATAGTTTGTTGAAAATTAGCCACTGAGATCTCAATGGTATTTGGGGCAGACATCACTTGTTCCACAGGCCTCTCCATACATTTATAACCAACCAAAGCGTGATATTGGTTTAACCCCGACACCATAGCACAGTCAATATGCAGACAAAGTTAACCAGATAGCTAAATATCTTTCAGATCCTAAACTGCCACCTCATAACCGCAGCGTCTAAAAGCAGATGGCCTGGGAGTAGGTCAACTATCAGGAAGACACTACGCGAGCTGGCATAACCCAATGAACACTGGCACGGCTCGCCCGGAGGATACAGAGATGAAAAACCTAATAATGTTTCTCGGCGCCACCTTGCTAGCCACATCCGCCTATGCCAACAACGGTTACCAAGAGCCTATCTATTTGAATTATGGAGTTAAGATCAGTCACGAGGGGACAACGCTGCCGATGGGAAAAACCTCAAAAAATGGGGTATTTACCCCCGGCTACCTTAACTACCAGTTTGATCCAACAGTAACAGATCTAGACACACTTCTCAGAACAGCTCCGCCAGCGGCAGGGACAGTGAAAAAAGCCCAAAGCGTGGCTGGCTATGTCGAGCCTATCTATCTGAATTACAGTAATTAAGCTAGCTTAAAAACATAACAATAAGCCACCGCAGTAGGGTGGCTTATTAGCTTGGTACGCAACACTGTCATTAACGTTGTGGCCAAGGGAGCAGCCAAGGGCAAGACAGCTCTTTTGCCATAAGCAGCGACTCAACGGGGGAGAACTCAACGCCTTCAGTGGGTAAACAGTGATAGCGCAAACACTCTCCTAACCAATTAAACTCTACCGCATAAGCATGCAGATAGGTTCTGTCTGCGGGCGTCCCAGCATACAAATGATCGCCAACAATAGGTGCACTAAGGCTTTTCAATGCCACACGGATCTGATGGGTCTTACCCGATAAAGGTTTAACAACAAAGAGCCTCAATCCCGGTCTCATCGAATAGCTGAAAAACTGACTGACAGCTGGGTCACTTTTGCCACTCGTTAAGCGCCAACTACTCCGACGTGAGCGCTGCATATCACCGATCACCCAGCCCTGCTTCTTTTTCGGCTTGCGATCACTGATCGCAAGATAAAATTTCTGCATCTCTCGATTGGCGAACAGCGAGCCAAATTGGGCGGCTGCCTCGCTACTGCGAGCCACAATCAGCAGCCCGGAGGTGACTTTATCTAAGCGGTGAACAGGATAAACATCTTCCAATAGAGCCTGCCGCAGCAGGCGAAAATAGCCATGCTCACCGGTTGTAGGCTCATCATGACAGCTGATCCCCGCCGGCTTATTAAAGATCCAGAAGTCGTCATGAACAAAAATCGGCGAAACGGCATTGGCAGCTAACGCCTTATTCATCGTTGGCGCTCCGCTCTGAGGCTACTGGTCGGGTCATTTCACCATTGGTAGCGCCGTTGTCGCTGCTTTTCTCAACGACAACACCTTTTTGCTGGAGCCACTCAGGATCAATCGCTTTCTTCGCTGTCACTCCAAGGTCACGCAACCCCTCCGCTTGCGACAGCAAGTTCCCCCGGCCACTGGCCAGACGTTTCAAGCTCGTTTCATAACTTAGCTGTGCTTGCTCAAGCCCTTTACCCAGCTTTTGCAGCTCATCAACAAACAAGCGCAGCTTGTCGTACATCGCCGCGGCTTTGTCAGCGATCAGCTTGGCGTTCTGGTTCTGATACTCATAGCGCCAGATATTATTCACCGTACGCAGGGCCACTAACAAATTGGTTGGGCTAACCAACATAATGTTGTTATCTAAAGCCAACTTCACCAGGTCCGGCTGCTGATCCAGCGCGGTTAAAAAAGCAGCTTCGATGGGAATAAACATCAATACGTAATCTAGGCTGTGGATCCCTGGTAATGCTTGGTAATCTTTTGCTCCTAACCCTTTAATATGATTACGTAGCGACTGCACATGAGCTGTTAACGCCGCCTGACGCTCGACGTCATCATCACTATTAAAATACTGCTCGTAAGCGGTTAACGAAACTTTCGAATCAATGATGATCTGCTTGCCTTCCGGCAGATGCACAATCACATCGGGGCGATAACGCTTGCCGTCATCGGTGGATTGACTGACCTCAGTGCTGTATTCATGGCCTTGACGCAGCCCAGATTGTTCCAATACCCGCGCCAATACCACTTCGCCCCAGTTCCCTTGCTGCTTACTGTCGCCTTTTAGTGCCTTGGTGAGATTCAATGCATCTTCACTCATCCGCTCATTTAATTGTTTGAGAGACAAAATTTCGGCTTTTAGGGTATGACGTTCTTTCGCTTCAGTTTCATAAACTGACTGCACCTGCTGACGAAATGCACCTAACTGATCTTTCAAAGGAGCAAACGTGGCTGCCAAACGCTGCTGGCTTTGCTGATCAAATTGCTGTGCTTTGCTATCAAAGATACGGTTAGCCAGATTCTCAAACTGCTCTTTCAGGCGTGCTTCTGACTGCGCCAGCAACGCTATTTTTTCCTGATTGGCACTCTGTTCAACCGCCAACTGGGTTCGGAGTGCAGTCGCGCTGAGGGATTGCTCCCGCTCTTTTTCTGTTAGCTGCTGAACATCGACCTGTAGCGCTTCAAGTGCTGCCGACTTAAACGCCAACTCGCTCTGCAGAAGCTGTTCTGAGCTTTGATAATGCTGCGCTAAACGCGACGCCCGCTGGCGGTAGATCAGGGTAGTGACGAGAAAAAGCAGACTTAGGCTACCAGCAGCGATAGCGGCTAACTGAAGATCCAAAGGGGTCGCTCCAGACAAACAAGAATAGGGCAGGATAACTCTGCCGTGCGCGTTGCTGCAACAAACAAGGGAGCGATAGAAAGAATAGGGTGTTAGAACGACAAAGCCCCCGGCATAGTTGCCGAGGGCTCTGAAGAAATGGTCGGCGATGCAGGATTTGAACCTGCGACCCCTTGGACCCAAACCAAGTGCGCTACCAAGCTGCGCTAATCGCCGACACTAAAACTGGGGTGGCTGATGGGGCTCGAACCCACGACCACCGGAATCACAATCCAGGGCTCTACCAACTGAGCTACAGCCACCAGTGTCTTACTTTGCTGAAGATGAAGTACGTTGTAGCTCTGGCGCGCCCGACAGGATTCGAACCTGTGACCTTTGGCTCCGGAGGCCAACGCTCTATCCAGCTGAGCTACGGGCGCTCACCTGCCTTCAGCGGATGCGCATATTACAAAAGCACTAATCGCTTGTCTACGATTATTTTAAAGAATCTGAAAAACTCTTGCGATCCGAATCATTATTGACTGAAAAATCAGCGCAGTTAGCATTTTAGCTACCGGGTTTTAACGTTATAATCGAAAAATCAGGATGCAGCCGATATAGATCATGATTGATCTGCATAACAACAACTAGAGAGAGAAGATCCCAATGGCAACTCGTCTTCAACAATTCCTCGTCGCAGGAATCACCAGCTTGGTTATGGCCTCCACTGCTTTTGCAGCAGAAGTAGACCCTGTTGAATCACGCATTAAACCTGTCGGTGACCATTATATTGAAGGCGATGCTCCTGCTGGCGAAGCTCTGGCAGCCGAACCGGCAGGCCCTCGCTCTGGCGGCGATGTCTACCAAGCATCTTGTTTTGCTTGTCACGGCACTGGCGCAATGAACGCGCCGAAGAAAGACGATGCCGCAGCTTGGTCGCCGCGCTTGGCAAAAGGCATGGACAAACTGATGGACCACGCAATCAACGGCTTCAACGCCATGCCACCACGTGGCACCTGTGGTAACTGTTCTGACGAAGAGATCCAGGCAGCTATCGATTTTATGATTGAAGGGATCTAATCGCCCGTCGAGTAAAACAAAAAAGCCGCTTTCGCGGCTTTTTTGTTTTTAGTCCACCACTACTTATCTTTATTCAACATCGCCTTCATCGCGGCTAAATGCGCCATGCCGGTTTTTTTCTTTTCCTCTTTCGATTTCTGAGTTTTACCTTCCCAGATAAGATCATCCTGCGGTAACTCGTACAGAAAACGGCTGGGCTCTGGACGAAAACTTTCGCCAAATTGACGTCGTTCACGACAGACGATAAAGCTCAGCTCTTTTTGTGCCCGGGTGATCCCAACATAGGCCAAACGCCGTTCTTCATCTACATTCTCTTCATCAATACTGCTTTGGTGTGGCAACAACCCCTCTTCCATACCGATCATAAAGACGTACGGAAACTCCAAACCTTTCGATGAGTGCAATGTCATCAACTGCACCTGATCACTCTCATCATCCCCTTCATTTCGCTCCATCATGTCGCGCAGGGTCAAACGGGTCACGACCTCTGGCAAAGTCATCGCTTCATCGAGATCATCCCCCTCCAACATGCCGGTGATCCAACGATACAGCTCGGAGACATTTTTCATCCGCATCTCTGCGGCTTTCGGGCTAGGGGAGCTGTCGTAAAGATACTCTTCGTAATTGATATCCCGTACCAACTGGCGCACCGCCTCAATCGTTTCGCCTTTCTCGGCAAAATCAGCGAGCTCCACCATCCAACGGGTAAAGCGCTGCAGCGAAGCCAAACCGCGTCCGGTCAGGTGCTGCTCTAGCCCCAGCTCAAAACTGGCAGCAAATAGGCTAATACCACGCATGTTTGCATAATTACCTAGCTTCTCTAATGTTGCCGGGCCGATCTCCCGCTTTGGCACATTGACGATACGCAGAAACGCATTGTCATCATCATGATTCACCAACAGACGCAAATAACTCATCATGTCTTTGATCTCGGCGCGGGAGAAAAAGCTGGTACCACCGGAGATCTTGTATGGAATACGGTTGGTCATCAGCGATTTTTCAATCAGTCGTGACTGATGATTGCCGCGATAGAGAATGGCGTAATCTTTATAGTTGGTGCGTTTCATAAACTTATGGCTCAGCAGCTCTGCCACCGTGCGCTCAGCTTCATGCTCCTCATCCTTGGCATAAAGCACTCGCAAACGCTCACCGTAACCCAACTCGCTGAACAGGCGTTTATCGAAAATATGGTCATTGTTGGCGATCAAGATATTAGCCGCGTTCAAGATGCAGCCCGTGGAGCGATAGTTCTGCTCCAACTTAACCACCTCTAATGACGGAAAATCTTGTTGCAGCAAGGCCAGGTTTTTCGGCTGCGCGCCGCGCCATGAGTAGATTGACTGATCATCATCACCCACCACGGTAAAGCGCGCACGCTCGCCCACAAGTAGCTTCACCAATTCATATTGGCTGGTATTGGTATCTTGATACTCATCCACCAGCAGATAGCGAATACGATCACGCCAACGCTGGCGCACCTGTTCATTTTGCTTCAATAGCAGCGTTGGCAGCAGGATAAGATCATCGAAGTCGAGAGCATTGTATGCCGTCAGGTGGCGCTGGTAGCGCTCATACAACATAGCAAGGATCTGTTCACCACCACTTTCAGCCATCTTAATGGCCTGTGGCGGTAAGATCAGGTCGTTCTTCCAGCGGGAGATCTGATTCAACAACAAGTTAATCTGATCTTTATCGCCGTCGTACTCTTTCTCGGTTAGCTCGCTAATGAGCGCACGACTGTCCTGATCATCAAACAGAGTAAAACCAGCTTTCATCCCCAAGGTAGTCACTTCACGCTTGAGAATAGTTAGCCCTAAGGTATGAAAGGTGGAAACAATCAAGCCCCGAGCCTCTTTGCGGCCTAAGGTCTGTCCCACGCGCTCCTTCATCTCCCGCGCCGCCTTATTAGTAAAGGTCACCGCCGCGATATGCCGAGCTTGATAGCCACATTGACGCACCAGATGAGCAATCTTCAAAGTGATCACTCGCGTCTTACCGGAACCGGCTCCAGCAAGCACCAGACAAGGTCCAGAGATATGTTTGACGGCGTTAGCTTGCCCAGGGTTTAACTTCATTCTGACTCACAGACTAAACTTGAGGTGGCGATTTTACTGCAAGCCAGCCACGAACGTGAGCGAAATCAACTGCTGATTTTTCATCAGCTGTTACAAATCTTACAAAATGAATGAACGCTCATTCATTATAATGCGATAGCGATGATGGACAAACGACGACGAATTCTCCAAGCAGCCAGTGTCACCCTTGCCAATAAAGGGTTTCACGGCACCACCATGGGCGAAATAGCGCAGCACGCCGATATGGCGGCAGGCACTCTTTATCTCTACTTTAAAGATAAACAGACCCTGCTGCTGGAGACTCTGGAAAACAATTTGGAGCTAATCGCTGATGCCTGCTTCAAACAACATCGGCTGGGTGTCAGCCTGGAGCAACAATTTACCCAGATCTGGCAAGCACTGTTTCAATATCTAATCGCCCACCCAGACACATTACATGGCTGGGAGTTATCCCGTCATGTCACCGATAAATCGCAGCTCGCGCACTTAATCAAACGACGACAACAGCTATTTTTACCACTTGCCGCGATGTTAGAGGCGGGGCTCGCGGCACAACAACTGAAACCTTTACCTGTTGAAGTGCTCGGAGCGATAGGTATTGAAAGCTGTGCCGCCCTAGCGCGGCGGCATATTGAAGGCAGTTTTATTTTGAATGATGCGATGATCGCCACCGCCGCGAATGCGAGCTGGCAAGCCATCGCCAACCAATGAGAGAGAATGTGTGATGGTCAACGGAAAACGTATTATCTGGAGCCTGCTTATGCTGGTTTTGGTTGTACTGGTATTCGGTAGTGTGATCGGATTTAACCTGTTTAAACAAAAGATGATCGGCGAATATATGGCCAATCAGCCCGCCCCTACCTTTCCGGTGACCACTGCCACCGTCTCTCCGGTCGATTGGATCCCAAGCATTGACTCCATTGGTTTTATTGAACCCTACCGGGGGGTCACCCTGAAAAGTGAAGCCGCCGGTTTGATTGAGACGATCGACTTCGAATCTGGCGAGAAGGTCTCCGCTGATACCTTACTGCTGTCTTTAGACACCGATGTTGAACGCGCTAATCTGAAACGCTCACAAGCCAGTTTGCCCGCACTAAAAGCACAAGCCCATCGTATGGAAGTGCTATTGAGACAAAACAGCGCCTCGGAAGGACAAAGAGATGAAGCGGTTGCCAACTATGAAGCGCAAGTGGCGGACGTCGCAGCACAAAAAGCCACCATCGCTCGCCGTGAAATTCGCGCGCCCTTTGCTGGGCAAATAGGTATTCGCCAGGTGTTTCTTGGACAGTATCTGGAGGCAGGTACCGAGATTGTCAGGCTCGAAGACACCTCAACCATGCGTATTCGCTTCACTATTCCACAAAATCAGCTCAGCAAGATTTTTGTCGACCAAACCATTGAAGTACAAGTGGATGCGTATCCGGAAACCAGTTTCCACGGCAAGATCACCACCATTGAACCGGCGGTGAATTTCCAAAGTGGTGTGGTACAGGTGCAGGCTGACGTTCCCAATGAAAATGGCGTACTGCGTTCCGGCATGTTTGCGCGTGTTAATGTGATCCTACCCACGCTGCCACAGCAGCTCGTCGTCCCGCAAACCGCAGTAAACTTCACCCTGTATGGTGAAACCATTTTTATTGCTGAAACCCGCGAAGGCGATAGCCAACTGATAGCAACACAGCGCACCATCAAGGTAGAGGAACGCCGTGGCGATGTGGCACGAGTGAGCGGCTTGAATCCCGGCGAAACCATTGTCACTTCAGGCCAGGTACGCCTGTCTAACGGCAGCCAGATCAAAGTCGTTGAGAGTGATGCCCTAAATACTCCAGCGGAGATCCCGGCGCTTTAAGCCCGGAAGAGGATAATCAGATGCGATTCACTGATACATTTATCCGTCGGCCGGTATTGGCGATCTCTATTAGCCTGCTGATTGTGTTACTGGGACTGCAAGCACTAAAAGAGATGCAGATCCGCGAATATCCGGAGATGACCAATACAGTTATTTCGGTCAATACCAGTTACTACGGTGCCAATGCCGATCTGATTCAAGGCTTTATTACCCAACCATTAGAGCAAGCGATCGCCCAGGCCGACAACGTTGATTTTATGACCTCCCAAAGCTTTATGGGGTCCAGTAGTATCAGCGTGCAGATGAAACTGAACACGGATCCCAACGGAGCCTTGGCGGATATTCTTGCCAAGGTGAACTCGGTGCGTTCACAGCTGCCCAGCGAAGCAGAAGATCCCACGGTCACCTCGTCCACCGGCTCAACCACATCACTGATCTATATCTCGTTCACCAGTGATTCTCTCAATTCCAGCCAAATCAACGATTATCTGGAGCGGGTTATCCAACCCCAGTTATTCACTGTCAATGGTGTCGCAAAAGTGAATCTCTATGGTGGCGTGAAATACGCCATGCGGGTTTGGTTGGATCCCCAAAGAATGGCGGCTTTCGATCTCACAGCCACTGAAGTGATGCAGGTACTGCAGGCCAATAATATTCAGTCAGCCCCCGGGCAAGCTACCGGCGTTTATGTGTTATATAACTCCGAAGCCAATACCCAGGTCCGCACCGTTGATGAGCTAAAACGCATGGTAGTAGCGAGCCGCGACGGCTCACTCATTCGCGTTGATGATATTGCCAATGTCACTCTGGAGAAGAGCCATGATACGTATCGCGCCGTAGCCGATGGCAAGAGCGCCGTTGTGGTCGCAGTCGACCCCACGCCGACGGCCAACCCGTTAGAGGTCACTGCCGCGATCCGCGATATGCTGCCGGAGTTTGCCAATAACATTCCCAGCACCATCAAAATGAATGTGCTGTATGACTCCACCATCGCTATTGAGGAGTCAATTAACGAGGTGGTCGCCACCATTATCGAAGCAGGTGTGATTGTACTAATCGCTATCACCCTGTTTATGGGCTCATTTCGCGCAGTCTTGATCCCCGTTGTTACTATTCCGCTGTCGCTCATCGGCGTTGCGATGATGATGTCGTTGTTTGGCTTTTCACTGAATTTGATGACGCTGCTTGCCATGGTACTCGCCATCGGATTAGTAGTGGATGACGCCATCGTCGTGGTGGAGAACGTAGATCGTCACGTCAAGTTAGGGAAAACACCGTTTCAGGCAGCGATTATTGGTACGCGAGAGATCGCCGGCCCTGTGATATCAATGACCCTGACGCTGGCTGCCGTGTATGCCCCCATCGCATTAATGGGAGGGATCACCGGCTCACTGTTCAAGGAGTTCGCCCTGACGCTGGCTGGCGCAGTCTTTGTATCGGGGATTGTAGCACTGACCCTGTCGCCAATGATGTGCTCAAAAATGCTCAAACCCCACGATAAGCCCGGGCGCTTCGAGCGCTTTGTCGAAGGCTATTTAGGCGCGCTAACCCGTGGCTACGACAAAGCCCTGCGTAGCGTAATGAACCATCGTCCTGTGGTGGTTGTATTTGCACTGTTCGCCTTTGCAAGCTTACCTATTCTTGCCAGTTTTATTCCCAGTGAATTGGCGCCCAGTGAAGATAAGGGCGGCTATATGCTGTTTGGCAAAGCACCTGCGAACGCCAACTTAGACTTCATAGAAAACGCGATGGTCGAAGGGTTACAAAAGGTAGACACCCTACCAGAAGTCCGTTCCACGCTGGTCTTTGCAGGTATACCTAGCGCCAACCAAGGACTCGGCATCGTTAACCTCAAAACCTGGAGCGAACGAGAGAGAAAACAAGCCGAAGTGATCCAGGCAACCAATCCATTGATCGCCGACGTTCCCGCAGTGGCGATGACCGCTTTCCCATTCCCAGAGCTGCCTGGTGCGTCCAGCGGCTTACCAATTCAATTTGTGATCACCACGCCTAACAACTTTGAAAGCTTATTTGCCGTGGCCAGCAGCTTTCTCGAAGAACTGCGTAGCAACCCTAACTTCGTCTATCTGGATCTTGATCTGAACTATGACTCAGCCACCATGAAAGTGCAGATTGATCGTGATAAAGCAGGAGCATACGGCATCACGATGCAAGATATCGGCACCACCCTCAGCGCTATGTTCAGCGATGGTTACGTCAATCGCATCGATCTCGATGGCCGCAGCTATGAAGTGATCCCCCAAGTTGAGCGTAAATGGCGGTTAAATCCTGAATCCCTAAATAACTTTTATGTCCGCTCGGTCAACGGTGATCCGGTACCGCTGTCGAATCTAGTGAGTATATCCATTGAGGGACAGCCCAGAGCACTGCCCCACTTCAACCAACTAAATTCGGCAACGATTGGCGCTGTTGCCGCTCCTGGGGTAAGTATGGGCAATGCTATCGCCGTATTTGAAGAGCTTGCCACTCGGCTATTACCACAAGGCTATCAATATGATTACCTTGGAGAGGCTCGTCAGTACGTCACCGAAGGGTCAGCGCTGTTCGCCACCTTCCTATTGGCTCTGGCGGTCATTTTTCTGGTGTTAGCTAGCCAATTTGAGAGTGTACGAGATCCGCTGGTGATCCTGGTCTCGGTACCACTCGCAATAAGTGGTGCATTGATCAGCATGGCATGGGGGCTCTCCACCATGAACATCTACGCTCAGGTAGGGCTAGTCACCCTCATCGGCTTAATCAGTAAGCACGGTATTCTCATCTGTGAAGTGGCGAAAGAGGTGCAACTGGAAAAAGGACTGGATCGTGTGGAAGCAGTCATTGAAGCAGCCCATGTCCGCCTGCGGGCTATCCTGATGACCACAGTATCGATGATCGCCGGCTTAATCCCACTATTGATGGCAGAAGGTGCTGGTGCCGTCAGCCGCTTCAGTATCGGTCTGGTGATCTGCGCAGGTTTGGGGATCGGCACTATTTTCACCCTCTTTGTGCTGCCGGTGATTTATAGCTATCTGGCGGAACGCCATAAACCTCTGCCGGATGTCGCGACCCTGTTAAAAGATCAAAGAGCACACACATAAACAACATGTCAGGGAGAGCGCTTTTTACTCCCTGACTAGTTTCATGCTCACCAGCTAGCTACAATGGAAAAATAGCAGCATTGATAATCCGCAATGCAAAATAGAGTAAAGGTATCAAGATGATAAACCCCAGCAAACTCGAAGAGATAGCCAAACAGATCAGCAATGCACTACCGCCCGGCGTCAAAAATATTGCTGATGAGTTTGAAGCCAAAACCAAACAGGTGTTGCAGGCACAACTCGCTAAGCTGGATCTGGTAACGCGGGAAGAGTTCGATGTACAAACGCAGGTACTGTTGCGCACACGGGAAAAACTGACCGCTCTCGAGCAGCGTCTGTCTCAGCTTGAAAATAATCAAGCCAATGAAGAAAACAACAACGAATGACACAGGCGCCACGTTCAACGTGACAACAAGAAAGCAAAATAATTCATTCTTATTAAGAAAATTTCAACTAAACTAGACTATTAGTAGAAAAATGTTTATCCAATGCAGATAACAAGGACGCACTTATGAACATGAAACATCTGTTGGTCTTAGCATTAGCTAGCTCTCTACCAGCAACAGCGATGGCCGCCGGTGACACAGAAATTGGTGTCGGCGTACAGGTGCCCAGCTCGGCCTACCGTAATTATGACGACAGCGCACGCGCAATTCCTATCATCAAATTCGATACCGAATGGTTTTATGCTGATGGCGGAGAATTCGGCTTCAAAGCGTTGGATAAAGGTCCTCACCGTATTGGTATCTACCTCACCATGGGTGAAGAGGAGTGGGATGGCAGCGATAATGATCAAGCGGAATTCGATGGCTTTGAAGACAAAGACAGAGCATTCCATCTAGGTGCCAGCTACCGCTTCCAAGCCAAATGGGGTGTGGTAAGAGCACAATACTTCACCGATATCAGCGACGAGCACGACGGCAATGGTGCAGCGCTTAGCTACGCCTACCCTTGGAAAGTCAGTGACAAAATCGTTCTTATCCCATCCGTACGTATCAAGTATATGGACGAAGATTACGCCAACTACTACTACGGTATCAGCAATAGAGATGCCGCCACCAGCGCCGCTGTTTCGGCCTACGATACTGGCAGCGCTACCAACATCTCTGTTGGTTTGATGGCTGGCTATCATCTTGCCGAACATTGGAACCTATACGCTGGCGTCACCTATACCTCGTTAGATGATGATCTGGAAGAGAGCCCTCTGCTAGACGACGATAACGAAACCAGTGGTATGCTGGGTGTCGCTTATAAATTCTAAAGCATTCAAGTGATATGAATAATAGGGATGAGTGTCCACTCATCCCTATTTTTTGCCCACAGCAACGACATTCCGCCACCCCATTTGCATACAAAATATACTTCTCAAACTTTTCTAAATGCCGTTTTTCAGATAAATAACATTTGTTTACGTCTAATCAGATTTAACTTTTTGATCTTTATCGTATAGTGCCGCGTAAATCCCCCCAAACGTCACATGAATGAGAACCCTATGAAGTACACAGCTCTTTTCGCAGCCTCTCTACTGCCTTTTATGACTTGCGCAGACACAAAGGAAAGCCTAAGTATTGGTGCCGGATTCGTACTGCAAAACAGCGCTTACGCTGACTATGATGATGATAATCGCGTTATTCCTCTGGTGAAATTTGAAAACGAGCACTTCTTTGTCGATAAAGATGGGGCCGGTTACAAACTGTTTGAAAATCAACAACACCGCGTCGGTATCGCCATCGGGATAGGCAAAGAGGAGTGGGATCCAAAGAACACCAATCGTTTCCGTACGTTAGATACCCGCCATCGCAGTATTGACGCTGGCGTCTCTTACCGCTTTCAAGATCGTATCTATGGCCAATTCAGCGCCAAACTCAGCACAGATATCAGTGATGACCACAACGGTATCCGAGCCGACTTGGGCTACGGCTACCCTTATCCTGTGACACCCGAATTGATGCTGATCCCTAACATTCACCTGAGCTACATGGATTCAGACTATGCCAACTACTACTATGGCGTTTCAGAAGAAGAATCTGCCCGTAGTGGTGTCTCTGCTTATGACACAGGCTCGGCACTGAAGTATGGCGTTGGTCTGGCGGCGGCCTACCGTATTACCGAAGAGTGGAGCGTGTCTGCTGGCGCTAACTACTCATGGTTAGATAGCGAGCTTGAAGATAGCCCGCTGGTTGACGACGATGCAGAAAGCAGCGTATTCATGGGCGTCAGCTATAAGTTCTGGTAAGCCCTGAAAACGGCCAGGCCCCGGACTCTCGGGGCTATTTATTACTGCCAGATCAGCTCGTTAAAAAGACCAAACTAAGCTACTGGCGCTGAGCGCTGCCATCAGCAAAAACAGCACCCCACTCCCCTTATGCAAATAGTTTACGGGCAACTTCGACAGCCAACGACGTCCCGCGAACACTCCCAAGGCAGAGGTAAAAACCAAAGCCAAGGTGCCCCCCAGCCAGACCGATAGCAGAGGTTGTTGCGCAGCCAATCCCGCCACTGCCAGTTGAGTTTTATCGCCAAACTCTGCGGCAAAAATCATCATAAAAGTCGACAGGATCAAGTGGTGCGTAGGACGCTGAATACACTCCTCATCCTCTTCGCTACCATTACGTAGCGACTGGATCCCGAACCAAAGAAACAGCAGCGCCACACCAACCGCCAGCCATGACGCTGGGATCCACTCAGCGAGCGCCGCACCAAAGAGCACCGCAAGTAAGTTCAAAACCGAGAACGCCGCCACAGAGCCAAGCAGTACAGGCCAGGCGCGATGGCGTGCGGCCAGAGCCATACACACTAGCTGGCTTTTATCGCCTATTTCCGCCAAAAAGACCAAGGTCAGGCTCAGGCTAAATGCTTGAATAGAGATCATCAAAACGCTACCGGCTAGATATTTAGGCGCAGCATTCTAACGGAAAACATCAGAGAAGGGGATTGCGCCAGTACAAGGGACTGGCGCATCTATATTAGCGGCGGTAGGTGAGCTGAACGAAAGTATCGCCATAGATTGCCACGTGAGGAACATTAATGTACTTAGCGATTGTCTCTTCGCCAGGTAGCACCTTTTCCACTAAACGATAAGGATCATTAGGATCCACTTTAAAAGTTGGCAATTTCTGCTTATAGAAAGCCAACACTTCATCTTTGCTGGCGTTAACGCGGAATGTTACAGCGGGTAACCCCCTCAGCTCCTCCCAAGCGGCACCATCCGCCATATGGATCCCCAACTCATAGGGTTCATAGAGCGGCAAAGTGATCTCTTCAAGGCGATTGCCGTTGCCGGTTGCCTCGCGCATCATATCAACAAACGCTTGCATCTCTTGCTGCTGCTTTAGTTGCTCTGCACGCATCAACTCTTCAAGCTGTTCCGGCGTCAACTCATCATGGTAAACAGACTCTTCCTCAGCCATCTCCATCGCATCATCACAGGCTTCTACTTTATCTAAGTCAATGCCCAGCTTGTCCGCGAGCTTCACACCGCAGGCTTCCATCTCCTTCTCAAACGCCGCACTTCCCATTGGGATCTGGTCGGGCAGCGGGGCAATACAGGTTTTCAGATACAGCTCCCCCTGCTTCTGGCATTCAGCAGCAGAGATGTCGCGACACGCCAGATAGGCCGAGCTAGCACACTGTTCCTGCATGCTTTTGGCGATCATTTTTTCAACGAAAGGTTTTGGGACGTTATCAGCAGCGGCATTGGATGCCACAAGAGAAAGGGATAAGGCGACAGATGTAATAGGGCGCATAGTGTACCTCCATGTTATTTTTGTGGCTCGCGATCCGGCGAGCCATGTATCTATTTAAATCAGTATTAATCGCGATGTGCTAAGAAGTAATCATAGACAGGATTGGACGTTTCGTCACGCCATTCGTAGCCAACATCATCCAAAGAGGCTTCAAATTCAGCTTTTTCTTGATCGCTAACATTAAAACCAGCTAGCACTCGACCATAAGCGGCGCCGTGATTACGATAATGGAAAAGCGTGATATTCCAGCGCTCACCAAGGCGATTCAAGAAACGCATCAGCGCGCCTTGGGACTCTGGGAATTCAAAGCCATATAAACGCTCAATCAATGGCTGCGATGGGCGGCCGCCAACCATATAGCGCACATGCAACTTCGCCAGTTCATTGTCAGTTAAGTCATGCACCTCATAACCGCTGTCACCCAAAGTGGCTAACAGGTTAGCCATGTCAGCTTTTTCCGCCAACCGCACACCAACATAGATATGGGCTTTCGCAGGATCAGCAAAGCGGTAGTTAAACTCGGTAATACCATGACCACCCAACAGTTCACAGAAGCGGCGGAAGCTGCCTTTCTGCTCTGGGATGGTAACAGCCAATACGCCTTCCCGTCCTTCTCCCAGCTCAGTCCGCTCAGACACATAGCGCAAGCTATGAAAGTTAACATTGGCCCCTGACAACACCGTAGTCAGTTTTTTACCATGAAGCTTGTAGCGTGCCTGGAACTTCTTCAAGCCCGCCAGCGCCAGCGCCCCCGCGGGCTCTGAAACAGCACGGGTATCATCAAAAATATCTTTGATCGCCGCACAGATCTCATCGGTAGAAACAGTGATCACTTCGTCGATAAACGCCGCACATACGCGGAAGGTCTCTTCACCGATAAGCTTCACCGCAACGCCATCGGCAAACAAGCCAACCTGATCCAAGTTCACTCGCTCTCCGGCTTCCAGCGCCGCCAGTAAGCAGGCGGAATCTTCGGCCTCAACGCCGATCACCTTAATAGACGGCTTCAAGCTCTTCAGATACAAAGCCACGCCAGCCGCCAAGCCACCACCACCGACAGGGAGGAACACATAGTCCATATCCCGCGCCTGTTGCAACAGCTCAACACCAATAGTGCCCTGACCCGCAATCACATCAGGATCATCAAAGGGTGCCGCCAAGGTATAACCTTCGGTTTCGGCTAAACGACGGGACTCTGCAGATGCTTCGTCAAAGCTATTGCCGTGGATCACCACGTTGCCACCCAAACGCCGCACCGAATCAATTTTGATGTCCGGTGTGTTGTTGGGCATCACAATGGTGGCTTTAATACCGAGCTTTTGCCCAGATAAAGCCACCCCTTGCGCATGGTTTCCTGCCGATGCTGCCACCACACCTTTTGCCTGCTGATCCGCGTTCAAACCGGCGATCTTGTTGTAAGCACCACGGATCTTGAATGAGTGCACCGGTTGCTGATCTTCACGTTTCAGCAGCACTTCACAGCCCAAACGTTCCGACAATTTACGCATCGGTGTCAGATCTGACTTCACCGCCACATCATAAACAGGGGCAAGCAATATCCGGCGCAGATACTCGGCAGCACTCGGCTGACGAGCACTCAGGTGAGGTAACAGGTTATTCATCGACTATCCCAGTTTACAGTTTGCTTTTATCACGAACAGCACCCATGTCGGCACTCGTTGCCAAGGCCGCATAAGCTTTCAGCGCAAAGCTCACTGCACGCTCACGATTCTCCGGACGCCAAGCAGCCTCACCTTTCGCTTCCATCGCGGCACGGCGCTTGGCCAGCTCTTCATCAGACACTTCCAGGTGTACCTTACGATTAGGAATATCGATATCGATGATGTCCCCTTGCGCTACCAGTGCAATGTTGCCCCCAGCGGCGGCTTCTGGCGAAGCATGACCGATCGACAAGCCGGACGTACCACCGGAGAAACGACCATCGGTGATCAGAGCGCACTTTTTGCCTAAGCCCATCGATTTCAGGTAGCTGGTGGGATAAAGCATCTCCTGCATACCCGGGCCACCTTTCGGACCTTCGTAGCGAATTAACACAACTTCGCCAGCCTTAACATCACCGGCCAAAATACCGGCCACCGCGTCGTCCTGGCTTTCATAGATACGGGCAGGGCCACGGTGAGTGAGATTCTCTTCCTCAACCCCAGCCGTTTTTACGATACAGCCCTTTTCTGCCAAGTTACCGAACAATACGGCCAAACCACCGTCTTGACTGTAAGCATGTTCCTTACTCCGGATACAGCCGTTTTCACGGTCATCATCCAGCGTTGGCCAGCGACAATCCTGACTGAACGCTTTGGTGGTACGAATGCCTGCAGGACCTGCGCGATACATGGTTTTCACGGCTTCGCTGTCGGTCACAGTGATGTCGTACTCGGCCAGATTTTCACCCATGGTTTGGCCCAATACCGTAGGGATATCGGTATTCAGCAAGCCAGCACGCGCCAGTTCGCCCAAAATACTGATCACACCGCCTGCACGATGCACATCTTCCATGTGGTATTTACTGGTCGCAGGTGCAACCTTACATAAATTAGGCACCCGACGAGATAATCGATCCATATCCGCCATGGTGAAATCAACTTCCGCTTCCTGTGCCGCAGCCAATAAGTGCAACACAGTATTGGTCGAACCGCCCATGGCGATATCTAGCGCCATGGCGTTTTCAAACGCTTCATAGGTCGCAATATTACGTGGCAGGGCACTATCATCATTCTGCTGATAATAGCGCTCACACAGGTCAACAATGCGCTTACCCGCATTGAGGAACAACTGCTCGCGATCAGCGTGAGTCGCCAGCAAAGAACCGTTGCCGGGCTGAGATAGACCCAAGGCTTCCGTCAAACAGTTCATAGAGTTGGCAGTAAACATGCCAGAGCAAGAGCCACACGTTGGACAGGCACTGCGCTCAACCTGTTCGGTTTGTTCATCAGAGATAGTCGGATCTGCCGCTTGCACCATGGCATCAACCAGATCTAGTTTGATGATCTGGTCAGATAGCTTGGTTTTACCCGCTTCCATCGGCCCGCCGGAAACAAAGATCACTGGGATATTCAGGCGCAGTGACGCCATCAACATACCTGGGGTGATCTTGTCGCAGTTAGAGATACAAACCATGGCATCAGCGCAGTGTGCATTCACCATATACTCCACCGAGTCAGCAATCAGCTCACGGGAAGGTAGGCTATACAACATGCCACCATGGCCCATGGCGATACCGTCATCGACGGCGATGGTATTAAACTCTTTTGCCACACCACCGGCTTCTTCAATTGCGCCTGCGACCAACTGCCCCATATCTTTCAGGTGCACATGACCGGGAACAAACTGGGTAAAGGAGTTAACAACGGCGATAATCGGCTTATCGAAATCACCATCTTTCATACCCGTGGCACGCCAAAGGGCGCGGGCACCGGCCATATTACGACCCTGAGTCGTGGTCGCTGAACGCAATTTACGTGGCATAACTAAACTCTCTGTGCTGAAAATTGTCTGTCTACTAGACAACTGAGCCGCAGTAAATGCGGCTCAGAGCTAGTTCATTCGGTAGATTACTCGACGTAATCCAACCAATCGTTTTTGTCTTCACTGACCCCTTTCACCAGGTCAAAGTAATCTTTCTGCAAGGTGGTGGTCACTGCGCCACGACTGCCACAACCGACCTGGATACCATCGACACTGCGCACTGGCGTCACTTCTGCCGCAGTACCCGTGAGGAAGATCTCGTCAGCAAGGTAAAGCGCTTCACGGGGCAGTGATTGCTCAACCACTTCGATACCGCGCTGCTGTGCCAGATGCATGATTGTCGCACGGGTGATACCCGGCAAGATCGCGGCCGTAGTCGGTGGGGTCAGCAACTTGCCATCTTTAACGATAAACAGGTTTTCACCAGCACCTTCACTGATATAACCATTGATATCCAGTGCGATACCTTCCTGATAACCGTGACGCTTAGCTTCCTGGCCAATTAACTGGCTGGAAAGGTAGTTACCGCCAGCTTTCGCGCCGGTTGGCATGGTATTGGCTGCTAAACGGTTCCAGCTGGAGATGCCGACATCAACGCCCTGTTCCAGCGCATCGTCGCCCAGATAAGTGCCCCACTCAAACGCGGCAATCGACACATCAGTTTTGGCATCATCTTTAACCCGTAAACCCAAGCCGATATCACCATAGAAGATCACCGGACGGATATACGCATTATTCAGCTTATTGGCACGGATCACTTCTTTGGTCGCATCCATGATCTGTTGTGCAGTCACGTCGACTTTCATGCGATAGATCTTGGCCGAGTCAAACAAGCGCTGGGTGTGCTCTTGATGACGGAAAATTGCAGGGCCCTTCGGCGTGTTATAGGCGCGCACACCTTCAAACACAGAGGAGCCGTAGTGAATTGCGTGACTCAATACGTGTACTTTAGCGTCAGCCCAGGGCATGAGTTCGCCGTTAAACCAAATAAATTCAGCTTGAGCAGCCATCAAAAACTTCCTTATGCGGTGATCGAAAGGGGTTGCGACTGGGCTTCTATGTTCACCGACGCAACATCCACTAATTTACTAAGTTGGCCTTGCAACAGACTGATGGGACGGTCGCTGGCCACAGTGACGCTAATAGTAACACTATCCCGTTCAGCTGAGGCATTCATCTGCATTTCCCGCACCGCAAAACCGCGGTGGCGTGTCACCCTCAGTAACCGCTCTAATGTCGCTGGGCGATCCTTAGCCTCGATATGCATGGTATGCATCATGACTGTTTCTCCATCATCTGTTGGTTTGCCGCGCCTGGTGGCACCAGGGGCCATACATTTTCTTCGGCATCAATAGCCACATGTAACAGGTACGGACCCGTTGCAGACAACATGGCATCTAACGCCGCGGGGATTTGCTCCCGCTGGGTAATTAACTGGCCAGGGATATCAAAAGCACTGGCCAGCGTTAAGAAATCTGGGTTGTCTGACAGATTGGTTTCGCTATAACGCTTATCAAAAAACAACTCCTGCCACTGACGCACCATGCCCAACCGCTCGTTGTCGATGAGGACGATTTTAACTGGCAAGTTAAAGCGCTTAATTGTGCCTAACTCCTGAATATTCATCATGATGGAGCCATCACCGGTCACATTCACCACGGTGGCATCAGGGCGAGCTAACTGCGCACCAACCGCGGCAGGCATACCAAATCCCATGGTGCCTAAACCACCACTAGACAGATGATCATGAGGCGAATCAAACTGCATATGCTGTGCGACCCACATCTGGTGCTGTCCAACATCACAGCTCACCACCGCATCATCAGGCAATTGGTCGGACAGCTGACGCAATAAGGCCGGGGCGTAGATCCCTTCGCCCGGCGCGTCATAACGCCATGCATACTGTGTTTTCAGTTGGTCACACTGACTACGCCATTCATCAATAGATAATGTCATTGCCAAAGCCGCCAATGCCGGTTTCATATCGCCATGTAATAGTGCGTGAGGGCGACGCAGCTTGCCGAACTCCACTTCATCAATATCAAAGTGGATCACTTTGGCATCCGGAGCGAAGGTATCCAGCTTGCCTGTCACCCGATCATCAAAACGTGCACCAATGGCGATCAATAGATCACTAGATTGTACCGCCAGATTCGCCGCCTGATTACCGTGCATGCCCAGCATGCCAAGGAAGCGAGGGTGATCTTTCGGCAAGGTGCCGATCCCTTTTAACGTGGTCACTGCCGGGATTTGCGTCTGTTCAAGGAAAGCGCGCAGTTCAGGCACGGCTTTCGCCATACCCACACCGCCGCCAACATATAGCACCGGTCGCTCTGCCTGACTCAGCAGCTGCCGCGCCAATGCCAGTTGATCCGCGGTCGGCGCAGGCAAAGCATCATCAGAAACTAACAGGGGAGGCAACTCAGCAGCAGCCAATTGAATATCTTTCGGTATATCGACCAGCACAGGGCCAGGGCGGCCACTTTTAGCCAATGCAAAAGCTTGCTGCAGTACATCACCCAATTCGGCGATATCTTCAACCAAGAAGCTGTGTTTGGTGATAGGTAAAGACAGACCTAAAACATCCACTTCCTGAAACGCATCCGTGCCAATCAGCGGGCTGGCAACTTGGCCAGTGATGGCAACCACAGGAATAGAGTCAAGATAAGCGTCAGCCAAACCGGTGATCAAATTAGTCGCGCCAGGGCCTGAGGTGGCTAAACAAACACCAACTTCACCGCTGGCACGGGCATAACCCAGTGCGGCCAGGGCAGCACCCTGTTCGTTGCGCACCAAGATGTGCTTAATTTCGCTCTGATAAAAAGCGTCATAGATCGGCATGATTGCGCCACCAGGATAACCAAAACAGGTAGATACCCCTTGTTGTACCAGCGCCTTAATGACTAACTGCGCTCCATTCATCTCGAATTCCTGTCTTTTATCTCGGTCATCCGCATCAACGTCAATGCGGTAAAAAAAAACCCCCGAGCCTTACGGCGCGGGGGTTTCGATATTCAGTGTTGTCTACCCAAATAACGCCCCGCGCGGTTGGCTAATCACCACCACGACACGTACGATAATAAGTAGGCTTACAGACAACATGTTCACTATTCTTGGCTCTGCGTAAATTTGTGATTACAGATACATTACCGAAATAAATACCATAGCTTTTGACAGATCACAATTTTTTTGGGCTAGATTTAGCAAATGAATCGCGCAGCAGTTCCTGTTATTCACCGAAAGTCCCAGCAAAACATCAATTTTTTCGGTGTGTTATCCCTGTTTCTGCTGTTATTTACACTACTTGCAGCAAACGCCTACGCCAAGCCAGCGAAAACAGCACTTACCCTTGCGGTATTGGACTTCCGTGGTGCAGATGTCGCCCGCGCGCGCTGGCAACCCCTAGCTGACTTTATCGCCACCACATTACAAACAGAAGTGACGTTAGTACCGTTGCAGCACACCGAACTATTAGCATTGGCGGGGCAAACCGACCTACTGCTGAGTAACCCGGTCGTCACCAGCCAACTCTTAAAGTACCAACCCAACTATCAGGTGGTCGCCACGTTAAACAGCCAAGCCTATGGCGATGCATTCGCCGGAGATATTATCGTTCATCGCGATAGTCCGCTGCACAGCATGGCGCAACTGCAAGGCCGGGTGATCGGCGTGGTTAATCAATCGACATCTGCAGGAGGGTTCCTGTTCCAGGCCTATGAACTGGTAAAACTAGGTTGGCAGCCACTATCCAATTATGTGCAGTTTGCCACCCTGAATAATCAATACGCCATTCTGCAACGCGTTGCCAATAAGCAGGTCGATGCCGGGTTTGTCCGCAGTGGGCTGATTGCCGATGCGAAGGAGTATGATCCCACTCTGTTTCGAGTCTTACCGCCAGCCAATCCTGCCGATAGCCCTCATACCACCCCTAAATATCCACACTGGGGGGTCGTAGTGAGCGATAGCTTAACTGCGCAACAGATCTCTCAAGTTAAAATGGCTCTGCTAAGCTTATCGGCGAGTAGTCCGGTTGCCACTGCGGCAGGGATAAAAGGGTTTGTCGCTGCGGCGGATTATCAGGCGATAACCGAGTTACTCAACCAGATACAACCAGCACTAGAGAAATAGATTTGATATAGGTTTTACTGCAGCAAAAGGAATTGCGCACCATGTCTTTAGCGATTGTTCATAGTCGCGCCTCTGTTGGCGTGATCGCCCCACAAGTAGATATCGAAGTCCATTTAGCCGCAGGCTTGCCTGCTTTCAGCATTGTTGGATTACCGGAAGCATCAGTACGCGAAGCCCGCGAACGGGTTCGCAGCGCCCTGCTCAATGCACGATTTGAGTTTCCCGCCAAACGGATCACCGTCAATCTGGCACCGGCCGATCTGCCAAAAGAGGGCGGTCGCTTCGATCTTCCTATCGCCATCGGCATTCTTGCGGCGTCAGGGCAGATCCCCCTCGACGCGCTGAGTCGCTATGAGTTTGCCGGTGAACTGGCGCTCGATGGTTCTCTGCGGAAAATTACCGGCGCTATCCCGCTCGCTATTGCTAGCGAACAAGCCGGGCGCGCACTGATTTTACCCATACACAATGCCGCAGAGGCGGCCAAGGTAGACAACTGTCGGGTGCTGGCTGCCGATCATCTGCTGCAGGTCTGTGCCGGACTAAATGGACAACAAAGCTTGCAGCTGATGGATAGTGCTCCCGCAGAGACAGCCACGCCAAACTATCCTGACATGGCAGATGTAAAAGGTCAGCATCAGGCGAAGCGAGCACTGGAAATCGCCGCAGCAGGGAACCACCACCTGCTGCTATTTGGTCCTCCTGGTACAGGTAAAAGTATGCTCGCCAGCCGCTTACCCGGAATTTTACCCCCCATGGATCAACAGCAAGCGCTCGAATCCAGTGCCGTCTACTCGGTCAGTAGTCAGGGCTTTAAGCCAGCACAGTGGCGGCAACGCCCATTCCGCGCACCGCATCACTCCTGTTCAGCCATCGCCCTAGTGGGTGGCGGTAGCCACCCGAAGCCTGGGGAGATCTCACTGGCACACCGCGGCGTGTTATTCCTTGATGAACTGACAGAATATGACCGCAAAGTACTAGAGATGCTGCGGGAGCCTCTGGAAACAGGCCATGTCACTATCTCCCGAGCCGCTCGCCAAGCGGAATTTCCCGCACGCTTCCAATTGATCGGCGCCATGAACCCCAGCCCATGTGGCACTTGGGGTGTACCTGGTGTACAAAGTCGCTCGACACCCGATCAGGTCAGGCGCTATCTGAGCAAGCTGTCCGGCCCATTTATCGACCGTTTCGATCTCACCGTAGACGTACCGCGGGTATCACCCGCAGAACTGGCGGATATCGACACCCCACAAATAGACACTGCCACCATTGCCGCTAAAGTGGCTACCGCCCATCAGCAGGCATTAGCGCGCCAAGGCTGCGCCAATGCACAACTCGGTGGTAAACAACTGGATCAGCACTGCCGCCTAACCAGTGAAGATAACCGGTTTTTGGGCATGGCTATCGACAAACTTGGGCTCTCCGCCCGCGCCTACCATCGCGTGTTGCGCGTGGCACGTACCATTGCGGATCTGGAACAGGCACCGAGCATACACAGCGGCCATCTCAGCGAAGCATTAGGCTTTCGAGCATTTGATCGATTGTTGGCGAGGTTAGCGGCGGCTTGATCTCAAGGCTGGGCGCGCTACTTGGTCGCGCTCCATGTTTAAGCATTCAATTGGGTTGGCATCTCTTGTTGTATCTGCGGCGCTGCAGCGAGCTGCTCAACACTCTCTTTTGCCTTGTGCTTAGATTCAAGATAACAGTTCACTAGCCCAACACAAGAGATCACAATCCAACAAAGTTGTGCGGTAAAAGAGGGGCCATTCCAATGTACAAACAACGAAATAGCCATACAAGTAGAGGCGGCCAGGTTCAAACCGATATATTCATAACTATTACCGCTTACCTTACCGGCATTAAGCAGTAGATATGAGGCAAGATAGAGCACTCCACCAAGTGCGCCAATAAAGTTGAACAGGTCCATGGCTACTTCTTTTAACTCGCTGACTAAATGTAGAAAAAATTGGCGTTAGCCGGTTTAGGAGCGCTTTATAAAGCAAGCTTTCAGGCAAGAAAAATGATTCTTTTTTGTTGTTACGATTAGTAAAAGTAATGCAACGTAAAAACCAGGGAGTTATCAGCTTTTAAGTACCTTAAAAAAGAAAGATAAACACTAAAAACAGCAGCTTGAGTGACGCCCCAAAACGGGGCAAGCAAAATAGACATAAGCAGCGTCAGAATAATTAGGGCAAACTATTTTACTTCTACCGCCTTTCCCGCTACCAATGCCACGCCTATTTTCTGTTTGCACCCGTCATTCAGCGCACCAAAGCTGCCGTTTTGCCCCTCTTCAGGCCTCTCCCTATCGGCTGGAGCAGCCCAAATTCAGCTAAACTTCACCCACTGGTAGCCTGTCGCAAGCAAAGCCCCGTTGAGCACAGCCTAAAAAACTAGGCGAGTGGCGGATCTAGCATTAGAATGGCGCCCTTAAAATTGTTGTTTATTTAACCTATTCAGAGATCACGCCATTGAGTAATTCGGCCACCGAACGCGCACGTCACACCTACAATGTCGCTCATTGGAGCGAAGGTTATTTTGATGTCGATGAACAAGGGAGCCTGACTGCCAATCCGACCGCCAATAGCGAGGGGCACTCTATCCCGCTACCAGATCTGGTGGAAGATATCCGCGCCCATGGTTTATCACTACCGATCCTGATCCGGTTTACCGATATTCTTTATCACCGTGTTGATACCCTGATCCGCGCCTTTGAAAAGGCCAAGCAAGATTGTGAGTACCCTGGCGGCTACACCGCGGTATACCCAATCAAAGTGAATCAACAGCGCAGCGTGGTGGAAAAGCTACTCAGTCATACCAGCGGCAAAGTCGGCTTAGAAGCCGGCTCTAAACCTGAGCTACTGGCGATTTTAGGGGTTTCAGATACCCCGATCACTATCGTTTGTAACGGCTACAAAGATCGCGAGTTTATCCGCCTAGCGCTGATCGGCCAGAAGATGGGGCACACGGTTAATATCGTGGTAGAAAAACTCAGTGAGCTGAATAAGGTGCTGGAAGAAGCCGCGGATCTTGAAGTGGAACCGCGTATCGGCATCCGCATCCGCTTAAACTCTACTGGTAAAGGCAAATGGCAGAACACCGGTGGTGAAAAGGGCAAGTTCGGCTTGGCCGCCCATCAGGTACTGGAAGCTGTTGAACGCCTGAAAGCGATGGGTAAAGAGCAATATCTCTGCTTGGTGCATTTCCATATTGGTAGCCAGGTAGCGAATATTCGCGATATTCAGAAGGCGATCCATGAATGCGCCCGCTACTATGCCGAGCTTCGCCACCTTGGCGTACCCATTGATACGGTTGATGTTGGTGGTGGTCTTGGGGTGGATTATGAAGGTAGCCGCAGCCGTCACGGTTGCAGCGTCAACTACACGCCATTTGATTATGCCAACCGTGTTGTCCACGAGCTGGATGAGATCTGCTACGAACACGGCCTGCCACATCCCAATATCATCAGCGAATCGGGCCGTTCAATGACCGCCCATCACGCCGTCCTGGTAGCCAATGTGATCGACAACGAACGCCAACCTAAGGGTGAAAACCTGCCGGAGGTCGGTGACGAAGCGCCTTCCATGATCTATGAATTATGGCAATGTCATCAGCGTGTCGATGCCCACAGTGCTCTGGAAGCCTACCACGAGGCGATGTACTGCATCGGCGAAGCGGCAAGCCAGTTCTCCCACGGCATGCTCAACATCAGCCAATGGGCACAGGCAGAACAGATCTACTTCGCTATCTGTCACGAAGTACGTAAGCACTTGAAACACAGCAGCCGTGCCCACCGTGAAGTATTAGACGAGCTCAACGAAAAGCTGGCCGACAAACTGTTCTGTAACTTTTCCCTGTTTCAATCACTACCGGATATCTGGGGCATTCAGCAACTGTTTCCAGTGATGCCACTGCAAGGAATGGATCGTCCGCTCACAGATCGCGCCATTATTCAGGACATTACCTGTGATTCCGATGGTCAGATCCGGCAATATGTCGATGGCGCAGGGATCGAAGCCAGCTTGCCAATGCCAAAGGCGAAACAGGATGAAGAGCAGCTACTGGGCTTCTTTATGGTCGGTGCCTATCAGGAGATCCTCGGTGATCTACACAACCTGTTTGGTGATACCGATTCTGTGCATGTTGAACTTACTGACGACGGCTACAGTCTCAGCAGGTTAATGAAAGGCGATACCGCTGCACAAGTGTTAGATTATGTTCACTTTGAGCCACGTCGCCTAGTCGAAAGCTACCGTCGCCAACTGGCGAAAGTAGGCAACCGGAAAGAAGTAAATAAGCTACTGATCGAGCTGGAAGCAGGGGTCAGCGGATACACCTATTTCGAGGACTAAGCATGCTGAGTTTTCTGCCTAGTTTTATTAAAGGGCCCCTAGGCCTGTTGTTATATATCGTGAATACCATTTTTTGGGTGTTGCCGATCTTGCTGCTTTCATTCTGCAAGCTGCTGGTACCAATCACCCTGTGGCGCAAACTCTGCACCTACCTGTTAGATGCTTGTGCCGTTGCCTGGATCAGCATCAACAACGTCAACCAGCGGCTACTCACAGGCACCCGCATTGCAGTGCAGGGGTTAGAGGGAGTCGTGCGTAAAGAGTGGTATCTGGTACTGGCCAATCACCAAAGCTGGGTCGATATTCTGGTACTGCAACGGATCTTCAATCATCGCATCCCGTTTCTGAAATTCTTCCTCAAGAAAGAGCTGATTTGGGTGCCATTTCTAGGCGTCGCCTGGTGGGCGTTAGAGTTCCCGTTTATGCGCCGTTACAGCAGTGCTTTCCTAAAGAAACACCCGCACTTGAAAGGCAAAGATATCGAAGCAACGCGCAACGCTTGCCGCAAGTTTCGCTTTAAACCCACCAGCATCATGAATTTTGTTGAAGGCACCCGTTACACAGAGCAAAAACATGAAAAGCAGGCATCCCCCTATCAGCATCTGCTGCTGCCCAGAGCGGGTGGTATCGCCTTTGTGTTAAATGCCATGGGTAATCAACTGCACAAGCTGGTGGATGTGACCATTCTTTATCCGCAACAGCGCCCCAGCTTCTGGGATTTTGTCTGTGGTAAAGTAGCAGAGATCAAAGTCGATGTGCGCGTACTACCGATTGATGAGCACCTGATCGGCGACTATCAGAACGACAAGCAGTTCCAGCAACGCTTTCAGGGCTGGGTAAACCAACTGTGGCAAGAGAAGGATCTCAAACTGGCAGAGATGAAAGCCTCGCAATGAGGCTTTTAGCAACCCCCTCCCTCAATGTTCATTCCGTCGACACCACAAGGTAGCTGATCCGCGATGTTGAGTTTTCTTCCGGGCCCTTTGTTAGCCGTTATCAATCTGTTTTTTATCAGCCTATGGCTGGGACTGTGGGGCGGATTGATCTTTCTCGGTGGCCTACTGAAGCTGTTACCCATCTCCCCTTGGCGCAAGCTAATCAATCTATTCTTACATGGCTTCTATCAAGCCTGGACCCTGTGTATGCACGGTACGCTGGCATTAACCAACTGCATTGAATGGCAGATTGAGCTGCCAGCCGAGCTTGATACCAAGCACTGGTACCTGCTGATCAGTAACCACCTGAGTTGGCTGGATATCGTGGTGCTCACCTCCCAGCTCCATGGTCGTATCCCAATCGGCAAATTCTTCTTAAAACAGGAACTAATTTGGGTGCCTTTCCTCGGCATCGGGGCATGGGGATTAGATATGCCGTTTATGAAACGTTATTCCAAAGCGTTTTTAGCCAAATATCCGCACCTCAAAGGCAAAGATATTGATGCCACGCGCGCTGCCTGTGCCCACTTTCGTCATAGCCCCACCACAGTGATCAACTTTGTTGAGGGCACACGTTTTACCGCTGAGAAGCAGCAACATCAGCAAGCACCTTACCAACATCTATTGGCGCCTAAAGCGGGTGGGATCGCCTTTGCCCTAAACGCAATGAAGTTTGATGCCATCCTCAATACCACGCTCTGTTATCCCGACAACAGAGAGCCCGCCATGCCTGCGGCACTAAAAGGAGAACTAAAACGGGTGGTACTAAAGATTGAAGCAATTGCGGTGACCGATGAGCTGATTGGCGACTACTTTGATGACGCCGCATTTCGCCATCAGTTTCAGCAACAACTCAATGGCTGGTGGCAGGCAAAGGATGATCAGTTATCTGAACTGCTGGCGGGCGGAAATACCGGTGCGACAATCACAGATTCTGTCACGCCTTGTAAGTAACCCTCGGGCTCCACTGCACACTGACAAAAAATATCTATTGGACTGCTACCCGGCATAGGGCATGACCCAATGGGCGTGACGCAGATAATATGCTTACTGTACTGCAAGCGACGCCCCGTATTACGCGCTTTATAAGGCCGCTCAAATACCCATTCGCCTTGGGTATCAGGCTTAAGCGTCAGATTGTCTGGCAAAGGCTGAGCACAGCCAGAGATCAGCGCCAGCGCAGCACTAAGCAACAACAAACCGCCTGCAAAACCATTGTGGGTCATATTGGGTTACCTAACATTCTGTACCACTGGGGTAGCGGGTTTAAAGCGCCCCCTCATCCCAGCCTTCTCCCGCTAGGGGAGAAGGAGCGAAACAACAAAGAACAACCGCTCCGCTTGTGATCCCCTCTCCAAGGGGAGAGGGCTAGGGTGAGGGGTCTTTGCCCTTTCCATACTCCAGGATCGCCGCCGACAACGCATCCAACTGGGTTTCATCAAACAACCATGAAGACGCAAAAGCGTCCCCTCATCCCAGCCTTCTCCCGCTAGGGGAGAAGGAGCGAAACAACAAAGCACAACCGCTCTGCTTGTGATCCCCTCTCCAAGGGGAAAGGGCTAGGGTGAGGGGTCTTTGCCACTTTCACACCGCAGGAGCTCCGCCGCGAGTGCATCTAACTGGGTTTCATCAAACAGTTGTACACCGATACGGCGCAAATGGCTCACCGTCACACCATCCCCCGTGATTAGACGCCCTTGAAACGCTCCATCATACACATGGCCGCTACCACAACTGGGACTGCGCGCCTTCATCAAAGCTAAACGAATCCCCTGCTGCTGTGCCAACTTAACCGCCAGCGTGGCGCCAGCTTCAAACTCAGCCGTCACGTCCACACCCTGTTGCGTGATCACCCGGCCACCCGGCTGTTGCTCAGCCGCTGGGCGGGGCACAGATAACCCCCCCGCCACTTCCGGACACACTTTGACTAATCGCCCTTCCGCCTGCCAACGTTTAAGTAACGGATGCTGACATAGCTGGATCTCGCCGTTATAACGCACGCGATCGCCTAGTAAACAGGCGCTGATGAGAATTTTTTCCATGATAACTCTGTAGTGATGACTATTTATTATTAGGAGATTCCGAGCCAATAGGCAATGATTACAATGCGCAGACTAAGCCCCGCCCGTGCAAATAAAGACACGTGTTTGAGGTGACCGAACAACTCGCCAGAAATAAAAAACTGATAACTTCTGCCAATGGTCGAATCCAAATAATAGCCATGATGTTAACTCGCAAACGGTAACCCAATTCATCCATCTATTGTTGTTACCAGCAAAACTGAATTAAATGTCCACAGGTATAATACACCGCTGCTTTTATTTCCTAGAACCAAGAGAATAGCGTATATTCATAGTCATAAAATGAGCATTTAAACAATCGATAAACAATATTATACAAAGCTCTCTATCATTGAATAAATTCTAAGGGAATAAGAAGTGAGAAGAATACTTACCTGTCTGTTGCTAATATTTTCATTATTCGCATGCCAAGACCGCTCCACAGAGGATATCAATGCCGTTAAGGCCTGCTTTAGTGAATACAAGCACTCAATTCTAAGTAGCCAAGGAAAAAGGGCGGTGAAATATGTCAGCCAACGCACTGTTGATGAGTATCAGAAGTATGTCGATTGGGCTCTTTACGCTGACAGACGAACCTTCAAGAACTTATCGATTATCAATAAATTTCAGGTGCTTCTTATTAAGCACCAAATCCCTTTAGAACAATTACGCTCCATGACTGGAAAAGATGCTTTTATATATGCCACTAATCATGATTGGATTAGTAATGAAACAGTTGTAAAAACAACCATCACGGATATTCAACTTCAGGGAGAACAAGCAAGTGCGGTCGTGAAGATAGGTGAAAAACTAACCTCCCATAAATATCAGTTCATTCGAGAAAACAACCAATGGAAGTTCGATATGATCGATACGCTTAACACAGCCAATTTAGCACTCCAGGCGCTCATAGATAAACAAGGTGTGTCTGCAGAACAGCTTATTTTTTCGATGATTGAAGCAGCCAGTGGGTCGCAAGTGTCTAGCACTATTTGGGAACCGCTACTGATAAAAAAACCATAAACGAAACATAAAATATTTACTAAGTGAGAACAAGATTCAATATATCACCCCGCAAAAAAAGGCGCCTACAGGCGCCTTTTTGCTTAAACCGGATCAATCGTCATCTAAACGCTATCAGGTTTACTTTTTCTCTAACAAAAACAGCACTAACTGTACGAACTCATCCGCAGACTTGATAGAGCTGGTGTTAACCTTGTATTTACCGTTGACGAAGAAGCTTGGCACACCGGTGATCTTGTAATCTTTGGTGGCTTTCTGCATCTGGCTAACCAGACCGTTAACCGCAAAGCTGCTAACCGCACCATCATACTGACCGGCATCAACGCCGTTCTTAATAAAGAAATCACGCAGTGCCGCTGGGGTCTGTAGGAAGTTTTTCTTGCCATGCACTTCATTGAAGATCGCGGGTAACACGGTGTCTTCAACTTTTAGTACCAACATGGTGGCATAAGCACGAGTGTACAAAGGGCCGATATCGCGACCAACAAAATCCACGTGATTCCGCTTAAACTTCACCCCTGGCGGAAGCTGCTTGCTCAGCTCATGCACGATAGGCTCAAAGCTATAACAATGACCGCAAAGCACGGAGAAAAATTCGGTGATCTCTGGCTCGGCACTGGCAACACTGCGAACAACAGTGTAGTGCTTGCCCTCTTGAAAACGCTCTGCACACGCCGTGATCGGCAGCAGCAATACCAACAGAGATAAGAGGATCTTTTTCATTCGTATAGGTTCCTAGAAAGTAAGCTCAGCTAATTCAGTTCAGAATGTCCGATGCTAGGGATTTACAGCCAAGGCTGCAAGCTTAAAGGTGGTTCTTGCAGGCTAGATAACTGTTCTTTACACGCCAGGATCTGTCCTTCCCAATATTTATCGCTGTTAAACCAGGGGAATGCCTGAGGAAAAGCAGGATCTTGCCAGCGACGCGCCAGCCATGCCATGTAGTGGATCTGACGCAATGCCCGTAGCGGCTCGATCAATGCCAACTGCTTGTTATCAAACTCACAGAACTGCTCATAGCCTTCCAGAATCAACTCTAACTGCAGAATACGTTCGGCGCGTTCGCCTGACAGCAGCATCCATATATCCTGCACCGCAGGCCCCATACGGGCATCATCCAGATCGACAAACTGCGGGCCAATCTCATCACGCCACAAGATGTTGCCAGGATGGCAGTCACCATGCAGTCGGATCGGCGTATAAACTGCCGCTTCGGCCAGATGCCGCTGCAAGGCCGTGAGCAGGTGCTCAAGCACGGTAAAGAACGGCGTTTTCAGCGAATCGGGCAACATATTAGCTTGTTGCAGATACTCAGCCGACTGGGCACCAAAACTGTCAAAATCCAAAGTAGGGCGATGCACAAAATCCTGTTTACTGGACACCATATGCAAGCGGCCAACAAAACGCCCCACCCACTCCAGCTGATCCAAGTTATCCACTTCCAGGTGACGACCACCGACACTGGGAAACACCACGAAGCGATAGCCTTCCGCTTTGAGGAGTGTTTTGCCAGCAAAGGTCAGCGGCGCAACAACAGGGACTTCCGCATCAAGCAACTGCTGGGTAAAGGCATGCTCCTCCAGGATCGCATCATCGCTCCAGCGTTCAGGGCGGTAGAACTTAACAACGTAACGCTGGCGCTCCTCATCAAGAAATTGATAAACGCGATTTTCGTAGCTGTTCAAGGGCAGCAAACCTGAGTCGACCCGAATGCCCTGACTTTCCAGCGCATCAAGGATCAGCTCAGGCGTGAGCTTAGCAAAGTGAAATTGACTCACTGGGAGGTCATTTCCTTATTTAAAGGGGTATCGCCATGACTAGCGTCGGCTAAAGAAGCGGCTGTCGATGCGCCGGGCATCGTCACTGCTATCGGTAGTCACAACAAACTCTATCCGCGTCATGGGGCTCGTTAATTCATAGGGGTCAACCGCCAGACTGATCGGCACATCGGCGACATCGCCAGCGGCCACCTCTATCTGCTGTGGGCCGCTCCACTCATAGGGCGGCAGCCCTTCAACACTCAGGTGGAACTGCGTGGCTTGCTGAGTTTTATTCACCAGTACCAAGGTATAGGTGTTTTCGATCCAGCCCTCGTTGGTTTCGCGGAACATCTGGTTGCGATCGCGCAACACATCCACTTCGAAATTAACCCGCAGGTTGGCGGTCACGACAAACGCAATCATCATCACCACCAACGCTAAACCGTAACCGATCAGCTTGGGCCGCACTAACTCTGTGGTGCCTCCAGCTAAACGGTGTTCGGTGGTGTAGCTGATCAGGCCTTTTTCATAACCCATTTTGTCCATGGTCTGGTCGCAAGCATCGATACAAGCACCACAGTTGATGCACTCATACTGCAGGCCATTCCGGATATCGATGCCGGAGGGGCAGACCTCAACACAGAGGTTACAATCAACACAATCGCCCAGCCCAACCGCTTTATAATCTTCTTTGCGTTTACGGGGGCCACGGGCTTCACCACGATCGACATCATAACCAACGATAAAGGTATCTTTATCAAACATGGCGGACTGAAAGCGGGCATAAGGGCACATGTGGGTACAAACAATAGTACGCATCCAGCCAGCGTTGGCATAGGTGGCCAACATAAAGAAGATCACTGAAAAAGTGGCGGCAAAGCTCAACTCACCGGTAAACAAACCAAACACCACATCGGGGGCTGGCACAAAATAAGCCACCATGGTGATACCGGTCACCAAGGCCACGGCTAACCAACAGAAATGCTTGAAGGTTTTACGCCAGAGTTTTTCAAAGTTCCAAGCTGTCCGGTCAAGTTTTACCCGTTTATTGCGGGCGCCTTCAATTTTTTCTTCGAACCAAATGTATATAAAGGTCCAGACCGTTTGTGGGCAGGTATAGCCGCACCAAACACGACCTAAGAAAGTGGTAAAGAAGAACAGGGCAAAAGCGGCGATCATAAACACGAACGCCAATAGAATGAGGTCCTGTGGAAACAGAGTGACCGAGAAGAAATTGAACTGCTGCGCTTCGATATCGAGCAAGATCGCCTGACGCCCTTGGTAAGGGATCCAGGGGGTGAGCATAAACAGCGCCATCAAGAACCAGCCACCGTAGCGACGCAAGCGTTGAAAAACGCCTTTCATCGCCCGTACGTAAATGGTGTTGTTAGGATGAACGGGTTGGTCACCCATCTTGGTTTTAGCGGCAGGGCGGGGCCGGGAAGGCTTGATTTCACGCACCTCGATTTTATCGCTCATCACTGTCCTCACTGCTTTACAAAAGGCGCTCTCGACAGCCGTCGTTGATTAGGCGGCGTTGCATTGTAGCAGTAAACAGTTTACAACCCGAAACAGTTAGCTAACAGAAGCAGCATCACAAGGAGCTGATAAACCGTGAAAAAAATTTTACTGACCATGTTACTGGTGGTGATCGCCATGGTTGCCTCGCGTTCAGAGTATGTCAGGGAAGCTATCACTGAAGGGCCACAACCGCTGCTGGAAAAGCTCAACGAACTGTTTGGCGACTACCACCCCGATAAACTAAAACAGCAGATGGCGGATGGGATGAAAGTAGATACCACGTTGGCGAACTTCCGTCGCAAATTAGACGCCTCAGTCAAAGCCAAAGAGGAGTACCTCTACCAGTTCTGTAACCCCGAAAATCCTCAGGAACATCCCACACTGGATGGAAATCGCCAAGCAAAAATGTGTGACTATGCGCGCGACAAGCTCGGTATAAATTAGTTTTGACTACAATGAGTTGTAATAGCCGACAAAAATGACCGCCTATGCAACGCTGGCAACACCTTTTCTGCTTAGCCCTGCTGCTTTTTTCACAGGGGGCTTTTAGCGAAAAACACCGTTACCCCATGCCCGGCACGCTTTATGTGCTGGGTGATGTCCATGGCGCCTACCAAGAGCTCTCCACCTTGCTCCAGGGCGCCAAACTCATTGATGAAGATGAACGTTGGATCGGTGGTACCAGCTATCTGGTCAGTGTTGGCGATCTGCTTGATCGCGGTGACGATTCCCGCTGGGTAATGGATCTGCTGCGACGGCTAGAAAAGGAAGCCCGCGATGCTGGCGGCCGCGTCTATGTGTTGATGGGCAACCATGAGCAGATGAACCTGATGGGTGAGCTCAACTATGTCACGCCAGGGGAATTTGCCAGCTATATCGAGCTGGAAACCAGTCAGTTGCGCAACCAACGATTCGAACAATTCACGCAACTGCATCCGGACATCGAATCTACCGCCACCTTGATGGAAAAATTTGAACAACACTATCAACCTGGCTACTTGGGGCACCGTGCAGCCATGGCACTGGATGGCGACTACGGCAAATGGTTGATCAGACGCCCCACGCTGTTGGTCATTGGTCGCTTCGGTTTTGTTCACGGTGGATTATCCAGTGTCATCGCAGGGCTCTCCAGCGGCGCCATAAACGAAATGACCCAGACAAACATTCGCCAATTTGTCACCGCTCAACAGAACCTACTCGAACAGGGGCACGACCTGACCGGCTATAGTTGGTTTGAACGGCTGGAGCAGGCCAAATTACTAGCCACCGAAAGCAGCGATGCGCAGATCCAAAAACAAGCCCAGCTGGTATACAAGGCTGGCAACAACCCCCTGCTGAATAACGAAGGTCCGCTCTGGTATCGAGGCAATGTGATATGCCACCCGCTGTTTGAGCAACCTATGCTTAAAGAACGCTTGGCCAACCTGAATATTGAGCAACTGATTGTCGGACATACCCCGACCCCCAGTCGGGAGATCAGCGCGTATTTAGACGGCTTAGTGATCGATGTCGATACCGGCATGAACACCGCTTACTACCATGGCAAGCCAGCGTTGCTAAAAATCACTGATGACGCACAGATGCAGGTATTCACTGATGGCAGATGGCAATCATGGCGAGCGGAGAGCGCCCCTGACGGATACAAAGGCCGCCGTTATGAAGATTGGGAGCTGCTACTGACGAACGCAGAGATCACTGAGATTGAAGCCGTTGGCGAAGGCGTCACCCAGCCACAAAAAGTGACGCTGAGCGCCAACGGGGAAACCTTTCACGCCATTTTCAAAACCGAAGATGTGCGGCCACGGCGGCGCAATCAACATCATCAACTCAGTGACAGCTTCCGTTTTGATATCGCCGCCTATCAGCTTGCCCGCGCAATGGCACTGACCGAGATCCCTCCCACCGTGGAGCGCACAATTAAAGGTAAAAGTGGCGCACTGCAGCTTTGGGTCAATAACACATTTAATGAGAGCAAACGGCTAAAAGAGGGCCTTTATCCTGCGGAAACTTGCGTACTGAGTTATCAACACAGCTTGATGAACCTATTCGATATACTAATTCACAATGATGACCGTACCCGTGCCAACATGCTGTATCAAAGATCCAACTGGAAGCTCTGGTGGATAGACCATTCGCGGGCATTCAGGACGCTACCTCGCGCACCAGAATATCTTGCGCAGGCTAAGTTAATCTATTCGCCACTGGTTAGGCAGCAACTGCAGCTGTTGTCACGGAAAAAACTACAACAAGTGTTGGGCAGATGGTTGGATAGTGATCAGCTAAGAGCCATCACTAAGCGCCGGGATCTGCTGCTCCGCGCCTGGAAAGATCAGCGCTAAGCAGAGCGATATGCCGCTGCAACCGCAGACAGATCCAGATCCAAACTAACGCCAGGCCAACATTGATCAGCAGGTAACCTGATAGATCCAACAGCAGCCAGTGGCTACCGAGCAACACGATGACCAATTGGATGAGATCCCCCAAACGCCAAAAAATCGTATCTATCACCGCCTTGCCCTCATACAGCTGCACCCCTGAAAGAGGCAGAAAAAGCGTGTGACGTAGGGTATTTTGCAACGAATAATCCAGGCTGTTTTCAGCCACTTTATAAAGATAAGTAAGCCAAAATAGCGGCAAGAAAAATAGCGTTAAATAGCCGCCCAACATCAAGCAAGGCACCAACAAAAGTGCGGAAGAAACGCCCAACCAACGAATCATTCTCGACACCAAAAACAGCTGGCAGAGCACGGTAGCGAAATTCACCCAACTGTAGAACCCGCCATAAAAAGCGCCTATCTGATCCGCACCGCTATACTGCAGCTCAACCCAACGCGCCAAAATATATTCTCCCAAGCTATTGCCGGTATTTAGCAGCAACACAAACAGCGCGATCAGCATGAGATAGGGATTTAGCAGCAGGTGATTTAAGCCTCGAAACCAATGCTGTTTAGCATCAACAGATCTGTCAGCGCTTGCTTGCGCCACTTCGCAAGAGATGGGGCGCGGCGTTTGCCAAACGGCAACATACCCCGAAATGGCAACAGCAAACGCGCCGCCAACACCACTAACAATAAACACCCAGTGGGCAGAGACAGCACCAAGCAGTCCCCCCAGAGTGGCACCCGCTGCAATCAGCGGAAACAGCCGTTTACCTGCCTCTGGTTGGTAATAGGCCGCACATTCAGCCCAGAATTGGGCAATGATGAATACATTAAATATCCCCAACCAGATATAGAAAGGTGCTGCTACAGGCAGTTGCAGTCCATGACCTAACCAAAACAGAGCAAGAGAGCTCACCGCGACAACTAGCACGCCGGAGAACATTCGCTGGGTCCCCAAGTGACTCACCAGATAGGCATAAAGCGGCATCAATAGAAACAGCACTAACGCTTGGATCGCCGTCGCGTAGCTACGAATGGTGGCGTCATGCTCACTCAGGATCAACGCCTCGCGCAGCGGTTTTAATTGATAGTAAGCAAACAGCAGAAGGAAGGCTTTCAGTGTCAACCACAGGGCAGGGCGCAACTCACCTGGAGCAACCTGGGTGATCAGATTAACGCTACGGGTCAACCAAATTGCTAAAGTCGCTTTAAACATCAATAGATTAAGTCGATTGGCGAGGTACTATCAGCAAGTGTAGTCCGCTTTTAACTAAGCAAAGCGTAATTAAACAGACCGGCAAATAATCAAGCTAAGCAATATCTTCTATTTGCCGTCAGCATCGCAACGACTCAGCGCCGCCGATTACCCCGCCTGCGCTTTGCCCACATCCATATACCTGATGCAGCTAACAACATCATCGCTACCGCAGCCATATCCATCAACCAAGGACCTGAGACGCCGACGATACGTCCGCTGTGCAGATCTAGCAATACACGCTCTAAATCAACGGCCCCGTGCGCGGGTAACGCCTGCGCTAAATCCGCGGGGATCGCTGCAGGCGAGCTCCAGCTCACCTCAGCCTGCGTCACCGGGTGCCACGCAAGCAAATCTTCATCCGCTTGCGCAAGCTGCCGCTCTATTCGAATAGTCGGCACCTGCTGTTCATCCAGCCCCATTGCCGTCACACCTTGAGGCCAACCTAACTCGGCGCTAACCTTTTCCGCCAACTCGCCCTCTTCGGTAAGCAGCAACAACTGCTTGTCGGTAGCTACCAGCAGCATCGTCTGCCAGACAAGCGCACCAACCACGTCACCATCCACGGCCATCAATGGTTGATCATTAAGGTAAAGCTGCTGTCCTTGGACAATAAGCCAGTCGCCCGCCACGGGATAAGCTTGCGGCTGCGGTGACTCAATACCATACCAGCGCAGTAGCCATGGCCAATCCAGATGTTGCTGGCTCAGTTTAAGGCCATCAGTATGATTTAGTGCGATACCGGTCAAACTAAGCAAAAAGATAAACAATGCCGCAGCCAACCCAAGCTTGCGGTGCCACCAGTGCAGCGCCCTTAACACCCTAGCCATTACTATCCCCGCTGACTTTGGATTCAGCTAATGTTGTATTCGGCATAACATGATGGTGGAAAACTAAGGCCAACCGAGCAATACGAGTAACCGCTTGGACCGAGAGTGTCGCTCCGGTAATGCCATCAATGTGGCGGTCGAGCTTTTTCTCTTCAGTTAACGTCGCCCCAGCGTATTGCGCCATAAACTGCGGATAACGAACTTCCCAACCTCGGCTTTCTCGATAAGCCAGAATTTCGCTGTATCTGATCTCATCGCCTTTCACCACCATACCCATAGTGATAGGGCGTTCTTTACCTATCTCTTCCAATATCCATACTGACTGGTCATCACGCATCCAGTAGCGGATCCTCAAAGCAGGATAGGCATGGTCCAATATCTCTTTGCTTAGCGCTTTAACATCGCGCTTTAACCAAAGTACTTTGGTCTTGGGTACGTCACCATCAAAGGCTTCCGCCAGAAACTGATCTGCCGTTTTATAGATCTCCTCCTTTGCCTGAGCAGGAAGGGCGATCGCCGAAAAAAACAGACCAATGATAAGTAATTTAAGTCTTCTCATAACCACCTGATAAAACGAAAAAAGGCGACACGTTCAATGAACGGGTCGCCTAACTATAAACGCTTATCGCGTTAAATTAGAAATGGTAGCCAATACCCAGGTTGAAACCATCCTGTTCTTTACCATTTTCATTGTCTTGGATCTGGTAGTCGGCTTTCAGCACTACTTGTGCGTGAGGCCAGTAGTTCACACCCAGATCGTACTGCTTCTTCTCACTTTCAATGCTGCTCTCACCAGCCTGGTTATCCCAGAAGTTGTAGCGAGCGAAGATTCCGAACTCTTCGTTGAAACGCCAGCTTGGCTCAACAAAGAAACCAAACTGTTCATCAGCACCCATATCTGCCGGGCCATCACCATCCAAATCCCAATAAGCAGCTAATGCACGCAAGCCAAATTGACCTTTCTGATAAGCCGCATGGCCTTCTAACATAAAGGCACTGCCTGCTTCAGGGTCTTCACTCTGGGTCATATCGCCCTGATACTGGAATGATCCACCTAACTCCAGACCAGGAATAGCGGTGTAACGTATCGCTGCGGTATACGCGAAATCATCGGCATCTGCATTGGCGCTTTTTTGGCGGCCGCTACGGATGTTGTAGCTCTTTTCCGCAGATGTTTTCAGACCCGAGTGCATATACAGATCATAGCGAACACCCTCCGCGACTTCACCATAGATACCACCGCCTGATTCCCACCACGTGGTAGGAATAATGTTTTTCTCTACCGGGTTACGCTCAACCCCATAGAAAGTCGCTGGCTCGTGAGTTTCATTGAGAATACCGATAGGCAGCAGGAACAAACCACCACGGGCGGTTACGGAGTCGTTGATATCAAAATCAATGTAGGCCTGCTCCAGCTCCACTTCCCCAGGCTTGTCGTCACCAGACAGCGCGTGTTCCAGCTCCAATTCAGAGAAGAAACGGATGTCGTCAGTAAAGTCATAACCAAACATCAGTACAAAGCGATGAAAATCAATTTCATCTTTGTCTGATGCGCCGCCACTGCCGTCCAGGTTGTTATAGTGCAGTTCACCATAGCCGCCGATATGAACCTTATTCACAATCTCAGCCAGGCCGCTGGTCTTTTCAACCGCTTCAGCTGTCGCTTCAATCGCTTCTTCCTGCTCTTCGTTGGCAGTTTCCAGCTGTTTAATTTTAGCCTGCAGTGCTTCCAGCTGTTTGCTAAGCGTATCTAACTGCGCTTTGGTATCAGTTTCAGTAGCAAACGTTTGGCCAGAAGCCGCCAGCGCGACAGCTAAAGAGAGTGCGCGTAACTTCATAACAAGATCCCTATAACAAATTTGCAATATTTATAGGGGTATTATCGCTATCCAGAAACAAATGTAAATAGGAATTGTTATCACTCGCAATATGATTCAGATCAAGATCTACAAAACCAACTTGGGTTATAGCGACAGCAAAAGGATTAAAAAAGTGGCGTTTATTCAGGTAGATGAAATAAGTTTCACTGATTAGGCAACGTACTGAAAAAGTGCTTTAAAGGGTATGCGTCATATAAAAGAGCCATGCAGAGAGCTTCTACATGGCCCTGTTACCCCACCGCTAGCCGCCAGAAGGCAGCTAAACGGGGATCTTTCAGGCGTCGGTCATCGGCACAAAGGCCGACCCGGAATGGTTCAAAAGTTGGGGTAACAGGCAACTCCACCACCTCTTCCCGCAGCGGGCTATGGGCTAACACAGGGGCTGGCACCACACCCACGCCAAAGCCCAGCGCCACCATAGACACAATCGCTTCATGGCCAGACACTTCTGAATGAATATTGGGTTTTACCTGTTTGCGCTTCAGCCAGCCTAATAGCCGCTCTCGGCTTAAGCCGCGCTCAGCCAAAATAATTGGCAACTGCGCCCAGTCAATTGGATCCTGCAGAACGGCGGTACGCACCGGACAACTCAGGGTGGGCGCTATCAGTACCAGTGGCGCATCGGCCAGCATATGCACAATCACGTGGGTGGGCAGTTTATCGGGAATACCGGTGATCGCCAGATCCGCTTCCCCCTCGCGGACCTTTTCCACCGCGAAGGCAGCATCCCCCGTCTGCAGATCGATATCAATCTGCGGATAACGCTGACGAAACGGCACCAATAGCTGCCGCAGATAGCTGTATGCCGCCGTGACGGTACAATACAAACTGATACGTCCGGTCAACGCGGAGCTATCGACACTCAACTCTTGTGACAACTGCTGCCAATCATCCAACACGCGTTCAGCAAAACGCAGGTAACTTTCTCCGGCCGGTGTCAGCGCCACTGTGCGGTTATCTCGCATCAACAGTGGCTCACCCACCTCCTCTTCCAACCTTTGTATGACACGGCTTAGGGTAGGGGCACTGACATGCAAACTTTCACTGGTGCGGCCAAAATGCAGTGACCGCGCCAAATGGCTAAACAGGCGCAGCGAGCGAATATCCATAACGTTTCACTTTGTGAAATACACTATTGCAAATATATCAGTTTAAGAAATAGAAAGCTTGGCCTACTATGACTGCGTCAAAATTGGTCACGTATCCGTGACCCAAAGAAAGAACAGGATCCAAGCAATGGCTAACTACTTCAATACCCTTAACCTGCGTCAGCAGCTTGCTCAATTGGGCAAATGTCGCTTTATGGACCGCTCAGAATTCGCCGATGGTTGCGAATACCTGAAAGGCAAAAAAATCGTCATCGTCGGCTGTGGTGCACAGGGCCTAAACCAGGGTTTGAACATGCGCGATTCCGGTTTAGACGTTAGCTACGCACTGCGTGGCGCTGCGATTGCAGAAAAACGTCAATCATGGAAAAACGCGTCAGAAAATGGTTTCACCGTCGGTACCTACGAAGAGCTTATCCCAACAGCGGATCTGGTATGTAACCTGACTCCTGACAAGCAGCACAGCAACGTTGTTAATACTGTAATGCCGTTGATGAAAGCGGGTGCCACACTGGGTTACAGCCACGGCTTCAACATCGTTGAAGAGGGTATGGAAGTACGTAAAGACCTCACCGTTGTGATGGTTGCACCTAAGTGCCCGGGTTCAGAAGTACGTGAAGAGTATAAGCGTGGCTTCGGTGTACCAACCCTGATGGCCGTTCACCCAGAGAATGACCCTAACGGTGAAGGCGAAGCCATTGCCAAGGCATGGGCATCAGCGACTGGCGGTGACCGCGCAGGTGTACTTGAGTCTTCTTTCGTCGCTGAAGTTAAATCTGACCTGATGGGTGAACAGACCATTCTTTGCGGCATGCTGCAAACCGGTGCCATCCTCGGTTATGAGAAGATGCTGGCTGACGGTATCGACGCTGGCTACGCCGCTAAGTTGATCCAGTACGGTTGGGAAACCGTGACTGAAGCACTGAAGATCGGTGGCATCACCCTGATGATGGATCGCCTGAGCAACCCAGCCAAACTGAAAGCTTTCGACATGGCTGAAGAGTTGAAAGAGTTGATGCGCCCACTGTTTGAAAAGCACATGGATGACATCATCACTGGCGAATTCTCTCGCACCATGATGGAAGATTGGGCCAACGACGATGCCAACTTGCTGAAATGGCGTGCAGAAACCGGTGAAACTGGTTTTGAAAATGCACCGGTTAGCGATGTAGCTATCGACGAACAAGAATACTTCGACCACGGCATCATGTTGGTTGCCATGGTGAAAGCCGGTGTTGAACTGGCCTTCGAAGCAATGACCGCTGCTGGCATCATCGAAGAGTCGGCTTACTACGAGTCACTGCACGAAACACCACTGATCGCTAATACCATTGCTCGTAAGCGTCTTTACGAAATGAATGTAGTGATCTCAGACACGGCTGAATACGGTTGTTACCTGTTCTCTCATGTGGCGGTACCACTGCTGCGCGAGAAGTTCATGCCTAACATCGGTACTGACGTGATCGGTAAAGGACTTTCTCTGACCTCCACCAGCGTTGATAACGTTCGCTTAAATGAAGTGAATGACGCTATCCAAAACCACCCTGTGGAGTGGATCGGTCAGGAGCTACGCGGTTATATGACCGACATGCAACAAATTGTGGATGCTTCATCTAAGTAACCACCCTGGAGATGGGCCAAAAGCCTTTTTAAAAGCTCGGGTGATCCCCGAGCTTTCTTTTATCTAAAATTCACAAAATGAATTAGTCGACCGACTGAACTATGCTGTTGATATCCCTCAACAAGCGTATGCTCAACCCATGTCACTTCGCCTGGAACAAATTAAGCTATTCCTCGCCGTTGTCGAGTTAGGCAGTTTTGCCGCTGCTGGCGACAAGCTAAATCTGCCTCAACCCACCGTCAGCAGACATATAAAGCAATTAGAAGACACGCTCGGTATCCACCTGTTTGACCGCGGCAAACGCAAAGTCACACTCAACGAATTTGGCCATGGCTTTTTACACTATGCCAACAGGATCTATGCAGCCAACAACGACGCTCTGATGTTTGCCGAAGGTTGCAGCTCAACGCCATCCGGCAATCTGGTGATTGAAGCGGTTCCCGGTATCTGTGAAATTCTACTACGCCACTTCGACGAAAAATTTGCGCAGCAATATCCCGAAATTAAGCTGTCATTTCGCTCGTTAAGAAGCAGTGATGGAGATAAGCCACTGCAAGGAGATATACGCATTCATATGCAAAAACCTAAAGAGGAGAACTTGATAGCCCGAACGTTTATCGACATTGAAAGAGATTTTTATGCCACGCCTGATTTCATCGCCAGGTATGGCCCTTTTAGCCACCCCTCTCAATTGCAGTGCGTCCCCTGCATTCAAATTTGTGCAGATACAGAGTCGCCTGAACAGTGGATGTATCTAGAGCACAACCGGATCCAGACATTAGACATTCAACCTATTCTGACCGTCGACATCGGCTATCTAGCCATTTCAGCAGCAATAAACAACAGAGGGGTTATTTGGGCACCTCCCATACTTATTGCAGAAAATCTTGAACGCGGAGAACTGGTCCCTCTGTTTAAACAGCAGTTTACCTATACCCACCCGGTGTACCTTATCTATCGTAGTAATCATTACCAGCCCCCCAAAGAGAGGGTTTTTATTGCCAGCCTTTTGGCTCAGTTCGATCGTGATACACCATACAATCAATCCAAATAGTGAATGTATACATTTGTAGGTGATCATTTTTTAGCCATCACTCACCCCCTATAATTGCGCGCTTTTCATCCAGCACCAATCTTAGGAACCTATTCAATGCCCTTTACTAAAGATCCCTTGCAGCCAACCCTACAAAGGATACTCGCGCCCTATTTTTGGCCCATTTTGATTGTCATTCTGGTGCTGCTTTCAAGCGTTTCTGGATACAACTACCTTTACCAGCGCGCCAGTATTACGGAACAACATAAACATTCATTGGAAGAATCGATGACAAGCAAACTTGCGTTTACCGAGCAGGTATTAGTTAACAGCTTTCAACACATTGAAGACAGTGTTCGGTTACTAGCAAAAAGCGACAAACTGATTGAATACATAGAAAATCCAACCCTTGAAAACAAGTTCTATGTTGAAAAGCAGTGGGCACTGCTAGCACAGGCATCAGGCAACTATCGGCACCTAAAACTTGTCGATATAGATGGCTATGAGAAAATTCGCATCGATTACGACTCAGAAATAAACCAGGCTCAACCAGCCAATGAACTGATCAATAAAAGCCAACATAACTTCATGATGTTGGCTAATAACGTAAACGAAGATGAAACGGCCCTTATCGTTTTTGACTTGGAAAAACAAAACAATCAAATACGCGCTCCGTATCGGTTGATGGGGAGAACACTCAGCCCCGTCGTGATCTCTGGTGAGCGCAAAGGCTATGTTGTACTCAACTTAAAAATGGACACCATCGCAAGTCTGTTTGACGCACAACTAAACACGCTAAAGATCCCACTGGAAGTGGTCGCTGAAAGCGGACATTTCATCCGCTCAAAAGAACCAAGCCATCAATACGGTCATATGATCAGTGAACGAAACAAGTACAACCTGAACCAATCCCACCCAACGTTATGGCGAACAGTCAGCCAACATCAGCTAGGGATAGAAGAGATAGATGGCGACTTATTCGCGTTTAGGTGGGTCCAACTCGGTACTGATACACGCATACTCAGCCCCGATTCGGATCAAATACTGCTGCTGTCTCGCATCAGTGAAGCAGACATTCTTGCGGCAACACAAGCACAAATACTGACGATAAATCAGGCGTGGATAGGCCGTGGCATATTCATTTTTATCACCAGCCTAATGTTGGCATTTGTAATGCGATATCTACTGACGCAGTACAAAGTTCAAAAGTTAATGCTGACAGCGATGTGCCAAATGTCATCCGTCATGCTGATGGATACCAAGGGCAAAGTTATCGGGGTTAATCACGCTTTTGAAGGCATGACCGGGTATAACGTCGATGATATCTGTGGGTATAAGCCAAGCATGCTGTTTGTTGAAGGGCTGAGCCGTGCAAAACTTGAAGAGGCCATAAACAACGCCTTAACAGAGAATGGCTTTTGGCACGGAGAAGTCAGCTGCAAGCTTCCTGACCAAAGCATTTCTAGCTTATGGATGGAGGTGAGCGCAATTAGGTTACGCAGTAAATACACAAAATACTATGTCGCCAGCTTTGTCGATATCACCGAGCGAACAAAGCGGGAACAGGAATTAGTCTCTTTGAGCACCCAAGATCCTCTAACCGGAATAAGCAATCGCAGACAATTCGATGTGACGCTAACACAGCTGGAAAAAACAGCGCGTCGTTATCCAAGCGCATCGTTTTGTCTCGCGCTGCTTGATTTGGATTACTTTAAACAGGTCAACGATGTATACGGACATACCACCGGCGATAACGTATTAAAAAGTTTTGCGAAATTGATAACTTCACAACTACGGGAACAAGATATTTTTGCCCGCATAGGGGGTGAAGAGTTCGCAATTATTATGCCCTTTACTTCGATCCAAGAGGCGACTTCAGTGTGTGAGCGCCTGCGCCTATCCACAACGCAACTGACATTAGACCCGCAAATCACCGTCAGCATCGGTATCGCCAACTACCAGGCAAAGCTTTCTGCCAATGAGCTATACGAGCGCGCCGATAAAGCGCTTTACCAAGCAAAAGCATTGGGCCGAAATCGCGTCAGATTCGAAGACATAACAGCAGCGAAGAAGAGATCCAAGCTACCATCACCAAGCTTTGATATTGGCATGTAAACGAGCACCGGTATTGTGGGCTGTGATCGGCAGATCATGGCCTACAAAAACAATGGTTACGTCCATGCCATCAGCCATCAAGACGAACTAACTACCACTCAAATTTTGAATAGATGAGCAGCTCAACTAAACTGAACTCAACGTCTCACAAATGTGGTCTTCGATGTCGTTTCGTCTTGAACAGATCCAATTTTTTCTCGCCGTTGCCGAACTTGGCAGCTTCACTGCAGTATCAGATAAACATCATGTGCCACAGCCCACCGTCAGTCGGCAAATAAAACAACTAGAGGATGAGTTAGGACTACGTTTGTTCGACCGTAAGGCGCGTCATATTCAGCTCACCGAGTTTGGCCGCGCTTTTCTCGATCATGCAAAACGGATCCAATCCGCACACAAAGATGCCGCACAGTTTGCAGAAGGCAGCCGCAGTCGCCCCAGTGGTCACCTTGAGATAGAAACACTCCCTGGTATAGCAATGATGTTTTTAGGCGAGTTTGAGCATCAGTTCGCCGCTGACTATCCAGACATATCATTGGGTATAAACACCATTACGCTAAGAGAGGGGGATGCCCCCCTTAACGTGGATCTGCGATTACATCTCTCACTTCCCAAAGACGAACAACTGGTGGCGCGCCCGGTTTGTAAAGTTGCCAGAGACTATTATGCGACACCCGCGTTTATCGAGAAATATGGGCCGTTTAACCATCCAAGAGAACTTATTGGTGTCCCTTGTATACGCATTCTATTTGCCCCCGGTAAGCCCGAGTCATGGTTTTACATCGAAGATGATAAGAGCTTCCCACTAGACGTCACAGGCTCCATTACCGTTGATACAGGCAACCTGGCCGTACTTGCTGCGCTCAATGGCCGTGGTGTGATTTGGTTAGCTGAGCCCCAAGTCAAAGCCGAAGTCACTTCGGGCAAATTGGTGAAAGTATTCCAGCACGACTTCAGCACCATACGAACCATTTATGTCATCTATCGTGGCAGGCAGTATCAACCACCAAAAGAGCGGGTGTTTATTGATGCTCTGATGAGCTTCTTTTCTTCATACCGATAGCAAGGTATTCAATTACTGAATAGCAGTATACCTAAACGGCTATTTTTCAAGCAACTCGCTGCGCGTAAAATCGCCGCTCCTTGCTAAGCCAATAAAGCACTTGAGCTATCATGAAAAATAACCACGACCTGCTGTTAACCACACAGTGTAAAAAGCTCACGCCCTACCTTTGGCCTCTGCTGCTGGGCTTTTTAATCATTCTGTCGGTGGCGTCTTACTATAACTACCATTGGCATAAACAGAGCCTGATATCTGAACGCACAACCGTCGCCAAACAAGCTGCGCTCAAAGGACAATTGTTGCTGGAAAAGATCCTGCAGCAGAAGTTCCAACATATTGAAGACAGCATCCGCTTACTCGCTGAGAACTCACCACTAAAGCACTATGCCCAAACTCACTCAGCGGAGATGCGCCAAATCGTAGAGCAACAATGGATTTTGTTGTCACAAAACTCTGGCCTGTATACACAGATACGTTTCATCGACCCCCAGGGAATGGAAAAGATCCGGATCAACTACAACGCAGAATCTGGCGAGGCCACCGTTGCCAACAAGCTTCAATATAAAGGCAACCGCCCTTATATGCTGGAAGCAAAAAACCTTAAACCTAGTGAAGTGGCGGTGATCGCCTTCGATGTAGAATCAGAATTTGGTCAGATTGTACGTCCCCTGAAACAGGCGGGTAGGGTGATCACCCCATTAACCATTGATGGTCAACGTTTAGGCTATGTGCTGTTCAATCTGGATATGTCAGAGGTAATGAGTTTAATTGATGAACAGGAGAGGGTTAATCAGTTATCCATCGAAGTGATGACCAATGATGGCCACTATATCCGCAGTGAAGATCCGGCACATGCTTACGGTCACGTCCTCCCTTCACGACAAAAATTTAGCTTAGCGCTGAGCGACAACAACACATGGCAGAAGATGCAAGCAGATAGTGAAGGTGTGCTTCGCCTAGACAAGGGTTACCTGACCTATCGCTGGGTGAACTTCAACTTGCGCCAACGCTTAATGCCTCACTCCACCCAACGCCTGCTTATTCTGACGCATATCCGAGACAACGACATTCAATTGGCTACCCATGAAGCAATCAGCACAGCCAATAGCTCATGGCTACTTCGCCTCGCGCTGATCTTGTCCATCAGTATTGTGGCTTCACTGTGGTTACAGCGCTGGCTGACCCGATTCAAAACCCAAAAGCTGATGTTATCGGCCATCAGTAGCATGTCTTCCGTCATCATCACCGATCAGAATAACCGTTTGGTAGGCGTTAACCGAGCATTTGAACAACTCACCGGCTATCAAAGCGGTGACATCGTTAAGAAAGTGCCGGAGATGTTTGAAGCTATAAACCAATCATTTGAAGAATTCCAAGGGTCCGTAAAGAGCATTATTGCCAACCATGGGCGCTGGCAAGGGGAGATGCGTTGTGTCTGCGCAGATGGCAGAACACTGAATATCTGGCTTGAGGCCAGCGCGATCCATAACGGAAAGGGTCAACAAAACGTCGACTACTATGTGGCTAATTTTATCGACATCACCAAACAAAAAAGATTAGAAAGCCAACTGGTTAAACTATCTAACACCGATGCGTTAACAGGTGCTTATAACCGTCGCCGATTTGATGAAGAGTTAAACCGATTAAGCCGAATAGCGGATCGCTACGCCAACAATCAGTTTTGCTTGGCCATCCTCGATCTCGACCATTTCAAAGCCGTTAATGATACCCATGGCCATGATGTGGGCGATGAAGTACTCAAGACGGTTGTTTCCCATATCCATCCATTGCTACGTGAAACAGATTTCTTTGCCCGCTTGGGGGGTGAGGAGTTTGCCGTGCTGATGCCACACACCGAGATCTCGGCGGCAATTTCTGTCGCCGAACGGTTACGCAACGAGATTGAGCACACCAACATAGTCCCGAAAGTGACCATGAGTATCGGCGTTGTAGCTTATCAAGCCAACATGCCAGAGACAGAGCTTTATCGACGGGCAGATATCGCCCTGTATCAGGCTAAAGCACTAGGTCGAAACAGGGTGATGTCTGATGACTGTCAGCGGGTTGATAACACAACTAACCTCATAGGCGGGGTTAGTACTGTCACTCTTTAATCACACCACGGGCTTTGAGGATGGCGGTTTTAAAGTCATCTTCACAGTCCTTGGCAATGCCAGGGATCATCGCGTCTTTATCAGACAGAGCCATCTTCAGATGATAGAAGACAACGTCATCAGTCAGGGTTTCCAGACCCGATGTGTGCCCGGCGGCAGCGGCAATCTGCGCCAGTAGTTCGGTCAGATTCAGTTGCCCCTGTTTTTTCCAATAAGGTTCTAGCAACTCTAGTAGCTCAGAAATGCGGTGATCGTTCATCTCACTCTCCAGATTTTATCAATTCTGGTGCTAATTCTACCCTATTTCGGCCCTTATTCTTTGCGCTGTACAGTGCATTATCAGCGGCTTTAATTAAAACATCGTAAGAAATATCTGATGACACCTCGGTCACGGCAACACCACAGCTGACCGTCACTACGCCACCAGCGACCGTGGGGTGAGACAAGGCAAGTTGTTCGATATGCGCGCGAACCTCTTCAGCCAACAACTCAGCACCACTTTGCTCAGTGTCGGGCAGTAGCAAAACAAACTCCTCGCCACCATAACGTGCAGCCATATCAGCCGGACGACGACTAAAGCTAGCAATGGCTTGCGCCACTATTTGCAAACATTCATCTCCGGCAAGATGTCCTAATTCATCGTTATAGTCTTTGAATTTGTCGACATCTATCATGATCAAACCAATATGATCTTTATGCCGTGCCGCAAGACGCCAGTGCTCATCCAAATGCTGATCTAAGGCTCTGCGGTTACTGATGCCGGTTAATGCATCCTGTAAAGACATCGCTGTGATCTTCTCATTGGCACAACGGAGGTCCTCCACCAACAATTCATTTTTGATATTGCTACGAATGCCCATCTCAACATGGCGCGCCATCCGCGGGTAGGTGGAAAAGATAAAGAAGCCCGCAAACAGCACCAATCCAAATGCGGGCAGTTGCATCTCCAAATTACCACCAGCCAGCACAGCTAATGGTGGCAGAATCGTCGTCCAAGCAAACAGGTTGAAAGAGAGGCGCGAGGTGATCATAGAAACGAAGCCACCACTAACCAAGCCATAAGCGGTGATCACTAAAAAGGCTTGGTAAAAACCGGGTAACGCAGGTAGAAACTGCCACGATGCAGCCCCCCAAAGAGAACCCATCAAAGCTGAGCCGATTGAAAACTCCCATTCGAGTCGGCGAGCAGGCAAGGTGAACCCCTGTAAGGTACGGCGCCGACTATGCAGCATACGCGCGGCTACCACACCTATAACCAATGAGTTCCAAGCCAGTAGTTGCTGATCCGGCACGTAGCCATACAGTACCGCTCCCCAAGTCAGGGCGATAGCCACGTTCACAGGCATCGAATAGCGATAATACAGATACAGCTGACGCACTTTTTCTAGTGCAACACGCTGCTGGTTGTCTGCCATGATCAACTCCGTGGAGACAAGCTTAGCGCTTAGTCAGAATGTTCATATCCAACATAGTGTAGCTGCTCGCCCTACGGGTTTTTGTTATTAGGTGAACATTCGTGAAGCGAGTTAGATATTAATTCGCATTACAGTGCGGAGTGCATTCGACGGCGGCGCCACTTGATAGAGAGGCACAGTAGGCAGAGGCCCGAGCAGGTAAAAATCAATGCCGTAGCAGCAAACACGATGAGCAGCGGATTATTAAAATCTTCTCCCTCCGTATAGTCCATGATGTGTGCCCGCCACAAAATATCAAAAATGCGCCACTGGGTATTACGACGGGCAACCACCTTACCACTATCCGGATCGATATAAAGGTGCGTCCCACGACTATCATCAAACTTAACCTGCCATAGCGGCTGACCTCTGCTTGCCACTTCCCAAGGCAGTTCAGTAAGAAGGTTGGCGCTGACAATCCGGCCTGCGCCCGTATAGTCTTGATTAGCGACATCACGAACCAACCCATCACTAAGCGGCGACAATAGCCCACCAGTAGATGCATCAAATAGTTTAACGCCGTTCTGATCTGCCCACTCATATACCCACCGGTCAAGCCAGGGGCGCAGTTGCAGCAATTTAAGATCACCTAATAGAAGTGAATGATTTTCTAGTAATTGTTCCACATGGAACAGTGTGTCAGGCACCGCGATTGCCGCCGATGAACGGGCAAGATCTCGTCCCCGCACAGTATCGATAGGCATGGCGCTCATATACAAGCCACCTAAAATCCACAGCAATAACTGCAAACCCAATACTAAACCAAGCCATTTATGGATTTTCCGAATCAAAGATTTGGTTTTCGCCCGCACCTTATGTGCCTCCGTTTTTAGCATCACCATCGATCGAATACGCATCCCAACCAGCCGCTAAATCCAAGCCTATTTTTACAGATAAATGGCGTGCCAAATTAGTTGTCGATTTTTCGGTGTTGGCTAAACATAGGATCGGCTACAGTGCCTGTATCAAACCGCAGCCCAAACGAGCATCTCACCATGAACCAGCCGTTAAATGAACTCACACTGTCTGAAGATGAGATGTATCAGGCGATCTGTGATCGTGATACACGCTATGAGGGTCAGTTTCTTATTGGTGTTAAAACCACAGGGATATTTTGTCGCCCTGGTTGTCGAGCCAAAACACCCAAGCGGGAGAATATCGCTTTCTTTGCCGATGCAGCCCTGGCCGCCAACAGTGGTTTTCGCCCATGCAAAATTTGCCGACCATTAGCCCCTGCAGACAGTCCACCGGAATGGTTAAAACCACTGTTGGAACGACTTCACCAACAGCCCGACATCCGCTTCAAAGATTTCGATCTAAAGCAGATGGGGATATCGCCAGAGCGAGTGCGGCGCTGGTTTCAAAAACACCACAAGATGAGCTTTCAGGCCTACCAACGAGCCACCAAAATGGGACAAGCCTTGGGTCAACTCAGTTACGATAACACTGATACCCAATCAGTAATCGATACAGCATTCTCTTTGGGTTATGAGTCGCTCAGCGGGTTTCAGCAGGCGTTTAAAAAGCAGTTTGACCTACCACCGACAAAAACCGGTGACAAAACCCTGATCACCCTAACTAGGATCCCTACGGTCATAGGTCCGTTACTGGCTGGCACAACAGAGCAGGGGATCTGTCTGTTGGAGTTCGTAGACCGCTGGATGCTGGCCACCCAACTAAAACGCTTAACCAAACGAATGAACGGCGTATTTGCCCCCGGTGATCACCCACTATTTTGCCCGTTAAAGCAGCAACTGGATGAATATTTCAAAGGGCAACGTAAGCAGTTTGATCTGCCACTGGTGATGAACGGGACACCTTTTCAACAACGCGTGTGGCAGCAATTGATGACCATTCCCTGTGGTACGACACGGAGCTACAACGAACAGGCACAGGCCATAGGTCAACCGACAGCCACCCGCGCAGTAGCGAAGGCCAACGGCGATAACATGCTGGCTATTTTGGTACCTTGCCACCGAGTGATCGGTGCCAATGGCGCACTAACAGGGTATGGCGGCGGATTACCACGCAAGCGTTTTTTATTGAATTTAGAAGGTGTGTTACTGGCGGAAATGGCCTAAGCCATTGCCCCTCGTTGCTACGCAACAAAAGCACCACAGCGTAATTTTAGCGAGGATATATAAATAGCGCCGAACAGATCACAGAGATTCAATCGAATACAAAGCACTTTTTCCTTAATCAAGAGGGAAAAGTGCACTGAACTTATTCATTATGACGCTGTTTTGAACTGTCAAACGGCCACAATGCAGCTAGCATTTAATAAAGCCCGTTTTAAAAAGCAACCACACAAACCCACTTAAGCCTTACGTTTCAACAGTTTACCAACAACCCCTGTTTTTCATAAGAAATTAAACTGTTGAAACTACTTCGCTCATTGTTTAACCTTGACAATGATTAGTACACATACATTTACTAAACTAATCACTAAAAGGTATTAAATGAGCAGTCGCAAAGTCTTATCAATCAAGGCTTACATAAACAAGATAGGCCAACAAACGCTTGAAAATGTTTGTTTTTGGCTAATTATTGGTGTCTGCATTATTCCCGCCGCCCTCTCTCGCCACACAGAAATTGGTTCGAACTCTAATAAATAAGGTTTCTTAATGTCTTTCGAGAAAGCCATCGCTTTGGCCGTGTATTTCATCGCCATGCTGTTGATAGGTTTGTTTGCCTATCGTAAGTCCACCAGCGATCTGTCTGAATACATGTTGGGTGGACGTAAGGTCAGCCCACAGGTCACAGCGCTCTCTGCCGGCGCTTCCGATATGAGCGGTTGGATGTTAATGGGCTTACCCGGAGCCATGTTTGTCATGGGTTATGAAACCCTATGGATCGCGTTCGGCCTGGTACTCGGCGCTTGGGCTAACTACCAACTAGTAGCACCACGATTACGGGTATACACCCAAGCTGCTAACGATGCGCTGACGCTGCCGCAATTTTTTGGTGAGCGTTTTGGCCGCAAACACAGCGCCCTGCAGATCACCAGCGGTATCGTCATTATTCTGTTTTTTACTCTCTACACTTCGTCGGGCTTGGTCGCAGGAGGCAAACTGTTTCAAGCGACTTTAGGCTTGGATTACTCTCTAGGCATTATCATCACCGTGGGCGTTGTTGTGGCCTACACACTGCTGGGTGGCTTTCTTGCTGTCAGCCTGACTGACTTTGTTCAGGGCTGTATCATGTTTATCGCTCTGGTGCTGGTGCCTGTCGTTGCTTACCAGTATTTCAATAGCGGCGCAGAGGTATTAAGCGAGACAGCAAATACCATCCCTGATTTCAGCAGCATGCTGACGCAAGTCACCGTATTGGGTGTGATATCAAGTCTTGCTTGGGGCCTTGGCTACTTTGGACAACCCCACATTATCGTCCGCTTTATGGCGATCCGCTCTGTGTCTGAGATATCAACGGCGCGGAATATAGGGATGAGCTGGATGCTGGTGACCATCGTGGGCGCCGTGGCCACAGGGCTTATCGGTGTCGCCTATGTCAGTAAGTTCAACTTGCAGCTAGATGATCCCGAAACCATATTCATTGTTTTCTCCGAGATCCTGTTCCACCCCTACATCAGTGGATTTTTGATGGCGGCCATTCTTGCCGCGATCATGAGTACGATCTCATCGCAGCTGTTGGTTTCGTCAAGCTCATTGACCGAAGATATTTTTGTCGCGCTGACAAAAAAGGAGATGAGCCAAAAGCAAGCTGTACTGATGGGGCGCGCTTGTGTCGCTATCGTTGCAATAGTGGCAACACTGCTTGCTATGGACAGCACAAACTCCATCCTTAATCTGGTCAGTAATGCCTGGGCAGGATTTGGCGCAGCCTTTGGCCCCTTAGTGCTGTTAAGCCTGTTTTGGCCAAAGATGACCTACCACGGTGCTATTGCCGGCATTATTTCCGGCGCCGTCACTGTACTGTTATGGAGCCATGTGCCGCTCCTTGCTGACGGTGCCACATTAAGCAGCCTGGTTTACGAAATCGTGCCTGGGTTCATTGTTGCCACACTCTCTATCATCGTCGTCAGCCGACTGAGCGCGCAACCGAATGAGCAAGTACTTAAAACTTTCGATCAAGTTCAACAAGAACTTGCTCTCGCTCGATAACCATATCGTTTAAACGAATAAGGATCTATTTTGTCAGAGTTACCATGGCAACGAGTCGTCATTAAAGTGGGAAGTGCCCTTATCGCGCCAACGCGCAAGGGTTGCAGCTCACGTTATCTGCTATCGATTGCCAAGTTTATCGTCCATTGCCGGCTAAATGGCTGTCAGGTGGTACTGGTCTCCTCCGGCTCTGTCGCGGCGGGTGCAGAATCATTCAAGAGCACAGCAAATGCCGCTCCAGCACTGAAAAAAGCCATGGCCGCGACCGGTCAGATGGCGATGATGGCTGCGTGGCAACGACTGTTTGATTTTCCAACAGCCCAACTGCTATTAACCCAAAACGATCTGCAAGACAGAGAGCGTTATCGCAGCATCAAAGAGACAGCGTTTGAGCTACTGGACAATGATATCTTGCCGGTCGTAAACGAAAATGACGCGGTTACCACAGACGCCTTCAAGGTGGGTGACAATGATAATCTCGCGGCCATGATCGCTTCCGCCGTGTCTGCTGATGCACTGATTATTTGCTCTGATATTGACGGTCTGTACAACAAAAACCCGCAGTTGCATGCTGATGCAGAGAAGATAGAGCAGGTCGAAAAAATCGATGATACCGTGCTGGCGATGGCGGGAGATTCAAATACTGATGTCGGCACCGGTGGTATGCGCACCAAGCTGGAAGCGGCAGAGAAAGCCACCGCCAGTGGTGTTCGTACTTACATCGTCAATGGCTCCTCTGAGCAAGCGATGTATGATCTGCAGAACGGGCGCAATCCTGGCACCGTCTTTTTGCCCCATGAGACGCCACTGCAGGATGGACGTCACTGGATGACCCACACGTCACAGGCGCAGGGTGAAATCATTGTCTGTGATAGTACTGAGTCACGTTTGCTAGCGGGCGGAAAAGAGTTAAAGCACACCGATATATTGGATGTGATAGGCGACTTCTCCAGTGGTGATACCATTCTGATCCGGGCGAAGAATGGCACAAAGCTCGCCAAAGCCACCACCCAGCACAGTAGCTGTGTTCTTAGTTTAATCACCCGTGAATCATCTGGAGACGCGCTGCTTGCGCTAACGGTCGATAAGACTCCCATTATTTCCAATCATCACTTTGCCATTCTGGAGACCCAATGAGCATCGCTACTCTTCTCGCAGCCCAAGCTGCCAAAGCCGCCAAAGCTATTGCACTACTAACAACAGAACAGAAAAACAGCATTCTTCTGGCGATGGCTGACGCGATCCACCAGCATCAAAATGCCATCATTACTACCAATGGCATCGAAGTCGGCAATGCCCAAAACGGTGACTACGATGATGCCTTTATCGACCGCCTGACACTGTCAGCAGAACGTGTCGACGCAATGGTCGATGGACTACGTCAAGTAGCCGCCTTACCCGACCCCGTTGGCCAAAAGCGCCATCTGGGCAAGCAACCTAGTGGCATCAGTGTCGACAAAGTACGCGTGCCACTCGGCGTGATCTGTATGATTTTTGAAGCGCGACCCAACGTCACGGCTGACGCGGCAGCGCTGTGCTTGAAATCTGGTAACGCCATTATTCTGCGTGGCGGTAAAGAAGCACTGCAAACCAGCCTGGCCATCGCTAACATCATGAGAGATGTGCTTGTGGAGTTTGGTTTGCCGAAAGAAGCAGTTATTGTGGTTCCTGATACCGATCGCCAGATCATGCTGGAACTGCTCCAACAGCGTGACACTATCGACGTAGTGATCCCGCGCGGCGGCGAAGGCCTAATTAATTTCGTTACAGAGCACAGTAAAGTCCCCGTGATCCAGCACTTTAAAGGGGTGTGCCACCTCTACGTTGACGAATCAGCGGAGCCGGCACAAGCACTGGAACTTCTCCTCAACGGTAAAGTGCAACGTCCAGGTGTCTGTAACGCCCTGGAATGCTTGCTGGTAGATGAGTCTATTGCCGAGAAGTTTCTCCCTTTGGTTGCCAACACACTGAAAGAATTGGGTGTCACAGTGAATAGCTGCGCGCGCGCCGCCGCCTACTTCGAGCAAGCAAATGTGTTAGCAGATGATGAGTTCGGTGAAGAGTACCTCCGTCTCGAAATCGCGATAAAGATCGTCGATAACCTTAATCAAGCTATCGAACATATTGACCGTTTCGGCAGTAAACATACTGAAGTGATATGCACCCAGTCACCAGAAGCTGCGAAAGCGTTCCAACAACAAGTTGACGCTTCGGTGGTGATGGTCAATGCCAGTTCACGATTCTCTGATGGCGGCGAACTGGGATTAGGCGCAGAGATTGGTATCGCCACGACCAAACTTCATGCATATGGGCCGATGGGGCTTGATTCATTGACCACCGAGAAGTTTCTGGTCAACGGTAGCGGACAGATCCGCACCTAAGTCGGCGCTCTGCTCACTCTATTTGAAGCTTGTGTTAGATGGCGTTAGCAACATAGCTGGCGCCATTCATACATACGAAAACGCATTAGATCGATTTAATAAGTCATGTCACTTAATCGCAGCTATCGCAGTAAAAGATCAGCGCATATAATCGGCCAATTATGACTGGGGTATCTGTCACACCATGGAAAACTACGAACAAGTACTGACCTCTTTACGACGGCTAATGCGTGCGACCGATCTGCACTCCAGATACCTAAATAAGACCTCAGGTTTAACATCGCCACAGTTATTGGTGCTGCAAGCACTGAAAAACAAACAGGCGATGATCAGTCGCGAGATCGCCAAAGAGATAAACTTAAGTCAAGCCACTATCACCAGCATTCTGGACCGACTTGAGGCCAAACAGCTGATAACACGAAAGCGCTCAGAGGATGATCGGCGCAAAGTGATGGTCAGCCTGAGTGAAAAAGGACACGAAAAAATAGCTTCAGCACCGGCGCCACTGCAAGAGAGCTTTGTTCGTCAGTTCAAACAGCTGGAAAGCTGGGAGCAAAGCATGATCCTGTCATCATTACAGCGCTTAGCCACCATGATGGATGCCGAAGATATCGATGCAGCGCCAGTGTTAGATATTGGTGACATCGACCGCCCTGCACCGACGTTAGCTCATTTGACGGACAAAACCACACTCTAGCGTCACACCCGCTAAAGCCCCCATAGAAAGAGGAAAGGCCACCGAGGTGACCTTTCTTTGGCGTTAAATGGTTGAAATAACAAAGTCAGACAAAGAGATCAATCCGTGGCTGAGCCGCCACATTCGCTTCATTCAGGGCGGCGCCTGCCGCTCGTCGACTGTCGGAAACGTCATAAGAGTCTGCTTCATCAATCGACTCCGCTTCACCAGAATTTGAGTTGTCGGTTGTAGCAAGGCCGGACGCCTGTGTGTCCTGCGACTGTATCAGCGCAGAGGATGTTTCGGGATCTCCCGATACGCGTTGGTCGGCTGCTATGTCCGATGCCTGTTGGATCTGTTGCCGTTGTTGCAAGTCATTCTGAGGTGGCTGCGGTTGATTTGTGTTGAGTGTGGCCGATGTTGTTGAGGCAGTCACATTCGACACCGGATAACTCGCGGCGGCATATACAGAGCCTATGGGCATAACTCACTCTCTGATTAGCTGAGTTACCTCTAAGACTAGTTCAATCCGGCGTGAACAAAGCGGGATGCTTAGATCTGAAAGACTTAAACAGTAACCAAAGTATTGGTTACTGTTTACCATCTGTTCTTAATTCGATTGTGAACTGTTAGCTTTCCTCATCACGCACAAAACCAACATCAGTGATGCCCCACTTGGCAAAGCTCTTTATCCGGAAATCTTTGATCGCTGATTTCTCCTTGGTGGTTGCTGCAACCTGCTGCTCCATTGCCAGAAAAGCGCTGATATCGATCCCTTCCGCAGCGGCTACCGCTTCATGGGGGTCGTTAAACTTATCAAAAGCAAACGGGATCACCTTACTCTGCTTCTTGAACTTGTATTTAACCTGTCGTGCCATCAGCGTATCTCCATCGAGCCGAAATAGGGGCGTTCTGTCAAAAAGATAATTAGGCTCGTCTTATTCACGAACGTTTCTCGACCGAGGCAACCTCTTCAGGAGTCAGATAACGCCACTCACCCGGTTCCAACTCCTCATCCAATTCAATCGCCCCAATCTGCTCGCGATGCAGCGCCACCACTTTGTTACCCACCGCCGCCATCATGCGTTTCACCTGATGGTATTTACCTTCGCTGATGGTCAGCAAACATTCACTTTCTGCCACTTTCTCAACCACAGCGGGCCTGGTTGGATGCTCTTCACCATGCAGCATCACCCCTTGTTGCAGCTGCAGACAAGCTTGCTCGGTCAGCGCTTCAGCCAGCCACACTCGATAACGTTTTTGACACGCTCGTTTAGGGGAGGTGATGGCATGGGACCACTGGCCATCATCGGTGATCAAAACCAAACCTGTGGTATCAGCGTCCAGACGCCCAGCCACATGCAGCTTATCCGGACGGGTGATCTCCATCAGGGAAAAAATCGACATATGACCATCATCGACATGGGAACACACGGTCTGCTCGGCTTTATGCAACATAAGATAACGCTCACCCGCAGGATCAAGAGGCATGCCATCCAATGAGATATGATCATCCGCAGACACTTTAAAACCGGGGTTACGAATAGGCTCACCGTTACAGGTCACCTCGCCAGCATGGAGGGCGCGTTTCGCCTGTGACCGGGTTAAATCAGCATAAGTACTTAGGTATTTATCTAGGCGCATAGTAAACGGCTATCTGGACACAACAATGGAGTGATAGAGCCATTATCGCCGATCTGGCACAGATACCAAACCTAACACGAAAGAAACCCCAGCCGCCGCGAGCCTCGCGTTATTAGGCTAAGACGACTGCAACGGCGGTAACACAGATAAAACTCTTATTCTGACACTGTTTTTCCAATCATCTCCTACACTTAGAGGTTGATAACAAAGCTACAACTAAAACCATCAGTACTAATCTTTGCAAAGGAAGCCACACCATGATGAGTAAACTCGTTAAACGTATCTTACCTATCGGTATTGTTCTGGCATTCATTGTCAGCTGCGCCAGCACCACCGCCGACACAAGCGCCCCTGCACAAACCACCACATCCGTAGCAGCATCAGCAATTGACCGCATTATTGCGGATCAGATCATCCGCGTCGGTATGACCGCAGAGCAACCACCATTTAACGTGATCAGTAAAGACGGTGTCGCCATGGGGCTGGATGTAGATCTGGCTCGCACCCTGGCCCAAGGGATGGGCGTAAAATTAACCATCGTGCGCAAGCCATTTGCAGAACTGCTACCCGCCCTGGAAAAAGGCGAAGTAGATATGGTGATCTCAGGTATGGCGGTGACTCTCGAAAGAAGCAAGAATTTCAATTTTGTTGGCCCTTACCTGCTATCCGGTAAGTCACTTCTGACCACCAAAGCGACGCTGGAAAAATTAGCCAAGCCCCATGACATTAACGAAGCGAAATATCGCGTAGTAGCACTGAAAGGCTCTACCAGTGCTGACTTCGTTGGCAATAAACTAAAAAAATCGACGCTGATAGAAGTAGATCATTACCTCGAAGGGGTGGAGAAGCTGCGCAACGGTGAGGCGGATGGCATGGTAGCGGATATGCCAGTTTGTGTGATGGCGCAACTGATGTTCCCAGAAGACAACCTGATGACCTTAGAGCCACCGTTCAATCTAGAACCACTAGGGATTGCCATCAACAAAAATGATCCACAGTTCGCCAATCTGATAACCAATTTTTTCAATACCATTGAAAAGAGCGGCATGTTGACACTGATGCAAGCAAAATGGCTGAAGAGCTCAGCATGGATGCAGCAACTACCGAACCCACCAGCACTTAAACCTGCTGCGAAATAAGTATCCCCAGACGGCACTAATTTCCTGCTCGTCACCAACTAAAAAGGCCTCTCTCGAGGCCTTTAACTAATTAACACACTGCCGTTTGTCGGCTAATCAGTTTGCTCTATCGCTTCCTGACGCTGTTGATGCGCAGCCTGTTCTTCGATGTTAAGTTGGCCATTTTGTTGCGGCGCGCCGAGCGGAGTGCGGCTCGCCTGATTCACATCATAAATATTCTTGGCGTTGGCCAGATCATTCTCGTTGGTAATCGATGCAATACTCTCACGGCCACGTAAGAACGACTTAATTTCATCGACTATCCCCGCCAGCTCCCCATCATTTTTCTGCATTTCGAGAATATAACGAGGCAGTTCAAGGTTGTAGTTGCCGCTGGTGGCAAAGCAAGTAGTACGCACCCTTGAACTAATGATCCACGGTGTTATTGAACTACGTACGACCACATTTTCAGAACGTGTAGAGTCGTGAATAGACATACCTGTAGACACTTTTGATTCAGTGTATGTGCCTTCCATTTTCATCCACATCAACAAGCTGTCCCAATGCATCTCAGCCCAGAACAGGTTGGCACCACGGGACAGAATGTGTCCAGCAGCGGTAGATGCCAGACTGATAAACAGCAAGGTGATCAAACCAGATATCTGATCGGCTACCGGCGTCAGGATCGGCGCTGCAACTTCTAGTGCTAAGGTTTCATCCCGGACACCTTGCAGTGCAGGCACCAACTGATTTAAGAACACTGAATCGGCCAGCAGATAGACGTCATAACCATTCATGATGACAGAGGCAAACGTCGCCACCCCCACCACCAACAATATCTGTCCTACCAAAGTGGCGGCACTCCGGCACAACTTAAATAAGGGAGAATGCTCCAGCTCGCGATAAGCAGGCTGGGTTTCAATTAGTAGTTCACCACCAAAGGAGCCTTTACCTTCACTTTGATCATTCAGCGCCGGATCAAATGCTCGGTAGGTACGATTAGGGATCTCGTTGTACCGACGGTTAGCTAACACAATGGATTCAGTGTTTATAAAGATCTCATTCGGGTGGATAGACTCCTGCAAGTTATCACGGTATTCACTGACTTCGGTGGTCGGATTAGACAGCTTCAATCGCTCAATAAACAGCACCACAGTGGCAGCTAACACCACGATCACCATCAACCCCAAATAACTTAGATTCGGCCAAGCATTGAACGTCACTAATTCAAACAGCTGGCTAACTTGCACGGCCTGCTCGGAATCAAGGTTCAATTGCTGATAGCCGTAACCAATAATGATCGGCAACAAAATAGAGAAGCCAAGCAGACGCGCCAGACCACCAGCCCCCTTTGCCTGCAAACGCCCCATCTGGTTACTTTGCAAACGCGAACCGGTCGCACGCCATACAAACGTCATATAAACCAGCAGCAAAACCGACATCAGCGGCATGATCAGATCGCCAACGGGACCCGCTAATCCAGTGGCACATACAAAAGACGCCACAGCAAAAGCAATAATGGCGGTAAAGGTGACACTCAGCACACCAAACAACTCCTGCGCCAAATTACGCAACGGATAGGGCGTGGTGATCAGACTGGGGATCAAGCTATGTAGAAGCCGCGATAACCAACCTTGCGGCTCAGTGAATGTGGTGTTTTTACGCCCCATCAACATCGATTCGAGCTGTTTAGCATCATAAGCGGTAAATCGGTGTTCTGCTTTGGCGTTATCTTGCTCACTGGGATTACAGTTATACGCCAAAGAGGTTGGCACCGAGCGCCCTACGAAGAAACGAAATAGCTGAAACAAGCCACGACCGGCGCGACGCAAGCCTACCACTAACAGGAACAAACCGAGCCCAGCATACAACCAAGCACGGGTGCGATCTTCTTGGATCACACCCGCCACACTTAACAGCGGTCCAAGGCCAATACCAACGATCGCGATACCAGCGAGGGTGCTGATAATCCCTTCCTGTTTAAACGGGTTTTTTATCCCTAATTTAAGACTGCCAAAATCATAGGCCACTACGACAACTCCTCAAACGGCTAAAAAACGAGTAAATAGACCGCCCACAAGGGCGGTCTAACCGGTTAAAATTTCAGCGTTTTTTAATATATGTAAGTAGTGTCGAATATATTTACATAAAGAAGACGGTGCAAATGATTATCTTAATTTTTGTGTGGTTTTTTCTTTTGTTGCGAGCCAAAGCAAGCAACATTGTTTTTCGTAAGCAAATTACCCAATAAGAGCACACCACAACTAATCTGTTTACTATTTGATAAAGATTGTCTGCGTTAGCGTGACAGAGCGCTCCGCTCACTTGATTGAGTCACGCTATCCATAAGGGTTTTGGCGAACAAACACCCATAATTAAAACAGTTTTACAATTGTAATGCAGGGTGCGCCAACTACCACCGGCAGGGGAAATATTGAATTGCAGGACACTTTACTACTGTTCCCCCCTGAACAAAAAAGGGCAGCTGATAGCTGCCCTTTAATACGCTATAGATACTACTATTTTTTGATTTTAACCGGCCGTTGCCAAGCTGGTATATGTGCTTGTTTACTGCGTGATATCGCCAGCGCCGCATCAGGTACATCTCTGGTGATGGTACTACCTGCACCGACTGTCGCATCTTTACCAACTGTGACCGGTGCTACAAGTTGACTGTCGGAGCCAATAAAGGCGTTATCGCCAATGATGGTCTTAAACTTGTTCGCGCCATCGTAATTACAGGTAATAGTACCCGCACCTATATTCACGCCGCTGCCAATCTCACTGTCGCCAAGATAAGTTAGGTGGTTGGCCTTTGAACCTTCACCTAATCGCACTTTTTTCATCTCGACAAAATTACCGATATGGCTGTCATTAGCCATTTCACAACCTGGACGCAAGCGACCAAAAGGTCCAATGGAACAAGCTTCTCCCACCGAAGACGACTCAACAATAGAGTTAGCTTTCACAACACTATGATCACCAATTTCGCAATCAATCAAGCTGCAGTTAGCACCGATCTGCACACCTTTACCAAGACTGACCTTGCCTTCAATAATGACGTTGATATCAATAACGCAATCTTCACCAGCAGTCAGTTCACCACGTAGATCAAAGCGGGCCGGATCGCGCAGTGTCACCCCCTCTGTCATCAACCGCTCTGCCGCTCGCTGTTGATACGCCCGCTCCAAAGTGGCGAGTTGCAGGCGGTTATTTGCCCCTTCCACTTCGATAGCAGTAGCTGGGTTCGCCGTTGCAATCTTACGACCTTCGCCATAGGCCATGGCAATTATATCAGTGAGGTAGTATTCCCCCTGAGCATTGTCATTCGACAGATTGTTCAACCAGCGGGTAAGATCCTCACCATTGGCCACCAGAATGCCTGTATTCACTTCCCGTACGGCGAGCTGTTCAGGGCTAGCATCTTTCTGTTCAACGATGCCACAGACATCGCCGCCGTCGTTATCTCGCAGGATACGACCATAACCGCTAGGGTCATCCAGATTAACTGTCAATAAACCGATACCACCGTCAGGTTGTACAGATAACAGTTGCTGCAATGTTGAACTCAAGATCAGCGGTACATCACCGTAGAGCACCAATACTTTATCTTTGTCAGCAAGGTGAGGGATAGCCTGCGCAACCGCATGGCCGGTACCTAGTTGTTCAGCTTGCTCAACCCATACCAAATCAGGGTCCTTCAGCGCTGTCGTGATCTGTTCAGCACCGTGTCCGTAGACCAAACAGGTTTTTTCGGCACCGACACCTGCAGCGGCATCAATCACATGCTGAACCATCGGCTTGTGAGCAACCGGGTGCAGCACTTTAGGAAGTTTGGAACGCATCCGCGTTCCTTTACCAGCGGCGAGAATGACGACAGTCAGTGACATAAGGTCCTCATAGAGTGACGAGTTCAGTAATAAATTGAATTAAGTATACAAAAAAGGCGACCCTAAGGTCGCCTTTTCCAGTTCGTATCCCAGTATTAACCGAGATGGTTGTACACGCTAACCGTCCACAAATAGCTCTACCGGAGAATTTGTTTTACTTAAAACGTCTAGTTGCTCTCTAACAGACATAAAAAAAGCGACCCAAATGGGTCGCTTTATTGAATCAACTAAGAACTCTAGCCTATCTTATTGCGGCTGTATTGAGCCACTTTAAGTTGAGCAATCGACTTCGCCAATTCTCTTGCTGCTTGCGCATAGTCGAAGTCTGCACCCGGATTAGCAATATGCTCCTCTGCGCGGCGCTTCGCTTCGTTAGCGGAAACTTCATCAATTTCGTCGGCGCGAATAACCGTATCAGCCAATACGGTTACCGTTCCTGGCTGCACTTCTAAAACGCCGCCAGAGAGGTAAAACACCTCTTCCTCACCGTGTTGCTTGCGCAGCTTCACCATACCCGGCTTTAACCGGGTTAATAGTGGAGCATGACCAGGAAGGATCCCTAACTCACCTTCCCAACCAGTGACTTGCAAGAACTCAACGCGGCCGCTAAAAATTTCAGCTTCAGCACTTACAACGTCTAACTGTGTCGTCATAGCCATAAAATCCTCCTAACTCTGTTATACGAGGATGATTACAGATCAGCCGCTTTCTCAACAGCTTCTTCTATGGTACCGACCATATAAAACGCTTGCTCAGGTAAGTGATCATACTCACCCGCAAGAATCGCTTTAAATGAGCGAATGGTGTCTTTCAGTGAACACAGTTTACCTGGTACACCGTTGAACACTTCAGCAACGTGGAACGGCTGCGATAAGAAGCGCTGGATTTTACGCGCGCGGGAAACGGTCATTTTGTCATCTTCTGACAACTCGTCCATACCCAAAATCGCGATGATATCCTTGAGCTCTTTATAACGCTGCAAAGTCGTCTGCACGCCACGAGCAACTTCGTAGTGCTCTTGGCCAACAATCAACGGATCTAACTGACGTGATGAAGAGTCCAATGGATCAATGGCCGGGTAGATACCCTGGGCAGCAATATCACGACTCAATACGATAGTCGCATCCAAGTGCGCAAACGTGGTTGCAGGAGAGGGATCGGTCAAATCATCCGCAGGTACATAAACCGCCTGAACCGAGGTAATCGATCCTGTTTTGGTTGATGTAATACGTTCCTGCAACACACCCATCTCTTCAGCCAAAGTCGGTTGATAACCTACCGCAGAAGGCATCCGACCCAGCAACGCTGATACTTCTGTACCGGCCAATGTGTAACGATAAATATTATCGATAAACAGCAGTACATCTTTACCTTGATCACGGAATTTTTCAGCCATAGTCAAACCTGTTAGCGCAACGCGCAAACGGTTTCCAGGAGGCTCATTCATCTGACCGTAAACCATCGCAACTTTATCAAGTACGTTGGAATCGTTCATTTCGTGATAAAAATCGTTACCTTCACGAGTTCGCTCACCAACACCCGCAAACACAGATAAACCACTGTGTGCTTTTGCGATGTTATTGATCAGCTCCATCATATTTACGGTCTTACCAACACCAGCACCACCGAACAACCCAACTTTACCGCCCTTAGCAAACGGTGCAATCAAGTCGATTACCTTGATGCCTGTTTCTAATAGGTCATTAGAGCTTGACTGTTCTTCATAACTTGGCGCAGGGCGGTGAATCGCGTACCGCTCTTCTTCGCCGATGGGGCCTGCTTCATCAATAGGCTGGCCCAATACGTTCATAATGCGGCCAAGCGTTTGAGTTCCCACAGGAACCTTAATCGGCTCATTGGTATTCTCAACTTTAAGGCCGCGTTTCAAACCTTCTGAGGCACCCATGGCGATGGTACGCACGATACCGCCGCCTAGCTGCTGCTGAACTTCCAGCACTAGGTCTTTGTTCTGACCTTCCTCGGTGACAACCAGTGCGTCGTATACCTGCGGTACTGCATCCTGTGCAAATTCCGCATCTACCACGGCGCCGATCACCCGGACGATATTTCCTATGCTCATTATCTGTCCTCTAAATCTTGCGTTTCTCTACCTAAACAGCAGCTGCACCGCCGACGATCTCACTCAACTCTTGGGTAATCGCCGCCTGACGGGCTTTGTTATACACCAATTGTAGATCGTCAATCAGACTACCCGCATTATCGGTTGCGGCTTTCATCGCAACCATTCGAGCTGCTTGTTCGCAGGCGAGGTTTTCAATCGCACCTTGATACACTTGAGACTCTATGTAACGAACCAAAAGTCTGTCGAGCAGAACTTTGGCATCTGGTTCATAGATATAGTCCCACTTGTGCTTCATCAGCTCTTCATCATCCGATTTAGGCAAAGGCAGCAATTGACTAATGTTGGGCTTCTGCGACATGGTGTTCATGTAATGGTTGTACACCAAGTACAGACGATCGATCTTGCCTTCGTTGTAGGCATCAAGCATGACACGGACTGTACCAATCAGCTCTTTTACCGTTGGTTCATCCCCCAGCCCCGAAGTCTGAGCGAGTACCTTACAACCATGGCGACCAAAGAACGCTGCCGCTTTGCTGCCCACTAAGGCCAGATCCACTTCAACATTTTTGTCTTGCCACTCTTTCATGTTTTGTGAAACTTCTTTGAACAAATTAAAGTTCAAACCACCACACAAACCACGATCAGTGGAAATGATCAAATAGCCAACTCGCTTGGTCTCCCGCTCATTCATATAAGAATGGCGATACTCCAAGCTGCCAAGGGCAATATGCCCAATCACGTTGCGCATGCTTTCAGCATAAGGGCGGGAAGCTTCCATTCGAGCTTGCGTCTTACGCATCTTCGAAGCAGCTACCTTTTCCATCGCACTCGTGATCTTCTGAGTGCTTTTTACACTCGCAATTTTACCTCGAATCTCTTTAGCACCGGCCATCTCTCACTCCTCGTATAAAGTGAAATACAGAAAAACCTGTATTACCAGCTTTGACCAGCCACGAAGCCATCAAGAACCGTCTTCAAACCACTGGCAACATCATCGCTGTATGCGCCGGTTTCGTTGATGGTGTCTATCAACTTGCTGTGCTCGCTAGTCGCGTAAGAGTGCAACGCCGCTTCAAAGTCGCCGATTTTGTCGAGTGATATATCCTTGAGATAACCATTCTCAGCGGCATACAACGAAACAGCCATCAGCGCAGTAGAGTAAGGCGCATATTGTTTCTGTTTCATTAACTCTGTCACTCGCTGACCGTGCTCAAGCTGCTGCAATGTCGCATCATCTAGATCCGATGCAAATTGAGCAAATGCCTGAACTTCGCGAAACTGTGCCAGAGCCGTACGAACGGAACCACCTAGTTTCTTAATCACTTTGGTCTGCGCAGAACCACCGACACGAGATACCGAGATACCTGGGTTAACCGCAGGACGAATACCTGAGTTAAACAAATCGGTTTCAAGGAAGATCTGACCATCGGTAATAGAGATCACGTTGGTTGGAACGAACGCTGAAACGTCGCCGCCTTGCGTTTCAATAATTGGCAGTGCAGTCAATGAGCCTGTCTGGCCTTTCACTTCACCATTAGTGAACTTCTCAACGTAGTCAGCATTCACACGAGCTGCACGCTCAAGCAAACGACTATGAAGATAGAAAACATCACCAGGGTAGGCTTCACGACCCGGAGGGCGTTTTAGCAGCAAAGAGATCTGACGATAAGCAACGGCTTGTTTTGACAAGTCATCATAGATAATCAGTGCATCTTCGCCACGGTCACGGAAATACTCACCCATGGTACAACCTGAGTAGGCTGACAAGTATTGCAATGCAGCAGCTTCAGAAGCCGATGCCGCAACCACCGTGGTGTACTCCATAGCGCCGTTCTCTTCGAGCTTACGTACGACATTTGCAATGGTCGAGTTTTTCTGGCCAATTGCAACGTAAACACACTTAATACCTGAACGCTTTTGGTTGATGATGGCATCAATTGCTATGGCAGTTTTACCGGTTTGACGGTCGCCAATAATCAATTCACGCTGGCCACGACCAATTGGAATCATCGAATCGATCGCTGAATAACCTGTTTCTACAGGCTGATCAACTGATTGACGCTCAATAACCCCCGGTGCAATCACCTCAATGGGTGAGTAACCGTCATGCTCAACAGGGCCTTTACCATCAATAGGTTCACCCAAGGCATTCAAAACGCGGCCTAACAACCCTCGGCCGACAGGAACCGAAAGAATATTGCCTGTTCCCTTAACGATCTGACCTTCAGCCAAACCTTCATAAGAACCCAAAACAACCGCGCCAACAGAATCGCGCTCAAGGTTCAATGCCATAGCAAAGCGATTGCCTGGCAATTCAATCATTTCGCCAAGCATCACATCGGCTAGGCCGTTGATGCTGATGATGCCATCGCTAACAGATACGATCGTACCTTCGTTGCGGGCTTCACTGGCAACATCGAATTTCTCAATCCGTTTTTTGATCAGCTCACTGATCTCATTGGAATTCAGTTGCATGCTCTGCTTTCCCGTTTATGACAGTAATGAATCAGCCATGCGATCCAGCTTGCCGCGAATAGTGTTATCAATCACCAAATCGCCAGCTTTGATCACAACACCGCCAAGCAGTGTGCTGTCTACATTACAAATCAACTTAACTTTACGTGACAAACGTACTGCCATTGCCTGACTAATTGCTTGCTTTTGAGCAGCATCTAGATCGGTGTTTGAGGTGCAGTATACGTCAATCTCTAGTTCATGCTCCGCTTTCAAAATCTGATACAAGCGGAACACTTCTGGTAGTGCTTGAAGACGTTTGTTTTCGGCCATTACCTTGATCAAGTTACGACCATGCTCGTTGAGTTGCTCGTCGCACAGAGTGTTAAACACCTCCGCTGCTTTTTCAGCATTACCGGCAGCAGCCAGTAATGTTGAAACCTGCGGCTCAGATGAAACAGCAGCGGCAAACGCTAACATTTCGTTCCAATCCGACAGCGTATTGTTCTCAATAGCAAAGTCAAAAGCTGCCTTAGCATAAGGGCGCGCAATCGTAGTCAAATCAGACATGTCGCCACTCCCTTATTACAGCTCTTTAGCCAACTGATCTAAGATATCGGCATTAGCAGCCTTATCGATAGAACGAGCCAGAATTCGCTCAGCACCAGCAACAGCCAGTACCGCGACCTGCTTACGCAGTTCTTCCTGTGCTCGATTTCGTTCAGCTTCAATTTCAGCTCGCCCTTGAACGAGGATTTTTTCCCGTTCACCGCGCGCTTCAGTTTGTGCTTCTTCAACAATCTGATTTTTGCGACGGTTAGCTTGCTCTAAAATTTCAGTGGCTTGCTGCTTAGCTTCTTTTAACTTATCCGCGGCATTATTTTGCGCCAATTCTAAGCTTTTTGAAGCACGTTCAGCGTCAGCAAGGCCGTCAGCAATTTTCTTCTGACGTTCTTCGATCGCACTTATCAGCGGTGGCCACACATATTTCATGCAGAACCACACGAACACCGCAAAAGCGATCATTTGTCCAAACAAGGTAGCGTTGATACTCACAACACATCCTCCTTATTCACTGCTGTTCGCATTAATGAAATAGTTAGCTTATGCAGCGAACAATAGGTACAAGCCGATACCAACTGCGATCATTGGAATCGCATCAAGCAAACCTGCAACGATGAACATCTTTACTTGCAGTTGTGGCGCCAGCTCAGGCTGACGGGCAGAGCTTTCTAGGAACTTGCCGCCTAGAATAGAGAAACCGATACCGGTACCCAGGGCTGCAAGGCCCATCATCAGAGCAACAGCGATGTATTTCAAGCCAAGTACGTCCATCTTAATCTCCAGTTATTAGCTTTGATGGTTTTAACGAACAAATAGTTAGTTACGAGTTAATGATCTTCGTGTGCCATGCTCAGATACACAATGGTTAACACCATGAATATGAACGCTTGCAGCGTGATGACCAATATGTGGAAGATAGCCCACCCGATTTGCAACACACCACCAAGCGTACCGAGAACGGCGCCGGCGCTGTATAAAATGGCTATCAAAATAAAAATCAACTCGCCTGCATACATGTTACCAAACAGACGCAAGCCGAGTGATACTGGCTTAGCCAGTAGGGTGATACTTTCAAGAAGGAAGTTAACCGGTACAAATAGCGCCTGAATGAATACATTGCTGCTATTAAAAGGGTGTAAGGTTAGTTCTTTCAGGAAACCGATAGGACCTTTCACTTTAACGCTATAGAACAGCATCAAAGCAAAAACGCCAAGAGCTAGGGCAAATGTTAAATTAAGGTCTGTAGTCGATACTATTTTTTGATACGGAACGCCGCTTACTTGAGCCGCATAGGGAATCAAATCAACCGGGATAAGATCCATCAGGTTCATCAAAAATACCCAAACAAAAATAGTTAAAGCCAATGGCGCAATTAACTTATTTTTTCCATGAAAGGTATCGCGAACACTGCCATCAACAAACTCGACAAGCATCTCAACAAAACATTGAAGTTTACCGGGCACCCCGGTTGTAGCTTTTTTACCCACTCGGCGGAATAACCATAGAAAGAATACACCGAGAGAGATCGACCAAAAAAGTGAGTCTGCATTCAACACCCAGAAACCAGCCTCACTGCAGTGGTGTCCCCACTGCAGGCCATGCTCGGTCGAGCAAACCTGAAGGTTGGTGAGGTGGTGCTGGATGTACTCGGTCGAAGTTAAAGGTTCACCTGAGGCAGCCATAGCTCATCCTGATTTTATTTTTTTGAAAACATAACCGGTATCGATGCACTGACCAATACCATTACACAAAAAGTTGTTAAAAAGGGCAGCGGAGGTAACTTGAACTTCGCTAACGCTAAAGCAGCAAAGATAAGTGTCGCGCTCCATTTTAAATGTAACCCCTGCTTGAAACCTGACTTTATCAGTCCAGCCTGTCTGGCTCCATTAAATCTTAGTGCCGACCAGATAAAAACTAACTGTCCTACCGACACGGAAAGACCACCACAAAATGCGGCGATACCATCAATATAGTCTGCAACTATAGTCCATGATAAACCGGTAGCAGCAGACAAAAACAGCAGAATCTGCACCTGTTTTATCGCTACACGCCTAGTTTGCGAAATTAATGGGATCACAAGGCTTTTTTCTTTAATTTATTATTGGCAAGCCAATTTGCTAGCGGAGTATAAAGGCATTTATTGACCGAGCGCAAATGGACATTGTATATCCGTGCTAGGCCATTACTTAATGTGCTCAAGAATCCCATCAAGCTCATCCAGATTAGTATAACTAATAACCAACTTACCTTTGCCTTTAGAAGTATGATTGATCATTACATTGGCTCCTAAACGCTCTGCCAAATCAGTTTGTAACTGGGTGATATTTGGATCAATGGTAGGTTCTGGCTTCGCTTCAGGCGGATCCATAATCTTCCGCACCAAGCGCTCAGCTTCCCTAACGGTCATGCCTTTACCCACCACGATGCGAGCAGCTTCAGATTGTTGCTCACCTTCAAGCGTCAACAGAGCACGGGCATGCCCCATCTCAATATCGCCACGCTCTAGCATAACCTTAACGTCATCATTCAGGTTATTTAAGCGTAATAAATTGGTCACAGTAGTGCGAGATTTACCTACGGCATCGGCGGTTTCCTGATGAGTAAGCTGAAATTCAGTCATTAAGCGTTTTAATGCGATAGCTTCTTCCATCGCATTAAGATCTTCACGCTGAATATTTTCAATCAACGCAATAGCCACAGCGGCTTCATCGGGCACATCTTTAACCATGCAGGGAACGATATCTAACCCGGCTAATTGAGAAGCACGCCAACGCCGTTCACCGGCAATAATCTCATATTTACCACTGGCAACTTTGCGCACCACAATCGGCTGGATAATGCCCTGTGCTTCAATAGAATGCGCCAACTCTTCCAGCGCTTCCGGTGACATATCTTTACGAGGTTGATATTTGCCAGGCGTGAGTTGTTCAATCGGGAGTTTTTGCATCTCTCCCTTCGGAATGGCCGCTGCAGACTGCGCTTCGCCATCAGCCTGAGCATCCACTCTATCTCGAGCTGCCTGGCTGGTACTTAGCAGGGCATCTAATCCGCGGCCCAAGCCTCTACGTTTAGGTGTCGACATGAGTTGAACTATTTCCTTAAGACGTTAGGCTGATTCTGAATTAGCACCACTGAGCTCGGCACGACGCAGGATCTCACCTGCAAGTGCTAAGTATGATTTAGCGCCAGTCGAGTTTTTATCGTAGTACATACTTGGTGTACCAAAACTAGGCGCTTCAGCTAAGCGGATATTTCGAGGAATAACAGTACGGTAAACTTTGTCACCAAAGTGCTGTTTCAGCTGCTCTGATACATCACAGGAGAGGCGATTTCTAGGATCGTACATGGTACGAAGTATACCTTCGACATGTAGCCCAGGATTCACTGCCGCTGATATTTTACTCACGGTATCAACCAAGGCGGTCAATCCTTCCAGAGCAAAGTACTCACACTGCATTGGTACCAGTACAGAGTCAGATGCCGCCATCGCGTTGACCGTCAATAAGTTCAACGAGGGTGGGCAATCGATAAAAATGAAATCGTAACTATCTCGCACTGGATGCAATGCATTACGCAGGCGCGTTTCCCGCGAGAAAACTTCCATCAACTTAATTTCGGCCGCCGTGACATCGGCATTAGCAGCGATCAGGTCATAACCACCGGTTGTTTCCGTGACCACCACGTCATTAAACGGTTCTTCATCAATCAATAGCTCGTAAGCGCTTTTCGGCACTTCATATTTGTCGACACCGCTCCCCATGGTCGCATTACCCTGTGGATCGAGATCGATCAACAGCACTTTGCGTTTGGTGGCGGCCAGCGACGCGGCCAGGTTGACAGCTGTGGTTGTCTTACCGACACCACCTTTCTGGTTTGCTACTGAAATGACTTTACCCACGACAGACCCCAATCGAGTTATTGGTTGCGTATGATCTCTACCAAGTGACGAGCTTCATCCAGCTCAGGTACTTGTAACGGATGTACTGCTTTGACTGTAAAGTCGGCAGGCAGTTGTGCAAGTTCCTGTTCAGGATAAGTGCCTTTCATGGCTAGAAAATAACAGCCCAAATGGCTACACCAACTGAGCATATCACCTATCGACGCAAAGGCGCGACTGATCACAGCATCAAATGGGTGATCCGGCTGGAATTTTTCAACTCTACTTTGTATAGAAGTGACATTAGTGAGTCCTAACTCATGACAAACCTGCTTCTGAAAGCGAATACGCTTACCCAGACTATCAAGCAGAAAAAATTGAGTCTCGGGCATCATAATTGCCAATGGGATCCCAGGTAACCCCGGACCCGTCCCCACATCGATGACCCGCTTGAGTCCGTCCATATGGGGTAAGACTACCAAACTGTCTAGAATATGACGTACTAACATCTCTTGCGGATCACGCACAGAGGTGAGGTTATACGCTTTGTTCCACTTGTTCAGTAGCGCCAAAAAACCTAACAGTTTGTCACTCTGCTCATCCGTCAGCGACAAACCTAAGCTGTTCGCTTGGGTTATCAGTTGGGTTTTAAACTGTTCCATCAAGCACTCTTTTTCAATAAACCAAGCTTCTTCAAATGCACCAGTAAGATCGAGATAGCAGCCGGTGTGATCCCAGATATACGGGAGGCTTTACCGATCGTTTCCGGCTTACTGTTGTTCAATTTGGCGATCACTTCGTTAGAAAGCCCGGGGACATTGGCGTAATCAATATCTAACGGTAGCAGAGTATTTTCATTACGTTGCAGTTTGGCTATTTCATCTTTCTGCCGCTCAATATAACCAGCGTACTTCGTTTGGATCTCTACTTGTTCTGCCGCTTGTTGATGCTCCAATCCAGCCCCGATACCTTCGAGATCTGAAAGCATCTGATAAGTCACTTCTGGTCGGCGTAGCAAGCTTTCCAAGTTAGTTTCCCGCGCCAATGGTGTTTTCAGCTTTGGATTGAGCTGGCTAGCTGCAACGGAATTAGCCTGTACCCAAGTCTCTTTTAGGCGCTGTTTTTCTTGCTCAATGGCTTCGAGTTTTTCATTAAACGTCTGCCAACGGAGATCATCCACTAAGCCTAGTTCTCGCCCGATCGGCGTTAAACGCAGATCAGCGTTATCTTCGCGCAACAACAAACGATATTCCGCACGGCTGGTAAACATGCGATAAGGCTCTTGCGTTCCCAAAGTGGCAAGATCATCAACCAATACGCCCATATATGCCTGATCTCGACGCGGCGTCCACTGCTCAAGTTCATTAGCCAAGCGCGAAGCGTTAACACCAGCAATTAATCCCTGTGCGCCCGCTTCTTCATAACCGGTTGTACCGTTGATTTGGCCAGCAAAAAATAGCCCTTGGATAAACTTGGTTTCCAGCGTGGCTTTAAGATCCCGAGGATCAAAGAAGTCATATTCGATGGCGTAACCAGGTCGAGTGATATGGGCGTTTTCAAAGCCAACAATCGAGTGCACTAAGTTTAACTGGACATCAAATGGCAAACTGGTCGAGATACCGTTCGGATAAACCTCATGGGTAGTTAGCCCTTCAGGCTCAACGAATATCTGATGGGATTGTTTATCCGCAAAGCGCATCACCTTGTCTTCAATTGATGGACAATATCTTGGCCCCACACCCTCGATCACTCCGGCATACATGGGTGATCGATCTAACCCGCCTTTAATGATTTCATGGGTTTGCGTATTGGTATGGGTGATATAACAGGCGATCTGCTGGGGATGCTGCGATGCTTTTCCCATGAAAGAAAAGGTCGGTGTTGGCGCATCACCGGGTTGTGGCTCCATCACAGAAAAATCAATGCTACGAGCGTCAATACGGGGTGGGGTGCCGGTTTTTAAACGACCAACCCGAAACGGCAATTCACGCATTCGTTGTGCTAATGCGATCGATGGTGGATCACCTGCGCGTCCACCACTGTAGTTCTCCATGCCGATATGGATCTGACCACCAAGAAAGGTACCTACCGTCAGCACCACCGCCTCAGCTTTGAACGTCAGCCCCATTTTAGTTACCACACCGGTAACCCGATCGTTCTCAACTAAAAGATCATCGCAGGACTGCTGGAAAATTTTCAAATTGGGCTGGTTTTCTAATGCGTGACGCACGAAGGAACGATACAACTGACGATCAGCCTGTGCTCGTGTCGCTCTTACCGCTGGCCCTTTACTGGCATTGAGCGTCCTGAATTGGATCCCGCCATGATCGATGGCTGTGGCCATCAGACCACCCAGAGCATCAATCTCTTTCACTAAATGGCCTTTACCTATGCCACCAATAGCGGGATTACAGGACATCTGTCCTAAAGTATCTATGTTGTGGGTGAGTAAAAGTGTGTTCGCACCTGTTCGCGCTGATGCCATTGCTGCTTCAGTGCCAGCATGGCCACCACCAACAACGATCACATCAAACTTTTCATCGAACAACATATCTCTGCCTCACGCATTAGGATCTCAAGGATCGCGATCCTTAGGATCTTTAAGGGTCGCATATTCTACTTGATGGCAGGGCTGGCGTGAAGTGAACAAAGGATCTTACTTGCTTAAATAAGATCAAAAAGATCTTTAGATCGATCTTTACTGATCTTTTAATTAGTACGGAGATCCCTGTGGATTAAGATTTTAATGATTTAAATTACAATAAGTTAGCTTGTTTGAAAGCTGTGTGATCGTTGGGATCTAACGGGTATTGATCGTGGATGAAACACTGTTTTATCCACAATCGTATATACATGGGGAGAGATAATCTGGGCTTTTCAGTATGTATTGTGGGTAACTAGGTTACTTATACACAGTTAAGATCCATAGTTGTTAAGCGATCTTTTCAATAAATTGTGGCAACCAGGCCTCGGCTGCATCTTCGGGGATCGGTGTTTCTTGGACATCAATCTCTAGTCGTTCGGCAACTTTATAGGCGCCTAAATCCTCCAGAACGGTATCTAGGGTCTTACTACCTTCGCAAAAAGTGTCATAGCTGGAGTCACCTAAACCGATAACGCCATACTTTACACTGGCAAGATTAGGACGATGCATCAACAGATATTCGGCCAGTGGCTGAATATTATCTGGAAGATCGCCAGCGCCATGGGTCGATGTGCAGATGAGCCAACGCTGGCTTTCATCATCTCTTGGTCGCCATTGATTAAAGTCGATCACTATTTCTGTGCTGTAGCCTGCTTGTTGCAACAGGTCTGCGGCGTGGTCTGCGACATATTCGGTCGCTCCTAGCATGGAGCCCACCAAGAGTTGAACTGTATTGCTCATCGAAAAACCTGCTTCAGAGTAAAGTGATGGCTATTGTAACCGCTCGCTGTCGCTTGTGGCTAATTCTGTGAGTAACCCAAGGTATTTGATGTGAACAAGGCAGGATTAAGTTGGGGGTAAGTGATCGTTTACGATCACACATATTCCCCAAGCTATAACTGTTACTTATTGTTTTATTTGGTTATTTACCTATACAAAAAGAAGAAAAGATCTTTCCAAGCAGATCATCTGAACTAAATTCACCGGTGATCTCTGCTAATGCTTGCTGTGCCAGCCGTAACTCTTCCGCTAACAGCTCACCGGCACAATAGATATCTAACTGCTCTCGACCTTGAAGCAGGTGCTGTTCAGCTTGTTTGAGAGCCTCTGTGTGCCGACGTCGGGCGGTAAATTGACCTTCGCCCCCTTGTCCTTGATAGCCCATGATCGCTTTTAGATGGACTTTTAGTTCATCAATACCGCTGCCCGTTTTCGCGGATATTTGGATTATTGGATAGCGACCTTCTGCGGTCGGCTTAGCTTGGATATCTGCAACATCCAATTTATTGCGTACCAGAGTGAGTGGTACATCGTTTGGTAGTTTGTCGACTAACTCTGGCCAGATCTTATGGGGATCAGTCTCTTTGGTTTCGCTGGCGTCAACCAGAAACAGGACTCTGTCTGCTTGGTTTATCTCTTCCCAGGCGCGTGCAATACCTATCTGTTCGACTTTGTCAGGGCTCTCTCTAAGGCCTGCTGTGTCGATGATGTGTAGTGGCATCCCGTCGATATGGATATGCTCTCGCAATACGTCTCGGGTGGTGCCTGCTATCTCTGTGACGATAGCAGCTTCTTTGCCTGCTAATGCGTTGAGTAAGCTTGATTTGCCGGCATTTGGTTTGCCCGCCAGTACTACGCGCATTCCTTCACGGATCAAGCTGCCTTGTTTGGCTTGTGATTGTACTTCCGCGAGTTGCTGCTCGATGGCGCTGAGGTCGCCGCTGATCTTGCCGTCAGAGAGAAAGTCGACCTCTTCATCGGGAAAGTCGATAGCTGCTTCAACGTAGATCCGTAGGTGGGTGAGTTGTTCTACTAACGCGTGTACCTGCTGGGAAAATACACCTTGCAGTGAGTGCAGGGCACTTTTGGCCGCGGCTTCACTGTTTGCTTCTATTAAGTCAGCGATCGCCTCTGCCTGTGTCAGATCCAATTTGTCATTTAGAAAAGCACGTTCGCTAAACTCCCCTGGATTGGCGATGCGTATACCGGGAATGCGACAGATCGCTTTCAATAGCATATCGACAACCACGGGCCCACCATGGCCTTGCAGCTCGAGTACGTTTTCACCGGTAAAGGAGTTCGGGGCTTTGAACAGTAAGGCTATGCCCTGATCCAATATTTGTGCTTTGTGATCTTTAAAGGGGAGGTACTCGGCGACACGAGGCGCTGGCACTTTTCCCAAAACGGTTTCAGCGACCCGCTCTGCGTCGGGACCGGAAACACGAATGATAGAAACGCCACCACGGCCTGGAGGGGTAGCTTGGGCGACAATTGTATCTATATGACTAGGCATAATGGCGATAATAATTAGGATAATTACCGTCATTATAAAGCAACAAGGGGCAACCTTGGTTGCCCCTTTTCACTGTTAGCTCAACTTGTTAGTTAGGCTTTGGCGTCTGCTTTGTCCATTTGGCGGTAGATATACCATTGCTGGGCAATGGATATCAGGTTGGATACCAACCAATACAGTACCAGTCCTGAAGGGAACCAGAGGAACATAAAAGTGAATATGACCGGCATAAACTGCATCACTTTCTGCTGTGTTGGATCCGTAATGGTATTTGGCGACATCTTTTGCATCAACCACATGGAGGCGCCCATCAACAACGGCAATACGTAATATGGATCCTGTACTGACAGATCGTCGATCCAGAGGAAGAAGGGAGCCTGACGTAACTCATAGCTTTCCAGAAGTACCCAATAGAGCGCAATAAAGATAGGCATCTGGATAAGAATAGGTAGGCAACCACCCATGGGGTTAACCTTCTCTTTCTTATACATCTCCATCATCGCTTGCGACATCTTCTGGCGATCATCACCATAACGCTCTTTCAGTGCAGCCATCTTTGGCTGCAACTTGCGCATTTTCGCCATTGAGCTGAACTGCGCTTTGGTGAGGCGGTACATACTGCCTTTGACGGTTAGCGTGATTAGGATAATTGCGATACCCCAGTTAACCACCCAGCTTTGGAACAATACCAGCAACCAATGCAGAGGTTGCGCCAACATCCAGAGGAAGCCGTAATCAACCACTAGGTTGAGGGTTGGTGATAATGCTGACAGCGCATCCTGATCTTTAGGACCGACAAACAGCGTGGTGTTCAGGGTTTGGTCGGCACCCGCTGCAATGGTGGTTGCGGGGGCGATGAAACCTATGATGCCCTGACCATTACTGGTGCTGCTATAGATCTCGTTATTGTCATCGGCGCCTGGCACCCAAGCGCTAACAAAGTAGTGCTGAAGCATGGCCACCCAACCGCCTTGGGTTTGCTTATTGAGCTTTTTCTCGCTCATATCGTCAAAGCTGAATTTTTCGTATCGTGAGTCGGCTGTCGAGTAAGCTGCGCCGCGGTAGGTTGGCATCAACATTGATCCGCCTTCACCTGCCATCGTTTGACGCAATTGCGCCCATACCTGGGTACTGAGTGGTTGGCTGGTGCCGTTATGGATGCGGAAATCTACATCAATAGAGTGTTTGCCACGGCTGAACTTGAATACTTTAGCGATCATGACGCCGTCATCGCGCTGGTAGCTCAATGGCACTGCCAACATATCTTCGCCATCGGCGAGGGTATAGTTCTGCTGTGCAGCGGCATAAAGTGGGCGGTTGTCCCGTGTATCAAAACCGGTTAAACCGCTTTGTGCGATGTAACGGAACTGATTGCTTTGGTGTAGCAACACGAACGGATCGTCTGAATCCAGCGTTAATGGGAATTCCATCAGGTCGGCGTGCACGACATCGCCACCCAAGGTGTCGATAGTGATGCGGAGTTTATCTGTTGTCACTGTGATTAAACGCGAAACAGGTGCCAGTGTATCATCAGCGGCAGGTGCCTGTGGCGCGGCTGGGGCTATATCTGGAATACCCTCTTCGCCACCAGTTGCTTGTGCGCTAGGTAGTGCGTCTGTGGCACTTGGCGTAGTTAAACTGGTTTCGACAGGTGCCGTATCTGGCTGACTGTAAGATACCCACTGCTGATACAGTAGGAAGCTTACCAGTAGAAACCCGATAAGCAGTAAATTGCGTTGTGATTCCATGGCTAATTCAGCTTATTTCTTATTAGGTGGTGGTGGCACCGGGTCGTGACCACCTGGATTACCAGGGTGACAGCGAGATATCCGGCGTAAGGCCAAGCGACCGCCCTTGATTAATCCATGCGCTTTGATTGCTTGAATCGCATATTCAGAGCAGCTTGGATAAAAACGGCACCTCGGACCTAACAGGGGGCTAATGATAATCTGGTAGCCCCGGATCAACAAGATTAGTGCGGCTTGCAGCGTTTGTTTAACAGTTTGCATAAGCGCTTCATTAGTTCGTAGAGTTCCTGCTTACTTAATTCACCAATACCGCGCTTCGCTACGACAATAATATCGATATTGGTCAGTTCAGCTTGGTGTTGGCGGAAGTACTCTCGCATTTGGCGCTTTATCTTATTGCGGCCAACAGCACGTTTAACGTGTTTTTTTGCCACAGTTAAGCCTAGACGCGGATGGTCTAGTTGGTTATGACGAGCGAGAAGAGTAAGTTGCGGGGAACCTGCCCGAACGGGCTTAGCGAATACAAATTGAAATTGGTCGGGTGTTAAGAGTCTTAACTCCCGACCGAATGCGTGCTTTGCCATCACTGGCGGGTTAAGCACTCAGACGAGCACGACCCTTGGCACGACGACGAGCAAGTAAAGCGCGACCATTTTTGGTTGCCATACGAGCACGGAAGCCGTGAGAGCGTTTACGTTTTAGAACGCTCGGTTGAAATGTACGTTTCATAGCTGATCCGCCGATTTAAGTTACATAAAGGTGTTGGTTGCCTTTTTTGGCTGCCAGCACCCAAAAAAAGAGGGCGAATTTTAGACCTTTGTAGTGGTGAAAGTCAAACCATATTTTTAAGCGATCAAAAATGATCTTTGGCGGATCCATGGCATAATAAATGTATATGTATAACCTGTGGACAGGATCTGAAAGAGTTTTCTTTGTCAATAAAAAACAGAGAGATAGATCTTATAACACATGCATTATTAGATCAGATCGATCTAGGATGATCTACCCATTTCGATCCATAATAAGGGTCCAAAAAGTGGTGACGCGAAAAGAGCTACTAAATAAAAAGTAGTCGGTCTTCCCCTGTCACTAGCTAATTATAACATTTCTGGTTTTCACCCTGATGGCGAATGCTATCGGGATAAGGAGTATTTTCCGTGCCCAGCAGCCTTTGGGAACAGTGCTTGTCGGTGCTTAAGGACGATTTGCCGGTTCAGCAGTTCAATACCTGGATCCGGCCGTTACAAGCCCAAGAGTCATCCGACCGTTTAACTTTGTTCGCACCTAACCGATTTGTATTGGATTGGGTGCGGGATAACTATCTGCTGCGGATTAACCAGACCATCGAGTTATTTGCTCAGGACAGTGCCCCCCAATTGGTATTTGATGTGGGGTCTATGCCGAAAGCGGCCGTGAATACGCAAAGCGCTGAGCGGGTATGTAAACCTGCGGCGGCACCGGTGCAAGCCGATGTCAGTGCGGCTGCACCTGCAGTTGCGCCCGCGGAAGCGCTTAAACCTGCCGGACAGCGTAGTAACATCAATCTAAATTATACCTTTGATAACTTCGTTGAAGGTAAATCGAATCAGCTGGCACGCGCCGCTGCGCGTCAGGTTGCTGACAATCCCGGTGGATCATATAACCCGTTATTTTTATACGGTGGCACCGGCTTAGGTAAAACTCACCTGTTACATGCAGTAGGTAATGGCATCGTTGAGCGAAAGCCGGACGCGAAAATCGTTTACATGCATTCAGAACGTTTCGTACAAGATATGGTTAAAGCGTTACAAAACAATGCGATAGAAGAGTTTAAGCGATACTATCGTAGCGTTGATGCCTTGCTTATTGATGATATTCAGTTTTTTGCCCATAAAGATCGTAGCCAGGAAGAGTTTTTTCATACTTTCAACGCGCTATTGGAAGGTAATCATCAGATTATCTTGACCAGTGATCGATATCCAAAAGAGATTGATGGCGTAGAAGATCGTCTGAAATCAAGATTTGGCTGGGGATTAACGGTCGCTATTGATCCGCCTGAGTTGGAAACCCGTGTCGCTATCTTGATGCGCAAAGCGCAAGAAAATGCGATCCACTTGCCCGACGAAGTGGCTTTCTTTATTGCTAAACGGTTGCGCTCAAATGTTCGCGAGTTGGAAGGGGCGTTGAACAGGGTGATTGCTAACGCTAATTTTACTGGTCGCCCTATTACCATCGACTTTGTTCGCGAAGCATTACGTGACTTGTTAGCGCTGCAGGAAAAGCTGATCACCATAGACAATATTCAGAAGACAGTAGCAGAGTATTACAAAATTAAAGTTGCCGATCTGCTGTCTAAGCGTCGTAGTCGATCTGTTGCTCGTCCTCGTCAGATAGCGATGGCGCTGGCGAAGGAGTTGACCAACCACAGTTTACCTGAGATCGGTGACGCATTTGGCGGTCGCGACCATACCACTGTACTGCATGCTTGTCGTAAGATAGTGCAGCTGAGGGAAGAGAGTCACGATATAAAGGAAGATTATTCCAACCTGATCCGTACGCTGTCTTCGTAGTAAAATTATCTAGATTACAAACATAACTATTAAGGTGAAGTGATGAAGCTCTCCGTCAATCGCGAACAACTTCTTCGGCCTTTGCAGCTGGTTACCGGTGCTGTTGAGCGTCGACAAACATTACCAGTGTTGGCGAATATTTTAATTAAAGCGGACGAGCAGGGCATTGCATTAACCGGCACTGACTTAGAAGTTGAGCTGGTGGCTCGATTTCCTGCGCAAGTGATCAGTGAAGTTGGCTCGACGACTGTGCCAGCGAAAAAGTTTTTGGATATCTGTAAGAGTCTACCTGAAGGGGCTGATATCGAATTGGCTGAAAGTGGTGACCGTTTAGTCCTCCGCTCTGGTCGTTCGCGATTTAATTTGGCTACGTTACCCGCAGCCGAGTTTCCGAATATTGAAGAGTGGAACAGTATTTGTGAAGTGAGTTTGTCTCAGCTTGAGCTAAAGAAGCTGATCGATAGCACCAGTTTTTCCATGGCTAATCAGGATGTCCGTTACTACCTTAACGGCATGTTGTTTGATCTTGACGGCGAGGTATTGCGCTCAGTTGCCACCGATGGTCACCGCTTAGCCTTAGCAACTGTGCCTGTGAATATCAGCGAAGGTTTGCCTTTGCAGTGCATTGTTCCTCGAAAAGGGGTACTCGAACTGCAGCGCTTAATCGGTACTGAGGAACAAATCATCACTTTGCAGATTGGTGAGAATCATCTGCGCGCCAGTGTTGAAGGGTTTATGTTCACCTGTAAGTTGGTCGACGGTAAGTTTCCTGATTACCAAAGAGTATTACCCCGTGGCGGCGACAAAATTTTGATTGCTGATCGCGCCGTGGTTCGTGATGCGTTAGCTAGGGCTGCTATTCTCTCTAACGAAAAGTTCCGTGGGGTTCGTTTCAATCTTGATCCGGCAGAGTTGAAGATTACTGCGAATAATCCTGAGCAAGAGGAAGCGGAAGAGGTGGTAGAAGTTCAGTACGCTGATCAATCGTTGGAGATGGGATTCAATGTCAGTTATCTGTTAGATGTACTAAACGTCGTTAATGGCGAACAGATAAAAATGACGTTGGCTGATGCGAATAGCAGCGCCTTGGTTGAGGATGCTGCGAGTGATCATGCCATGTATGTTGTTATGCCTATGCGTTTGTAGTTAATGTCGATTACGCGAATTAATATTTCCGATCTTCGTAATTTGAAAAATGTGGGCCTTGAATTAGGCCCTTCTTTTAATTTCTTCTTCGGTGAAAATGGCGCAGGTAAAACGAGCTTGCTCGAAGCTGTTTATCTTATCCATGCCGGTCGCTCCTTTCGAACCTCCGATCTTTCCAAAGTCATTGCTAACCAACACGAGCAGTTCTTTCTCTATTTAGAAAATAGCGACGTTGATGGCAATGTTGTGCGCCTCGGATTGAGTCGCGCCCGCAAGGGCGTATTTCAAGCTAAGGTGGATGGCGATAATGTTTCAACTTTGTCTGCGCTTGCCAGTCATCTGCCTGTGCAAATAGTGAGTCCGGAGTCTTTGATGTTGCTCTCTGGTGGCAACAAAGAACGGCGCAAGTTTATCGATTGGGGTGTGTTCCACGTGGAACAACGGTTCCATGAATGTTGGCGACGCAGTGAACGGTTGTTGGCGCAGCGTAACCGTTTACTTAAAACGAAGGCTAGGCGCAGTGAGTTTTCGAGTTGGGACCAAGCGTTTGTTAAGGAAGCGCTTGAGTTGACAACTTACCGCCAGGCGTACGTAACCGAACTTTTGCCATTTTTTTCCGACCTCGCACACGCCTTTTTTCCTCAATTTGAGGTAAAATTCGTCTTTCGTCCTGGGTGGACCGACAGAGAGTCATTGGCCAATATATTGGTACGTGACTTCGATAGAGATTGTAAGTACGGTTACACCCAATCGGGCCCGCATCGGTCAGGCTTTTCGTTGCGGGTTGATGGGCAGGCAGCAGAGGCTGTTTGTTCAAGAGGACAACTAAAATTGTTGGTCTGTTGTTTGAAGTTAGCACAGGCCAAACACCTAAGAGAGAATCGCGGTTTACGCGCGATCTTTCTACTCGATGATATTGAGTCAGAGCTCGATGGCGCTAATCGCCAAAGAGTATTGGAACAACTTCGGCTATTGGGCTGCCAAGCACTGATTACTCTTATAAATAGAGAAGCAATCACCTCAGGGCTGGCATCTGATGACCGAGTGTTCCACGTGGAACAAGGTTGTGTTAAGTCGTGGCAGTTCGTCAACGACGCCCACACCGCTAATAATAATGACTGAGAACACTATGTCTGAGAATAGCTACAACTCCTCAAGTATTAAGGTATTAAAAGGGCTCGATGCTGTTCGCAAGCGTCCGGGCATGTATATCGGCGACACGGATGATGGCACTGGGTTGCATCATATGGTGTTCGAGGTAGTAGACAACTCAATTGATGAAGCGTTGGCCGGGCATTGTAGTGACATTGTTGTCACTATCCATACCGATGGTTCCGTCTCTGTTAGTGATAATGGTCGTGGTATTCCGACTGATATCCATGAGGAGGAGGGCGTATCCGCCGCTCAGGTCATCATGACCGTGCTACACGCAGGCGGTAAGTTTGATGACAACTCATATAAGGTATCTGGCGGACTGCACGGTGTTGGCGTTTCGGTTGTAAACGCACTGTCGGACAAGTTGGAATTGACCATTCGTCGCAATGGTAAAATTCATGAGCAGGAATACCATCTGGGTGAACCCAAGGCGCCGTTAGCAACGCTTGGAGATACTGATGCCACGGGTACAACTATTCGTTTTTGGCCAAGTGACACCATCTTTACTGGTATCAACTTCCATTACGATATCCTAGCTAAACGCCTACGCGAACTTTCATTTCTAAACTCTGGCGTTTCAATTAGGCTACAGGATGAACGTGACGATAAGAATGATCACTTCTGTTACGAAGGTGGTATTCAAGCTTTTGTTCAATACCTGAACCAAAACAAAACACCTATTCATCAAGATGTTTTCCACTTTGATGCTGAGCGTGAAGACGGCACGTCTGTAGAAGTCGCGATGCAGTGGAACGACGGTTTCCAGGAAAATATCTACTGCTTTACCAATAATATTCCACAGCGTGACGGTGGTACTCACCTCGCTGGTTTCCGGGCTGCATTAACTCGGACATTGAATACCTTTATGGACAAAGAGGGCTTCACTAAAAAAATGAAGTCTTCTGCAACGGGCGATGATGCCCGCGAAGGTTTAACTGCGGTTATCTCTGTTAAGGTACCTGATCCTAAATTCTCCTCGCAGACCAAAGATAAGCTGGTGTCTTCCGAAGTGAAGACTGCCGTTGAGCAGGCGATGGGCGAGAAGCTGCAAGAGTACCTGTTAGAAAAACCAAACGAAGCCAAGACGATTGTAATGAAGATCGTTGATGCTGCCCGTGCTCGTGAGGCGGCAAGAAAAGCTCGTGAAATGACACGCCGTAAAGGCGCGTTGGACTTGGCTGGGCTACCGGGCAAACTTGCAGATTGTCAGGAGAAAGATCCGGCACTGTCAGAACTCTATATTGTGGAGGGTGATTCTGCGGGCGGCTCGGCTAAGCAAGGGCGTAATCGTAAGAACCAAGCTATCTTGCCGCTTAAAGGTAAGATCCTTAATGTTGAGAAAGCACGCTTCGATAAGATGTTGTCATCTCAGGAGGTGGCAACACTGATCACTGCGATGGGTTGTGGCATCGGCCGTGATGAGTACAACCCTGATAAGTTACGCTATCACAGCATTATTATCATGACGGATGCCGACGTCGATGGTAGCCATATTCGTACGCTGCTGTTGACCTTCTTCTATCGTCAGATGCCAGAGCTGATCGAACGGGGTCATATCTACATTGCGCAGCCGCCGCTGTATAAAGTAAAGAAGGGCAAGCAAGAGCGATATATTAAGGATGATGAAGTTCTCAATGAGTACCTCACCACATTGGCAATCGATAATGCTTCCTTGTACGTAAATCCAGATTCACCACCAATTAATGGTGTGGCATTGGAACAGCTAGTCCGCCTTTATCAAAATGGTATGGCGACGGTGGAGCGTCTTTCTCGTCGTTACAGTGAGAATCTGATGAATCAGATGATCTATGTACCAGCCTTAACTGTTGAGCAGTTAGCGCAAGAGGCGACAGTACAGGAATGGTTACTGACAGTTGTTGCTACTCTCAACGAAACCAATGCCGGCGCTACACAATATACGGTAGAAACTAAGTTCAACGAAGAGCGTCAGCTATTCTACCCGGTATTTAATGTTCGTCATCATGGCGTCGAGTATCGCTATGAACTGGGTTACGACTTCTTCCATAGTAGTGATTATAAAGTGCTGTCGGATCTCTCAACGTCGATTAACGGCTTAGTAGAAGAGGGCGGTTATGTTGTTCGTGGCGAACGCAAGAAGAGTGTTGAGGACTTCGAACAGGCCCTTAGTTGGTTGCTGTCTGAATCTAAACGTGGTCAATATATTCAGCGTTATAAAGGTTTGGGAGAGATGAATCCGGACCAGCTTTGGGAAACTACCATGGATCCTGAAGTGCGGCGTATGCTGCAAGTCACCATTGAAGATGCGATCGGTGCAGACCAACTGTTCTCTACCTTGATGGGAGATCAGGTTGAGCCCCGCCGTGACTTTATTGAGACCAATGCGTTGAAAGTGGCCAACCTAGATGTCTAGTTAGATAGTGTCACCAGTAATTAGAAAGCCCGGCATAAAATGCTGGGCTTTTTTTTGGCAAAAAGGCGAGAGTCGGTGTTCTCTATGTGCCTGTGATTATGTCACCCAGTTCTTCAAGTAGCAGAGCGGTGAATAGCATTTGTCGGGAGATAGACGTATTCTAATTTACGTACCTGGCACAGGTTAGGTCGAGTGCTGAGTTCAGGATGAAAACTATGTATGAGAAAAAGCCGAAAGGACCGCGGGATATTCAACATATCTCCTTGTTGTTAGCATCCGGTTCACTAGAAGAGTATGCTGCTGCGCAGTATCTCGCAGGCTCAAAAAGACGCATTATTGCTATGTTCGCTATTCTAGTCGTGTGCTTTGGGCTGCCATTTTTTCTCTGGTTATTGCGTAATTATTTTTAGCTGTTGTTTTAATTGTCGGCTTCGAAACGCTTCTGATATATAGACGTAAAAAAAGCCGCACACAGGCGGCTTTTTTGCTTATGAAAGACCGAATCTACATAGGTTTACCAGCAAAAACGATCATCACTTTATCGTCACCTAAGCTACGACTAAAGGCATAAGGTGACTCACCTAACTTCTCATGTTGGCCTGCAGCCACCGCTTGGTGCTTCTTGCGGAACTGAGCGATCTTTTGCCAATGACGAAGTAGGTCGATACGTTGTTCGTCACCACCCTCTTCAATATCTGCCCAGTTCATATCAGAACGTGTGCCCTGGTGCTTATCTGATCCTGTTGCACCAAATGGGCGTGCAGTTTCATCACCATAGAATATCTGCACACCGCCTGGCAATAACAGGAAGGGAGCAGCAACCGCTTTGTAACTAGCGATATCGTCGTTGGCGTTGCGATTAAAAAACAACTTAGTGTCATGACTGGACAGATAGGTCAGCACATTAAAGGAGTCGTCACTATTAATCTTCTTCGCGTAGGTTTCATAAACCTCCTCAGATTTACTGAAACACTCCATTCCAACAAGCGCACCGTCATTTTGATAACGGAAGTTGATTATCGAATCATAACCACCCTCGGTGAAGTAGTTTGATTTGTTCACCCCGTGGCCCCAAACTTCGCCAGTCATCCAAAATGGCTTGTCGTCCAACGCCTTGTCTGGGTTATTCTGCTTCCACTCAGCGAGTGCAGCAGTTGCTTCAACCTTTAACTCTGCCCATGCTTCCATCTCAACGTGCTTTGCCGTATCGACACGGAAGCCATCAATACCATAATCGCGTACCCATTGTGTCAACCAACCTATCAGTTGCTGGCGGACCGTGGCACCTTCTATAGCAACAGCTTTGGTATCAGGCTTATTCGCGAAGAAATGGGGTAGGGGAGCTGGCTCTTTCGACTCGGTCAAAAAGTCTGGTAGGTAAGCTAGCATCATAGTGCGGTCATTTCGGCCGGGCTTTTTATGACCCGCAATATCGGTGCGGATCCACTCGCGGCCCCACCAATTTTTAGCCCAAACAGAGTTACCGTAATCGACCAAGTTATTAAAGCTATGATAGGTTTCGCCAGGGCCTGGCTCCCAATCGGTCCATTGCTCTGCGCCTATGATCTCTTCAATCGGCTGCTCAAATTCTTGGAATGCGCCAAACTTAAATTCCTGCATATCTGCTAGGGTCGCATAGCCGGTATGGTTCATTACGATGTCCATCACGACACGGATACCCCGTTCATGGGCGGCGTCTACAAAGGCTCGGAATTCATCTTCCGTTCCCATGTTGGCATCTACTTTGGTGTAATCGAGAACGTAATAACCGTGATAGGCATAATGCTTAAAGTCGCCGCGAATACCGCCGCCAATCCAACCGTGGATCTGCTCGTAAGGGGCTGATAACCAGATGGCGTTGACGCCTAACTCGTCCAGGTAGTCTAGTTTATTGGTGAGGCCTTTGAGATCGCCGCCATGGAAGGTGCCAATTTCATCCTTACCGTCTTTTTTTCGACCGTAACTGTTGTCATTACTGGGGTCGCCATTCTCAAAGCGATCAGTCAGCACAAAATAAACGGTTGCATTATCCCAGCTGAACTCGTCTGAGCTCTCTTTTTCTGCAGGCTCCAGCAGTAGTAAGCCCTCACTATTGTTTGCGGGGGTTAGGGTGATAGAACCACCGCTTACGGTTGCAGTGGCACCGGAATAGAAATCTCTCACCAACTGCCCTTCAGCGAAAGTATCGCCAACCGCAACGGTAACGTCACCGCCATCCCATGTGTCGCACTGAGCGGGCGCTGCGGCCACCTCGGCGCCTTGTTCCTGCGGCGGTACAACTAAGGAAACTTGCACTGTCTCAGACTTGGGATCTAAAAGGATTTCGTATTCGCCAGAGCGGAACACTTTTAGTTGGAAATTTTGCTTAGAGTTACAACTATTAAGTGCGGTCGGCTGGTTGAGCTTGAGGCGCTCACCTCCAATCGCTCCAAAGTTTGTGCCACAGGTAAAGCTGTTGTCGGCGATGCGAAATTGAAATTGGCCTTTACCTAGATTTAGTTTTGCACGATAAACCCCATCGCCTGTATGAATCAGTTTTTGATCCATTCGCCAACCGTCAGTACCAGGGTAGTACAAGTAGATGGGTGTTGTTAAAGGGCCGGGAGACTCCTCTGCTACATCATTACTGCCGCAACCACTGAGGCTGGCGAGTAGTAATGCACCGGAGATCAAGCTAAGAGAGCACTTACCATGCATATTAAATTCCTAAACCGCTATATATTCCTGAAACAAAAACGCCAGCCGCAAGGCTGGCGTTTGCTGGGTACATGATACCCGATTTTACTGAGCTTTTTCGATGTAAGCTTCAGGAACTTCTTTAGAGAAATCGATGAAGAAGTTGTAAACACCAGTATCTGGTGGTGTGAACTTGAAGTTTTCGAAAGCTGAAGAGCAGTTAACTTTGGCGCGCTTGCCGATTTCGATTACTTCGTCTTCTTTACCTTTAAAGCCACAGTTGCTACCAGCACTCCAACCCGCGTCAGCGAATTTGAAGTCGTAAGGCTGGCCGTCAGCAACCAATTCAGCAGATGAGTAGTAAACGTCATCAGCATCAGTTTTCTTCAATTGGAACTCAGGCTCTGCATCCCACCAAGTGAATACGCCGCGCAGGTACATGAATTCACTCATGTCGCGCTTGCCGCTTGCTGAACTACCACCACCAGCGGTACAACCTGTTGCCAGCGCTGCGGCTGCCAGAGTAACGAGTAAAAGTTTCTTAAACATAGCCATTCCCTATCTTTTTCTTTTGGATATATCCGATTGTGTCTAGACGTCCCTTTGTAGGTTTTCTGACGGTCAGAATTCCTATCTTGTTAGGAGCTGGGTTTTTATAACAAATGCAGCGCTGCGGAAGTTTGATGAACTGCAAATTTTTTCAGTTGGACCTGCTAAAACCCCGATAAAATAAGGAAAAATGGCGGGTTGCACCGATTGCTACCCGCCATTTGTTTGATATTTAACCTGCTAAGACTGTAGCAAGCTAATATCCGCAACCTGCAAAAACATTTGGCGTAGCTGGTTTAGCAGCGCCAAGCGGTTCCCACGAACGGCCAAATCGTCAGCCATCACCATGACACTGTCGAAAAACGCATCAACATCGGGTTGTAAACTGGCCAGTTGTTGTAATGCGGTTTGATAGTCATTATTGGCAAACAGTGGCGCTAATTGCTGCTGTTGGTGAGCAACTGAGTTGGCGAGTGCTTTCTCTTGCTCTTCAATAAGCAGTGTTACATCAATTGTCTCTGCGACAGGGGCTTCCTGCTTCGCGAGAATATTGCCAACACGCTTATTCGCTGCAGCCAGTGCGGCGGCTTGTGGCAAACTTCTAAATGCAGCAACCGCTTTGATACGGGCATCAAAGTCGGCAGGGCGACTCGGTTTTCGCGCGAGCACGGCTTGGATGATATCGACAGAGTAGCCTTGATCTTGGTACCAGGCTCGGAAGCGGCCGAGCACAAACTCAAACACATCATTGACGACATTGTCATTGGTGAGCTTGTCGCCGAACTGCGCCTTGGCTGTCTCAGCCAATTCGATAATATCGAGTGGCAGTGCCTTATCAACGATGATCCGCAGTAAACCAAGTGCTGCACGACGCAGTGCAAACGGATCTTTATCGCCTTTCGGAGATTGACCGATACCGAAAATACCCACCAGCGTATCGAGCTTGTCAGCAATAGCGACAGCGCAGCCAATATCGCCTGTGGGTAAGCTATCACCGGCATAGCGCGGCATATACTGCTCGTTAAGCGCAATGGCTACCGCTTCGTCTTCTTTGTCGTGGCGCGCATAGTACATACCCATGACGCCTTGTACGTCAGGGAACTCCATGACCATCTCTGACATCAGATCTGTCTTTGATAGTAAACCCGCGCGGGTGGCAAGGCTGCTGTCGGCGTTAATCTGCTGAGCGATTGCGCCACTGAGTGAGGCGATGCGCTCGGACTTTTCTTTCAGTGTGCCCAGTTGTTTTTGGAACAGCACAGTACTCAAGCTGTCGAGGCGGCTCTCCAGTGACTTTTTAAGGTCGGTCTTGTAGAAAAACTCGGCGTCAGCCAAACGTGGACGAACCACTTTCTCGTTACCTTCGATAACCGCTTCTGGTTGCTTACTTGCTATATTGCTGACAAAGATAAAACGGTTCAGCAGTTCGCCTTCGGTGGTGAGTACCGGGAAGTACTTCTGATTATCCTTCATCGTATAGATCAATGCTTCAGCAGGCACTTCGAGGAATTTATCTTCAAAGCTACCAACTAAAGTCACAGGCCACTCTACCAGACCGGTCACTTCATCGAGGAGTGCGTCATCTATGTCTGCGACACCGCCTTCTTGCGCTGCGACCGCTTCTACCTGCGACTTGATCATCGCTTTACGACGTTGGAAATCGGCAATAACAAAGCCTTGTTCTTCCAACACCGCTTCGTAGTCATCTACATGCTCGAGGGTGACGGTGGCGGCGCCGTGGAAGCGATGGCCCTGCAAAATGCGGTTGGATTGAATACCTAAAATGGTAGCGTCGATTAATTGGTCACCGTACAGCAGGGTGATTGTATGCACAGGGCGAATAAAGCTGGCATCTGAGCTGCCCCAACGCATCGGTTTTGGAATTGGTAACTTGCCAAGGGCGTCAACGACAATATCGGGGATAAGGGCATCAACCTCTTTGCCTTTAACTTCAGCCTTGTGCAATAACCAAGCGCCTTTGTCTGTTTCCAGTCGTTCCGCTTGTGCGACAGTAATGCCGTTACCACGCGCCCACCCTTCGGCTGCCTTGGTGGCGTTGCCGTCCGCATCAAACGCAGCTTTTAGACTTGGGCCGCGCTTCTCTACCACCTTATCTGCTTGGGCAGGTGCCAATGCTTCAACTTTAACCGCTAAACGGCGCGGGGAGGCAAGCCAGTTAACGGCTGTATAACTCAGCTCTGCTTTATCTAAACCAGCTTGAACACTGTCAGCGAAGGCACTGGCCAGTTTGCTCAGGCTTTTTGGTGGCAGCTCTTCTGTGCCGATTTCAACTAAAAGGGTTTGCGTGCTCATTCCGCCTCCTGCTTATTGCACATAGGGAAGCCCAGCGCTTCGCGCGCGTTGTAATAGGTTTCAGCACAGGCTTTAGCCAACGTGCGGACTCGAAGAATATAGCGTTGACGCTCTGTGACAGAGATTGCATGACGTGCATCCAACATGTTGAATGCATGGGAAGCTTTCATCACTTTTTCGTACGCCGGTAGTGGCAAGCCCGCCTCTATCATGGCAGCACTCTCTTTCTCACTTTCATCAAACAGCGCAAAAAGCGCGTCAACGTTGGCGTGCTCAAAGTTGTAGGTCGATTGTTCTACTTCGTTTTGATGGAATACATCACCGTAGGTGACCTTGCCCATCGGCCCATCCGCCCAAACGAGGTCGTAAACTGAATCGACCCCTTGGATATACATGGCGAGACGCTCTAAACCTAAAGTGATTTCGCCGGTGACGGGCTTACACTCGAGTCCACCGACCTGCTGGAAGTAGGTGAATTGCGTCACTTCCATGCCGTTCAGCCAAACTTCCCAACCCAAACCCCAGGCACCTAACGTAGGTGATTCCCAGTTATCTTCGACAAAACGGATATCGTGTACCAGCGTATCGATCCCCAACATGTTGAGCATCTCTAAGTACAACTCTTGAATGTTCGGTGGTGAAGGTTTCAGTACAACCTGAAACTGGTAATAGTGTTGCAGACGGTTGGGGTTTTCCCCGTAGCGACCATCGGTAGGGCGGCGACTTGGCTGAACGTAAGCCGCATTATTTGGCTCTGGGCCCAATGAACGTAAAAAGGTCATTGGGTGAAAGGTGCCGGCGCCCACTTCCATATCTAATGGTTGGATAATAACGCAGCCTTGGCGTGCCCAGTAATCCTGTAAGGCCAGGATTAAGCCCTGGAAAGTCTTTACATCGTACTTTTGCATGATGGTCCTGCAGCGTAAACGCTGGCGGTCAAGTTGGCAGAAAATTGGACAAGTATACCGTTTGCATGGCGTAGAATGTAGGCTATTTTGGCTTCTAAACGCCTTATATCAGGGATCTTTCGTGATGAATGACAAGAAACAGCGCTGTCCGTGGCCAGGAACTGACCCACTCTATGTTGACTACCATGATAACGTCTGGGGGCGTCCCGTTTATGATGACCGAGAGCTATTTGAAAAGCTTTGTCTTGATGGCCAACAAGCTGGGCTCGCTTGGATCACTATTTTGCGCAAGCTAGATACGTATCGGCAGGCATACGATCAGTTTGAGCCAACGCTAATTGCGCAATATGACGAGGCCAAGGTTGAACTCTTGCTACAAGATAAAGGTATTGTTCGTAATCGATTGAAAGTGAATTCAATCATTCGCAATGCCAAAGCCTATTTAGCCTACCAGCAGAACCATGGCAGCTTCAGTGACTTTTTATGGCAATTTGTTGGTGGTGAACCGATCGTCAATCACTGGACAGAGATGTCGCAGGTGCCAGCAACATCTGTGGAGTCGGATGCGATGTCGAAAGCGCTAAAGCAGGCAGGCTTTAATTTTGTCGGCAGTACTATCTGTTATGCGTTTATGCAGGCCGTGGGGATGATCAACGATCATCTGGTTGATTGTCATTGCTACCATCAGTGTGCTGTGCCACCAAAAACGCCATAACGCTCGCCGTCTTAAATTAGTCTATGCTTATTGAGGTCACCTTGAAGTAAGTATAGATATGATGAGAATTAGCCACTTTGTTCAGATTGCTACAGTAATGATGTTGCTGCTTGCTGGCACTGCTTCCGCAGCAATTATTGGTGTGGGTGAGGGGGGCCGGATCATTGATGCGCCAGCAGTGATTGATGATGACTCTGTGTTCTGTTCTGCCTTCTCTGAACAGGGGGAGTGTGAAATGCTTGGCTTTGATGAGCGCCAAGGGGTGGGACTCGCCAACAATCTCTCGGTCGATCAAGGTGTGCTTGCCAGTGGTGACATTGATAGTCACATGATTTTTTTAAATACCATGGGTCGAGTGTCGGCCAAGCTAACAGTTGATTGGTATTTTGATGGCAAAATTATCGGTGTGATGTCCGACCGTAATGGTAAATTAGAGGCGCTTGCCAGTGCTATATTAGGCGCTGAAGGAACGCGTTACCCTGATTGGTTTAAGTTGCGGGGCCTGGAAAATAATGATTGGTATAAAGTCGATGGCAACAAACTGACTTTCCACTCTTATGTCAAAGAACCCGGAGATTGGATACGCGTTGTTACCCGCGCCATGATCCCTGATACCTCAGCAATATTCCTCTGTTTCTGTTTATTGGCGCTGCTCGGTTGGCGTCAATGCTTAGCTGATACTAACGACCTCTGATTCTTATAAAATCCAAAACCCGCCTCCTATCTGTTCATAGGAGGCCTGGGCATGGATTGTAAAACTAGCGGCAATTATTCGCTGGCTGAAGCTTCAAAATAGAAAGGTAAGCGGTTCTTGGCTGGACCATTCAGTTCAGTCATACGCTCCGCATCAAACAGGCGACCGCCAACCATGGTATACACCACCTTTTCCGACAGGCGTATATCTTTCAGAGGGTCACCGTCGATCACGATTAGGTCTGCAAGCTTCCCTGGTTTTAATGAGCCCAACTCATCATCTAGGCCGAGCGTTTTGGCTGGATTAATCGTGGCTGTTGCCAATGCTTGCATTGGTGTCATCCCACCTTGGCTGTACATCCAGATCTCCCAATGTGCAGCTAATCCTTCCCGTTGGCCATGGGCTCCCATATTGGTTAACACGCCTTGCTGCCGAAGCTCATTGGCCACTTTAGCGACATTGAAATGGTTGTAGTGATGCTCTGGTGCAATCGGGCGACGCATGGAGCGTGGATTCAATACGTCACCAGGAACATATCGACTCAACCTTTGATGGAGCCAGATTTCGTTGTGGGCATACCAATAGTTTTCACCGGCAATACCGCCAAACGCAACGCCCATGGTGGGTGTGTATGCGGTGTGGATCTGCGACCAAAGCTGCTTGATATCGTCGTAGACCCTTGCCGTAGGAATTGAGTGCTCGATGGTGGTGTGTCCATCAATGAGCATGGTGAGATTGTGTTGCAGCAGTGAACCACCTTCCGGAACAACCAGCATATTCATCTCTCGGGCAGCTTGGATCACCTTTTGTCGCTGATCGCGTCTTGGTTGGTTATAGCTTTTGATGCTGAAAGCGCCGGCGCGTTTGAGGCGTTCCACGTGGAACCTCGCGTCGTCTATGGTCTCAATTTGTGCTGTTAATCCGGGATACTCGGCGCCATAGAGGATGGCACCGGTGGAGAATATCCTTGGTGCGACTATGTACCCAGCACGCTGTAACTCGCTGGCAGCGAATATCTCGGTGGTATCGTTTGACGGATCGTGGATCGTCGTTACGCCAAAGGTGAGGGCGGCATAGTTCTTCCAGTTCTGCTGCGGAACGATCTCATTGCTGGCTTGAGCACCGTGAGCATGTGCATCAATCAGCCCCGGCATGACGGTTCGCCCATTAAGATCGATGATAATGGCATCGCCCGGGACTTTAACTTTATCCCGTTCGCCAACTTCGAGGATCCGTTTGCCGTCGATGACGATGGTGCCATCCTTAATGACCCGATTCTTCTCCATGGTAATGATTTGTCCGCCGACTAAAGCAACTTTGCCTCTGGGTCGATAGCTGCGATGCATAAAACCTATGTACTGGCCATTTTGTGTCAGCGAAAGCAGGTCCAGTTCGTCGGCGGGGCTATTCAATGCAAACAGGTTCTTCGCTGACTGACTGAACAGCTCGGGGCCGAGGGTCCAATAGATCACGAAACTGTTTGCTGTCCAGCTGATGCTTTCACCGGCTTTTTGTGACAACTGGGTGACAGGTACATTATTGCTGTTAGGGCTGAGCTCAATGACTGAACCGCGTTCAATAAATGGCGTTACGTAGATCTTAAAGCCTTCTGCAAAAGCGAGTTGCTTACCGTTGGGGCTGAGCTTGTATTCGGTGACACGCTTGTTGCTATAGTGCACCTTATATTGATAGCCGTTGAGGTCGACACTCACCAGTTGCGGCGTTTCACCACTTTCAGTTAAAAATATTCGGCTGTTGTCAGCTCCAAATTGTGGCTCGCGTCCCTGTTCTGTCACTAGGGTGGGAGCCCCTTGGCTTTTGTCTGTCAGATCGACCCGATAGATGCCAGGCTTTAACGACCAAGCATCGGCTAATAAACTGTTACCGGCAACCTTACGAAACACCGCCTGCTTACCGTCAGGAGAGAATGTCGGTTCAATATACTTTCCCGGTTCGTTGGTGATGACCACCTCGGTGCGCTTGTCGACATCGAGTATTCTTACACTGCCTTGGCGTTGATCATGCCAAGTGGTGTAAATAAGCTGTGTGCCATCACGGGACCACTGCGGATAAAGTTCGAAGTGGTTCTCCTGTTTGGTAATGCGCTGCGGTTTACCGTAGGGCAGCTCTTTTATCCAAAGCTTGCCTAAGGCTTCAAACACCAGGTTGTGACCGGATGGCGAAACCTGAGTAAAACGCATCATCTTCACTTCGAAATTGCCTGGTGAGATGCGCTGTTTAAAGCGCAAGGCGCGTTGAACCGCGAGCTCTGTCTTGACGTGGAAATCAACTTCACGGCTGGCGCCATCGGCTACGCTGAGCTCGTGGATCTTGCCGCCGGCCCAAAAATAGAGGCGGTCACCTTTAGGGTGCCAAGCTAGGGTTGGATAAACACCGTGGATCGCCCAAGTTTCCTGCATATCACGATCGAGCTTCTTATATAGCGGCTGGCTAGTACCAGAGCGCATATCGTAAAGCATCAAAACGCTCTGGAAATCGTCGCGAGTAACATAGGCTAGATAGTTCCCATCAGGAGAGGGAGTAGGGCGAATAGCCCCGCCAGGACGCTTAATCACGGTGTTGATTTCACCCGTTTCACGATCGTAGCGTTTAATCGTATAGATCCCTTTCACAGAATCTTTTGAGTAGTGGAAAGTCTTACCTGGGGTGGCGTCCTGACTAAAATAGATATAGCGGCCATCAGGGGAAAAAGCGGGTTCACCAAGATCTTTCTCATCATTCGGGCGGCTGGTGAGTTTCAAGCCGTCACCACCACGTAGATGATATTGCCAGACTTCACCGGCGCCTAAAGAGCGGCGAGCAGTGAAATGTTTTCTCACTACCAAGGTTTCGCCGTCAGGACTCCAGGCTGGGCTGTTCACTAAGCGAAATGTTTCTTTGCTGACCTGATGTAGCTTGCCACTCTGCCACTCCATTAACCAAAGGTTGTCGCCACCGTCCCTGTCCGAGGTAAAAGCCAACAGCTTTCCATCAGGGCTGAATCTGGGCTGCATATCCCAAGCGATACCCTGAGTTAGAGGGATCGCGTCTCCCCCTTCAATTGGTAACTTATATAGATCACCAAGTAGATCAAAGACTAACCAGCGACCATCTGGGCTGATATCCAAGTTCATCCAAGTACCTTCACGCACATCAATCAGCGCGTTATCGAAGATCCCTGTGGGGTTCTGGACATCCCAAGTATCCTCTGCTTGGACAAAGAGTGACTGAAGTACACTGAAAAGAATGATAATTCTAAGTTGAGTCATGTTTGTTTTTATCTGTAGGTACGACTTAAATATATCCGCTTACCTTGCCGCTCTGCGTTGTTTGACGCAAGTCTATATTGCGTTTTTGTTGGACAATTTATAGGCATTAACTATATTAGTGATAATGGATATAAATCATTCACATGTCACGCACACAAGGAGTTCGGTGTGCTCTAGGTCAGGGATATGGCAATTAAATGGTATGCGCTCATTATAGCCGTTGCTTCTGTTAGCTTCTGCGTTCAAGCCAAAGTGTATCGTTGCACGGGAGATTACGGTGATGAGTACCGTGATATGCCTTGTAATGAGCATCAGGAAAATCGCGAGTCGGCGGAATACAAAGTCGGCTCTGGCGTCGTCAATAAGCTTTCACTTCGAACCCTGGCTGGCGTTTGGTGTAACTACGCTAAGTCGCACTCTATTGGTGGTGTTCGTGATTATACCGATCCTGATCGCTGGTCGTTGAGTATGACGGGGCAGCTGGAAATTCAGGATCTGGATCAGTTCGACGATAATGCGACGACTAAATTCCAGTTTAAGGGGCGCAACCTGCAGGTAGATAATGAGCTTGGCCGGTTATCTGTTGCTGAATACCTTGGCGATGAAATGGTGTTGCTAGGTCAGCAAAACTATCTGTTTATGCGTCGCGGCGGGTGTACTGATATTCCAGATCAGGACGTAGCGGTGAAAGTGGTGCCGAAAAGTGAGCGGGTCAACTAACTTTGCTTGCTAGTGTGCAGCTATCCCTTTCTTTATTATATAGAAATAGGGTTTTTGTTGGGTTTGTGCATTGATCAGCTGATGGTCCATAAACTGACAGAAACTGGGTATATCCCTGGTTGTCGCCGGATCATCGGCAAGTATTAACAGCTGTTCACCTGCTGCCATCGCGCGGATTTTCTTTCTTACCAACATGACAGGCTCAGGGCAGCGTAGGCCTTGTGTGTCTAGTTGTTGGTCGTGTGGGGGAAAGCTTAGTTGTGTATTCATCATGGCTCCGGCAGATAGCGAAGCCATGATAGAGCGGAGGCCTATGACTATTCAAGTTCAAAGGCGATAGAGATATTTCTGCCACTCTCCTTGGCTTTATAAAGTGCGGCGTCAGCCTGCGCAATCATCTTCTCATGGTTCTTTTGGCTACTGTCGTACTGGGTCACCCCTAAGCTGATGGTGACGGGCAATACTTTGTCATTAAACTCAAATACCGTGGTTTCTATCTTCTCTCTGATACGTTCAGCGACCACCATTGCCTGTGTTAAATCGGTGTCTGGTAATACGATGCCAAACTCTTCACCACCGTAGCGTCCTGCCAGATCTGCAGTTCGCAGCATACTGGTTAGTTCAGCGGCCGTCCTGACTAGCACCAAATCACCAGCTTGATGGCCGTAGATATCATTGATTGATTTGAACTTGTCGAGATCAAACATGATTAAACTTAGCTCACCACCATGGCGATGGCAGCGGGCAAACTCGATTGTGAGTCGTTCTTCCCAGTAGCGACGGTTAGCGATCTGAGTAAGACCATCTGTGCGGCTGGACTTTTCCAGCTTGGCCATGGTGTCGTTCAGCTGGCTTTGGAAATAACAAACATCCGTAGCGTCTTCAATAATGATGCAGACCTGATTCACTTGGCCTGATTCATCTTTCAATGGCAGAAAACTACAGTTCTGCGCCATAAATTCGCTATCTGTGGTGATCGGGCGGCTGTGGGGTAGCTCAAATAGGTGGCGGCGCTGCTCCCATGAACTGAAAGTGGGAGTGCCTAAAAGGAAAACCCCTTGGAGCTTTCTTCTTAATGAGGGTTTGGGTAGCTCAGGGAATACATCAAACAGATTTCTACCAACAATATCTTCCTTTGCTCGGCCACTGTGGACTTGCAAAAATCGGTTCCAGTAATCAATTTCCATATCTGAATTGATCACAAGAACGCCGGTATTAACTTGGTTAAGTATGGTGTTGTGTAAGTTCTGAGTCATTCGCCCACTAATCAAAAATCTTCGAGGATCTGATCAAGCACCTGCTTGAGTACTTCTACTGCTGTTCCTGGGAATAGCAATAACATGTCGCAGTTAAATGAGTGATCCGTCACCAGATAGCTGATGTTTACTTTGAGCGCATATTCCCAATTGAAGGTTTTTTCCTCAAGTTGGCGAGCGATACCCTGTTCCTGCAGCATCATCACTCGAGGGGCGCTGTAACTAAGCTGAGTTTCTATCTGCTCTGCTAACCCTTCAAGAAAGGTGGTAGTCAGCAAGGAGCTGATATCGGTCAGTTGCTCTGTGTGAGTTGCCTCATCTTCGGTATAGCCAAGTAGATCAGCGATTTCGTCAGCATTAATTTTGCTGTAAATCAGCAGAGCTTCGCCGCGCAGTCCTTCTGCACCGGAAAAGCCTTGGCTAACAAGAGAGACCGGATTCTGTTCATAGTTACTGGCAAGCATAGCGGTAACTTCGCTGGTCGATACCAGTTCGATATCTGGCACCTCCAGATGAACAAAAGTCTCAAGGAAGCGGGCGAGTTTATCACTGGCCTGTCCCATTGCGACGTTGATCACCTCTTGAAGACAATCCCTCTGGTCTTCGGTAATAGTCTGGCTGCTCATAAAAGTCCGAACTTGTTTAAGATCTCAGTCAACTTAACACGGTTGACAGGCTTATGAATGAAGTCGAGTGCACCAAGGTCCATGACGCGCTTTTTCATCTCCGGCTGAATATCGGCAGAGATGACAATGACAAACACTTCTAACTTTTCTTTCTTGATGGTTTCGAGTACGCCGATGCCGTCAAGTTCTGGCATCGTTAAGTCTAGAAAGAGCAATGCAACGTGATGCTGACGTAGGTGCTCTACAGCTTCTAAACCATGTTTAGCAAAAGTGACTTCAACGTCCCAACCTTCCGGTAGGCTTTTATTGACCTGTTTGCGTGCCAATGCTGAATCGTCACAGATCAAAATGGGTAGCGACATTCCCAACCCTTAAACTTATCTAATGAATTGTAACTGAATTGTGATTATAGGGTTTATAGCATAGGGGCTGATAGCTGCCTAGCCCTGACAATATGGCTTTGTGAAGCGAGTCCAGCCCTGATTGATAAAGGTTGAACCCGCTTATATTTTTGGCAGAGAAAAGGAGGGTTAGACGCGTTCGAAAACCGTAGCGATCCCCTGACCTAAACCGATGCACATGGTGGCGAGACCTAATTGAGCGTCTTTTTCTTCCATAATATTTAGTAGTGTCGTTGAAATTCGGGTGCCAGAGCAGCCGAGTGGGTGGCCTAGGGCGATTGCGCCGCCATTTAGGTTCACCTTGTCATCGACCATATCGAGCAAACCAAGATCTTTGGCGCATGGTAATGACTGTGCCGCGAAGGCTTCATTCAGTTCCACTAAGTCGATATCGGCCATGCTCAAACCCGCACGTTTGAGTGCTTTTTGCGTTGCCGGTACCGGGCCATAGCCCATGATTGAAGGATCACAGCCAGCAATTGCCATCGAACGGACCCGTGCTCGGATGGGTAAACCTAATGCTTTGGCGCGATCTTCTGACATCACCAGCATCGCCGATGCGCCATCTGACAGTGCAGAAGAGGTGCCTGCGGTCACTGTGCCGTTGACAGGATCAAATACCGGCCGCAGTTGTGCCAGAGACTCCACCGTGGTTTCCGGGCGGATCACTTCGTCATGCTTCACTTGGATCAGTGTGCCATCAGCATCGTGGCCTTCAGTGGCTAAGATCTCATTGGCAAAGCGCCCTTCGATAGTTGCAGCGTGAGCACGCTGGTGGGAGCGGGCACCAAAGGCATCTTGTTGCTCTCGGCTAATGCCGTGCATTCGTCCCAGCATTTCAGCTGTTAATCCCATCATGCCTGCGGCCTTAGCGACCGAGCGGCTGAGACCAGGATGAAAGTCGACGCCATGACTCATGGGGACATGCCCCATATGCTCAACACCGCCGACGATAAATACATCACCGGCATTGGTCATTATGGCGCGGGTGGCGTCATGTAGTGCTTGCATTGACGAGCCACATAAACGGTTGATGGTGACAGCCCCAGCACTGCGTGGCAGCCCGGCCAGCAGAGAGGCGTTTTTGGCGATATTAAATCCCTGTTCCAGGGTCTGTTGTACACAACCCCAGATAACATCCTCAATCTCGTTGGGATCAAGATTCGGATTGCGGCTCAGAAGTCCCTGCATCAGGTGTGCAGAGAGATCTTCAGCACGTACGTTGCGAAATACGCCCCCTTTTGAGCGGCCCATCGGGGTACGAATGCAATCAACAATTACAGCGTTTTTCATGAGTAATTCCTCTCTGCCTTAGCCTGCGAAGAAGCGTTTGCCGTTGGCAGACATCTGCCGCAGTCCATCTGTCACCTGGTACAAGGGACCAAGGTGGGCGAGTTCATCTGCTTGCGCAATAAAGCTGTCGAGCCCTATCTGATCCAGATAGCGACAGACACCGCCGCGGAACGGCGGGAAACCTAAGCCATAAACCAGTGCCATATCCGCTTCTGCCGGTGAGGCGACAATGCCCTCCTCAAGGCAACGGATCACTTCATTACACATAGGGATCATGACCCGGGCAATGATCTCTTCATCATTGAATGTTTGCGGATTTGCTGAGACCTCTGCCAACAGTGCGGGCGTATCCGCCGCCGGTTGTTTGGCTAGCTTCCCTTTACGATCTTTCTCATAGCGATAGAAGCCGACGCCATTTTTCTGGCCAAAGCGCTGCTGTTCAAACATCACGTCGATCGCATCCCGCTGAGTTTTTGCCATCCGCTCAGGGAAGCCTTCTGCCATCACCGCCTGGGCATGATGTGCGGTATCGATACCGACGACATCGAGCAGGTAGGCGGGGCCCATCGGCCAACCGAACTGTTTCTCCATGACTTTGTCTATCTGGGTGAAATCTGCGCCATCACTGAGCAACTTAGCGAAGCCGCCAAAGTAGGGGAACAGTACGCGGTTAACAAAAAAGCCAGGGCAGTCATTGACCACAATGGGGGATTTCCCAAGTTTTGCAGCCCAAGCGACCACCGATGCAACCGTTTCGTCACTGGTCTCTTTGCCGCGGATAACTTCCACCAGTGGCATTCTGTGTACTGGGTTGAAAAAGTGCATGCCGCAGAATTTACTGGGTTGTTTTAGGCTCGCAGCCAACAGATCGATAGAGATAGTTGAAGTGTTCGAAGTGAGGATGGTGTTGTCTGTCACCTGTTGCTCCACTTCAGCGAGCACCGCGGCCTTCACTTTAGGGTTTTCGACCACAGCTTCCACGACCACATCGACATCTGCGAGAGCGTCGTAGCTAAGGGAGGGGGTAATATTGTTGAGTACGCCAGCCATTTTTGCTGCGTTCATACGGCCACGAGAAACCAGCTTCCCGAGCAGATTAGCTGCTTCATTGAGCCCAAGATCTAACGCTTCGTGACGAATATCTTTCATCACAATAGGGGTGCCTTTGGAGGCTGACTGGTAGGCGATACCACCGCCCATGATACCCGCACCGAGCACCGCGGCACGTTGAAATTTGTGTGCTGTTTTGCCGGCTCGCTTGGCTTTAGCTTTCACCAACTGGTCATTGAGGAAAATTCCTATCAAGCTTTCTGCTTGCGGACTCTTCGCTAGTTTGATGAAGCCTTCTGCTTCGGCATTAAGCGCACCATCCCGGCCTTGGCTTGCTGCCTTTTCGATCGCTTTCACCGCCATCATCGGGGCTGGATAATGTTTACCTGCTTGTTGTGCCACCATCCCTTTTGCGGTGGTGAAGCACATGGCGGTTTCAATTTGGTTTAACCCCAGTGGTGAGCACTTCTGCTGCCGCCGTGCTTGCCAATCGATATCGCCATTGATGGCGCTTTTCAGCATGTTTAATGCGGCGCCATCGAGTTTGTCTGGAGGCACTACCGCATCGACCAAGCCTAAACTGAGTGCTTTATCTGCTCGATTGTCTTTCCCGGTGGTGATCAGCTCCATCGCGTTATCAGCACCAATTAAGCGTGGCAGACGCACGGTACCGCCAAAGCCGGGCATGATGCCGAGCTTCACCTCTGGTAAGCCAATTTTGGCGCTGTTGTCCGCAACCCTAAGGTCAGTGGCCAAGATCGCTTCACAGCCGCCCCCCAGAGCAAAGCCACGGATGGCACTAATGGTGGGAACAGGAAGATCTTCCAAGCGATTAAATATTTGGTTGGCGTGGTTGATCCAGCGTCGTAGTTCCTCCTCCGGCAGGGCAAAGGTAGCAAGGAACTCGGTGATGTCAGCGCCAACAATAAAGGTTTCTTTGGCAGAGCGGAGTAGAACACCTTGCAATTCACTGCTGGCGTAAAGTGCATCCAGTGCCAGATTGAAGTCTTCTAGTGTGGCTTGATCGAATTTATTAACCGAGCCTTCTGCGTCTAGCAGTAGTTCGGCGATACCTGTTTCCAAGTAGCGTACAGAGAGGGTTTTGCCTTGATATATCATTCTTTTCTCCCGTCGGGCTAGCCCGTCAAGGTAGGCGTATTATAATAACTGGTCATACCAGAAAGGCTAAGTTTGGACGCGATCTGGCTGGATTTCAACCGTTATTTTAAACGGTTGTTTAATTTTTGCTTTGCCAGCCTGTTGGGTTTCTTAATATGACGCAGGTTTTACGCTGTGCTTGGCTATTTTTGCCGTGGGGCGAGCGTGATAGTAGGTAGAAATTGTGTATGCTATGACAGTCATCATTTGGAATGTAAGCCCATGAGCGAACAACATAGCCTCCTGTTTACCCAGCATATTGCCAATTTGCAGATCCGTACTCGTGACCTATTAGCGAGAGAAGGATTGGAGTATCTCGTTATCCACTCTGGTCAGCTCAAGCGCCAGTTTCTTGATGACATGGATTATCCATTTAAAGTTAACCCTCACTTTAAAGCGTGGGTGCCAGTGATCGATAACCCTAATTGCTGGCTGATTATCAATGGCGACGATAAACCAAAGTTGTTGTTTTATCGGCCGGTAGATTTTTGGCATAAGGTGCCTGATGCGCCAGAGGATTTCTGGACTGATAACTTTGCCATCCAACTGCTGGAGAAAGCGGATGCCGCGGCCGACTGGTTGCCATCGGATCTGAGTAAAGTTGCTTATATTGGTGAGCAACAGGAGCTGGCACAGGTGCTTGGCTTTGGGCAAATTAACCCGGAAGGGGTGATCAATTACCTGCATTACCACCGCGCGTATAAAAGTGATTATGAGCTGATGGCGCTGCGTGAAGCCAATAAAATCGCTGTTGCCGGGCATCAAGCGGCAAAAGCAGCTTTTTATGGTGGAGGCTCTGAGTTTGAGATCCAGTTAGCTTATCTGCAGGCCACGGGCCATGGTGAAAATGATGTGCCTTATGGCAATATTGTGGCCTTAAATGAGCACGCTTCGATTTTGCATTATATGCAGTTGGAGCGCAGCAAACCCGCGCAACACCATAGCTTTTTGATTGACGCCGGTGCCAACTTCCATGGTTACGCCGCTGATATTACCCGTACCTACAGTTTCCAACAGGATGAGTTTGCTGATCTGATTGCAGCGTTGGATGTATGTCATCATCAGATCATGGAGCAGCTCAAGCCGGGGGTCGCTTACCCCGATCTCCACAAAGCAATGCACTTGCTGATTGCTGAGGTGCTGCAACGGTTCAAATTTGTTGATATGAGTCCGGAAGCGATGATTGAAAGTGGTGTGACGCGAACCTTTTTCCCCCATGGTCTTGGCCACTTCCTTGGTCTGCAGGTTCATGATGTTGGCGGCTTTATGGCTGATGAACGTGGGACTCATCAACCGGCACCGAAACAACATCCATTTCTGCGTTTGACCCGCAAAGTCGAACCACGTCAGGTGTTTACGATTGAGCCCGGTCTTTACTTTATTGATAGTTTGTTAGCCAGCCTGCGTGATTGTGCCCATAGTACAGCCGTCAACTGGGATAAGGTGGAACAGTTCAAGCGTTATGGTGGTATTCGCATCGAAGACAACCTGATTGTGTTGCAAGATCGTACCGAGAATATGACCCGGGATCTGGGCTTGGCGTAACCGTTAATGGCTACTTATCGGGTGTTGACCGCGCCAGCCTCAGCCGAGCAGGAGATTAAACGCAGTCGATTTATTGCGCTTGCAGCCAGGGTGGCGTCGCCACAAGCGGCCAAGGCCTACATTGAGTCGGTGCGAGCGCTGCATCCCCAAGCCAGGCACGTGTGTTCCGCGTTTGTTGCGGGGACACCGGATGATAGTCATTGTTTAGGTTTCAGTGACGATGGTGAGCCGAGCGGCACCGCTGGGCGCCCCATATTAGCGGTACTGCAAGGGGCTGGTGTTGGTCAGATCTGTATCGCCGTGGTGCGCTACTCCGGTGGTATCAAGCTGGGAACTGGCGGCTTGGTACGTGCGTATGGTGGTACGGCGCAGTTGGCAATGCAGCAGGCGCAGTGGTTGGCGGTTGAACCGGAACAGCAATTGTTGCTGCGGTTAAGTTACGATTTAACGGGGCGTGTTGAGCAGCTGCTACAGCAGTTTGAGGCTGAGTTGTTGGATTCAGTTTTTGCCGATGATGTGTTGTTTACTGTGTCGGTGCCTGAGCGTCATAGCGCTGGGCTGCAAATGCAATTGACCAATATCTCTGGCGGACAAATCCGCTGTGTTGTGAAGCAGTAGATTGCATAATCTCTGCTTCGCCCTACACTGGCGCCATATTCGAAGAAAAACAGATCCATAACAGATGCTTGATTCGCCACAATACGCAATGGAGGCTGAGCGCTCGTAGATGCAATATCGTGCCATTATCCGCATCGTCGGGCTGTTGATTAGCCTTTTCAGTGTCACCATGGTGCCACCGATCCTCGTCTCTTTAATTTTTAAAGATGGCGGCGGCTTACCGTTCTTCCTGGCCTTCCTGTTTAACCTGTTTATTGGTTTTATGCTGTGGTTTCCAAATCGTTATTCTCGTGCTGAGCTAAAAGCGCGGGAAGGCTTCCTTATTGTGGTGCTGTTTTGGACAGTGCTAGGCAGTGTGGGGGCTGTGCCACTGATGTTGACGGAAACGCCATCGATCAGTCATACCGATGCGTTTTTTGAATCATTTTCTGGGTTAACGACGACTGGCGCGACCATTCTGACCAATCTTGAAACCTTGCCTAAAGCTGTGCTGTTCTATCGTCAGCAGCTGCAATGGCTGGGTGGTATGGGGATCATTGTGCTGGCCGTCGCCATCCTACCTATCCTTGGCGTGGGCGGTATGCAGCTTTATCGTGCTGAAGCGCCTGGGCCGGTGAAAGACTCTAAAATGACGCCTCGGATCGCCGATACCGCAAAACATCTCTGGTATATCTATGTCTCTTTGACGTTAGCCTGTGCTGCAGCCTATTGGGCCGCGGGTATGAACCTGTTTGACGCTATCTGCCACAGCTTTTCCACTATCGCTATTGGTGGCTTTTCCACCTATGACGCCAGCATCGGGCATTTTGATTCCAGTCTGATCAACCTGATTTGTGTGGTCTTTCTGCTTATCTCTGGTGCCAACTTTGCGCTGCATTACACGGCGTGGCGTGCCAAATCTATCTATCACTACCTCTCTGATCCTGAGTTTAAAGGCTTTCTGTTTTTCCAGTTAGTGATCGTGGCGGTGTGCTTTTTTGTCTTGGTGCATGGCAAGGTTTATGAAAATCCTAATTCGGCTTTGGATCATGCGTTATTCCAAGCGGTTTCCATGGGCACCACTGCTGGTTTTGCTACCACGGGCTTTCATGATTGGCCGATCTTTCTGCCTATCCTGCTGATCTTTGCGTCGTTTATCGGTGGTTGTGCCGGTTCGACGGGGGGAGGGATGAAGGTGGTTAGAGTGCTGATCCTGCACCTGCAGGGAATGCGAGAACTAAAGCGACTGGTACACCCGAAAGCGATTATCAGTATTAAACTGGGCTCGCGCCCGCTCTCCGAGCGGGTAATTGAAGCGATTTGGGGCTTCTTTTCTGCTTATACCTTGGTATTTATCTTCTGCATGCTGCTTTTGATCGCCACTGGAATGGACGATCTTACGGCATTTTCTGCGGTGGCAGCCTGTCTGAATAACCTGGGGCCAGGTTTAGGCGAGGTGGCATCTCATTATGGTGAGATCCCTGATAGCAGCAAGTGGGTGTTGATTATAGCCATGCTGTTTGGGCGTCTTGAGATCTTTACCCTGTTGGTGATCTTTACTCCGGCGTTCTGGCGTAACTAATTCAATTTGGCTATTTAAGGATTATTCATGGCGCGTTATTTGATGGCGTTTCACAGTCGTGAAGGACAAACGTTTAAGATCACTAACCGTTTGGCGGAGCGACTACTGGCCCGTGGGCATGAGGTGGAGCTGGTGAGCATTCCTGAGTTGGCTGCCACTTTTTCTATCGCCGGTTATGATGGCATCGTCATTGGTGCTTCGGTCCGTTATGGTCATTTCAGCCAACTGTTTTATCAGTTTATTCAACGTCATCACCATGCGCTGGCCAGCGTACCATCGGCTTTCTTTGGAGTGAATTTGACTGCGCGTAAAGCGGATAAGAACACTCCAGAGACTAACGCCTATATGCGCAAATTTGCCGTTAAATCTCCTTGGCATCCTACTGTGCAGGGAGTGTTTGCTGGTGCTTGCGTTTACTCTAAGTACCGCTGGTATGACAAAGCGATCATTCGTTTGATTATGAAAATGACCAAGGGACCAACCGATCCTAGTCAGGATGTAGAGTTCACCGACTGGCAGGCAGTGGATAGCTTTGCTGGTCAACTAAACAAGATGGTTGGTTAGTACTTACTTGCGCCAGAAGGTTGGCAGTAAAAGAACTGCCGCAGTGGTGATCTCAAGCCGCCCCAGTAACATCGCGATACTCAATAGCCATTTTGCCGTATCTGGTAGGTCAGCAAAGTTCCCTGATGGACCAATCTGATCCCCTAGCCCTGGCCCCACATTGGTGAGGGCGGTGAGCGCACCGGTGAGAGCGGTGAGTGGTTCAATCCCGAGCATGGCAAGCGCCAAAGAGAGTAGCACCCAAGTGAGAAAAAACAGGTGCATCAGTACGATCATCGAAGTGATGATCTCATCTGATATTTCTCTGTCGTTGTATCTACGTGGAAATATGCCGGCAGGGTGTACCAGACGTTTCATATGTTGGTAGATCACCTTAAAGGCGACTTGAAAGCGGAATATTTTCAGCCCCCCCGCGGTGGAGCCGGAGCAACCACCGACAAAGGTTAGAAAGAAGAACATTACCACCGCTAAACTGCCCCACTGGGTGTAGTCCCCTAAAGCAAATCCTGTCGTGGTGATCACTGAAACGATGTTAAACAGCGTGAGGCGCAGGGCATCAATATAATCTACCGGTTCAACTTGCCACATCCAGACGCTTAAGATCAGTGTGGTGACGGCTATCAGTGCGAGGTAGCCGCTGACCTGTTCATCCCGCCAAACCTTTAGGCTGCGACGTCGGATCATCAAGATAAACAGAATAAAGGGCAGTCCTCCCAACAGCATAAACACGCTGCCTACCCAGTGGCTGGCGCTGGAAAACTCAGCCATGGAGGAATCAGAGGTAGAAAAACCGCCGGTGGAAAGCGTGGTCATGGCGTGACAAACGGCTTCAAACAGGCTCATGCCAGTCAACCAGTAGCAGAGACTACACAGCAGGGTTAAGCCGATATAAAGCCATAGCAGTTGTTGCGTGTAGCGGCGGGTTTGCGGTACGGGTTTATCTGACCAATCGGATGATTCGGTTTGGAACAGGCGCATGCCGCCAACATTGAGAAACGGTAAAATACCTACACCCATGACAATAAAGCCGATGCCACCGAGCCATTGCAGCAGTGAGCGCCAGATTAGGATACTGCGGGGTAGGGCATCCAGCCCCGACATCACGGTGCTGCCGGTGGTGGTAACGCCTGACATGGTTTCAAAGAAAGCGTCGGTGTAACTGGTGTGGGGTACAAATATCAGAGGAAGTGCTGCAAACGCGGTCATCACCAACCAAGTCAAGGTAGTGAGCATAAACATATCTCGTACCCGCATAGTTAACTGGCTGAGTGAGCGTCGGGTGCCTCGTCCCAGAGCTAACAGTGCGATGGCTGAAATTGCGGTTACGCCAGCGGATTGCACATAATGGAAGGTGAGCCCGTCATGATCGATGAATGATAGCCCCAATGGGATCACCATCAGCATGGTCAATTTTGAGAGAAATAGGCCTATCAGCAAACAGATAAGCCGGTAGTTTATGGTAGACATTTGCTAACTGCAGGCTCTAGAAAAAGAACGGGCTGGGTTGGAACAGCTTCTCTACTTCACCGACATACTTCTTGTCGACCAGGAACATAATCACGTGGTCGTTTGACTCGATGACCGTGCTCTTATGGGCAATTAGCACCTCTTCTCCTCGCACGACTGCGCCTATGGTGGTGCCCGGCGGGAGTTTGATGTCGCGCACGGCACGACCCACTACTTTCGATTGGTTTTTATCGCCGTGAGCTATCGCTTCAATCGCTTCGGCAGCACCGTGTCGCAATGAATAGACGTTAACAATGTCTGCTTTCCGCACATGGGATAACAGTGCCGAGATGGTTGCGGTTTGCGGGCTGATGGCGATATCAATTTCGCCGCCTTGTACCAGGTCTACGTATGCGCCGCGCTGGATCAATACCATTACTTTGGCTGCACCCATCCGCTTGGCGAGCATCGCTGACATGATGTTGGCTTCATCATCATTCGTGACGGCGATGAAGACATCGGTTTGTTCAATATGTTCTTCGCCAAGCAGCTCTTGATCCGATGCGTCACCGCAAAATACCGTGGTTTTGCTCAATTCGTTGGCAAGATAAGTTGCGCGATTGGGGCTGCGTTCAATCAACTTAACTTGATGGCGCTCTTCTAGCGCTCTGGCCAGACCCAGACCGATATTGCCCCCACCGGCGATCATGATCTTCTTGTAACTGCGTTCAAGCTTCTGCATCTCCGACATCACCGCGCGGATATGGCGGCTATCGGCGATAAAGAACACTTCATCATCCGCTTCGATAATTGTGGTGCCCTGGGGTCTAATCGGGCGCCCTTGGCGGAAAATCGCGGCAACACGGGTTTCAATATTCGGCATATGCTCGCGCAAAGCTGACAGTGCACGACCAACCAATAAGCCACCATAGTAGGCTTTCACCGCCACCAATGAGGCGCGTCCCTCAGCAAACTCCATCACCTGTAGAGCGCCGGGATAGTTAACTAAGCGATTGATATATTGAGTAACGAGCTGTTCTGGGGCGATGAAGTGGTCGACCGGAATATCCTGGCTGTGAAACAGCTGCGCTTTGTGGTGCAGGTACTGGTCTGAACGGATCCGGGCGATTTTGGTTGGCGTATTAAACAGACTGAAAGCAACCTGACAGGCGATCATATTAATCTCATCACTATCCGTGACGGCAATTAACATATCGGCATCTTCAGCGCCCGCATTGCGCATGATATCGGGGTGAGGGGCATGACCGGCAATGACCTGCAGATCGAGCTTGTCCTTGAGTTCGCGCAGGCGTTCGCCATCTCTATCTACGACAGTGATCTCGTTACGCTCGCTGACCAGATTTTCAGCCAGCGTGGCCCCTACTTGCCCTGCACCCAGAATAATAATCTTCATTGACGTAAAATTTAGTCATGTTTTGCAGAGATTATAGAGGCTTATGCGAGGATAAGCTTGACCTTATCCCGCACTTTTTCGCTGTTTAGTTCAGTTGCTTACGCAGAAGTGCGTAATAGAAGCCATCCATCTGCTGTTCGCCGGGCAGGATCTGCCAACCGGGCGTGTCTACGTTGTCTCGATCATTGATGTTGAGCAGTTCAGCGTCTGCTTGGGTGTGCAAAAAGCGTTTAACCTGTTCGCTGTTCTCTTCTGGCAAGATGGAGCAGGTGGCGTAAAGTAGCGTGCCACCGGGCTTGAGGAGTTTCCACATTGCGCTAAGGATCTCAGCTTGCAGTGTAGCTAACTTGGCGATGTCGTCGTTGCGGCGCAGCCATTTGATATCCGGGTGTCTGCGGATGACGCCTGTGGCAGAGCAGGGCGCGTCAAGTAGGATGCGGTCAAATTGGTCACCACTCCACCATGCATCGGGGTTAGCGGCATCACCACAAATAACCGTGGCATTTAGACTGAGGCGGGCAAGGTTTTCATGCACTCGTTTTAAACGGCTTTCTTCAATATCTACGGCAACCAGTTGTTTGAGATCCGGCACCATTTCAGCGATGTGGGCGGTTTTTCCGCCCGGTGCAGCGCAGGCATCTAGTATCTGTTCTCCCGCTTGGCCAGCCATCAATGATGCGGCAAACTGCGGTGCGCCGTCCTGCACGGAAACTAGGCCATCATTAAAGCCTGGAAGTTTATGTACATCGACAGCGCTATCTAGGCAGATGGCGCCATGGGGCTGCGCTGGTTGACAGGGGATCTCAGCGTCAAGCAACAGCTGCTGGTAGGCCTGTGGCGCCACTTTAGCTTGATTGGGGCGTAGCCACATCGGCGCGGCTTGATTATTGGCTTTTGCGATCTGTTGCCATTGGTCTGGATAAGCTCGTTTCAGCCTATTCAGTAACCATCCAGGATGGTCGTGTTTTATCGCATCGGCTGTCTCATTGCTGGCTAACGCAGTTTCGAGCGCTTGTTGCTGACGCTGAAAATTACGCAGAATAGCGTTGACCAACCCTTTTAGCCTAGGCTGCTTCAGTTTGACTGCCGCAGCGACGGTCTCGGCAACGGCAGCGTGCGCAGGAATGCGACTGGCGATGAGTTGGTAAACCCCAACCATCAACAGAAAATGAACGGTTCGCAGCTTGCCGGTGAGTTTTTTCTCCAGCAGTTGATTAAGAAAAAACTCCAGCGTTGGCAGCTGCCGCAAAACGCCGTAGCAAAGCTGTTGTAGCAGTGCTTTGTCGCGGCCATCTTGTAATCGACTTTGTTGCGGTGGCAGCGCCTGCGTCAGGCTTTGCCCTTTATCAACGACTTGGAATAAGACTTGTGCAGCCAGTGCACGGATATTGGGATTAGCTGTTGTCATCGGAACTCAATATGGTGCCTGGCTCGAACCAAGCCTTGCGAGCATTGAGGATATCTGCAGCCGGTAGGGCTTTTTTGCCCGGTAACTGCAGCTGGGTTAACTTTATCTGTCCCTGCCCGGTGGCCACTATGATCCCTTCACTATCGGCGCTGAGGATAGTGCCGGCAACGGCGTTCGTTGCACTGTCGATCACTTCCATATCATGCACTTTGACGATGGCGTCAGCCACATGAAACTGGCTGCCTGGCCAGGGCGTAAATGCGCGACGGCGCTGATCGACGACAGAGGCAGGGAGTTGCCAGTCGATTGTGGCTTCGGCTTTGTTGAGCTTTTTTGCGTAACTGGCGCTTGCATCATCTTGCGCCTCTGGAGTGATGTCGCCATCAGCTATCCGTTCAAGTGTTTGCAATAAAGCGTCTGGACCTAGTTCTGCGAGGGTTTCATATAGGCTGGCACTGGTGGTCGTGGGGGTGATATCGCAAACCACTTTATGCAGCATATCACCCGTATCCAAGCCGATATCCATCTGCATAATGGTAATACCGGTTTGTTGATCTCCAGCCCAGATTGCGCGTTGGATCGGCGCCGCGCCGCGCCATTTCGGCAACAAGGAACCATGCACGTTAATGCAACCCAATTTCGGCGTGTCGAGTACTGAGCTGGGCAGAAGTAAACCGTAAGCCACGACCACCATGATATCGGCGTTAAGCGCCTTTAGCTGTTCAACATCCTCTGCTTGCTTGAAGTTGCTAGGTTGAAATAGCGGAATCTGGTGGCTTTCCGCTAACTGCTTGACGGCGCTAGCTTGTAGCTTTTTGCCACGTCCGGCTGGGCGGTCTGGCTGAGTGTAGGCTGCCACCACTCGATGCTCACTGCTGATAAGCCGCGCTAAGTGGCGAGCGGCAAAGTCAGGGGTACCGGCAAAAACGATATTTAATGGGCGTGACACAATGACCTCTGTTTATGACGCTGAACGCGCAGCTAGCTTGGCTTCTTTTTCTAGCTTTTTCTTAATTCGCTGCCGCTTTAGGGGCGACAGATAATCAACAAACAGCTTCCCTTGCAGGTGATCTAACTCATGCTGAATACAGATAGCCAGCAAGCCTTCTGCCTCTAGCTGGTATTTTTCGCCGTTACGATCTAACGCTTCTACGGTGACTTTTTCTGCGCGCTCGACCGATGCATAGGTGCCAGGTACTGATAGGCAGCCCTCCTCATTGCATTGGACACCATCGCGGGCAATGATCACCGGATTGATAAATACGCGGGGTGTATCACTTTTTTCGGACACATCCATTACAACGATCTGCTTATGGATGTTAACCTGTGTCGCTGCGAGGCCGACGCCGTTTTCGTCGCGCATAGTTTCGAACATGTCATCGACAATTTTGCGAACTTCGTCGTTGACCTCCGGCACCGGTGACGCTACGGTGCGAAGACGTTCGTCAGGAAAATGAAGGACTTCTAAAACCGCCATGGTATTTGGACTCTTCTTTTTTGGACTATTAATAGAACAGTGGTTGCCATGCCGACATTCTAGCCAGTCATGGCTGGGAAAAACAGCATGGTCTTATTATGAAGACAAATAACAACAAGGAAGGTTTCCGCGTGAGAACAAGACTGCTTGCCTTGGTTGCGGGACTTACTCTAGTGATAACGGCAGCTTATGCTACCGAAATCGAATTGAACCCCGACTATCCTGAAACCTATATCGTGCAGAAGGGCGATACGCTTTGGGATATATCTTCTATGTTCCTGAAAACGCCATGGCTGTGGCCTAAGCTATGGCAGGCGAATCCGCAAATTGATAACCCTCACCTGATCTACCCTGGTGATGAGTTGCAGCTGGTCTGGATTAATGAGCAACCTAAGCTGGTGAAATCCAAACCCTCTTCAACCCGGATTGTAAAATTGGGGCCTAAGGTTCGTACCAGTGAACCGAAAGCGCCGATCCCAACGATCCCGCTTAAAGAGATCCGTCCGTTCCTGATTTATGAGCAGGTATTGTCGGAGGAAGAGATCGCGAGCCTACCCTATGTTTTGGGAACAAACGACGGCACTACGCGCTCTAGCTATCCACAGACTATGTATGCGAAAGGCGTTGATGCGCCGCAGGGACAGCTGTTCGGTATTTATCGACCAGGTGAAGCCCTGATGCATCCGGAAACGGAAGAGTTGCTGGGCTATGAAGCCAAGTTGGTGGCAATCGCGAAATCTATGCCGGCAGGTAACTTCACTAAGCTTGAGATTGTTGAAAGCAAGTATGAAGTGCGTAATGGCGATAAGTTGATCCCAGTCCTTGAGCGTGAAGTGTTACCGGCGTTCTTTGAACCCCATGAGCCTAACCGCTTAGTGAAAGGTCATATCATCCATACTGCCAACTACTCCAAGTACGTGGGTAAGTTTGATGTGGTTGCGATGAGTATTGGTGCAAATCACAATATCGAAGCCGGTCATGTATTAGCGATCATGCAGCCTGGCGCCGTGATGTACGATGAGCCGCCTGAGCGTCCCCAGTATGAAGAAGATGCCAACACGCTTGAAAAAATGGCGATTGAATTTGGTGACGAAGAGGTGATGGTTCAATTACCCGATGAGCGCGTCGGAGAGCTGCTAGTGTTTCGAGTGTATGAGAAGGTCAGTTATGGCTTGATTATGCGCACGGACAAGCCTGTGAAGCAGTTGGATATTGTAACCAACCCATAGCGAGATCTCGTGAGTATGCGCCAACCAAGTTGCAATATTGAACGTTGGTTGGTGTTGTCACAACTTCCAAGATTTGGCGGCCGTAGTGCCGCCAAATTGCTTTCTAAATACAGCATTGAGCAAGTCTTTAGCCTTGCTCCTGCCCAACTCCCCTTAACCCAGCCGCAAACAACGGCATTGAGTTCACCTGATTGGCGGTTAATTGACAACTGTTTGCTGTGGGCTCAGCAGGAGCTATGTCATATAGTCTCTCGGTCGTGCGCCGCTTATCCACCGCTACTCAACGAGTTACCCGATCCGCCGCCGTTACTTTTCGTTTGTGGTGATGTGACGTTGCTTGCGCAACCGCAGCTGGCTGTGGTGGGTAGCCGCGCGGCCTTGCCCAACCATTTGGAGAATACGCGGAAGTTAGTTGCGCCGATCGCTGCGGCGGGCATGTGTATTACCGGTGGATTGGCGCGTGGGGTTGATGGCACCGCTCATCGCACTGCTTTACAAAACAAAGGTAAGACAATTGCGGTGATGGCCACCGGCCCAGATCGGATCTATCCTGCGGGTCATCGTGATTTGGCTCACCAAATCGTTGATCAAGGCGGTGCGTTGGTTAGCGAATTTGTGCCGGGCACGCCGCCTTTAAAGCAACACTTTCCCAAACGTAATCGTATTGTCAGTGGCCTCTCTTTGGGCACCTTGGTGATTGCTGCAGGATTAAAGAGCGGCTCCTTGATCACTGCTAGGTTAGCAGCGGAGCAAGGCCGGGAGGTTTTTGCTGTTCCGGGGGCAATGTCAGACCCCGAAGCGGCAGGTTGTCATCAATTAATTAAGTTGGGAGCTAAATTAGTTACTTCTCCGGTCGATATATTAGAGGAGGTGATGACATCGCATGTGATAGCGATAGAAAAACCTCTGCAATCAAAATTGCCAAGTGGCAGTTTGTTGGATAGTGTAGGAGATGTGGCTACTCCTTTAGATCTGATTGTCAGTCGCAGCGGCCGCAGTATTGAAGCGGTGATGCAGCAGCTGACCATGTTAGAGATCGAAGGTGAAGTAGCTGTCGTACCAGGTGGTTACCAGCGAGTGAGGAGGACCGATTATGTTTGATATCCTCATGTACCTTTTTGAAAATTACATCCACAGTGATGTAGAGGTGATGGTCGATCATGAGGAGTTAACCTCAGAGTTGACCCGCGCAGGCTTTAGGCGTGATGAAATTTCAAAAGCTTTAGGCTGGTTAGAGGGGCTTGCCGAGTTGCAAGACAGTGACAGACATCCCTACTTAGTGCGTAGCGATGCTGTCTCAACCAGGGTGTATACAGCTGAAGAAGCGCAGCAGCTTGATGCTGAATGTCGCGGTTTCCTGATGTTTTTAGAGAATATCCAGGTATTGGATATGGAAACGCGGGAAATGGTCGTTGATCGAGTGATGGAACTCGATATGGAAAGTATCGAACTGGAAGACCTGAAATGGGTGATCCTGATGGTGCTTTTCAACGTGCCAGGTCGCGAAGGTGCTTACTCTCAGATGGAAGATTTGGTGTTTGAGGTCAACGAAGGCTTTCTCCATTAAAAGAAAGCGAGGCCTGTCATGGTAAAAATTGATTCGACGCTGTTCGATGCGTCGCAGCGCGCTATCGAAAAATCTCAGGAAAAGTGCCCCGAATGCGGGGCTTCTTTGGTTTTACGGGGCAGTGGTTCCGGACCTTTTTGGGGGTGTAGCAATTATCCTGAGTGTCACTTCAGCCGTCCTACCCATGCGCAAGAGCATCGTATTGAGCGCGAATTGGAGTTGCCGTGTCCCGATTGCGAGAAACCATTGGCGCTGAAACAGGGGCGTTATGGATTTTTTATCGGCTGTACCGGTTACCCTGAATGCCACTATCACACTCAGTTAGAAACCTCTGATGATACCGGTTTTAAGTGCCCTAAATGCCAATCTGGCGAGCTGACTCAGCGAACCAATCGCTATGGCAAAACATTCTATGCTTGCAATGCTTATCCTAAGTGCCAGTTCGCGGTGAATCATCCACCTCATTTGGGCAACTGTGAATTTTGTGGTTTTGGTTTGTTGCTGGAAAGAAAGCTGGCCTCCGGTGACCAGCTTCAGTGTGCGAATAAGCGGTGCGGAAAAAAGCAGACCCGCCCCGATTGATATCTACACTAGCGCTTGTGCCGCTTGGTGCAAACCGGGGAAGTCTGCTTCATCAAGCTGCTTGAGCAGTGCCGCTAAACGCTTTTTCAACTCAGCTTTATCTTCAGCGCAGACATTGATGTGACCCATTTTGCGTCCGGCACGCTTATCTTTGTCATACCAGTGCAGGTGGACCCCATCGAGCTGATGGATGCTGTTGGGGATATTATCTGTACCGATCACGTTGACCATGGCTGCCGCTGATACTAATTGAGTGTTGCCAATGGCTAAGCCGCAGACTGCGCGCAAATGGTTTTCAAACTGGCATACATCAGCGCCTTGCTGGGTCCAATGTCCTGAATTATGCACTCTGGGTGCTATTTCGTTGACCAGCAACTCGCCGTCGACATCAAAAAACTCTATCGCCAGCACACCAACATAATCCAGTGTCTTCGTAAGCTTCTCAAATGCATGGGTGGCTTGCTGCTGCAATTGTTCTGCGTCGGTAAGGGCAACAGACAGGCTCAAGATGCCATTCTCATGATGATTTTGGGTAAGAGGGTAGACCTTCACCGAACCATCTTTGCCGCGCGCACCAATGACTGACACTTCGCGGTCAAATGGGATCCATGCTTCGGCGACTATCGCCTGATTAGCACTGCTTTCTTGGAGAAAAGATGAAATTTCAGCCCATACCTGAGCGGCGTCCGCTGTGGTTTTTAGTCGCCACTGACCTTTGCCGTCATAACCTTCTAGGGCGCTTTTCAGTACCAGTGGCAGACCGATAGAGGCAATCGCTTGATGCAGGTCTGCCTCTGTGCTGACAACCTGAAATTTGGCATTGGGGACATCAGCACTATCGAGAAGTTGCTTCTCCAAGCGACGGTCACCTCCTATGCGGATCGCTTCCGCGCCAGGCAGGAATTTGCCACTGGCTTGGCATTGACTGAGGATATCTTGCGGAATATGTTCGAACTCCGCAGTGACCACGTCGCAGTCGATCAAGCCGGCGGCCAGATCCTGCTGATAATTCTCCAGCGTCAATGGGTGAACCACTGTATGGCTGCGTACATCGTACGCTTTTACCTTCAAGCCTAACGGTGCGCCAGCGAGGGACATCATGCGAGCCAACTGGCCCGCACCCAATACCAGTACCTGCATGCTTACTCCTGGGAAGGATCCGGTTGGCTAAGAACAGTATCGGTTTGGCTTTGGCGGAACTCATCCACTTTTGCCATGATTGCGGGATCAAATGCGCCAATGATCTGCGCTGCCAAAAGGCCTGCATTTGCTGCGCCGGCATCACCTATGGCTAAGGTGCCAACCGCGACCCCTTTGGGCATCTGCACAATAGAGAGCAGTGAGTCGATACCTTTTAGCATGCGCGACTGCACTGGCACACCTAGAACGGGCAGACTGGTGAAGGCTGCTGTCATTCCTGGCAGGTGAGCTGCACCGCCTGCACCACCGATGATCACTTTCAATCCTCTGGCTTGTGCAGATCCTGCATACTCAGCCAGTAGGTGAGGCGTGCGATGGGCTGAGACCACTTTGGTTTCATATTGAATGCCAAAATGATCCAGCATATCTGCTGCGTGCTTCATGGTGGGCCAATCTGATTTGGACCCCATAATAATACCTACTTGCATTGCCTCTCCTGCTGTTTGACTGTCAGAGCGCTATAAGAAGCCGAATTATAGCCGTTTCCGTCAACAAGTTGAATTGAGTCATCGAGAATGCTCTCTAGCTGTGCCGGTTGGCCTCTTTGCTGTGTGCTGTGCTATAAACGACGCCAGTGATTAATCGCCTTAAGATGATACCTTAATAGATGTTTGTTGATGCCGTCGAAGCGTTAAAGCAGGGTGAGCTTATCGCCTATCCAACTGAGGCTGTGTTTGGCCTGGGTTGTGATCCTAACAATGAACAAGCGCTAACAAAGTTGTTAGCGTTAAAGCAGCGACCAGCGGAAAAAGGTTTGATCCTCATTGCCGCCGACTACAGCCAGCTCTTGCCATATATTGATGATACGGCACTTACCCCTGAGCGTCGTGCGGAGGTGTTTGCCTGTTGGCCAGGCCCTGTTACCTGGACTTTGCCAAAATCATCAAGTTGTCCGGCATTGGTTTCTGGGCTATTTGATAGTGTGGCGGTACGAGTGTCGGCGCATCCAGTGGTGACCGCTTTATGTGTCGAATTTGGCGGGGCGATTGTTTCTACCAGTGCCAACCTGGCTGGCCAAGAACCCGCTCGAACTGCATCAGCTTTGGCACCGGAGGTGTTGCTGGATGTGGCTGTGGTTATTGATAAAGCGGTTGGCGGCAATGCTGCGCCCTCCGAGATCCGTAATGGTCTTACAGGACAGATCCTACGTTCTAGCTGATAGAAGGAATCAGGTGTGCAAGATGTAGATAAATACGCGGTAAAAGCTTATTTGCTCGCCCTACAAGATGCCATTTGTGATGGTTTAGCGGCGATTGATGGCGTTGCAAGCTTTGCAGAAGATGCCTGGCAGCGAGATCCTGCAAAAGACCACTTGGGTGGCGGTGGTAGAAGTCGGGTGTTGAAAGGTGGCCGGGTGTTTGAGCAGGCGGGTGTCAATTTTAGCCATGTCACGGGGCATGAGATGCCTGCTTCGGCCACTGCCCACCGTCCAGAATTGGCTGGGCGAAGTTTTGAGGCGCTGGGTGTTTCTCTCGTTATTCATCCCAACAACCCCTTTGTGCCGACTTCCCATGCCAATGTCCGATTCTTCATTGCTGAAAAAGAGGGAGAGGCACCGGTCTGGTGGTTTGGTGGCGGTTTTGATTTAACGCCTTTTTACCCGTTTGAAGAGGATGTGTTGCACTGGCACCAAACAGCGTCAGATCTTTGCCAACCGTTTGGTGATGAGTGCTATCCGAAGTACAAACAGTGGTGTGATGACTACTTTTACCTCAAGCATCGGGGTGAAACCCGTGGTGTCGGCGGTTTGTTTTTTGATGATCTGAACAGCCCTGGCTTTGCCCAAAGTTTTGCTTTTATGCAGGCGGTGGGTGATGGCTTTCTGCGGGCTTATCTACCTATCGTGGAAAAGCGTTGGCAGACCCCCTTTAATGAATCGCAGCGACAATTTCAGCTCTATCGTCGTGGTCGTTATGTTGAGTTTAACCTGGTGTATGACCGTGGCACGCTGTTTGGTTTGCAAACTGGCGGACGTACCGAGTCTATTTTGATGTCGATGCCGCCGTTGGTGGCTTGGGAATATAACTGGCAGCCGGCTGAAGGCTCACCGGAGCAGTTACTTTATGAGCGCTACCTTAAACCGCAGAACTGGCTAGGCTGATAACAGTAAAAAGGCAACGAACCGTTGCCTTTTTTCATTCAATCTTTTGCCCCAACCGCATCGTCTAAGTCATCAACGTCAATATCATCGTTGGGACTATCGTCATCACTTTCATCGGAGCTCTGTTTGGAAGAGCCGAACAGTGTAAACACACGGCGCTTTTGCGTGCGTTTTAGGTACTTCTCCCAGATCTTGGTTTCCAGAGTGGTGGCTGTTTGCTCGGTTTGGAATGTATCGACAAAAGCTTGCTCCTCTGCCGTAGCGGGAGCGCGGGTGCCTTCATATAAAGCTTGATACGTGCGCCCCTGACTCTCTAGTAGGGCCGCTTCCTGCTTGGTGAAGTCGCCACTACGGCTGAACCCTCGTGGATAATTTTTGTCGTCAAAAAAGCGCTTCTCTGCTACAAAACTGTTAGTCGCCATCTTATTTCAACTCAGTTGGTTTTCTTGCCCTAAGTCACTTGGTGTTTCACCAAGCGGGTGAACGAATCTGGTTTTGCGAAGTAATAGCAATAGACCTTTGGGTCGTAAAACAAAAAAATTTTAACGCCACGTGAAAAAATTTCGGAGATAACGTTGGATACCGAGTTGCTAAAAACATTTTTGGAGGTGCAGCGTACGCGCCATTTTGGTCAGGCAGCGGAGAATCTTTTCCTTACACCTTCTGCCGTGAGCTTTCGGATCAGACAGTTAGAGACGTTAATGGGGGCAACACTGTTCACCCGCCATCGGAATAATATTCAACTCACCGGGGCCGGTGAACGCTTAGTTGGACATGCGGATGCCATGTTGTTGGCATGGAAACGGGCACAGCAGGAGGTCGCTTTAGATAGTCGTCAGATGTCGCAACTGGCTATCGCTGCGCCAGCCAATATTTGGGATGCTAGTTTACAAACCTCGTTGGCGAACATTGGTATCAGTATGCCGGGGGTGGGGTTGCGGGCTGAGATCTGTGCGCCGGCACAGGGCATGAAGTTACTGCAGGCCCGAACTATCGACCTACTCATGATGTTTGATCCCCCAGCCAATGAAGAGACAGTGCAACACTCCTTGTTTGATCTTGATTTAATTATGGTGAGCAGTATCGAGGGGCAGGGGCTGGATGAGGCCTTGTCCAGTCGATACCTGCGGGTGGATTGGGGCACGGCGTTTAGCATTCGTCACGCACAGGAGCTTCCCCATGCTGGCGCGGCCATATTGCATACGCCGTCAGCAAGGATCGCCTTAGAGTTTATGTTGCAGTCTGGTGGCGCTGTTTACCTGCCAAAGCTGATGGTGGAAAGTTATCTGCAACAGAAAGAACTTTTTGCTGTTGTAGACGCCCCGGTGATCACGCGGCGTGTACACGGTGTTTATCATTGTCAAAATCAGCAGTTGGAAGCATTGCAGCAGGTTGTGGCTCTACTGGATCAAACCTCA
>NZ_SJXE01000006.1:212500-214056 GCF_004336975.1 Corallincola luteus
CCATCCTCCAAGGCTAAATACTCCTAACTGACCGATAGTGAACCAGTACCGTGAGGGAAAGGCGAAAAGAACCCCTGTGAGGGGAGTGAAATAGAACCTGAAACCGCATACGTACAAGCAGTGGGAGCCCCTTCGGGGGTGACTGCGTACCTTTTGTATAATGGGTCAGCGACTTACATTCTGTAGCAAGGTTAACCGTATAGGGGAGCCGTAGGGAAACCGAGTCTTAACTGGGCGTCGAGTTGCAGGGTGTAGACCCGAAACCGAGTGATCTACCCATGGCCAGGTTGAAGGTTGAGTAACATCAACTGGAGGACCGAACCCACTAATGTTGAAAAATTAGGGGATGAGCTGTGGGTAGGGGTGAAAGGCCAATCAAACTCGGAGATAGCTGGTTCTCCCCGAAAGCTATTTAGGTAGCGCCTCGGACTTATGCCACTGGGGGTAGAGCACTGTTTCGGCTAGGGGGTCATCCCGACTTACCAACCCGATGCAAACTCCGAATACCAGTGAGTACTATCCGGGAGACACACGGCGGGTGCTAACGTCCGTCGTGGAGAGGGAAACAACCCAGACCGCCAGCTAAGGTCCCAAAGTTATCACTAAGTGGGAAACGATGTGGGAAGGCTCAGACAGCTAGGAGGTTGGCTTAGAAGCAGCCACCCTTTAAAGAAAGCGTAATAGCTCACTAGTCGAGTCGGCCTGCGCGGAAGATGTAACGGGGCTAAGTGATACACCGAAGCTGCGGCAATGCGATTTATCGTATTGGGTAGGGGAGCGTTCTGTAAGCGGTTGAAGGTGTGCTGTAAGGCATGCTGGACGTATCAGAAGTGCGAATGCTGACATGAGTAACGACAAAGCGGGTGAAAAACCCGCTCGCCGGAAGACCAAGGTTTCCTGTCCAATGCTAATCAGGGCAGGGTAAGTCGACCCCTAAGGTGAGGCCGAGAGGCGTAATCGATGGGAAACAGGTTAATATTCCTGTACCGACATGTACTGCGATGGGGGGACGGAGAAGGCTAAATGGGCCAGGCGTTGGTTGTCCTGGTTTAAGTGTGTAGGTTGATGGTTTAGGTAAATCCGGACCGTCTTAAGACTGAGACACGATATCGAGACTCTACGGAGTTGAAGTCATTGATGCCATGCTTCCAGGAAAAGCCTCTAAGCTTCAGGTACATGTTGATCGTACCCCAAACCGACACAGGTGGTCAGGTAGAGAATACTAAGGCGCTTGAGAGAACTCGGGTGAAGGAACTAGGCAAAATAGTACCGTAACTTCGGGAGAAGGTACGCTGCTGACGGTGATGGGACTTGCTCCCTAAGCTGTTGGCAGTCGCAGTGACCAGGTGGCTGGGACTGTTTATTAAAAACACAGCACTCTGCAAACTCGAAAGAGGACGTATAGGGTGTGACACCTGCCCGGTGCCGGAAGGTTAATTGATGGGGTTATCTTCGGAGAAGCTCTTGATCGAAGCCCCGGTAAACGGCGGCCGTAACTATAACGGTCCTAAGGTAGCGAAATTCCTTGTCGGGTAAGTTCCGACCTGCACGAATGG
>NZ_SJXE01000007.1:0-205980 GCF_004336975.1 Corallincola luteus
GATTAGGCTACAAAACACCTGAAGAGGTATTCAATGAACACTAACCGCTACTGTTGCACTTCAAACTTGATACTAAGGTGTTTATCACGCTAGTTCAGATCCTACTATCCAGCAAACCGATGCCTCAGAGTGATATCCGCGTGATTTTCAGTGTGAGTGAAGCGTGTAAGTATTGATGCTGTACTTTTCTATGATTAGATATGCAATGGTTTTCTTGAGTTGTGCGCCTTTTGTCGCTGGCGCAGTCATCTTCGCTTCAAGGCAATAGTGACGAAATTTGGGAGCCGCCAGCTTTGGATCATAAATGAATAACTAATTAAAAAGGAGCGCATCGCGCTCCTTTTCCCTAGCTAAAAGATGCAGGTTTATGCGTGCGCTGTATTTCCTGTTATCTCACGTTCTGCTCGCGCTTTATTCACGTAACGCTTCATCAGTATGGATACGATCAATGCGAGAATAAACACGGCTGCAAAGATGTAGAGTGTCATCTCATAACTTCCCGTTACTGTTCGCACATACGCTGCGATTTGTGGGCCTGCTAAGCCTGCCGCTGCCCAAGCGGTAAGGACATAACCATGAACCGCACCAAGTTCTTTGGTGCCAAATAGATCGCCGATATAGGCGGGTAGGGTAGCGAAGCCACCACCATAGCAGGTGAGGATGATGTACAGGACAACCTGGAACAGGATAACGCTGGTGATGTTGGGAAGCAGGTAGAAGGCGACAATCTGTATGATGAAGAATGCCATGTAGGTGCTGGGGCGCCCCAAGTAATCTGACAGTGATGCCCAGGCTATTCTGCCCAGGCCATTGAATAGCGACATTAGACCGACGACGGCGGCAGCTTCTAAAGCCGACAGGCCGATACTTTCTTGTGCCAGCGGTGAAGCTGAGTAGATCACGGCAATGCCGCAGCTAATGTTTATAAACATCATTATCCAAAGCCCATAGAAAGGGCCTGTTTTGGCTGCTTCATTTGCGGTTAACTGGGACAGGTCTTCTACTTTTTTTTGTTTACCAGATTCAATGGCTTCTTTCATATGCTCAGGCATCCACCCCTCTGGCGGACGTTCTAGGTAAAGTGCGGATGCATACATCAACACCATATACACGCCGCCCATAATGAAGAAAGTCATTGGAATACTGAGGGTGTCCATAATGGCGTTGAAGATGGGAGCGCCAATCATGGCACCAAAACCAAAGCCCATGATGGCGAGCCCCGTGGCCATACCGCGCCGATCAGGAAACCATTTAACTAAGGTTGATACCGGTGTGATATAGCCGATGCCAAGACCAATGCCCCCGATTAAACCGTAACTCAGCCAAAGCATTTCCAGACTGCCAAGCGAGGTTGCAACCCCTGCACCTAGCATGCCTAGTCCCCACATCGTACCGGCAACTAAGCCGGCGATTCTGGGACCTCGTTTCTCGATAAAATGGCCGCCAATAGCAGCTGATAAGCCAAGGAAAAAGATGGCAAAGCTAAACGTCCAAGCCACTTCGTTTTTTGACCAGCCGAATGCTTGTTCCAATGGAAGATTGAAAACGCTCCAGGCATAAACAGATCCAATTGACACATGAATGCCAACTGCGGCGGCGGCGATTAGCCAACGGTTTTTCATTGTAGGGCCTTTTCTTATTGGTGTTTATTTGTACTGAAATGTAGCGGAAGTATTAACTATGTTGGGTTGATGTTGATCAACCGATCAAAAACCGACCAGATTAAACTCGTTAACAGTTGTAGTAAGTCACAAATGTGTTTGCCGTGACGTGCAGCTAGTGGATTTACTTGGATTAAAAAATGCCTACCCCAAGGCGAATTCTAATAATTAGGGACAACACGTATGACGGTCGTTACTTTGGTAAGTTTTGTCGGTAGTTCGCGCCCTGGACTACTTAAAGACCTCGCAGAACAATGCCACCAGTTAGGTGCGAGATGGTTAAATAGTAAGGTGAGTTATCTTGGCGGACAAATCGCAGCATTGATCCGAGTTGAGATGCCAGAAGAAAAATCAGTGCAATTAGAGTCTGTGTTCACAGGATGTGGTTGCATCAATGTACGATTTTCAGAGATTCAACAAGAGAAACGGCAACAACACTCACAACTGAAGCTATCGGTCGATGCTGACGATCGTCCAGGGATTGTCAATGAACTCACCCAACTATTTGACCGGCAGGGGGTTGAGGTAGTCGATCTCGAAAGTCACAGGATGGGCGTGGCTGAGCTTGGTGGGAATGTTTTTACTGCTGGTATCACATTGAACTTACCTCCCGAAATTACCCAGGAGCAACTGGTTACTGAGATTGAGTCTATTGCGGGTGATCTGGTCGTTCGTGACGCTGTGCCTGCTTAGTGCGCCTTTATGGCGCCAAATTACAAAGCGTCGAACAGTGTTCGGCGCTTTTTTTACCTAACAGGTATCTCATACAAGACAAGTGACAGCCGCAAATCACGCTGTTCGCGACAGTATTTGCCATTGCAATCAATGCGTACTTGTTGCTGGGTGTTTGCTGATAGGTGGCAGCCACCATATGGTCGCGCAGTTCAATCACTCACCTTAAAAATGGCAGATTTGCTTAGATATACAGCCTGTTTAAGCCATCGTTAAAGCTTTATTGCCAAGTGGCCACTGCTTGTTTAATAAAATGAAATTGATACTTAGTCACGGATAAACTGATCGCTCAGCGGCAGCACACGTACCTTGTGTTAACTCTTTATTCTGTTGAGCGAGAAATATGAGCCGTTCTCAAACTGTTTTTATGGGCCTGGGCTATGCGGGATTAATACCGTTTTTTATCGCCATCGCTTTGATCTTGATGGACCAAACGATATGGGGTGTTGAGGGCTTGCTCCTCTTTACCTCTTACAGTGCGATTATCCTCAGTTTCTTGGCGGGCGCTTTGTGGGGACGTGTCATCGATCGCTCATCTGTTTTGCCCATCAAGCCTGCTATTTTGATCGTCAGCAATTTGTTCGCGTTATGGTCATGGGCGGGGATGCTTGCGGGGCGTGCCGACGCCGCCATTATCGTATTAGCCATTGGTTTTGCCTTGTTGATTGCGGTAGAAACTCATCTGTTTAAAGAAAATGAGCCGGCGACTAAGCCGCTCGAACTCCAAGCCATTGATGGAGAAGCGCAGGGCCGTTTTTGTTACGCGCAATTACGCAGAAACCTGACGATCATGGTGGTCGGTTTGCACGTAGGGGTCATAGCGTTATGAGCATTCAAGCAACAGCGATAGAAACGCTGTACTTCGATGGTCGCTGCGCCATGTGTAGTCGCGAGATCGCCTTCTTAAAACGCCATGCAGACAGCGAGATCTGTTTTGTCGATATCCATGCCGGCGTGTTGCCGGACGGCAGTGATAAACAAGCCATGCTTGAAGTGCTTCACATGCAAGATGCCGATGGTGGTTGGCGTATGGGGATTGATGCAACCTTGTTGGCTTGGTCACACACCCCATTTAGTTGGATCGTCAGCCCATTAAAAATAGGGTGGCTCAGGCCGCTTTTCGAAACCTGCTACGCCAAATGGGCAAAGCGACGTTACTGTCGGTTGTATATGACGCAAGCTAAACAAAAATAGGCGTTGGCGGCCAACTTGCAGAGTTGCTGTCATATATTTTGGTATTGATGGTATCGCGTGACGCTATTTGAAATGCCGTGCAATCAGATCCATTGCCGACAAATAAGCTCCTTCAACTCGTCCACCCGAACACCAATCCCCAATGAGCGCGATGTTCACATCAGGGTTAACCTTCGGACTAGTACTTTCAACGTCCTTATCTAGGTGGGCGTAGCGCCAAAAATGAAGATACTCATGTTCAACAGCTAACTCTGTTCCAAGCACATGACTAAGCCAATCCGCGCCGATTGCTGCCACGCGCTCTCTTGCGTCTTTGCCATGCGACTTAGACCACTCAGGGGAGAAGTGAAGGGTCCACAGATCATCACAACCACCGGGAACTGTTCGTCCCGGCTTTGCCGACAGTCGTGATACCCAGGAGATCACATCATCGCCAAATACGCCTTGGATCTCTGGATTTACATCACCGGCGGTGCCCAGCACCAATGCCCAGCAGGGCTTCATTAAAGATTCCGCAGATGCAATTGGCAGTGTGTTGCTTGGCATTAATTTTTGAGCCTGCGCGGCGGGGATAGCTAAGACCACCCAGTGGTAACCCTGCCACGCCTGCTGCTTCTGATCTACAAGCGACCAATGGCTATCGCGCCTATCTATCTGTTCTATCTGAACGTTCAGATTAACACTTAGGTTGTCAGCCAGATGGTGCGCCATGCTGTTCATGTTCGGCGTCCCAACAAACCGCAAAGTGTCGTCTGGTGATGGCTGAAGTTGTCCATCGATTAGTTTGTGTGGGGTAAATGGCCACAAAGCGGCGACGCCTGTGTTGCACCAATGCTCAACTTCTTCGATGAATCGTGGATCCCGCGCCGTAAAATACTGGGCTCCGGTGTCCGCTGCGCCCCAATCCAATCGCTTGGTTGCTAATCTGCCGCCACGGCCACGGGATTTTTCAAATATATCGACATTGTGCCCAAGAGTTTGCAGCTCTCTAGCAGCTATTAAACCGGATAAACCCGCGCCAATCACTGCGATCTTCATACGTTACGCTCCGACAGTCCGTTGGAAACAACCTTTTTATCTCCCATCAGTTACGCGATGAAACGGTGAGTTGATCAATCAGTGCTGAATTTAGCTACTCACTCATGTTTCTACTCATGCTATGTACGCATGCTATTTACCATCTGTCTCGTGGGCGCAGTTCGCGGCACTGACTGAGCCAATAAAATTAGCGATCCAATACCCTCTTCATGACGTAGTTTTGGTAGAGATAAAAGCATCCTCACGCAACTCATTTATTTAAGTGGTGATATATCAATGTATCGAATAGTCGGTTTACTGCTGTCCATATTTACTGGAGTGGCCATGGCAACTGAAGAGCCCAAATACACAGTTTTGGAAACATCAGAAACGTTTGAACTGCGTGTCTATGCCCCAATCATCATTGCTGAAACGCTGGTTGATGGGCAGATGGATGACGCATCCAGCGCCGGGTTCAAGGCCATTGCCAATTACATTTTTGGCAATAATACGGCCCCCTCTGGCAAAGCAGAAGAGATCAGTATGACAGCCCCCGTAGCCATGGCTGCAGGATCTGAAAACATCAATATGACCTCGCCGGTAACTATGCAGAGCGTTGACAGCAAGTGGCGAGTTCATTTTGTGATGCCCAGTGAATACACCATGGCATCGCTGCCAAAACCAAATAACCCAGCGGTTAAGATCCGGCAAATTCCGCCAACAAATTATGCAGTGATCCAATTTTCCGGTTTTACCGGAGAAGAGAAGGTAGCTAGCCAGACGACACTGCTACTCGAGTGGATGAAAACTAAGGGGATCACGCCGCGGGGGACACCTCAACTTGCTCGATACAACCCGCCGTGGACATTGCCCTTCTTGCGCCGCAATGAGGTGATGATCGCTTACTGACTGTCGGCACATGGGTGTTGAGTAGGCCGCGGTCTCGAAAGGGGAGGCCAGCTGTTCCGTTCATACAGCAGTGCAGAGATAAGGCAAGGGGTACGCCCCATCTCTATCACTTACGTGCCGCCGGTAGGCACTACCAAAATTTATAGCTCACACCAGTAAATATAACGGTTTCATTGTCTCCACTTATCATGGGACTGTCTTTGATATTTGAGTCCAGCATCTGCAAGCGTGCGCCAGCACTCAGTTCCCAGACGTTATTGATCCTGTAAGCACCAGCCAGCTCTACGCCATATTTATATGAACTGCCAGGGGCGTAAGCTGATGCGCCAATAGATTGAGCTTCGTTGTCACTGACACCGTAGTAATAGTTGGCGTAATCGTTATTCATCCATTTGGCAAACCCGCGTGGCATGATCGTGAGTCGGTCTGATACCTGGATAGGATAGCCATAGCCAATGCTGGCTACGGTGCCATCACTCTTGTCAGACACATCAAATGCTATTTTCGCATCCAAGATCCCCCAGCTATCCATATAGCGGTAGCGCGTGCCTGCCATGATGCTCATGTCTCTATCATCAAAGCTTTTCAAATGGTTGCTTTTAGAAGCATCAAACTCTTCTCCGCCAGCCCCTAAAAACAGACTGACGCGATGGTTTTGCTCTTCCCATGCTTTGTAACCAATCTCTAAGCCGTCCATGTAGAAGTTTTCGCTGTCATATTGGATTAGCGGTATCGCGGATTGCCTGTCGTCATAGCCTCGATAAGCATTTGAGCTGTTCGCAACACCCACACCGACTTTTAGTGAAGAGTTAGCTGCGGGTATACCATCCGAAATCGTCTCAATTCCAGCGAAAGCTGGTGTAGTACCAACAACGGCAGTGATGGCAATAGCAGCAAAGTTAACTTTCATATTGTTTCTCCAATAGTTAAATAGGGGGATATCGGTGCGCTATCGCGCAGCACTAGCTTGATTGGCAGTGTCATGGTTGACGGTACGAAATTAGTTTTTTGTGGTGGCGTATTGGCAGAGAAAAACATCCACAACCGCATCCACTTTTGCGGTTAGATCCGCTTGCAAGGGGGCAACTGATTGCTGGATAAGGTTCGGCCAGACAAACATGCCATTGAACAGCGCTTGGTAAAAGTTGAGCACAACACTCGTTTCCACCGGCTTCAGTGCACGGTCACTTATTGCGTCAGAAACCCAACGTATTAACGACTGTGAGGCACGCGTTTTAATTAAGAATAAGTTTGGCTCGGTGGGATGACTCAGCAACTCCATCATCAATATACGAAGGAATGGCAGGCAGCTTGGTTGCGCAAGCACTTGCACTTCATTGTAAGTCGCAGCCACCAATTGATCTCTTAGTGGTTGCGATGGTTCATAATCGTAATCAGGTAGGCGACTAGCATTTTGTAACTCTTGCTCCAGTATCACATGAAACAGCACATTTTTGCTTTCAAAGTAGCGGTACAGCGTTCGTTTCGACACTGACGCCTGTTGGCAAATTCGGTTGATGTTAGCGTGCTCAAATCCTCGTACGAAGAACTCCAGCCGTGACGCTGCAATAATGTCGGATAAGATGCGCTCGGAATTTTTCAATAATGGCTTTCTGGTCATTTATTCATCTTGTGTATACTGTTGAGTTTACATTTTTAATGGTAATCGCAAAATAAACCAATGTAAACTCTAGAGTGTACAAGTTTGTTTTGGCGCTAGTTATTTAAATGGCCGAGATGAGCCTACTGGTTGATTTGTATACTGATAATTTGATTTTTGTTCACGTTAGATAGCTGGTTAGTACGCTAGCAAAGGCGTATCAATCAGCTTGTGCGACAATATGAAGACGCTTGGGCATTGTGATATCTGTGTCGAATTAGTCTGGCAAACTCATTTCGCCGTTGAATGATTGTACCGAGAGGATGGAATAGGGGGCACAAAGCTGAAGCCAGAAAAAATCAGAAGGAAGCGCTTATTCGCGCTGTCCATAAGTTTTCAGCACCGGCTCAACAACGGCTTGGATCTTTATCGCCAGTTCATTGCCTGATACTGGTTCAGCTACATGTAATAGCTGTGACCATAAAAACATACCATTAAATATCGATTCGTAGACGCTGGTGATCAGTGCAACATCCATCGGCTTAATCGCGCCTGCCGTTATCGCTTCGGCAAACCACTGACTGATGGCGGGGGTTTTATATAGGCGTTCCGATAGCGCTCTGGCAGTTTTAGGCTGTCTGAAAAGCTCCATGACCACCGTGCGCGCAAAGGCAATGCCATTAGGCCGATAAAGTTTGGATACCTCTTGTTCAGTAATGGCTGTGAGTTGTTGCTGCAATGATTGTTCAGGCAGATAGCGATAGTCAGACTGGGCATTGTGTTCTGCCTGTTCCAGCGTCAGCACCGCTTCAAACAGCAGTTCTTTACTCTCGAAGTGTTTGTATAACGTGCGCTTGGAGACTTCGGCCAATTCACAAATCTTGTTCATATTTGCCGCTGCAAACCCTTTCTCAATAAATTCCTGCTTGGCGGCTGTAATAATGGACTGGTGCTTCAACTCTGTCAGTTTCATGTTGTTCTCTATTGAGTTATTGATCTAGCATCACTGATATTAGCAGTCCAATGCAACAAAGTATACTTGGCAGTTTACATTGGGTGGGGAAGGTGATTTAATAGGTAGAAAGTAAACTGTTGGTTTTACCTTTGGTGTCTTAGCCTAAGACGGTGTTAGTCACTACTAAAGTGAACCATGACTAAACAGCTTATCAATCCCAAGTTTTGGAAACGAGCGAGATAACGTGGTGAATTCAGCAAAAGTGATGACGAGTAAACGGTGGCAATTGTCAGTTTCTATTTGGTTTGGCTTAGCCCTGACGGCCATGGTACTGACTGGTTGCGGCTCAGAACCAGAAAAGACAAAAGCCGTGGTCATTCGCCCCGTGCTCAGTGAGGTTGTAAAGCCAGGACAAAGCAGCGGTCTGGCGTTTACTGGCGTGGTACAAGCGGCTCAACGCGCCGATTTAGCGTTTCGTATTAATGGGCGCTTAACCGACATACGGGTTAATGAAGGGGATATCGTGAAAGCGGGGCAACTCATTGCCTCGCTGGACGCCAAAGACGCAGAATTGGCGCTTAAAGCGGCGCAACTGGAACTTAACAATACCCGAGCTGAATACGAGCGTGGCAAAGCGTTATTTGAGCAGAGCCAAGCGATCTCTAAAAGTGACTTGGACAAATTATCCACCCGTTACCAACTTGCCGAAAATCGTGTCAGTGAAGCAACCCAGCAATTGGATTATACCCACTTGCACGCGCCCTTTGATGGCATCATTGCTCAGCGCATGGTCGACAATCATGTCCAGGTGCAAGCGAATGAAACGCTGTTTATGCTGCATGACTTGGACAATCTGGAAGTTGTGATCCAAGTACCTGATCACATCATGACAGACAAGCATGGTAATCAACGTGCCGTTGCTGAACTTTCAGTATTCCCCAATTACCAGTTCGATCTAAGCGTGAAGTCTTATGCCACCCACGCAGATCCTGCAACGCAAACCTATGCCGTCACTCTTAGTTTTAATGACTTGGATGGAAAAGCCATACTCCCTGGAATGACAGCACGGGTATTGCCTGCACCTGGAGAGCAACACGGCCAAAGCAAGGTGTTAGTGCCACTTTCTGCCGTCTCTCCTGACAACCTGGGGCAACAGTATGTGTGGGTGATTAACGACAAAAATCGTGTTGAACAACGCTTTGTTGAAACTGGTGAACTTTATGGTGATCGTATCGCTGTTATCCAACACTTGATGCCAGGCGAAATCATAGCGATCGCGGGCACAACAAGCTTGGTTGCAGAGATGGAAGTTCGACCGACGCAAGAAAAAAGTACTCAGGAGAAGAAGTAGATGAACATCGCCCAATACACCATTACTAAGCGCACCAGCGTTTGGGTATTGATGCTGATGACCCTGCTGGGTGGCTATCTTAGCTACCAAAATTTGGGTCGATTTGAAGACCCTGAATTTGTTATTCGCCAAGCCGTGATTGTCACTCACTATGACGGTGCCACTGCACAAGAGGTTGCTGATGAGGTGACCGATCTGATTGAAGGTGCGGTGCAATCTCTACAGGAGCTGAAAGAGGTTGAATCGGTTTCTCGCCCGGGCGTGTCACAGGTCACTGTTGAGATGGATATGGCGTTTGCAAAAAGTGACGCCGACCTGCAACAGATCTGGGACAAGCTTCGCCGTAAGGTCAGTGACGTGCAGAACCAACTGCCGCCAGGTGCCGGCCCCTCTATCGTTAATGACGACTTTGGTGATGTTTATGCCCAGTTCTATGCCATCACAGGTGAAGGTTTTAGCGACAAACAATTGCAGGATTACGTAGACAATATTCGCAGAGAGCTGGCGCTGGTTCCCGGTGTTGCCAGAACAACGACCCTTGCCGAAAAACAGGAGGCGATTTTTGTCGAGTTTGCTCGCGAGCGTTTAGCCCAATCGGGCATCTCGATGGAACAGATATTTGACGTGCTCGCCCAGCAAAATCGGGTAACGGTTGCCGGAACCATTACCACCGAGAATATGCGTGTTCCGGTGATCCCTGCCAGTAATTTTCAGTCAACCGATGAACTGAAAAACCTTCACCTCACCATAGGATCCGACAACACGGTTATTCGCCTGGGCGATATCGCAAATGTAACCCGTGGCTATCAAGAGCCGTTTAACCAACTGATGCGTTATAACGGCGAGCGTGCGATAGGTTTGGGGATCTCAAACATGGCGGGAGGCAACGTTGTTACCATGGGCGACGCCGTTAAAGCACGCCTAGCAGAGCTGGAAGATCAACGTCCACTTGGGATCGAGCTGCACGAAGTCTCGTTGCAATCAGACTCGGTGCGTGATTCTGTCGCTGATTTTGTCATCAACCTGATGATGGCTGTCGTCATTGTTTTTTGCGTACTGCTGATATTCATGGGGGCCCGCTCCGGCGTTATTATCGGCTTTGTGTTGCTGCTTACCGTGGCGGGTACGCTATGTATTATGCTGTTCGACGGCATTGCCATGCAGCGGATCTCGTTAGGGGCATTGATTATTGCGCTGGGCATGCTGGTAGATAACGCTATTGTGATTACTGATGGCATCCAGGTTCGCTTGCGCGAAAACCCTAATCTCGACCGTAAACAGGCCGTAAAAGAGGTTGTCAGTGCCACACAGTGGCCACTGCTTGGCGGCACGTTGGTGGGAATACTGGCGTTCAGCGCCATCGGGCTGTCACCCTCAAATATGGGAGAATACGCAGGCTCACTGTTCTGGGTGATCCTTTACTCCATGATATTGAGTTGGTTGTTTGCGATCACCATCACTCCAATGCTGTGCCACGATTTTTTAGAAGCGAAAGATAAATCTAAATCAAGCCAAGGCGATGAATCTAAGTCAGTGGAAGATAAACCAAGTGCACTGATGAACCGCTACAAAGCCTTGCTTGAATGGGTACTGCAACATCGCAAGCTCACTTTGGCAGTTATCCTCGGAGTCTTGTTTACTGCGGTTTATGCGCTGCGTTTTGTCCCACCTGGTTTTATGCCTGAATCTCAACGCCCGCAGTTTGTGGTGGATGTTTATTTGCCACAAGGGTCTGATATCCATCGCACCGAAAAAGTGATGGCCGCTATGGAGCAAGACGTTCTGGCTAAGGCTGGAGTCACCAATGTGACCAGTTTTATTGGCGGGGGTGGCCTGCGCTTTATGCTGACCTATTCGCCGGTTACTGCTAACCCAAGTTATGGCCAGTTATTGGTGGATGTTGATGACTTCCATCGTATCAGCCCACTGTTGGCAGAGCTGCAAGGTGAGCTTAACGCTTCCTATCAAGACGCCAGCGTGATGGTATGGAAGTTTGTATTGGGCCCCGGTGGAGGTAAGAAAATCGAAGCGGGTTTCAGAGGCCCAGACAGTCAGGTGCTGCGGCAGTTAGCTGAACAGGCGAAAGCGAAAATGATCGCCAATCCGAACTTAATCGCGGTGCAGGATGACTGGCGCCAGCAAGTCCCCGTATTGCAACCTGTTTATGCGCCAGACCAGTTACAGCGTTTTGGCCTGACATCTCATGATGTTAACCAAGCCATTGCGCAAACCCTGACCGGCCGTAACGTGGGGGTATATCGTGAAGGTAATGATCTGATACCTATCATTGCCCGCTCACCGGAACATGAACGCGATCGTCAGCAGGCAATTGAAAATACGCAGGTATTCAGCGTCAAAACCGGACGTTTTATCCAGGTGAGTCAATTGATCGAATCGCTAGATGTGGTGTGGCAGGATGATGTACTCAAGCGTTTTGAACGTGTGCCTACCATTATGGCGCAGGCCGATCCTGCGCCCGGTATATTGACCGCCGAAGCGTTTGCCAGCATTCGTGATGAGATAGAAGCGATGCCACTGCCCCCAGGCTACTCACTGGATTGGTTTGGCGAGTACAAAGATGCGAAAGAAGCAGATGAAGCCATCGCCATCTCTGCGCCCTATGGCTTTGCTGCGATGGTGTTGATTGTGGTACTGATGTTTAACGGTGTGCGTCAGGCGCTGGTTATCTGGCTTACCGTACCCTTGGCGGTTATCGGTGTTGCTGTTGGCCTGATCCTGTTCCAAACGCCATTTGAGTTTATGGCTACTCTGGGTTTCCTTAGTTTGGTGGGCATGATGGTAAAGAACGCGATTGTACTGGTGGATCAGGCTGATCAGGATATCCAAGCGGGTATAGAGCCTTACTTAGCTGTGATAAAAGCCGCCACTAGCCGAGCCCGCCCGGTCGCCCTCGGCGCTTGCACCACCATCTTAGGTGTGGCACCGCTGCTGGCAGACCCTTTCTTTAAGAGCATGGCTGTCACCATCATGTTTGGTTTACTGTTCGCTACGGTGCTGACGTTAGTGGTGATCCCGTTGTTCTATTCGATGATTTTCCGAGTAAAGATACCCGCTTAAACGGCGGGTAGGAGTGACAAATGATGAAATGCATAAAGAGTTCAACTAGACCCTTTAAAGCGCTGTACATTGGTTTAACTGCGCTCGGACTAACGCTGGTATCCATGTCGGCTTGGACGAAAGAGCAGCAAGTGCAGGATTGCCGTATCGTTGCGACCTATATCGAGCGTCAATTTCCTCCGTTTGCTCAAGACGTCGAGCATTCAGAAGCAGGTATGCAAAATTTACAAAGTAAAACAGAGTTACTTGCTGATCCAGACAGCAAACAAAGACTGTCGATGTTTAGGCAGCAAGTATTAGCAATGAAGCAATCAACCGGTATCAACAAAACAGCGTTGTGGAATGCTCAATACCAGAAACGCTGTGCTTCCACGTTTTACTAGTCGATGGAGAGACGAGTACAACAGCTTATCGTTGGCGTGAAGTATTGTTCTTCGGCGCTGCGATAGAGGTCATGGCAGCAAGTCGTTACCAGGTGAGTCAGGTCAAAGGCTTGCTGCCAAAAGTTATTCCTATCCTCATAATCCCCTGAATAGCCTTGTTCAATATGCTAATCAGCATCCGCTGATGATTGTGAACTAAATATGATTTAACACCTTGTCGGTTTATTCTTGCCTTTTTATAAACGGCTATAAGCGTCAACGCATTCGCAATTGCCGCGGCAACAGATAGACTTCAGCATTAGATGGTTTTTTAACTTGTTGATTTGAGAGGAAGACGCTTTGGCAAAAATCAAGGTTGGTATCAGTAGCTGCTTAGTTGGTGAGCCGGTGCGTTTTGATTCCGGGCACAAGCGAAATCTCTATGTGACAAACGTCTTGCACGATTATTTTGAGTTCGTGCCGTTTTGCCCTGAGGTCAGCATAGGTTTGGGGATCCCACGACAGACGATACGGCTGTCGTTACAGGATGATGAAGTGCGCTGTATTGGCTCTAAAGATCCAGCGTTGGATGTCACCGAGAAGCTGTATCAATCTGCCGAAGATCAGAAACACTGGCATGACGAGCTGTGTGGTTACATCCTCAAAAAAGACTCTCCTAGTTGTGGTATGGAACGCGTTCGATTGTACAAGGGAGATACGCCTGATCGTGTCGGTGTTGGTCTCTATGCCAAGCGTCTGATGGAGAACTTCCCCAACCTGCCGGTCGAAGAGGAGGGGCGATTAGGCGATCCAGTATTGCGTGAGAACTTTATCCAACGGGTTTTTGTCTACTATCGTTGGCGACAGATGATGTTAGAACCATTGACGCTCGATAAACTGATGCAGTTTCACGCACGGCATAAGTTCATTTTTGTCAGCCATGATCAAAATTTGGCGAGCGAGTTGGGACGTTGGTTGTCTGAACAGGGTAAGGAGAGTCTGGCCGCAGTAAGCCAAGCCTATCTGACAAAGATGATGACGTTACTCAAGGTGAGGGCGACTCGTCAAAACCATGCCAACACGCTGACTCACATTCAAGGCTTTCTGAAAAAGCATGTGACTGGTTTGGATAAACAAGAGCTGGTTGAGACGATCAATAATTATCGCCTCGGCTTGCTGCCACTGATCGTCCCTTTAACGCTACTGCGGCATCATTTCTTACATCATCCGAATGATTACATTGATGGATCTTACTATATGCGGCCGCACCCCAGCGAGTTGATGCTGCTCAATCCGCTATAAGCGTGTTCAAAGTGGGGGAGTTTGAGTTGTTTCATGTGCGGTTGATGTTTTCACAAGACTGCTCTCTAAGAGAGATTGTTACAAGATCTTGATTGTTTAAGCCACGATAATTGGCTATAACCTTTCGCACTTACTATGGAGCAATGAAGTTACGCTTATGAATCGCACGCCGACACACAAACCTAGACCGATGATTGACCTTATGGTCAGCGTCATTTTGCCCTCAATTATACTGATGAAGTTTAGTGGTGAAAGTGAGTTAGGTGCGGCGGGTGGCTTGATCGCTGCTCTGGCATTTCCTCTGGGCTGGGGCCTTTTCGAATTAGTTAGATATAGAAAGTACAACTTCATTGCTTTGTTGGGCTTAGCGAGTGTTTCTCTCACCGGCGGTATTGGGCTATTTGAGCTTGATACCCAATGGTTAGCAATTAAGGAAGCGGCGATACCTGCGATCATAGGTATTGCGGTGTTGGTTTCGACCTTTACCCCTTATCCGTTAGTCAAAGCTTTGTTGTTCAATCCAGACGTTATGGATGTGAATAAAATTAAACAAAGGCTAGAAGAGCATGATAGTGCCACAGCATTTGAACGGCGTTTGATGAAAGCCACATACTTTGTGGCTGGTTCTTTTGGTTTTTCAGCTGTGATGAATTACGTTCTCGCCAAGTATATAGTGACTAGCCCTGCGGGAACGCAGGCCTTTAATGAAGAGCTTGGCCAGTTAACGCTCTATAGCTATCCAATGATTGCATTGCCGTCCATGGTGATGTTGATGGCTATTTTTTACTACCTATGGCGTACCATTCATGATCTGACGGGGCTTGAGCTAGAAGAAGTCTTATCATCGAAGATGCAGCAGAAATAGGGTGTTCTGCTGAAATAGAGGCCATTCAGAGGCGAGTGTTAACTGGATAAAAAAGGGGAGCACTACAGTGCTCCCAAATCAGGCGAAGGAGAAACTAGTAGCTGTAAATTCCTATAGAGTTAGGTTGCAGGCTGGTCGTTAACTCACCGTATTCACTGGTTGTTAGTGGACTTTCGCCAAAACCAGCCAGCGGCGTGAGTTCTGTCTCTTGGCCACCCAGATCCAAGTTTACGTTTACATCCGCAGTGCTCAGGTTAAGTATGACGAGTACGCTAGTACCTTGATGTTCGCGGGTGTAGGCAAGCACTTCATCATCCTTCAGCACACTGATGCTGCCGTAGCGCAGGGCTGGAGTGTCTTTCCGAAGTTGTATCAGCGTTTTGTAATGGTTCAGCAATGAGTCAGGATCGGCCTCGGCGGTTTCTACGTTGAAGTCGGCGACATTGCCCGCATGGTTACGAAACGGCTCAGCAGCCTCGGTAAATCCACCTTCCGCGGTCCAACTCATTGGTGCCCGTAGTGCGTGGTCATTGGTTGCCCCGGCTGTATGGCCCATTCCTATTTCCTCACCGTAGTAGATGAAAGGGCGACCTGGCAGTGTTAACAGCGTGGCTGCAGCCAATTTGTACTTGTCGATGTTGCCATTCAGCTGTTCGTATACGCGATGTCCGGCAAATTCATCATGGTTGGCGAGAATAATCCCTGCTTCGTTTAAACGATCGTAACTGAGGTAGCCAGCCAAGTATTGGTCGGTTGAACGGTTTATTACCGTGCTCATGATTTGATAGTTAAGACCAAAGGCAAACGCCGAACCACAACCTTGCGGGCCGTTGGTATCACCCACATTGGCAGGGTTTTCGCAGACGATATAACGGTTGCTGTAGTCTTCCATGATCAGCTGTTGCAAGCCAAACAGTACATCCATGTTTTCTGGTTGGTTGGTTTGCCCTTCATGCCCTGGGCCATTTTCAAATAGTTGACCGACGGCGTCGAAGCGGAAACCGTCCATCCCAGCATTTAACCAATAGCGTAAGTTGTTGTGGTGGAAGTCGATAACATCCTGATTGTGTAAGTTAAAGTCAGGCATGTAGTGTTGAAATATGCCGTAATAAAAGCCGCCATTCTGGCCCGGATGCCAGCCCGGCCCCCAGTATCCGATCCATCCATCCTCTTCTTCAACTGGGTTGGTTTCGCTCCACACGTACCAGTCACGCTTATCACCAACGCTATTGTCTGAATCGAGGAAAAGGGGATTGGCGCCAGAGCTGTGGTTGATGACATAGTCCATGATCACACCGATACCACGGGCGTGAGCTTGTGCTAAGAACTCATCGAAGTCTTCTCTTGTACCGTAGTCGGTTTCCATTGTTCGGTAGTTTTCAACTTCGTAGCCGTGGTCGTTGTCTGAACTTTCGTTAATAGGCAGCAACCAGATCCCTTCGACACCTAGATCCTGCAGGTAGTCCAGTCTTGATGTTAGACCTTGAAAGTCGCCGATACCATCACCGTCAGAGTCCATATAGCTGCGTACATATATTTCTGCAAACACAGCGCCCTCATGCCAACCTGCAGGCATCGTCGGCTGGTCATCCACGGCGACTACGCTCATATCCATCAGGACTTCTGCGGTACCGTCACTCGGGGTGGGCGTGGGGTCAGGGTTGCCACTGGAGGAACCACCACAGGCACTGAGTAGCATGGCTGCTGCGATAGCACTTAAAGAAAACTTCGTATTCATTCCATTATTCCCTTTCTAAAACTGAACTTGCTAACTGTTTTGCTGCTAGGCAATGTTTTAGCTGATCACGGGTAGGGAAAAATAGGGGATGAATGTAATAGCCCGTAAGAATGTGTAAGTGAGCGGTTTGCGTCACATTTTCTTTGTTATTTAGTGGGTTGGGAGTGATATTTCAAAGCAAGCACCGCTAAGGCTGGTTGAATTTGTTGCTTGCACGTGGCCGCCATGCCACTCAACCACACGGCTGACAATGGCTAAACCCAAGCCGTAATGCTCTTCTTTGCGGGAGCGATCTGTAGCCAACTTAACGAACGGCGTGAACACAGTTTTGTATTGATCTGCTGGGATCCCGTCGCCGTCGTCCTCTACAGAGATATGAATATGTGTATTGTCAAAGCGCAGTGATACCAGCACCTCCGAGCGGGCGTAGTTGATTGCGTTGCTGACTAGGTTTTGCAAGGCGCGATAACACCAGTGATAGTCAAAGTTGTGCAGTACTGATTGCTCGGGATGGTATAGGGTAAGTGTTACCTCTTCCTGTTCAGCTATTACGCTATTTTCTGCGACCAGCTCTTGTAGCAGTTCGCTGAGGTTTTGATAGTCTCGTTGAATGCGTTTGCTGTGTTGCTCCATACAGGCATAGTCAAGAAACGCTGTGGTCATTGCTTCCATACGACTAAGTTCGGTATCCATCCGTGATAGGTAGCCTCTGCATTTTTCAGGATCGGTGGTGTCTTGTGCTGCGTCCAGCCCAAAGCGCAGACAGGCCATGGGCGTACGAATGTCGTGCGACAGGCTACGCGCAAGGATCTGATTGTCGGTCATTAGTTTTTCTATCTGTGCAGCCATATGATTAAAACTGCTTTCCAGTTTTTCTAAATAAGAGAAGCGAGGCGATGCAACCCGTATCTGAAATTGGCCTTTCCCGATTTTGTCTGCTGCCTGATTTAGCCGAAAAAGGCTGCGGGTTAATGGCCACAGCCACAAAACAAGCGTGCCGCACAAACCGATATAAAAGGCGATGCTGAGTGCCAGATCGACGGTCTGGCTTCGTGTGTTGGGTGGTGGGAGTTGCAGTTGCAGTAATAGTTCCGGGAATTCAGGGATTGCCCGGTATAGTAGTGGCCCGTTTTCGGAGGCCAATACTAAACCGCCTGGTTCAGTTAACTGGCTTTCTAATGCGGCAGGCAGAGCATAAAGCTCGCGGCTTTCTGTGCTGGCGGTGATGCCGAAGTCTGCGCTGAGCGCGGTTAGCACTTCGTCATGCTTGGCTATCGGAGTGTGGCTTAGGTGATTAGCTAGGCCGTCGGCTAGTTGACCATAGTGGCTGTCTTGTGATGTGCCTGCATTAAGATCTGCTTCGCTGGCTATCTGATCAAAACCCCACCCCAGTAAAAACAGTGCGCCCAGTGAGCAGCAGATAATGCTCAGATAAAGCCGCTTCATTGGTTAGACACTTTGTTCATAACTTGGTGCTGCCCATGCGTCTGGCACAAACAGGTAGCCTTTGCCCCAGACCGTTTTAAGCTTTTGTGGATGTTGTGGATCATCGCCAAAGGCTCGCCTGAGGTTAGATAACATGACGTCAAAACGGCGATCAATGCCGTCATACTCGAAGCCTCGTAAATTTTGGAAAACGGTTTCTCTGGATACTATCTGCCCTGAATGCGTGGCTAAAAACCATAAAAATTCAAATAGTCCGCTAGACAGCTCTATCTCTTCTCCACACCAGCGAACGCGTTCGCAGTGCCTGTTAAGCTCTAGCGCACCAAATGTGAGTAGATCTAATTGGCTGGTGTCATTTTGGCGCCGAGAAGCAGAGAGCAGGGCATTGATCCTTGCTAACAGTGCGCGGGGACGTACTGGCTTTATTATATAATCGTTTGCCCCGGCTTCCAGACCCATTACCTCGTCGTACTCATCGCCGCGGGCACTCATGATTAATACCGGGATATCGGATTGCTGTCGCAGCTGACGGCAAGCTTCAATGCCATTCATGCCAGGGAGCATCACGTCTAGTAGAACGATATCGAAGTGACCGTCATTGAACACAGGCAGTACCTGGTCACCGCGTTCAACATGGACTACTGAAAAATCATGCTCAGCTAAAAACTCGGCGATCCAATCAGCCAGGGATGCATCGTCTTCTACTAGCAAGACCGAGTGTGTGTTGGTCATCTTAGAACAGCCTCCATCGGCGCGGTGTTTTCTGATGCTCATACACCCAAACCACGCTGATCCGTTTCTCTGCCAAGCGGCGCCTGTCAGGCATTCGAGACAGCCAAAAATTTAACGTTTGGGTTGAGTCAAATTCATAATGGAATACGCTGCTGGATTGGTTCTCCCAGCAGGCGAGGGGGCGGTAACGTCGGCCAATATGAAGGCAAACATCTTGTGGCGTGTCCAGTTGCCAGTTTAATGCGATGCGGGTGCGACAAGGCTCGCCCTTGTTCTGGACAACACATTTACTCGGTGTTGCCGTCAGCATTGAGGTATCTTGCAGTGCTGGGTCGATAACAATAGGCGAAGGGAAATGGCCATTGTCTGCCAGTACCTGAGCTTGAGTTGGTATGGTGACCTGACCGATGACGGTAAAGCGTGGACGGTTATTAAACTGATTGACGGCAATTACTTCAAAGTTGCTGTTTGAGAACTCTTTATAGTCAGCAATTGAGAATTCGGGCGCGCCGATGCTGCTATCCCGATAGTTCTTTAACACTGACTTCCAAAAATTCCGGTCATGTAGTGCACGTCCCTTTGGACGATTGACGATGACGTATGTCGGCGCGACTGGCTCCCATTTCATTGTCATGCGGTCATCATCGATGGTGATGTCAATCGGTTGGTAGGCATACCGCACACGAAGATAATGAACCATTTCAGATGGTTGCAAAAGAGCCAGATCAACCTGTCTTGACTGACCTTTTGAGATAAATAGAGGTGATGGAATGTCGGTTGGGCGTGCTGGCGCATCTGTGGCTACTGCATTGAGAGGCAGCATGATCAGTAGGATGGATAGGAACAGGTTGCACTTCATCGGGCTGTCCTTGGTTTAATCTTACTGTCCTTGGTAAATGGCCACTGGCGTTATCGTTGAGTATGTAGCAGCACCCAAAGCCGGTTTCGTTAACTGTTATAAGCGTGTTGCTACGTCGTTTTTTAACCGGCGTCGTTTGCTCTGAACGCATGCTAAGCATCAGAATACATTTAATTAATTTAGCGTGAGTGTAATTAATCACAGGGGCGGGTTAAACCCATGAACGGCCTAGGATTGGTGTTTTTTTTAAAGAGGTGGGTGCGCTCACGTTTTCTTTGGTTGTTGAATAAAAATTCGATAAATGGAAAATTTTTATCAAATGTAAACGCCAAAATGCATTCAAGGTCGTATAGGACAACTCTTGGCATGAATATCTATGCAATGATAAGTATGTTTTGGAAGTCGATCCGGGTTCGGATCAATCGATAGCCACTATCTATCAGGAGTATGAATGAGTAATCGAAATTATTTTAGCTGGCGTCACGCGGTTGTTGATATGGCGGCAGCCGAAGGCGTATCTCCAGAGACCATTTCTGAGCAACCAGCCAAAGTGTTTCAGGAGCAATATTTCAAGAAGAACTTGTCTGTGACTGACGCGGTTCAACGGTTAAAGCAGGCTGACTGTTCGGTGCGACGAACGGCAGCTAGCGTTGTTTGAAAAACACCGGCTTAGGGGCATAAGGAATGGCATGTTTAATATGGAGGCGTCATAAACCCTAGGCAGTGATGCTTTAACACAATCTTTGATAACTGAGGTTTGATGACTATGGATGGTCATCATCACCGCCGAGAAATACCCCTTCCTAATCACTTTTTGTCTTCACGGCGTTAAAGCCGAACTGTTCGCTATTTAAAGCGAGATCTCAAACTTACGCCATCGATATCCGCTAGCCGATCCGCTTTAGCTTCAAAAGGTAGATGCTGACCAACAGTGCAACGGTAAGGAGTAGTGCCGTTAGTGCGAGCTGCTGGGTAATAAGAATGCTCACGCAGATGCTTAACCAGAGTGTTATTAAAGCTGTTTTAAGTGTTTTGCGAGTGATCGCGCGTTCACGCAAATATCGGCGGATAGCGGAACCAAACACTGGATGTTTTAGTAATTTGTTTCTTAATCGTGGAGAGGCATTAAAGCTAAGGATGGTGGCCAATATAAGGAATGGCGTAGTAGGGAGAACGGGTAAGAATATTCCCGCAGCACCTAATATCACACATAGCATTGCTGCTGTGGCTAGGGCGGCACGTTTGAAGTGATAACTAGCTTTTGCCATTGCTCTATTGTGCCGTAATTTGCTGAAAAATTGAATGAAAGCCTAGGGCAAAAAATAGTTGGCTTTGCAATGGAACTGTTCGGAGAAAGATAGCCGGTGTGTTGAGAATGTAGTTTACTGAAGAAGGGCTCACTGATGGCAAAATCAGCGAACCCTAATCTGTATCCGTACCGACTTAACCGTGTGGTCTAGCCGGGTTATTCTTCTTCGAAAGATTTTTCAAATTGCTTGCGCAGTTTTGCCACTGCTTTGTCTATTTCTGGTTTGATCGCATCAACGCCCATTTCATTGAGCTTATCTGGATCGACCGTTTCCATGACAATACGTTGCATCGCTTGCGAAACGATAACATTGGTCTCGGTGTCTATGGCTTCAAACTCAACAAATAACATCGGCATATCATCGCGGAAACCGGCAGTCGTGATGAAGGTGATTGGCAGGTATTGCCATGCTGCCAAATCTTCTTTTGAGTTGGTAATGCCAGTAAACGCCGTTTTTAATTGCAAGACTTTCGTTGATTCGCCGACTTTCTGCTCTGTACCGAACTCCGACACCATCTTTTGTGAAAAGTACTCCGCGAGCTCTTTTTGGGTTTCGATGTTAAGGGAGGACTCTTTCTTTAGTTCGTCAGATAAGATGACTTGGGTCGGCTCGAATTCTACCGTACCGTATTCATTAGGGTTGAATCCGTCTGCGCGCCAGCGTAAAAAATTTTCATCATCTTTCACTGGTTTCAATTGATCGTAGCTGCTTAAAAAACCACTGTGTGAATCTTCAACATCTGGTGCGGACGAACAGCCCATCATGCTGAATAGTGCTGTGGCAATAATTGAGCTAGTAATAAACTTTAACTTCATCTGAGAACTCTCCGTGTGACAACTTGTTCAATAGCTTTGGGCTGGTAATAGATATAGTGCGCTAACATAGTAAAGGTGCCTGACTAGACACCTTTTCACTATTGATGCTCTTAATCCACTAGTTACGTTTATACACGGTTTTTCCTTGAAGAACCGTAGTTAACACCTTGGTTTTATGGATATCTTGCACTGGGATCTGCAAAAGATTTTGGTCAATGACAATAAAGTCGGCTGATTTACCAACTTCAATCGAGCCTGACTCATTCTCGATATCAAGGGGTTTGTTTAGTGCTATCGATTTTCTTCGATTCTTCGTAGGGCAGGTACACGTGGCCAAGCCTTAATCCTAATGTGGCCAATACCATCACCAGCATTGCCATGGCGATCCAGAAGACACTGAGTGCGTCCATCTCTTTCATCCCGAGGGTTAAATAACGGGCGAGGGCAATCACCGCAATATAGATGGGGTAACGCACGGGGACGCGTCCAAGTTCGACGTAGAGGCGAGACATCGCCAGCACTTCCAGGTAGATAAACAGCAGCAAAATATCACTGAGGTAGACGGCTTTCGCTTTAATTACATGCTGTACTTCCATGCCTATGGCAATGAGTGTCGCCAATGCAATTAGCAGTAGTAAAATTTTCTCGACGATAGATATTCCCACTGTGAAGTAGTGTCGCAGCTGCGGTCTGATATCCATATGACAACGCCTTCTATATGCTCATGATATTCTGGTTTGACCAGAACAAGCATAGCGTATAAGTCATTCATTTTGATAGTTTCATTGCTGTTAGGTTGGCCAGTGGTGATCACTTTTGCCAATCAATACGCAAGAGGGGATACTGTTAGCGTGAAAATAATAATAGGAATAAAACTCATGGGATTACGTCGGCTGTTTGTTTTTGTTGCTAGCTGTTTTGTTACGTTAAACGTAGTGGCTCAAACCTCCGTGCTGCATGTGGGGGAAGTGTTGGCGGTGCCTGGTGAATCACCGCTTAAGCAACAAACCATTGTCATTAGTGATGGCGTGATCACCGATATGCAATCGGGTTACATAGAGCCGTCCAAGTTTGATGCGGATGCTGTTTATATTGACCTCAAGCAACAGTTCGTTTTGCCCGGCCTGATGGATATGCATGTTCATCTCCAAGGTGAGCTGGGGCCGAAAAATGATTCGGAAATGCTCAAAATGTCTAATCCATTGATGCAGATGCGCTCTTATATGTTCGCTATGCGCACGCTCAATGCGGGTTTTACTACGGTGCGAGATGTGGGCTCCAGTGGCCAAGAGATGTACGCCATGCGTGATGCCATCAACAAGGGCTGGATCGATGGTCCACGTATTATTGCTGCCGCGTTTGTGGGGATCACGGGAGGGCATGCAGATATTAGCGGCATTAAACCTGAGTTTATGGAATTCCTAGATGAACAGAATCATACCATTTGCGATGGCCCTTACGATTGCCGACGGGCAACTCGTCATGCCATTAAGTATGGGGCAGACTGGATAAAGATAACATCTACTGGCGGTGTGCTGACTGACCGTGCCACCGGCACTGGGCAGCAGATGGAGATGGATGAGTTGCAAGAGGTGGTATTAGCAGCCAAGCGCATGGGGCGTAAAGTGACCAGTCATGCCCACCAAGAAGATGGCATTATCGCTGCATTGCAGGCGGGTGTTGCCAGTATTGAACACGGTACTTATACCAGTGATAGTGCTATCCAACTGTTCAAACAGTCCGGGGCCTATCTCGTGCCTACATTGTTGGCGGGCGACACCGTGGTGCAGATGGCAAATAACACCGATGTGCTGAGTGAAGCGCAAAAAGCCAAAGCTCTCAAAGTTGGGGCTGATATGCAGGGTAACTTCGCCAAAGCGTATAAAGCGGGGGTCAAGATCGCCTTTGGTACTGACAGTGGTGTATCTAAGCACGGCATCAATGCGCAAGAGTTTTTGTTGATGCACAAGGCTGGCATGTCTCCGATGGAGGCGATTAAAACGGCCACTGTTAATGCCGCGGCACTGATCGACATGAGTGACACTTTGGGCACGATTGCTGTGGGTAAACAGGCAGATATCATCGCGGTAGATGCTTCGCCACTCGATAACCTAGAAGAGTTATTGGATGTCGATTTTGTAATGAAAGGCGGTAAGGTGATCAAGCAGTAGCCGTTAACAACGCTCAATCGCACAATAAAAAACGCACTTCGGTGCGTTTTTTATGTTCAGCGGGTGGGCTTATTTATCTGGCCTTACCGTTGTCATGCCACTGTCATCTTGTTGTCATAAATTGTTTGCGGTTCTTTCGACTGAACGTTCATTATGTTGCATATTTTCCGACACTTCTTTTTGCTTGGGCTGACCAGTTTTGGCGGGCCCGCCGCTCACTTAGGCTATTTTCATCGCCTATTTGTTGTAAAGCTTGGGTGGCTTGATGATGCCGCCTACGCACGTTTGGTTGCACTTAGTCAGTTTTTGCCTGGGCCCGGCTCCAGCCAAGTGGGTTTCGCTATTGGCTTAAAGCGTGGGGGGCTTATTGGTGGGTTGATCGCCTTCACCGCCTTTACCTTACCTTCATTTCTAGTCTTATTAATACTTGCTGTGCTGGCGGCACAATTTGAACAAAATAGCTATTTGTTGGGGGCGATCCATGGCTTAAAACTGCTTGCCGTTATTGTGGTGGCCGATGCGACGATGAAAATGTTCAATAGCTTTTGCAAATGCAAAGTGACTGCGGGCTTGTGTGTTTTTACCTCGGTGGTGTTACTGCTGATGCCTGGGTTATGGGCCCAGTGTGGGGTACTTGTCATCGCGGCGACTATTGGTGCTATTGCACTACGCCAGTCTGATTTTGATACCAGCGCAGCAGCCTCGCGTACTGTAGCTGTGCCACCGCGTTGGTGGGCTTTGCTACTGTTTGCAGCCCTGTTTTTAATATTGCCACTGCTGAGTCAAGATCATCTGTGGTTGGCTCTGTTCAGTGACTTCTTCCAAGCGGGCAGTTTGGTGTTCGGCGGTGGGCATGTTGTGCTGCCGCTGTTGCAGGTGACTGTTGGCGATAGCTTGAGTCAGTCGCAGTTTCTTACCGGCTATGCTGCTGCGCAGGCCGTTCCTGGACCAATGTTTACCTTGGCTACCTACTTAGGTGCCATGGTGATACCCAGTGCTCCGGTCGTCGGCGCAATTGTCGCCACTTTGGGGGTATTCATGCCGGGGTTGTTGTTGATGCTGGCGCTGCATAACAGTTGGGAAGCAATGGCAAGACGCCCGCTGTTGGCTGGCGTGATTGCGGGGATAAATGCCGCCGTCGTTGGCTTACTGTTAGCGGCACTGTATCAACCGGTATTTAGTAGTGCGGTCGGCTCTGCGGTGGATTTTGCCTGGGTGGTGGTCGGTTTCTTTCTGTTGAATAAGGTAAAGATGCCCGTGTTCGCTTTGGTAGTGCTAAGTGCAGGGGTAGGGTTGGCTTTGTCGCTGGTCGGCTAATTGTTGGAAAAAACAGATGTTCCCAACCTAAAAGCTCAATCTTAACTATTGCTGAGCCTAAGGTCGGGGATCTGACTTCTATTGGGTGGAAAGTATTACCACATCAGATCGTCTGGGATCTGGAAGTCTGCATAAGGATCTTCTTCATCGGTTTCAGGCGCCGTGCTCTGCTCTGCGCAATAGATGACATAGCTTTCATCGCGCTGGCGGATCTTATCGGCAGCTGCCGTCGGGATAAGCTTGTAGCTTTCATCCAGTTTGACGATAGTTAAACGGCCCAAAGTGACTTGCTTGTGGGTGGCCGCGTCAGTGTATAGGCGTTTCACCTTGGTACCGTCGGTGAAATTATAAGCAATGTCACCATTATCTGTCGCCACAGTGTTGGTTTCTATAATTTGTCGGCTCTGCGCGGTGATCGCTTTTTGTTCCGCCTCGAGCTTGCGTTGTTGGTTTAGCTCGCGGTCTTTGGCTAACTTCTCTTGCTTCGCTTGTTCAGCTAACTGCTTTGATTCGGCGGTTTCTACCTTTTTACTTTTGCGTTGCTGATGTTTCTGCTTATTAATTTTCAGCGCTTTTTTCTTGTCGGCCAAGCCGGCCTTGAGTAGTTGTTCCTGAAGCGACAGCGCCATGGAATACCTCATTTAATTGAATAGAGAATGTAGCCTGAGTGCTACTCAGGCTGCAAATTAGTGGCATTTTATAGGATGCTGCGGTTACGGTCATCCCTGTGTTTTAGATATGTCTGTGTAGTTAGCTTTTAGCGTGAAGAAATAATGCAATAAAAACATAACTCTGTGAGGTTGTTTCCTATACTAATCAACAGTACTCATCAAGGAAGCATCAATCATGATCATAGAGCGCGTTAAACAGATTACTTCTAAACTTATCTTTGTCACCTTGTCACTCATCTTCGCTTTGGCCTCTTTCGGTTGTATGCAGCAGGAGATGGTTGGCGGCCCTTGTGAGTATCGATCGGAACAGGTTGCTGCCGTAGTCGATAAATTGCAGGACGAATATGTTTTGATGATGCATGAAGAAGATGATTTTGTTTATGTCGTTGATTATGGCTTATTTGATGGTAAGCCGACGCTCGGTGATCGATATATGTTAGCGATCGAAGTGATCACATCTGGTACTTGTACACCTTATGTGGTTCAGTCTGCGACAAAATCCTGAACCTCATGATGTAGGGGGAATGACAGCCACCTCTATCATTCTAACTCTTCTAACCGCTGCTTTATTGTGGGTTGGCCACTGGCGTTAACCCGTTTGCTGTGGCGGTTATGATCTTAATCTCTTTCACTGTCGTTCAAAGACTGATAGCCGACAGTTGGCTCTGGTTACTTACTTGGGGTGAACAGCTTTAGGCTTGGTTGAGTCAGCTTTTGTTGGAGGTGAAGGTGAGAAATGAACTCGATATTCATCAATGTTTAAGGGTGTTTGATAAGGTACGCCGCCACGGTGTAAAAACGGAGAGTGGGCACCACTTCCAAGGGCTCACCGCGTCGTCTGATTTTGATGGTTATACTGCATTTCTTAGTTCTAACGACGTCACGCTGACGCTCTTCTTTCATAACAAATATGATTTGGAATACCGTCAGCATGGAGATGTTGATGCATTTGTAAAGTTGTTGTCGGTGATTGACCATGCAGCGAATAGTGAGCTTGTCGATGGCCGAGTGTAGTAACATAGAGATGCCGCTCTCTGATGCAGGGCGTGTATTTTATGGAGAGGACAGAGTGATCTGTAGCGATAAGCGTTCGCCTAGACAACTGTTGGCAGATATCAAAGGGGTCATTTTTGATCTGGATGGTACCCTAGTTGAATCCTCACTGAATTTTGCTCAGATAAGACAGGATATTGGCTGCCCAGAGGGTCATGATCTACTGGAATTTGTCGATGCTATCGTTTGTAACCAGCAGCGTACGCAAGCCTCTCTCAAGATCCAGCAGCATGAATTGGCTGATGCAGCGCAGGCTCGATGGCTTCCTGGTGCCAAACAGTTAGTTGAACATTTGTGTTTTCGTACTATTCCTCAGGCGATTGTTACGCGCAACTTCCAGCAAGCTGCGGCGATGAAAGTGGAACGCAATAGTATCCCCATTGAACGCATTGTAACGCGAGAAGATGCACCGCCTAAACCCGATCCAAGTGGCTTGATTGCGATAGCAAATGAATGGCAGATCGCGGTCAGTGACATTCTGTATGTCGGTGACTTTCTCTACGACATTCAAGCGGCGCAACGGGCAGGGATGGTATCGTGTTTATATGTCGCTGGTGCGGTGCCCCACTATGCTCATGAAGCGGATATCGTGTGCCACGATTTCGAACATTTAGCTTCGGCGTTTGCAGCTCGATAGTAAGCTTCTAATCACCTAACTATTAAATCAAATTGTATTGCTGTATCTCTACACCATCTTCTAAACGGATTAAACTAAGTACACCATCACTATAGGAGCCAAAACTTGCCGGTTTTCCTCCTCGGGGCAGTGTTATTGAGCCTGGATTAAAAAAGGTAATACCCCCGTCGTATTCTATTTCTGCAAGGTGTACATGCCCAGAAACAAACAGATCACCCTGTTGTAACGGAGGTAGCTGTTCTTTAGATGCGAGGTGGCCGTGGCTTAGAAACCAGCGTCGGCCATCCAACACTAGATGGTTGTAATCGGCTGTGATAGGGAAAGTGAGTAGCGCCTGATCGACCTCGCTGTCGCAGTTTCCTCTGACGGCAATAATTCGGTCAGCGTATTGGTTCAGCAAGGCTGCTGTTGTTTGCGGATCATAACCTAAAGGCAGCGGGTTTCGCGGGCCGTGGTTGAGCAGGTCGCCCAATAAAACAAGATAGTCAAATTTGCCATCAACAAAGTGTTTGAGTAGCTGTTTGGTTGCGTGGGCGCAGCCATGAATGTCTGATGCAATAAGTAATTTCATCTCGTTTCCATGCTTATCCAATTGTTGCCTGATACGCCATCATCCTGTTTATATGATCCAGCGTTCTTGGCGCCCAGAGCGTAGCAAAGGGCGATCTGGTTTAGTTTGAGTTTAGTCACTGTTGCCGATGCTTCTTGTCATTTCAGGTTTTTTGATCATCGGAGTGCGCAAGAATTCGTATATAAGTTCAACCATTTGTCGGTTTGTTTCGTAAGCTTGATGATAGCTACTTTGAGGCATTGGCAATGCTCCGAATGCCACCTCAATGTGAGGCTAACGATTATTCTTCGAAGTAATTTGTTGCGGGTGGATCAGGTAAACGCCGTTGTGACGTTTGCATCATTACGCAGGATCTGTTGCTAATAGAAATAGGTTGGTGGATTTAGTTCATGCTGAAATTATCGGGCGTTTACAAAGGTTACGCTGACGTGAGTAACGGTGAACAGGAGCCAGAAAACGATTGTGTTATTCGTGGGGTGGATCTTTCGTTAGCATCAGGTAAAAGCTTGGCATTGATGGGGGCAAGTGGCTCGGGGAAAAGTACGCTACTTCATCTTATTGGCGGTATGGATCAGGTGTCGGCGGGGCAGATCCATTTCAATGATCAACGTATCGACAATACGAATGAGCAACGCTTGAGTGCCTATCGGCGGATCGAGCTCGGTTTTGTATTTCAACAGTTTAATTTACTGCCTACTTTGAGTGTTAGGGACAATATCGCCTTTCCTCGGCGGCTGTTGGGTTTGCCTGAACACGATGATCATACGGAAACGTTAATTTGCCGCTTGGCACTCGATGATTTGTTGGATCGTTGGCCGGATCAGCTGTCTGGTGGCCAGCAACAGCGTGTTGCAATCGCCAGGGCGTTGGCTCATCAACCCAAGTTGCTATTGGCTGATGAGCCGACCGGAAATCTCGATGATCATATGAGCCATGAAGTGATGGCACTGTTGGTTGATCTAAGCCGTCAGGCCGGCAGTGCACTGATCATGGTGACCCACAGCCGAGAGATGGCAAATTATCTTGGCTCGCAGATGCAGCTGCATGACGGTCAGCTTGAGGCGATCTGATATGTATTCTCGTGGCATCGTCGCTAAAGCGTTGTGGCAGCACTATCTGCGGCATCCGTTACAGCTAATCTTGCTGTTAGCGGGATTAGTCACGGGCGTGGTGATGGTCAATGGTGTTGCGCTGCTAAATCAAACAGCAACTGACGATTACTTGCGTGGCGAGCAGCTACTGGGTCGTCAGGCAAGTGCTTATGTTGTTGCGGTGAGCGAGCGTCAGTTAATCCCGCAAGCGCTTTATACTCGCCTACGAAATATGGGATTAGATAGTTTGGTGCCTGTGGTGTCGGGAACCATTACCGATGAAAGACAGCGGCTGCTATCTATTATCGCGACGGATCCTTTAGCGTTTGCCGCTGCGGAATCAATTTCAGCATTCAGCCAAGGCCAAAATCAGGGAAGTGCAAGCGGTGGTGGATTGGCTGAGTTCATTTTGCCTCCTTATGCTATCTGGATCAGTGTCGCTCGCGCCGAGCAGTTGGGCATCCAATCAGGACAGCGATTTCAGCTTAGAGGTGGCGAAGAGAGTGCACCGGTGTTTACTAAGCAGGGGCATGGGTTAGGCCATCGTTTATGGGTCGATATCGGGTATGGCCAGCAGCTGTTATCCATGGGGGAGCAACTCTCCTATCTTGCTGTGATGGGGGGTGAGCAGCTCGACGATATTCGTGCAGCGCTGCCAGCAGGTTACAAAGTGCGACTGGCTAAAGACCCCTTAAGTTTGAAAACAATGACGCGCTCGCTACACATGAACTTAACTGCGATGGGGTTGCTGGCCTGGGTGGTCGGCGTATTTATTGTATTTAATGCGGTGACTTTTTCATTGCAAGACAGGCGACCACTGGTGAGGCAGTTACAGATGGCGGGGGTACCTAAGCTGCTTGTGATTCGATTGTTTGTGATCGAGTTTCTGCTGCTTGCCTGTGTGGCCGCATTGTTAGCAGCTCCTCTGTCCGTGGCGATGGCTGAGGGATTACTGCCGATACTCGGACGTACGCTGGATAATCTTTATGGTGTGGCGCTGTCCTATCAATCCTTTTGGCGTGCAGATGTTCTCTATCGCGCGATCATTGTGTCTTTGGTCGGGGTCTGCTTGGCTGCTTCAGGTCCATTGTGGCAGCTCGCTTCGCGTCAGCCGTTGGTTGGTGTGAGCCAGCAGTATCAGCTACGTCAGGGCAAAGCACTGCAAGCAAAGCTAGCTTTGCTTGGTGTTAGTCTGCTGATTGCTGCCGCCGTCTTGGCTTGGCAATTGCCGGGTTTGCATACCGGGTTTGTGACTCTCGCTCTTCTGTTACTCGGCAGCGGTTTGCTGATCCCCTGGCTCTACTCCTTGTTGCTGCAGCGGATCATGGTTGCTTTACCTCGAACGCGGCCACTGCTTGCATGGTCTTGCAGTGAGCTTGATTGGCAGTTAGGACGCAGTCACGTTGCAATGCTGGCGCTGGTGTTAGCACTGACGGCAAATGTCGGTGTGAATACTATGGTTGGTAGCTTTCGAGACGCTGTGACAACTTGGTTGGAGCAGCGTTTAGTGGCGGATATCTATCTACGCCCGGAAGGGCGTAGCGATGAAATTCTTGCTTGGTTGCGGGACAGGGATGAGGTGGCATCTTTGCTATTGCAAAAGCAGATGCGCACAGAGTTTGTTTTAGTGTCCGATAACCGTGCTGATAATAATCAACCAATAAGGATTAACTTGCTTAGCTTGGCATCAGAACAATATGCGCGACAAGCTATCGCGCCAATACATCTGGTCGAAGACGGTTGGCAGCGCTTCGCCAATGGTGAAGGTGTGCTGATCAGCGAGCGCCTCAGTTTGTTAAATGGCCTTGAATTAGGGGATCGTATTGGTTTGCCCCTGGACTCGATTGATCAGCTTAATAACGTGAATAGTAACGCAAGCGGTGTCAGGCAGCAGATCTTTGAGGTGTTGGGGGTTTACTACGATTTTGGCAATCCGACCGGTCAGATGATGTTGGATGAGATAAGTTTTGAGCAGCATTGGCCAGGGCATCTGCTTTCGGGTCTCGGTATCAAGTTGAACTCGGTTAAGGAGAAGGCTGGTATCTATGATCAGCTAGTGCATAGATTTCAGTTAAATGACCGACAGATTATTGATCAGCAACGAATGCGAGAGGTGGCGCTAGGGGTTTTTGAACAGACGTTTGTTGCTACCAAGGCATTGAATGTTTTGACCTTATTGGTTGCTGCAGCAGGTCTGGCGTGTGCATTGGTACTGCTTAATGAGCGGCGAAGATTGGCATTGGCGGTGCTTGGTAGCTTGGGTGTGACTAAACGGGCACTGTTTCAATTGTCATTACTGCAGTGGGCAAGTGTTGGACTGATAACCGCTCTTTTATCCTTGCCTTTTGGTATCGGGCTGGCTTGGGTATTGATTAATTTACTTAATGTGTATGGATTTGGCTGGAGCTATCCGGTCACTCTGCAATGGCTGGATTATGGTTATCTTATTCTGCTTAGCACAGTGATCACCGCGCTCACCGCAATATTACCGTTGCGCCGTTTATACAAGATGGCGTTAGCCCGGCAGTTGGCAGAGGGACAATGATGGTTGGTCGATTCGGTAAGCCACGCCGCTGTGTTCAAGTTCTGTTTAGCGTTTTGCTGATATTGAGTGCTTGTTCGCCAGTAGATCCTGACAGTATAAGTAACTCCGCTAAGGACGCTGGGAACTATACCCAGTTGTTGCAAGGTGGCGATACGCAGCGTTTTTTACAAGCTTTACCGGGTAAGCCGCTGCGTTTTCCGACTGATCATGGTGAGCATCCTGATTATCGTATTGAGTGGTGGTATTTGACTGCCAACCTTGAGGATGAAAGCGGTGCCCAGTATGGCGTGCAGTTCACTCTGTTCCGTTCCGCGTTGGCGCCCGGTGAAGGTGATGATGAACCGAGTGCCCTGGGTGGTGTGAAGGATAAGCCCAACGCCTGGAACAACCGACAGATCTATATGGCGCACGCGGCTCTGACAACGCCAAGGTCACATTTTCATGGGGAGAAATTTGTTCGTGGTGGCGTGGGGCTGGTCGACGTGTCAGCTCAGCCGTTCATGGTTCGAATTGAGCAGTGGCAATTGGCAACGATTAATCGGCAAGCAAAGGGCCTAATGCCGCTGATATTACAGGTGGATACGGCACAATTTACTATAGATCTCACTATCACTGGACAAGAGCGGCCGGTGCTTCATGGGCAACAGGGGTTTAGTCAAAAACACCCTGACGCTATGGTGGGCTCCTATTACTACAGCTTGCCCCATTTAGCGCTCACGGGCGAGATCACCCTGAAGGCAGCTTTGCAAGCGGATAACGATGCAGGCTTGGACCCTGAGCTTAATCCGGTTGAGAGGACGTTGACTGTAACGGGTGAAGGCTGGTTAGACAGAGAGTGGAGCAGTCAGTATTTGGCCGCAGACCAATTTGGCTGGGACTGGTTGTCACTGCATCTGGATGATGGGCGGGCACTAATGGCATTTCGCTTGCGGCAAAAAAATGGCAAGCATTTTGTCTACGGTACACTGATTGACGCAGAGGGCAATGGAACGGCTTTAAGTGCGAATGACCTCAGCTTTCGGCCTGTTAGTTGGCAAACGGTTGATGGCAAAACACTCCCCTTGGCTTGGCGTGTGATGCTGGCAGAGCACGATATTGACGTTGAAGTGGCAGCGCTTCATGGCGAACAATTTATGAAGACGCTATTTCCCTATTGGGAGGGCGTGGTGTTGTGTAAGCCTGAGCCGCGCTGTCGAGGGTACTTAGAATTGACCGGGTATGAGTGATGGCAAAGGTATCTATGCAAGCGATTATGCTGGTGTTTAAAAGCCTAAGGTGCGGGTGTGTCAGTGCCAAAATGGTAACGACGTTAATAGCTAGCCGTCTCTACGTTGCCAAGTTCATTGCGGCGCTGACTATCGCAATGGGAGCTCCTGCTATTGTTCAGTCAGAAATACTGAGTTCCTCAGAAGCGTCAATGCAGAAGCAAGTTCGTCAAATCCCATCGCTTATTTTGTCCCCGGTTTTTCCTGATCTAGCGTTGAATAAACCACTTTTTCTGACCCATGCTGGTGATGGTTCTGATCGTATATTTTTGGTTGAGCAGGGCGGAGCGATTAAGGTTGTCGCTAATGGCAGCGACGGCAGTGATGCTAAGCTATTTTTTGATATTCAAAGTGCGACAAAAAATCGATTTACCGTAAGCAATGAAGAGGGATTGTTAGGGTTAGCATTTGACCCAAACTATCGTACGAATGGTTACTTTTATGTTTACTATTCGGCGGTCTCGCCCCGGCGTTCTGTTATCTCTCGCTTTCGCGTGTCACCTGATGATCCAAACCGTTTTGAGGAGGCGAGTGAGCATATACTGCTGACGGTGGAACAAGACTATCGTAATCATAACGGCGGTATGTTGGTTTTTGGTCCAGACGACTATCTCTATGTTGGCTTAGGCGACGGCGGCAGTGCTGGTGATCCTCATCATCGGGCGCAGGATCTTAGTCAGCTTTTGGGCAAAATATTGCGGCTTGATGTGCAGGGGCGTGCCGCACCGGACAATCCTTTTGTCACGGTTGAAGGCGCACGTGATGAGATTTGGGCGTATGGCCTCCGTAATCCTTGGCGGTTTAGCTTTGATCGAAAAACGGGCGACTTATGGGCGGCAGATGTTGGCCAAAATAGTAGGGAAGAGGTAAACAAAATCGTTCGCGGGGGCAATTATGGCTGGCGCTGGTTCGAGGGCAACCACAGCTATCAGCTGGATGAGGATAGCTATAAACATAAAGTGATTATGCCTGTAGTTGACTACAGTCATCAGCTAGGACAATCGGTGACGGGTGGCTATGTGTACCGTGGTGCTCGCTTTCCGCAACTGAATGGCTGGTATCTGTTTGGTGATTATGTCAGCGGTCGAATTTGGGCTCTGGATACGGCTCTAGAAAAACCGTCAATGATTGCTGTTGGGCAAGTGGGACATCCCTCATCGTTCGGCGAAGACGAAGCGGGAGAGTTGTATATGGTGAGTTACGTTGGCCAGGTTTATCAGCTGATGCCGGAGTGAGCCGCTGGCCTTGTTTTCTTTCAGAATCGAAGAGGGTTAGCGTTCCAGTGCCATCTGTTCCAATACCAATTTTTTTACCTTTGCCCACTGCGCTGGATAGCGCCAAGTCTCGGCATTAATATCTGCAAGAGGTGTCCAGTTGACTGCGGCTATCTCTAACCAATCGCCACCATCAGCAAGAAATGCACTTTGCTGCTGGCAATGAAATAGCACAAACCCGTTTTCCAATGTTGTTAACTTGTTGCCCACGACGACCTCACCGCCCAATTCCTCTCGAGATTCACGCCAAGCCGTACAACTCGCGGGTTCATTACCGCTGCCTGTGCCCCCTGGTATGCCTATCGTTCCAGTGAAACGGTGGGTGACAGTCAATAGTTGGTTACCGTTAAAAATAAGGCAGCCAGCGTTACCGGGTTGAATGTTGTCGTTCTGATAGGGGCAGGGGGCGGCGTCATGATCGGAGCATGCTGTTAAAAAGAGAGTGGTAACAATGAGTACCATAGTTTTAATACTGTAGCGGCTATGAACTCTCACTCTGTTTGTCTCCGTTTGTTAATAAAAATCGTCAGATATTAATATTTAGCTGTGACTGAGGGTAATTACTCTCAACTGCATGAATTACTAACTAAAAATGAGTGGCTGATAGCCATACTAGCATATCAAATGTAGTTTTTTACGCGGATGAACTACAAAAATACAGGCATTATCCGTTATCCGCGCTGGATTCTGTCGTTGGAATATAAGAAGATGTTAGTTAGCTTTTGCTGTAATGCCCTATTGGAGATGTTTTGGCTAGCTCAGTCCCATTACCTTTACTTGAAACTTGGTTGTCTATTCTTTCTGGGAACCATGACATGGTTGTGAAACGTCGTGCTTTTGAGGCGATCCAGAGTAATTTCCCCAGCCTAAGAGAAGCGATAGATCACCTTGAGGCAAAAAAAGGTGTCCTATCGGGTGATTTGAAGAAGTTGCGGGCAGCATTGCCTAACAACTAGGTGTTAATTGAACGAACTGTTTCGTCCAATATTCGCTTATTAATCAGCTCTATGACTCAGCCCCGTGGTTGGCGGTACGAGTAGAGATGTGACCGAAAGTATCAGTATATTAAGGTCTCATCGGTCTTTGTTGTTATTACCTAGTCTATTTGCATGCTTGCGATGCAGCCGCCCCTGAACTCTACTGACCTTATCTGATCTACTTATTATCTAGATATGATGGGATCTGCCTTATCTAACCCTGTACTCATTTTCTATTCGCCTGTTCGATAGCTACTGAGGCTGATAAGCCGCATGATTACACTACGCAGCTGTGTTGTTTCTCTTGTCAGCTTAAGTGGATGATCGCGGTCAAATCCTGATCTTATTTTCCGCAAATTACTTAGCCGCTTTACTAAGCTCATGGTAACGCCACGTAAAGGGTGAGGTGGGTCGTTGGCAATTTCCATTTTTCGTCGTTCCTTTCGCCCAACGGTGTTGTTGCTCAACCTGTTGGTGCTGATCCTAATCGTCTTTTACAAACCATTTCCTGAGGGAATAAATCAGGGAATGGCGTTACTTATTTTTGTGGCAGTGTTGTGGTTTTCTGAGGCGATGCATATCACCATCACGGCACTGACGGTGCCAATTCTGGCGGTGCTGTTAGGTGTTTTCGAAACCAAGCAGGCACTGGCTAACTTTGCCCACCCAGTTATCTTCCTCTTTCTCGGGGGATTCGCATTGGCATCGGCTTTGCGCAGCCAGGGACTAGATAAAGCATTGGCACAATTAATTGTTAGAGCGTCGGGTGGTCGCCCTTGGTTGGCGATCTTGTTGATGTTATGTAGTGTGTCGTTTTTGTCTATGTGGATATCAAACACAGCGACAACGGCGATGATGCTGCCGATGATGATTGGACTACTGGATGCTATCGCAATAGATAAATATCGCGATAACAATGCCAGGTTTGCGCTTCTGGGTTTAGCATATTGTGCCAGCCTTGGCGGCATGGCGACGATTGTTGGTAGCCCCCCTAATGCCATTGCGGCGGCGCAGCTGAATCTGAGCTTTATAGATTGGATGCAGCTCGCCTTTCCGCTATTGCTGGTACTATTTCCCACCTGTCTGTTCATGCTGTGGCTGATGACACGTCCACGCTTTCCTAAACGCGTATCTGTTGTCGATGAACCATTTGTGTGGACGACTAAGAGGGTGCTCACTTCAGCTGTATTTCTCATCACTGTTCTTGCTTGGATGTTGTCTCGACCCTTGTCTGGCTTGCTCGGGGATCTGAATAACATTGATACGCTTATTGCTCTCACGAGTTTGGTTACGCTGGCGTTACTAAGGCTGTTGGATTGGAAGGCGTTTCAGCAGCAGACAGATTGGGGGGTATTGTTGCTCTTCGGCGGCGGATTAACGTTAAGCGCGGCACTCAAAACGACGGGAACCAGTATCTATTTAGCGGACGTTGTGGCGGGGCTGTTTTCAAATACTCCGCTACTACTCACCTTTATTGGTTTGGCTGCATTTGTTGTATTTCTTACTGAAGTGGCCAGTAATACGGCAAGCGCGGCATTACTGGTGCCGCTATTTGCATCGTTGGCGGTGCAATTGTATGTACCTGAACAGGCACTGGTGGTGATGGTGGGGCTCGCTTGTTCCTGCGCCTTTATGTTGCCTGTTGCTACACCGCCAAATGCCATCGTTTATGGCAGCGGCGAGCTGAAGCTAAGTGACTTTCTACGCCACGGTATTGTGTTGAACATTATCTGCAGTGTGCTATTGGCCATCTATGCGTTGCTATTTATTGCGTAGTAAAGAGACAACAATGTTTGATGAGTAATAACTTGTCTGATGACTATTGATTAGCATTTCAGATGTTGGCACTGCGGATGTGAGCTCAACCTTAATTGCTGCAACAGTTTGTCGCATGGAAGATGAGCATATATTTACTTCGTTGCAGGATGAACTACGTCGCATAGAAAGGCAAAAGGCTCGCCATCGTTAAATAGCGAGCCTTTCTATTGGTCGGCGTGAGAGGATTTGAACCTCCGACCCCTGACACCCCATGACAGTGCGCTACCAAGCTGCGCTACACGCCGTCAACTACTTGTTTTACTTCAGAGGTGCGGCGCTTATGATAACGATCCGTAACCGGAATGCAATATGTCATTTGGCTTTCAGGTTTGTTTGGATGATTTATCGCCGTTTACTGGCTGTTGCCGTAAAAACGGCGTAGCTCTTCAAGTACTTCGCGCATGGGCGTAACGCGGAGCCTAGCTTCTCTATCACGCTTATTCTGTCTCGTGTAGATCTTATATTGACCACTCATTTTTAACTCGGTCAGTCGATCGGTCTCGAGAATGGCAAAATATTTGTCATTACCTAAAAATAGCCAAGGATGGACACCATCGCTAACCAGTGCAATGCCGCTTGTTAATGCCTTGGTATCTATATTGGAACCATATAATTGTTTAATTAACTGTGCACTCAAATCGTAATGTGAAGTCAACTTGGTGATTTCGCTGGCACCTACATCTGGCGCTACGTATATCAGTGGTACTTGGGTCTGGTAGCTTGAGTAGTTGCTGTTGTAGCCCCAATGATTACTGTTTTTGTCGCTCAACTGCATGCCATGATCTGAGGTGACAATGACGAGAGTGTTTTCAAGTGACGCATCTTTTGTTAGCGGAGCCAGTACCTGAGGGATTAGAGAATCAACGTAGTGAAGCGAGTTTTTGTAGCGATTACTTAACTGCACTTGGTCGAGTAAGTCTGTATCACTAAACAGGTGTACCCCTTCAAAGTCGGGTTGAAAAGGCGAGTTGTAGCTTGTTGGTGTGGCGAAGTTGCTTGGTGATGAAAAACCCACAACGGCAAAGTAGGGCGTTTGCATATCACGTGATTTTACCCATTTTCGCCAGTTTCTTACGATATTCGTATCATTGGCTGCATTGCCAAGCGCTGGATCCCCACCTTGAACAATATCGAACTTACTAAAGGCGGTATCACTGAGTGTTTCCCCAAGCTTTCTGCTACTGGTGAATGCAACTTGTTGATAATTTGCGCTTTCAAACGCACTACTGATCACCGGTGGTGTATGTGAGCGTTTGATGTTGTCCATATAAGTGGCGGGAATGCCGTACAAAAGGCTGAAAAGTCCTTCTTGCGGGTTATTGCCCCCACTAAAGTGATTTCTGTAGTTTAACCCTGACTGCGCAAGTTGATGAAGGTTTGGTGTTGCTTCTTCATTCAGCATGTCAGAACGCCATGATTCTATGACGATCAAAAGTACATTCGGTCGCGATTGTGGTGCTTGCAACGGTAGCTTGGACTTTCCGTACTCAAGCGTTTTATTGCTTAGCGTTTGCTCTCGAAACTCTTTGGCGTATTTGTCTACATCTACCCAACCATGTTCCCGGAGAAAAGTTTTCGCTGTTGCAGGGTATGAAAGTGGGAAATAATGCTGCTGGCTGGTTATCGGCGTATAAAACAGCGCGTCTGCCCAAACGTGAATTAAATGACTTAGAAAAAAACTGACTGTTAATGCCGCCGCAGTCGTTCTTGCCCACTTCCGCGTAGTACTCCTGGTTGGGCGTCGCCATAACCAGATACCGATAATGAGCTCTACAATAAACAGGCCAAAAAATAGCGCGCCAGCCTGCCATAGCTCGAGGTCAAGTAGACCACCTTCAGGCGACAGTGCCAGTTCAAATGCAAATAGATTGAGATGTAATCGATAGGCGTTAAAGAATAACAGATCTGCGATCAGTAAACTGACACCGATCGAAGCCAATACTGCCGAGGCTATCTGCATTATCAGTGGTTTGGTTAATATAAACGCGAGTGGGAAAAGCAGCACAAGAAAAATGATAAAAGTGATAAAAGAGAAGTGCCCGGCCCAATAGATGACGAGAAATAGCTGCGCAAGTATTGTGTCAGGTATGCCAGCGACAAAAACGAACCCTAACGCTACAGCCATTGCAATCAAAGCATTGGCAAAGGTAAACCAGTGTCCCCAGCTCACTAGCCGGGAAACTTTATCTCTATAATCCAGTTCGCTGAATGTCATTTTTGTCATATGTCCGTTGACACTTCTAACCCTGTCAGTTTACGAGGCGGACTGTTTTAGTGCTTTCACAAAGCTTTCAAGTACAGCCATGCGTTGCTCACTCGGCACCTGATTTAGTACATGACTGGTTGCATTGCCTAGTGTCATCAAGCTGAAATCAATAGTTGCAGATTGATCTTGCAGAACAGAAAGAACGTCATTTAGTGCTTTTTCTATTTGGGCGTTACTATATTTTGAAACCTGAGGCATCGGGATTTACCTACACAGCGACATGCTAAAAAGCATATCATAGTTAAGTTATTGAAACGAATATGGCCAACTCACCATGTCTTTAGAAATTATTAACGCTGACGTTCATGCTATCGGCTTGGACGCAACAACAAACGGTTTACGGATTAAGAATCAAAATGGGTTGCCTCTAGGCGATCATGCTTTGCATGACTTAATCGATAATTGCCACAGCACATATAATGCAAAACCAGCCAAGGGGTATGCGCAATTTACTACGCCTGAGGAGCAGCTTGAAAGTTCATTTTCTGAAATGTTGGCCGTGTATCTTAAACAAGATACAGATTTTAATGTCTTTTCCTCGCAGTGTGCGAAGCGACTGATTGGCGCGATGGGCGAGAATGAACATGTCGAAGAAGGCTTATTGATCCTTTGCCATTATCGGTTTGTAGGTCGTGAATTTTTGCTGTTTATGTTCAGTAGCCAAACGGTGGCTTTGGCGTTTGACCAAGATCTGACATTGCATCAATCCACCTACTTAGATTTAGCAAAACTGCAGCTGGCAGCGCGCCTTGATATTGATGCAATGCGAGAAGAACAACCGATGCCGCTGTCGTTTATCAGAGGCCGTGTCGGTAGAAAAGTGTCAGACTTCTTTCTGCAATTTCTCAATGCCGAAGAGTTCAAAGAAGCCAAAAAACAAAATGAGCAGCTTGTTGAAGCGGTGGAGACATATTGTAGCGTCGCTCAGCTCAACGCTGAGGAGAAACAACAAGTTCGCCTGGAGACCAGTAAATATAGTAAAGAGCAGCAACAAATAGGTGAACGCCTAAATATTGCTCAGCTTTCCGAAGTGGTCGGCTCAGTGAGCGGCGATAGTCATGGTTTACTTAATCAGATTGCCGATGAGTTGCCGGAGGAGTTGCCTCCTGTGTCTTCGGTAATGAATAAAGTGACTCGGTATAGTGGACAGGGTAGAGGCGTAAGCTTGGGCTTCGATAGGGGGCTTTTAGGTGATACGGTTCTCTTTGATCCGGTAAACGAATCACTGACAATTACAAAGCTGCCACCTAACTTGCTTGATCAACTCAAGCGTTCGATAGGCTAGCGATAAGTTGATGGGTGTAACCTTGATAAGGGCGCTGATAGAGACTAACTTTCTCAAGTAGCTGCTGATTGAAAGGTTTCTTGTAAAAAAATTCCATGATATAAACATCAGCCCCGTTTTTACATGTGTGCAACCTTTTGTGCAGACAGGTTTTCTCTGCACACAGAATAAAAGCGGAATTGGTGACAATGGTGTTGTTTTACGACTTTTTCCAAGCGTAGGCTGAAAACTAAACAAAATGAAGGTGTTTATGGCGGTTAGGCTGCGAATACCTTGTAGTATAGTTTCAAAAGTTTGAGGCATGTCATGTGCGGTAGCCAATAGCATGTTCTAGAATGGCTTGCGACTGGGGGAACCCATTATCCAAACTGAGCTTTGCTCGCTAACAAAAAAACACAAAGGAAAGGCTAATGAAAAAAACAATCCTTGCCTCAGCTGTTGCAGCAGTGACATTAGGGATGTCCGCAACCGCAAACGCCGCTATTGAAGAAGGTCAATTGACCATCTGGATCAATGGTGACAAAGGCTATAATGGACTGGCTGAAGTCGGTAAGAAATTCGAAGCTGATACTGGTGTAAAAGTTACTGTTGCTCACCCTGATGACGCCCCTGGTAAGTTCCAGCAGGCAGCATCAACTGGTAGCGGCCCTGACATCTTCTTCTGGGCACATGACCGTTTTGGTGATTGGGCATCTGCAGGTCTACTGACTGAGCTGAAGCCTAACGATAAGCTGAAAGGTGCTATCGAAGATTTCACTTGGGACGCGGTAACCATCGACGGTAAAATCTACGGCTACCCTGTAGCTGTTGAAGCTGTTGGCCTGATCTACAACAAAGACTTGGTTGCTGAGCCTCCGAAGACTTTCGAAGAGATCCCTGCTTTGGATAAGAAGCTGCAAGAAGGTTCTGACGGTAAAGTTAAAGCTATCTTGTGGGATTACAACAATACCTATTTCTCTTGGCCTCTGATCGCTGCTAACGGCGGTTATGTATTCAAGTACGAAAATGGTTCTTACGACATCAAAGATACTGGTGTTAATGTTCCAGGCGCTAAAGCTGGCGTTAACATGATCAAAGACTTCATTGATCAGGGCATCATGCCTAAAGGCGCAGACTACGGTGTAATGGACGCTGCGTTTAACAAGGGCGAGATCGCTATGATGATCAACGGTCCTTGGGCATGGAGCAACATTCAGAAGAGTGGCATCAACTACGGTGTAACTTACATCCCTAGCATTAACGGTTCTGCTGCTAAGCCTTTCGTAGGTGTACTGGCAGGTGCGGTTAACGCTGCAAGTCCAAACAAAGATTTGGCAGTGGAGTTCCTCGAGAACTACCTGCTAACTGTCGATGGTTTGAAGCAAGTTAATGACGATGTACCTTTAGGCGCAGTAGCGTATAAAGAGTTCATGAAGCAGTTGGCTAAAGATCCGAACATCGCTGCAACATTCGCTAACGCACAGGCTGGTGAGCCTATGCCGAATGTCGCTGCAATGGGCAAATTCTGGTCAGCAATGGCAACTGCTCTGTCTAACGTGACTTCTGGCCGTCAGACTGTTGACAAGGCCCTTGACGGCGCTGCTAAGCGTATCGTTAAGTAAAATAACTCACCAAGAATAAGGAAGGGGATTACCCCTTCCTTTGTTCTACCCATCAGGAAAGGTTGTGCAAATGGGTGCGTCTAACGCTGCTTCTACAACTGTCTCTAACGGTTATAACTGGTTAAAAATAGTGGTTCTGGCTCTGGTTATACTGGTCAGTGGCTATTCAGTTATCGTTATGTATGCAACGGGTGAGTATGCTTTCGCCATACTGACTCTGCTCATCGTCTCTCTCGGTGTGTACGTTTTTACCAATAGCAAGACATACGCCCATAGATATATTTTCCCCGGTGTTGCCGGGATGGTTATCTTTATCATTTTCCCTCTGGCTTATACGATAGGGATATCTTTCACTAACTACAGTGGTAGTAACTTACTATCGTTGGAGCGTGTGCAGGATTATCATCTCAGGCAGAGCTATCTAGCTAAAGGCGGGAATTACGATTTTTCACTCATTAAGACCGAGCAAGATCGTTTCAAGTTGGTTCTTCGATCTGAACTTGAACCTGAAAAGGTCTTTGTCAGTCCGACGATAAAGCTTTGGAACGCCGGCGAGATAAAGTCTCGCAAAGCGCGTCCTGAAGATTTTCCTTATGTAGATAGTGGCATCCAGATGCGTGCTATTGAGGAGATACCTGAAGGTGAGAAGGCAACTTTACGAGATGTGATCTCGTTGCGAACTCATCTGCAGTCAATATACGTGACGCTGCCAGCGGGCGTTGAATTGAGTATGAGTGGATTACGCAAGTTTGCAGCCCTCAGACCTCTATTCTCGCGCCTCTCCGATGGTGTTGTTCTGGAAAATGGAACAATCATCAGCGACCCTAATACGTTACGAAATAATAAGTCTAACCAGCTGGTGCGCCCCAATTACCATACGGGCTTCTATCAGTATATCGATGCCAATGGTGAGTTTGTAGGTGATGCGTTGCCTCCTGGCTTCACTGTGTCGATTGGTTGGAATAACTACTGGCGCGTATTTACCGATAAAGGTATTCAGGGACCATTCCTTGAAATCTTTGTGTGGACAGTAATGTTTGCTGCGGGAAGTGTATTCTTTACCCTCGCAATCGGACTTGTCTTAGGTAACTTGGTGCAGTGGGAGTTTCTTGGTGGTAAGGCAATTTATCGAGTCATTTTGATTCTGCCTTATGCTGTCCCGGCGTTTATCTCAATCCTGGTGTTTAAGGGGTTATTCAACCAAAACTTTGGTGAGATAAACATGGTGCTGGAGGCGTTGTTTGGTATTAAACCTGATTGGTATACGACTCCTTCGTTAGCGCGAAGTATGATTCTGATTGTAAATACCTGGTTGGGTTATCCGTACATGATGATTCTGTCTATGGGCTTGCTTAAGTCTATTCCGGAAGATCTGTATGAAGCCTCGGCAATGGATGGTGCTGGTCCTATCAGCAACTTCTTCAACATTACCGTTCCGTTGTTAATTAAGCCGCTGACTCCACTACTGATTGCCTCTTTTGCTTTCAACTTCAATAACTTTGTATTGATTGCATTATTGACCAATGGTGGCCCGGATATCATCGGTGCAACGACACCTGCAGGTACAACTGACGTATTGGTTAGTTATACCTATCGTATCGCTTTCGAAGGCAGTGGTCAGGACTATGGTCTGGCAGCCGCTATTGCGACAGTTATCTTCATTCTGGTTGGTGCGATGGCCATCTTGAATCTGAAGTTGACCAAAATGGACAAGGTATAGAGGGGTTATCTAGTTATGCCAATGGTTCAACCTTCAAGCCTGAAATACCGCGTCTTTGCGACACATGTCGGCATGTGGTGCTTCTTGGCTCTCATTATTTTTCCGCTGTTGATGGTAATTGCCATCTCGTTCCGTCAAGGTAACTATGCGGTGGGGGAGATCATTCCTTCAAATCCTTCTTTGGAGCACTGGAAGCTAGCGCTTGGTATTCCAGTAGTCGAAGCTGATGGGCGTATTACGCCTCCTCCTTTCCCAGTACTGACTTGGCTGTGGAACTCTATTAAGGTTGCTGTTATCAGTGCCGCTCTTATCGTTTTACTTGCAACGACTAGCGCATACGCGTTTGCTCGTATGAAGTTTGCTGGTAAGAGCCTGATCTTGCAGGGTATGTTGGTTTTCCAAATGTTCCCAGCGGTATTGGCATTGGTAGCGATTTACGCAATGTTCGATAAGATCGGTCAATATTTCCCTTGGTTGGGATTGAATACGCACGCAGGTTTGGTATTCATCTACCTCAGCGGTATTGCGCTGCACGTTTGGACGATTAAAGGTTACTTTGAAACCATTGATCCTTCACTCGAAGAAGCCGCTGCAATTGATGGCGCTACGCCTTGGCAAGCATTCCGCTTAGTCTTGCTGCCATTAAGTGTGCCGATCCTCGCAGTTGTATTCATTCTTGCATTCATTGGTGCAATCACTGAGGTACCGGTTGCCTCCTTGTTATTGCAGGATGTAGAGATGCTTACGCTAGCTGTAGGTGCGCAACAGTACCTGTATCCGCAGAATTATCTGTGGGGCGACTTTGCCGCGGCGGCCGTATTGTCTGGCTTCCCCATCACCCTAGTGTTCCTGTTGGCCCAACGTTGGTTAGTTGGTGGTCTGACAGCCGGTGGTGTGAAGGGTTAATAGGTTTAGTATTTAAGGTTTTTAAGCTAACAATAGCTTTCTGGAGACAAGAATGGCTGAAGTCATCCTTAAGAATGTACGTAAGAACTACGATCCATCAATACACTTGGATGTATTACGAGATATTAACCTAGACATCGAAGATGGTGAGTTCATCGTTTTCGTCGGTCCATCAGGCTGTGGTAAATCTACACTGCTTCGTATGATCGCGGGTTTGGAAGACATCACAGACGGCGAGTTGGCTATTTCTGGTCGCCGTATGAACGAAGTTCCTCCGGTAGACCGTAACGTAGGTATGGTGTTCCAGTCCTATGCGCTCTATCCACATATGGATCTGTTCGAGAACATGGCATTCGGCCTCAAGCTGAAGAAAGTACCTAAAGATGAAATCAAACGTCGCGTAGATAAGGCGTCTGAAATCTTGGGTCTGACTCATATGCTTGACCGTAAGCCTAAAGCTCTTTCTGGTGGTCAGCGTCAACGTGTTGCTATTGGCCGTTGTATTGTACAAGAGCCATCGGTATTCCTGTTCGATGAACCTTTATCGAACTTGGATGCGGCACTTCGTGTGAAGATGCGTATTGAAATTGCCAAGCTGCACAAAGATTTGCAGTCGACCATCATCTACGTAACACACGATCAGGTTGAAGCAATGACTTTGGCAGATCGTATCGTGGTACTGAGTCCATTAGATGATGAAGCGCCGAGCAACCTTGAGCAGTTTGGTAGCCCGCTTGATCTTTACCATACACCAGCAAATAAATTTGTTGCTGGCTTCATTGGTTCACCTAAGATGAACTTCTTGGCGGGTGAATTGGTTGAGATTGGTGACGACGAGTGTAAGGTTAAGCTGAGCACTGGTGACGTGGTTGTTGGTTGCATTGATGCTAGCAGTGCTAAAGTAGGCGATGCAGTTGAAGTGGGTGTTCGTCCTGAGCACGTTCTTCCTCGTGACCATGATGACTCTCACGGTCACGTAAGTGGTAGCGTACTGGTTGCTGAGCATTTAGGTGCCGAATCTTTCGTCTATATGACGATTGATGGTCGCGACTTCACTGTTAAAGCGCACTCTGATGTTGAAGCAACATCAGGCGAAGTGATGGAAGTAGGCTTCCCTAAAGAAGCTGTTTACCTGTTCACTGAAGCGGGTCAAGCATTCCCACGTACAGCGCGTTATAACCGTGAAAAAGGTGGCTTGCCGCTAGGCGACGAGTGATCCTTTAATCGTTAACAGAAAGCCGGCAGCTTATGCCGGCTTTTTTTTGCCCAAATTTTGTCGGCGTCTTAGTTAAGATTAATTCTCAACTCTTACTCTTGTCGCGTTATAATTCCTTTCGCTAATTATGTTTGCTCTGGAAAATGGTTTAATGCGTTTATTTGTAGATGGTTTGACGGTAATCGACAGTACGTTTTTATGCGCTCAGCGCGGGATGTTAGGTGAAAGCTGGATCGTAGACGTTGAACTGGCAGGTGAATTGAATGACGAGGGTATGCTTTTTGACTTCTCCCATGTAAAAAAGACCATCAAACATGCGCTGGATGCGACGGTAGATCATAAGCTGATTGTTCCAGAGCAAGCTGCCGAAACAACCATTGTCTCATCAGATAACGATATCCTGCTTTCATTTAAAGCTGCTAAAAGTGAGTTGGTGATACAGAGTCCACTGTCGGCCTTTGCTATTTTGCCATTGGCACAGATCACCGATAGCGCCTTTGCTCGTTATTTAGAAGTGATGTTACTTAAACTGTTGCCTGACAATGTGACTGGAATAACCGTTCATTTACGCCATGAAGCCGAAGGCCCCGCGTTTTATCATTACACTCATGGTTTGAAAAAACATGATGGGAATTGTCAGCGGATCGCTCACGGCCACCGTTCACGGATAGGGATCTGGCTTGATGGTGAAAAGCGCGCAGATTTGGAAAGCAACTGGGCCTCGCGTTGGCAAGATATCTATCTTGGTTCTGCAGATGATGAAGTCTCTGTCGAGACATTACCGTTTAGTGCACAATTTGGTTTAACTGACGCCAGTTTTTACGGTTTCCAATACAGTGCCAGCCAGGGGAGTTATTATTTGGCGGTTAGCAAAAGCGCTACAGAAATAGTTGATTGCGATACAACCGTCGAATGCCTGGCTGACTACATTGCGCGTCAATTATCTTGTGACTATCCCGAACAATTAATTAAAGTCCGCGCCTATGAGGGTGTTGAGAAAGGAGCTATCTGTGAAATTTCCGCTTCTAGTTAGTATTTTTCTGCTGTTTTCTGCACAGACGTTGGCGATAGAGCTAAACGGTGAGTTTATTCAAGGTGGTATGGTCACGGGTAAGCTACCTCCCGGTAGTCAGTTATCGCTCGATGGTAACCCAGTAAAAATTTCTGCTGAGGGTATTTTTGTCATTGGCTTTGGTCGTGATGACACTGGTGAAGCGGAATTACAATGGACGCTGCCTGGCGGAGAAAAGCAGCAAACGAGTTATAAAATAAAGCAACGGGAATACAATATTCAGTACGTTGAAGGGGTAGAGCAAAAATATGTGTCCCCGCCCGAGGAAGTGCTGGAGCGTATTCGTGATGATAATAGGCAGGTTGCTGCCGCCAGAAAGACCGATTCGGATCGCAAAGACTTTCTCATGCCTCTTATTTGGCCGGTTGATGGTCCTATCTCTGGAGTTTATGGGAGCCAACGCTATTTTAATGGCGAACCAAAGCGCCCGCACTTCGGCTTGGATATCGCTGCGCCAACCGGCACTATTATCGTTGCCCCTGCCGACGGGGTGATCACTCTCTGGCACCCTGATATGTATTACAGTGGTGGCACCTTGTTGATGGATCATGGCTACGGTATTTCATCGACATTTATTCATCTCAGTGGATCATTGGTTAAAGCGGGTGACGTGGTTAAACAGGGCCAACCTATCGCGAAGGTTGGAGCGACAGGCAGAGTCACAGGGGCGCATCTTGATTGGCGCATCAATTGGTTTAAGGTTCGTTTAGATCCGCAGCTATTACTGCCACCAAAATCTAGCGAGCAATAAGTATTTTCCAGCTTGAGCTGACTTAGTTCTAGGTCAGCTCCTATTTTATCTTTTCTCCCATCAGATTATTCACACCCGCGTTTTTGTAGTCTTTTTGCTACAAATAACTATGTACACAACCCGACAACCGTTCATTAATGTGAGCTTTGTCGCCTATCTGTTTTTGTAATTACCTCTATATAAATCATTAAAAAACAATTAGTTAATCTGTTTTGCCTTGTCTGGCGCAGTTTTCGCAATATCCATATCGGGAACCTTTTTTGAATTGAACGATGTTGGAGGAAACACCATGGCTATTCGTCAATGTGCCATTTACGGCAAAGGCGGTATCGGTAAATCAACCACCACACAAAACCTGGTTGCTGCGCTGGCCGAAGCTGAGAAGAAAATTATGATCATCGGCTGTGATCCTAAAGCCGATTCAACCCGCTTGATCCTGCACGCAAAAGCGCAGAACACCATTATGGAGATGGCTGCTGAAGCCGGTTCTGTTGAAGATCTTGAGTTGGATGATGTACTGAAAGTTGGCTATGCCGGCGTTCGTTGTGTTGAGTCCGGTGGTCCAGAGCCAGGTGTAGGTTGTGCTGGTCGTGGTGTTATCACAGCGATCAACTTCCTCGAAGAAGAGGGCGCTTATGAAGAAGACCTCGACTTCGTATTTTATGACGTACTGGGTGACGTGGTATGTGGTGGTTTCGCCATGCCTATCCGCGAGAACAAAGCACAGGAAATCTACATTGTTGTATCTGGTGAGATGATGGCGATGTATGCCGCTAACAACATCTCAAAAGGTATCTGTAAATACGCAGCGACCGGTAGTGTTCGCCTTGCAGGTCTGATCTGTAACTCTCGTAACACCGATCGTGAAGATGAGCTGATCATGGCATTAGCCGCCAAGATCGGTACACAAATGATCCATTTCGTACCACGTGACAACATTGTTCAGCGTGCTGAGATCCGTCGTATGACAGTGATCGAGTACGATCCTAAGTGTAATCAGGCTGATGAGTATCGTGCTCTTGCACGCAAGATCATCGACAACGAACTGTTTGTTGTGCCAGAGCCGGTCACCATGGATGAGCTTGAAGAGCTGTTGATGGAATTCGGCATCATGGAAGAGGAAGACACTTCAATTATCGGTAAGAAAGCGGAAGAAGAAGCGGTGGCTTAATCCATCTGCAGACACGGTTCTGATAAGAACAGGTGTTTAAAAACTCTTTAGGAGACTGTTATGTCTATGAAAAAAGAGGACACTCGAGCGCTTATCGATGAGGTGCTAGAGGTCTATCCAGAAAAGGCGAAAAAAGATCGTCTTAAGCATTTGACGGCGAATGATGCAGAAGCGTCATCAAATAAGTGTGTTACCGCCAACCGTAAGTCACTGCCCGGTGTGATGACAGCTCGTGGTTGTGCTTACGCAGGGTCAAAAGGGGTGGTATGGGGTCCAATCAAGGACATGATCCATATCTCTCATGGTCCAGTCGGTTGCGGTCAATACTCCCGCGCGGGTCGTCGTAACTATTACACCGGTTTTACTGGCGTAAATAGCTTCGGCACCATGAACTTCACCTCTGATTTCCAAGAGCGTGACATCGTTTTTGGTGGTGATAAAAAGCTATCCACCATCGTTGATGAAATCGAAACTCTGTTCCCATTATCGAAAGGGATCTCAATCCAATCGGAATGTCCGGTGGGCTTGATCGGTGACGATATCGAAGCGGTTGCCAAAGTGAAGGGCAAAGAGATCGGCAAAACCATTGTCCCAGTGCGTTGTGAAGGGTTCCGTGGTGTGAGTCAGTCTTTGGGTCACCACATTGCCAACGACACGCTGCGCGATCATGTCCTCGACAAGGTCGAAGACAAAGAGTTTGAAACTACACCGTATGACGTTGCCATTATTGGTGACTACAACATCGGTGGTGATGCTTGGTCTTCGCGTATTTTACTTGAAGAGATGGGTTTGCGAGTTGTTTCACAGTGGTCTGGTGACGGTACTTTGCCAGAGATTGAAAACACACCCAAAGTAAAACTCAACCTAGTGCATTGTTATCGTTCAATGAACTATATCTGCCGCCACATGGAAGAGAAGTACGACATTCCATGGATGGAGTACAACCTGTTTGGCCCGACCAAGTGTGAAGAGTCACTGCGTAAAATCGCTGCGTTCTTCGATGAGTCGATTCAAGCGAAAGCGGAAGAAGTGATCGCCAAGTACAAGGCACAGTGGGAACCGATTATCGCTAAATACCGTCCACGTTTGGAAGGTAAGAAAGTGATGCTGTATGTCGGTGGCTTACGTCCACGCCACGTGATCGGTGCTTATGAAGATTTGGGCATGGAAATTGTTGGTACTGGCTATGAATTTGGCCATAACGATGACTACACCAAGACGATTCCTGAAGTGAAAGACGCCACGCTGATCTATGACGATGTCACAGGTTACGAGCTGGAAAAATTCGCTGAGCAGCTTAAGCCCGATTTGATTGGTGCCGGTGTGAAAGAGAAATACATCTTCCAGAAGATGGGCATCCCTTTCCGTCAGATGCACAGCTGGGACTATTCAGGCCCTTATCACGGCTTCGATGGCTTCGCCATTTTCGCCCGCGATATGGATATGACCCTGAACAACCCATGTTGGAGCAAGCTGACTGCACCTTGGAAAGCTGAAGCTGAAGAAAAACTGGTCGTTAACGGCTAAGTTGCAGCACGACGAAACAGGTTAGGCGGCATGCCGCTTATGTGTATCACTCGGCCCGTCAGTTCACAGATGAGTGGCGCGGGAGGAGAAAGATTATGAGTCAGACAGTAGATGATATCAAACCTGGCTATCCATTATTTGGACAGCCAGAGTACCAGGAGATGATGGCTCGCAAACGCGAGTTGTTTGAAGAAAGCCACGACGCCGACAAGGTGAAAGAGGTCTTTGAGTGGACGACCGGTGAAGAGTACAAAGAGCTTAACTTCAACCGGAAAAACCTAACAATTAACCCGGCCAAAGCCTGCCAACCACTGGGATCCGTCCTGTGTGCGCTGGGCTTTGAAAACACACTGCCCTATGTTCATGGTTCGCAGGGGTGTGTTGCCTATTTTCGTACCTATTTTAATCGTCATTTCAAAGAGCCCGTGGCTTGTGTCTCGGATTCAATGACCGAAGATGCCGCAGTATTCGGTGGCCAGAAGAATATGTTTGATGGCCTGCAAAACTCTTTGGCGCTGTATAAGCCAGAGATGATTGCTGTATCCACCACTTGTATGGCGGAAGTGATCGGGGATGACCTCAACGCGTTTATCGGTAACGCCAAAAAAGAGGGTTACATTCCTGAAGAGCTACCTACGCCATTCGCACATACGCCAAGTTTTGTTGGTAGTCATGTCAATGGCTGGGACGGTATGTTCGAAGGTGTTTTGCGTCATTTCAGCGTTAACAAGATGGAAGACAAAACCGTCGGCAGTAACGGTAAAATTAACCTGGTACCAGGCTTTGAAACCTATCTTGGTAACTACCGTGTGATGCACCGCATGATGCAGGAGATGGGCGTCGATTACACATTGCTGTGTGATCCGTCTGAAGTACTTGATACCCCGGCTGATGGCGAATATCGCATGTACGCAGGCGGTACTCCATTAGCGGAAGTGGCTGACGCGCCAAACGCGATCACTACCATGTTCCTGCAGCCTGATCAGTTGGTGAAAACCAAGAAATACGTCGAAGGTATCTGGAAGCACGAAGTACCTGCAACCAACATCCCAATGGGTGTTGATTGGACAGATGACTTCCTGATGAAGGTATCTGAACTGTCAGGCAAGCCTATTCCTGAGTCGCTGGCAACAGAGCGTGGCCGTTTGGTGGATATGATCACCGACTCCCATACATGGCTGCACGGCACCAGTTTCTCTATCTATGGCGATCCAGATTACCTGATGGGCTTAACCAAGTTCCTTATGGAATTAGGTTGTGAGATTAAGCATATCCTCTGCAACAACGGTAATAAGCGCTGGCGCAAGAAGATGGAAGCGTTGATCGCTGACTCTCCTTACACCGCTAATACAGAGATCTTTATTGGTAAGGACTTGTGGCATTTCCGTTCACTGGTGTTCACCAATAAGCCTGACTTCATGATTGGAAACTCTCACGCCAAGTTTATTCAGCGTGATACCAAGGCGAAAGGCGGTGAGTTTGAAGTACCGCTGATCCGTCTCGGCTTCCCAATCTTCGACCGTCATCACCTGCATCGCAACACCACGCTAGGTTATGAAGGTGGCATGTACATGTTAACCACACTGGTTAACGCGGTACTTGAGAAGTTGGACGCTGATACTAGCGACATGGGTAGAACCGATTACGGTTACGACCTGGTACGTTAAAGAATGAAGTACCGGGGTGAAGGCCCCGGTACCTCTTTCAACCAAGGAGAAAGCAATGCCGAACGTAATGATCCGCCGGGAAGAAAGTGGCGAGCTTTCCTGTTACATCGCTAAGAAAGATCTCGAAGAGATGGTGACCTCGATTGAGTTTGATTCACCAGAACAACTGGGTGGCGAGATCCAACTGGCTGATGGTACTGGTTACTATTTCGAGCCCATCAGTCCGTCACCCAAGCTACCTGTGACTGTTCGTGCCCGTCGCGCGTAATAGTTCTAATGTCTAATTAGTCGGGAGATAATGATGACCGCACCAGTCTCTGAAACTGCAGCCTTACGCATCGCATTGGCTGCGAAGGCGTTACCTCAGATCCCTCTATCGCAGCTGCTGAGTTTATTGGTGGATACGCTGGGAGAACCGCTCACCGAGAAGAAACTACGGCAGTTGTCGCCGAAGCAGCTACGCGAGATCTTTTCTGCGCAGCCCGAGCAACCCGACAGAGTAAATCTTGCGCAGGCATTCGCCATCTTCAACAGCAACGAAGTTGACACCATGGAAGCGCCAGAAGTTCTCCCATCAGTCCCCCTGAGCGGTAAGAAATTGCGCGTGGCAATGACGTCGAATAACGGAGAGCGGCTTGATGGTCATTTCGGATCTTGCCTACGGGTATTGGTGTATGAGGTCAACGCAGAACAGCATCAGCTTGTTGATGTAAGACCCGTGACATGTAGTGAGAGTGGCGAAAAGCGTTCCGAATTTATGCTGTCGCTAATCAGTGACTGCCATATCTTGTCGACCCTCTCTATTGGGGGGCCTGCTGCGGCGAAAGTGACTCGTGCCAACGTTCACCCTATTAAGCAAGCCCAACCGGGGGCGTGCAGCGACGTGCTTGAACGCATGCAACAGGTGGTGGGTGGCAAACCTGCACCTTGGTTACAACGTTTGATGGAATCGACAGAAAGAGCAGTGGAGGGCGTGCCATGTTAGGGACTATGGGAGGACTGGAGGCACCAAAGGTGCAGCCGAATGATATGCTGATCGACGCGACACTCGATGATCGTGTGTTGCAACACAGCCTACTTTTGCTGACCGAGTTAGGGGCAAAAGATCATACCTTAAGCATGTTACGTCAGGCGCATCCAGACGTTAGGTTTATCCTCTGTTCTGAGGATGATATGGCTGAACGTGCGCCCTTTGTTAGCCAACCTGAGTTTGATGTTTTCTTGATGGCCGCCAGCATGGGTTGTGCCTGCTTTACCGACGACGTCAGACACAGCATAGGCCTGGTGATCGCCACAAGAGAGAATTGGTGAAGGCAGCCTTGCGGCCACAAATTGATTGGGGCCGCAAGGTGAACGAAGTTGAGGTAGATAAAATGGCGTGTGCATGCAAGCAGCACAAAGCGGCAGAGAGTGATAAATCAGAGCAGGCCGTTGATCGCTATGTGAGTTTTGCTGGCATTGACTGTGAGGGCAACGCCCAAAAGTTGATGGACCATCTACTCGCATTGACCGAACAACCAGGGGTGGGGAATGCATTCTGGGATAAATTTCGCCAGCAATATGTCGACTATTTAGCTGGCAAAGGGCTTAAACATGACCCCCTGTATCTGTTGCACGCTAATGTGTTTTATATTCGCGATCTATTTGAAGAGCAGGGCGACGAGCAGGGGCTGCAAGCGCTGGACGAACTCGAAGAACTTTGTTTTTAGAAAAACGCCCCATCAAAGGTGAGGCGTTTTATCTCTTCAGCGCGGTGACCGTATTACCTACTTTCTACGCGCAGCGGCAAAACCAAGTATAGACAGAGCAAACAGGGCAAGAATACCCGGCGCAGGAACCTCTGCACTGTAGCTAATAGTGACATCATCTAAATAGGTTCTGTCTTCATCTGGGCCTGCGCCTGAGTAGCCATACAAGCCAAAGCCAGTCAGTTCTTTGCCAGCGACTAACCAGCTGGTGATATCAAAAAATTCCCAGTCACTCGTCGTTAGGTTAACGATATCTCCTACTGAACTGCCGTCAGAGTAAAAAAGACCAACCCAAGAGATTGCTGCTTCTGGTTGCTTGAGCCAAAAGGAAACTTCGGAAACATTTTCTGTCGCAACTGCATCAAATGTCTGCTTGAGTTGAAAGTTGCCGACGTCGGTTGCGCTATAGCTTCCGGAATGGGATTCAGTGTCAGTGACGTACCATTCTGGCGAAGATACGTTCACCCACGGCGACAAATCACCAGATTCAAAGCCACCATTAGTGAATGGAGCAGCGTAGGATGCTGTTGAAACGCTCAAAAGGGCGCCTAAGGCCAGATGTTTTAGCTTCATTATTGTTATTCCTTGGCTATTAAATGTAATGATATTAATTCTCATTGCAATTAAGCAGGAACCTGGCCATGTTGCTAATGTTTTGATAAGTAATATATATTTCTCACAAAGTCGGTGGAATATTTGAACCTTGTAAGAATTATCGACGTTATAGGTGTATTATCCCGCCATCGATGCCTGTTTATGTTTACCTCGGTCATGATTAGTAATTCAGCATGTTCATTTTTCGATCTCAAGCATTGTTGATTCAGGCAGAATACTTGTGGAAGGAGAGCCCAAGATGAGGTTAATCGTCGAGTTCTCTAAAAGCTGCTTCCATTCATAGCTTAGGATGTATAGATGTTGCACAAATTATGTTGTCTGATTTCATTGATGTTGTTGTTTGTGGCTGGACATAGCCAAGCGGATCCTTTCTATCATCAGATGAAAAACTCACCTGTGCCTGCTTATACAATTAAAGGCATGAAGAATTGTCAGCAGCACATGAAAGTGACTGACCACCATTATATCGCAGTGTGTCGAGCATCAATGTTAGATACCGATATTAACTATGGTTGGCGTGCTGTTTTGACATCAGATGCTGTCGATGGCACATCTCCAGTGTCTGTTTCCGATGGTTTTGGTGATGTTTATCAGGTCGCGCTACAGCTTCGTGGATACGACAATAAAGTACTTCTGCTTGTTGAATCAGTCACCGAATATTTTGATGGCGTAGCCGTTTATAAACTTGACCAGAGTCAGCTGCATGATATGGGCTATATTGCTTTGTCGGCTGGTCCTGCAGAGGCTGATGAGTCACTTTTGCCATTGATGAGAATAATGGAAAAAGGGGGCGCATTAGTGGTTAATTTTAGTGGCCCAGTGACCTATGTTAATGATAAAGGCGTGGCTCTTACGCTCCGTCCTGAACAAATCAAATACGTAGGCATTGATAGATTGATTAAGCAGCTTCGTTAACAGAATTGCTGTATGGCGGATTTTTAACCGTGCTTGCGCCAAACCAATAGCAGGTTGTTTGCTGGCATCGCTATTTGCTCTACTAGCATCAATCCCTTCGCCCATCTTTCAAGCTCGGCAATATCTCTGATCCCACCACAATCTTCCTGCTGTAAAAATTGGTCGAACTCGCGGTTGCTGTCACTGGTATAAGCGCCATCAATGTTAAACGGCCCGTATTGGAAAAACAGCCCTTGGAGTGGTAAGTGCTCTGCAACTAACGCCATCATTATCTGCACTTCCTCGGATTGCATGATATGAGCGGTGTTGGCGGTAAATACGGTGTCGATGGGCTGGTTAGGCCAATTGTCCTCACCAATAGTGAATGACAGCGGGGAACGCAGGTTGGTCAGATTTAATTCTGCTATCCAGGCATCAATACTGGGGTGATTGTCTGGTCTGTCGCTGGTTTGCCAGCACAGTTGGGGCAGATGCTCAGCAAAAAACTGCGCGTGTTGCCCGGTGCCCGAGCCTATTTCTAACAGATGGCGCTGGTTCACCAAGCGTGGCTTGAGTTGCTCTAAGATGGGCTGCTTGTTGTTTTCACAGGACTGGCTGAAACGTTTGCTCATGGGATCTTGGGTTCGTGTGGTAGACACCAGAATATATCAGTTCTGCCTAGTTAACGGCAGTGAAGGTTTTTCGTGATCTAACAACATATTTTGCGACCGCTGAGAGAGTAAGGTAAGGCTAAAAAATAACTCCAATTAATAGCGGGTTATGCAGATATCTTGGTGGGATCTTCTATCCTCTATTGAGTTGATCCCCTACCAATACAATCGCGGAGCAAACCGATGGCGACAGGTAAATACTTACGTTGGAAAGATGCGCAGGGTAACGAGTTTAGACCCGTATCGATCTCCGGTACCGAGCTACTCAATGATCGCTTGCTAAATAAAAGCACCGGTTTCAGTTACGAAGAGCGTGAAGCATTTAATCTCAACGGTTTGTTACCACCGAAACCGCAGACCTTTGAAGACCAACTTAAACGCGCGTATCAGGGGTTTCTTAGCGCCTGCAGCGACATCGAACAGTACCTGTTTCTGCGTGCGCTGCAAGATCGCAACGAAACGCTTTTTTATGCGTTATTGTCACGCCACGTAGAAGAGATGACACCGATTATCTACACGCCGACGGTAGGTAAAGCGTGTCAGGAGTTCAGTCATCGTTACCAAAAAGCTCGCGGCCTGTATGTAACGGCAGACAATGTCGACAGCATGGGGGAGATGGCACGCCACTTCGCTGGCAAAGAGATCAAAATCATCGTCGTAACCGACAGTCAGGGCATTCTAGGCTTAGGTGATTTAGGTGCGGGCGGTATGGGGATCCCCATTGGTAAGTTGTCGCTCTATACCTTGGGAGCGGGAATTCACCCTGGCCACTGTTTACCGGTGGCGTTAGATGTCGGCACTGACAATCAGGATCTGCTGAACGATCCCATGTATCTAGGGATCCCGAAAAAACGGATGAAAGGGGAAGCGTACAAACTGTTTATCGACAAGTTTGTGCAGCAAACCAAACTGCAGTTTCCTAAAGCGGTGCTGCAGTGGGAGGATTTCAGTAAGTCCAACGCATTTAATAATCTGGCCAAGTATGAGGATGAGATCCCCTCTTTTAATGATGATATCCAAGGCACAGGGGCGGTGGTGTTGGCGGGTATTATCGGTGCCACCAAGATTAAAGGGGAAACTCTGGGCGAACAGATCTTTGCCGTTTATGGTGCCGGCGCCGGTGGTGTAGGTGTTGCGGATCAGATCTTTGCTGGCCTGCTAAAAGAGGGCGTGTCTCATCAGGCGGCCAGAGATCGTATATTCATTTTGGATTCTCAAGGCGTGGTGTTCGATAACCGCGAGGGTCTGGATGAATACAAGCAGCGTTACGCTAAGCCGGTTTCATTAGCCAGTGGCTGGCAGTTAAAACAAGACAACAAAGCAGATCTTAGTGAGTTGATTGACAATGTCGCCGTGACGGTATTACTCGGCTGCAGTGGTGTTGGTGGTGCGTTTAAAGAAAATCACGTGAAGAAGATGCTTGATTACACGCAGCGCCCCATGGTGTTTCCTCTCTCTAACCCCACCAGTAATTGTGAAGCGTTACCAGAAGATATCTACCGGTGGAGCCAAGGGCAGGCTATTGTGGCTACCGGTAGCCCGTTTGATGATGTCGAATATGACGGTAAGCCATACCGGATCGGTCAGGGGAATAACGTGTTCATTTTCCCCGCCGTTGGCTTAGCCACTATTGTCTCTGGTGTAAAAAAGATCACCATGGAGATGTTCACCACGGCGTCGTTTGCACTGGCTGATTATGTACCGCAACAGGATCTTGATGAAGGTTGCGTGTTCCCACGTATCGGTGAATTAAAAGCGGTCTCTATGCATGTGGCCAAAGCTGTGCTTAAGCAAATTCAGGAAACAGATCCTGACGGTTGTATGTGTGGCAAAGAGATAGATCAAGAGCTGGCTGCGCATATGTGGGAGCCCATTTACCTCCCTTACCGTCGAGTGTAGTGACTTAATAAATCGAGGTTGTTGATGTTTAGAACTCTTATTGCCATGGTGTTTTTGTGCGTTTCATTGGTATCCGCTGTGCTTGCCAATGATGTCAACAAACTCACCATCGAAGAACAGCGCTTGCCGGATGCGGAAAAAGCAATGACTGGCTTGCTGGCGCCTTTTGCAAAGCCCTTGGCGGCTATCGCTCGTCTGGATACGTCAAACACGCTTGATCAGATCGCCGATATTGGCCGAGAGGGCTTCAACATCGGTAAAAGAATTGCCCAACAGCAGGCTGATGATCGGCCACTTTACTGGTTTCGTTTAGCCGCAAACGCCAAGTTTCGCAGCTTAGATCTGCCAGCAGAGACGAAAGCGCAATGGATAGACAGGTTCGAGCTGGAGAGTCGTGGCTTCGGCACCGCCGTGTTCTCAAAGGCAAAAATACGTATCTTGGTGACGGGCTTTGACCCGTTCTTTTTAGATCGTCATATCGACCAATCCAACCCGTCGGGACTAGCTGCACTGCTGCTGGATAACGAACTGCTGACCGCCGATGGTACGTCGGCAGAGGTGCAAGCGGTGATGATCCCAGTACGTTTTGCTGACTTCGACGCTGGCATGATTGAAAAGCTGCTGATGCCCTATTTTAAGTACAATAAAGTCGACATGGTGGTCACCATTTCGATGGGGCGTGATGGCTTTGACTTGGAGCGTTTTCCAGGTTTAAGACGCAGTGCAGAAGCGCCGGGCAATCTGAATGTACTGACCGGAGCCACCAGCCAAGCGCCGTTAGTGCCGTTGTTACAAGGGCAGCCGCTAAGAGGCCCCGAGTTTTTAGAATATTCGTTACCTGCAGCTGAAATGATCAGCCTTGCCCAAGAGATGAACGCACCATTTCCTGTGACAGATAATCGTAACGTCGAAACTTTAACGGGGAAAAAATCGCCCGCGTCACTGGCCGAGCTAAAGGGTGAAACCTCAGTACAAGGCTCGGGGGGAGGGTACTTGTCCAATGAGATCAGCTACCGCTCCATTCGCTTAAGAAATCTGATCGGCAGTAAGGTACCCGTTGGCCATATTCATACACCCAAGGTGAAAGCCTATGACAAAGAGAAAGAGCTGCAGATCGTTGACCAGATTAAGTTGATGCTAGCGGCGGCGATTCCAACGTTGCATTGATATTGATTAGTGATGTTGAAGTAGTTCTGTTTAGCAGAATAGGTATGGCTAACTGTACTGGCTTGTACCCAATCTGACAGTAGAAGGTGAACGGCTGCAATCAGGCCTGACAATCAGGCTTGAGCGAGGAGCTGTCATTCGCCGTAACTCACTATTGGAAAGGAACAAGTTGGGGAATGGGTAACGCCGCAGCGACGGGCGATGGCCAGCGGCTTGCCGCGCTGTGGCCTTTGTCCCCGAGGAGTGGAGCGACGAGTTAGTGAGCAGTATTGTTAACTTTGAACTTTTCACCAAGATCTCTTACTAGCTCTTTTTCACTACTTTGATATTTCATTCCATCAATTAGCAAAATCCCTCCCATCAGCCAGAACAAACCAGCGACTACCCCTAAAGCAATGAGGTTAGATAGATCGAGGGAGCTTGACGAATCAGATAGAATCCAGCTAATAGTGAAAGCGGACGGTATTGCGAAGATCAGATAACCAAGTAATCCCTTTATAAAAGATCTGTGTATCTTTATCGACCACAAGACCCAGTAAGGGCGCTTGTTTTTCTTGAATGTAAACTTCGACTTAGCTTCGTTAAGTTCTACTACAGGCCTGTATGTTAGATATGTTCTGAAGGCGACGCTTGGAGTATTTGCGTAGAGGAGCACTTTTATCTCGTCGTAACTAACAGGCTTGAAAAATATTTGCTCAACCGTTTCTTCGATAATCAATCTGTTTTCTTTCTTCTTCCATTCGCGCTCATTTATCAATTTATCCAACAATTCGACGCTCGAAGACCGTATCTTTCTTCTCTCTCCATCACGGTTTAATCGAATGTAAATCAATCTGATGAGAGCCGTGATGATAGCAACAAGTACAGCTGTTGCAATTTTAGCGATATCTAATTCGTCCATGATTACCATTTGAAAGTTACCAGTATAAGCAGAAGGAAAATTTCCTCCTATGCCGGAAGCATTTTTTCCTTCAATCACTAATTAAGAAATACACTCTATCAGCTATTTAGCCGTTAAAACAGTTAGTTAAAGCACCGTTTCAGTAAAGGCTAACCGATAAAAACAGGAAACTTTCCTTCTATGTCAGGACGATGAAACATAGCGGTTCGAACTGTGTAAAAACAGAGTGCTTACGGTGTTTTTTATGCCACTCAATGTGCCTAAATTTACTTTCATTGCTGTCACAAGGCCTCGATTTCAAGCCGGGAACGTGGACACCCACCCGGCACGATAGCCAAATAACGTTGTTTTTCAGCTGCTTAGTGTGTGCGTTGCTGGGTTTTAGGTACGCCGGTTGAGTTGATGAGAGATGGTTGTCCTTTCGGTTGTCCCTTAAAATCGAATGCTAAAAACAAGGATGAGCGGAACCAGTCCAAAATGGTGAATACTTCACCTAACAGGGTTAAACGCTCTAACACCCATGCTTTGCGGTGGCTGTAATCAGTCCCTAGAAATCTATCTTCACCGCACAAGAACACACGACGCACACAACGACAAACACAGTGGTAGTAAAGGGTATCGGGTGGCGATACCAATTCTGAGCGGGGACGAGTCATAACAGCTTCCCTACTTTCAAAGAATAACTACTCAAAAGCGCAGAAGCTGTTCAAAAATCAGTCAAATGAAAATGGGCGTCCTTTTATTTTAGAAGTCTAATTCTTTTGACCATAGGTTCGGGTGGGGCGGCCTCCCCGTTAAAGCTGCGCTACAGAGTTTGAAAAACTCATATCATCGATGTAGGATTACTGGTTGACAGTCATGGAGGACAGCTCAATGAAAAAAACTATATCTTCACTTATTGTTTGTCCAATCATTTTTGCGCTTGTGTTGTCTGCTTTAGCTGGGTGTGACACCCCTCGCTCACTTGACTCATCTGAATATCAAAAAGACGGCTTTGTCATGCAGCTACCTACAGGTTGGGAAGTTGTACAGGATTATTATATTTCTCCAAAACGACGAGATATTAATATCCTGACGTCCGTGTCATCCACTGTCTCAATTAAAGTATTCGATAAAAGGGGAGCAGATCAGACTTTGAAGCAGTACGTCGAAGAATATCTGAATGTAGCCTTATTAGAAGATCTTAAAAATGATGCTAAGGTAGAGTACGGCGATGTCACTAGGGCACAAGGTAATGGTTATTTTGTTGAAGTTCTAGATACACAAGAAGATTACTACATCGAAATAATAGAAATGAAGTATGAGAATCACCTCTCTTTTGTCACCTTACATACGCCAATGAAGAGCAAAGAAAGCGTATTAAACGAATTCAACTTCCTAATCGAAAATATAAATGAATAATTCTTAACAACGATAAATGTTATAAGGACTTAACATGACACACGATGGCAATCTAGTTAGTGAATTAGGCATCAATAAGTACATAGAAGCCTACAAAAGTATTCATTTTTCCAATATATCTATGCTGGGTAGAACCAGTACCTACGAGAAAAAATGGCAAACCTGTGACTTTGGCTGTCATGGCCCCACATTTCGTAGAGCCGTTCCAAACACATCTTATTCCACCGTTCTTGGAGGAATTCAGAAAGAATCACATTTTCTTGCAGGCGTCATCGATGGCATCAAAACCCGAGCAGTGGATACACCAGCACGGATCGCTGGCGGAATTGACAGAACAACTGAAGGATTAGGACTACAGGGGCAACAACGTTTTCAAGATGTTGGAGGAGAAAACTTAGTGGTAGCACAAGCTTTCGCAACCACTATGAAGAAAGCTTGGGAAATGGATATTCAATCAATTTTTAATCCCATTGCCCAGTGCGTTACAGCAGTCGTCAGTGCCTATATTTCGATACTACCCAAAGAGTACATTAATGCTATTGCAGAAACTGGAGCCCTGAAGGTTGATTCAGCTCTGAATGAAGGCTACATAAAAGCCGCAGCGCAACTTGGAATAATCAATCTCCCTGATCCCTCCCAACTGGCAAATGCCAGCTCTTTGCTTAAAGGACGAACCGGACAATTCATAGGAAAACAAGTAGGGGTAAAGCTAACTAACGCAATTATCGCCATCATCGTTTACCAAATTTCATTAAAAATACTCAAGTCTCCTCAATTAACAGCACATACAAAGAAGAACTTCAGTCAACTCCGTAAAATCGCAAAAGGCGGGTTAGCTGGGGCGCTGGTTAATCTACTTAAGGCGCAAGGCCACATTGACAGAGCGGCAGATAGCAGTCGTATGCTAAAAAGAGGTTGCCCAGCACTTTGGAATATCATGCGTTACGATCTCAAAGGAGTCGATATGATTCTGTTTCTCATACATGACTATGTGGTCGAATATCTGGATAGGCTAAAACTGCTCGAAACAGATCCACTGATGTTTGCCAGCCTTATGAACGCATTAATCAAAGCAGGTAGAACTAAAGAAGTGTTCTTTCCAAAAAAGCTTTAGTGGCAAACGGCGAAGAACGGCGAAGGACACCCATTCGACACGATAGCCAAATGACGTTGGTTTTCTGTTGCTTAGTGTGTGCGTTACTGGATTTTAGGGACGCCAGTTGAGTTGATGAGAGATGGCTGTCCCTTCGGTTCTCTTTAGCAATTTAGTGCCGAAAGCCTAATTGTTTCTTTTTTTTTAAAATTTACATCAATATCATCTACTGGGTTACTATTGATTTCTAAACCCCTAATATTTAAATTTATATTCTCTTGTTTTTTAAATCTAAACATAATTCTAAAGTATGTTGTTTTTACTGTATCAGAAGGGATTTTAAGGACTGAGGTATAGTCTTCACTAAACCACTCTTTATCAGAAATTCTATAAGAATATGTAACTTCGTGAGGAGCAATAGCGTTTTCACTTGACGCAAATGAAACTGTACTTGGGCTCACTGAAATATTAAATTTCTTGTCAGAATTTACTTCAAACCAAATCCATGTTTGATCGTAATTCCATTGCACATCTCCGGCCTGAGTGCTAATTTTAATATCATTATTTTCTATAATTAGTTTTGATAGAGAATTATCACCGCAACTCCCAATAGATATGATTTTACCGTTTTTCGATTCTGGATAGTAATAAGTTCCAGGGTAAGCAATACATCCTTGAATCAAAACTAAAATTAAGATTGTTAGAAATGTGCGCATGATTTCCTTTGGTAATATAACTGTGTATTAGTACGACCTTGCAAGGTTAGCCTACCTTACAAGGTAGGAGGTGCGTATGTATCGTCGAACTAATAAATATCAGAAAAACATCGAACAATCATACAGCAAGCGAGCCAAACAAGGATCTGAACCGAGTCAAGATTATGAGAAGCGTACACAGTAATAACGGCGAGGGCCCCCCATCCGACACGATAGCCAAATGACGTTTTTTTCCTGTTGTTTTGTGTGTGCGTTACTGGATTTTAGGTACGCAGGTTGAGTTGATGAGAGATAGCTGTCCTTTCGGTTCTTTAGTGCTATTTACCAGAATATGCATGGCTAAACAGAACTTAGATTTACTTGTTATCTAGCTTGTCGAAGATCTCAATCAGGCTGACCTCAAGGTTTTTTCCTTTGACCGCGTCCAAAAAGGCCGTGCGGTCTGCTTCTGGAAGACGATAAAATGCAGCTTTCTTCTCTATTAAGCCAATAGACAAGTAGCGGTTCTTCAAATCTGATGGCTCTATTGTCTTATTTGAACCTGCGAGTTCATAAGCGATAGCGTCAAGTTCTTCCCTTGCAGAGCAATCTACAATTCGCTGCTCTTTGATGTAAAAAGCAGAGACAGAAAACGCCTGCTGGGAAATGCCCTTAAAGTCCGCCGGGGTGACGCTGATTTTTTTCTGTTCAGCGTTAATGCAGCTAGTGACTTTATCTTCGTATATTTTATACGGTGTTTCGTCAGGCGAGGCTTGAACATAAGTGCTGCTAAATAAGACTGTGAGGCCAGCAATCACTGTCATTCGAGTCATTTTAATTGATTGCATTGAATATATACCCAAAAAAATAATACGTTATAGGATGTAAGATTACGTTAGAAGCACCTATAAACAATCCTATTTTTTTCAGTTTTGCCCTTAATGCGTAGTTGGACACAAACGCGCTAAAGGTGTTCATATCGGTACACCTAGACACTAACTCTTCGCAGTCTACATCCCACACCCCCACACACTTTGTCGCAAACCCCACAAACGCCAATCTAATAAAAACAACCACTTAACCGTGGCCTTGCTTTTGCAACTGTCATTGTGACGACAATTTTCCTTAGCCGGATGGCAAACGCGGGGCGGTTGAGTCTCTGTGTTGATAGCCATGCTGGAGGTGCCATGAAACGAAGTGAGATAGCGGCGTTACAGGATGAACCGGCTTGCAGTCATAACAAAACTGAAGGCAAGAGTGGTTGCAGTCGCCCTGTACCTGGAGCGACGGCGGGGGGCTGCAGTTTTGATGGTGCGCAGATCAGTTTGTTGCCGATCGCGGATGTGGCTCATATCGTCCACGGCCCCATTGCTTGTGCGGGAAATAGCTGGAACAACCGCGGCACCCGTGCCAGTGGGCGAAACCTGTTTCGGTTGGGATTTACTACCGACCTAAATGAGCAGGATGTGATCATGGGGCGGGCGGAAAAGCGTCTGTTGCATGCCATTCGTGAAGTGATTGAGAAGCACGATCCGCCCGCGGTATTTGTTTATGTCACTTGCGTACCTGCGTTAGAGGGTAACGACGTTGATGCCATTTGTGAATTAGCCCAATCCCGCTGGGGGCGACCCGTGATCGCGGTCGATGCTGCCGGCTTTTATGGCAGCAAGAATCTGGGTAACCGTGTTGCCGGTGATGTGATGGTGAAGAAGGTGGTGGGTACCGCCGAGCCACCGCCGAAGCCAATGCAGCACCATCATCCAGAGCGTCCGGTGCACGATATCGTGTTTATCGGTGAGTACAACATTGCCGGTGAGTTTTGGCATGTGTCACCGCTATTTGAACAGCTGGGATATCGCATTCTCTGTTGTATGGCGGGCGACACGCGCTTCCATGAAATTCAGACTATGCACCGCGCTGACGCCGCCATGGTGGTGTGCTCGCGGGCACAGGTGAATGTGGCCAGAATGCTGGAAGAGCGCTGGGATATACCCTGGTTTGAAGGCAGCTTTTATGGCATCGAAGATACGTCCAATGCATTAAAGCAGTTTGCGCAATTAATTGGCGATGCCGATCTGATTGCCAATACCGATGAATTTACTGGCAGGAATGAATGCCGCATTCGATCGTTATTAGCCCCGTATCGTGAGCAGTTAAAAGGTAAAAAAGCGCTGCTTTATACGGGCGGGGTGAAGTCCTGGTCCATCGTTTCGGCGTTGCAGGAACTGGGCATTGAAGTGGTCGCGACCGGCACCAAGAAATCCACCGAAGAGGACAAAGCCCGCATTCGCGAGATCATGGGTGAAGACGCGCAGATGCTGGATGAGGGCGGGGCGCGAAACCTGCTGGATGTGGCCGCGCATTATCAAGCCGACTTAATGATTGCGGGTGGCCGTAACATGTACACCGCACTGAAAGCGCGCCTGCCATTCCTCGATATTAACCAAGAGCGTGAACACGCCTATGCCGGTTATGACGGCATGCTGACTTTTGCTAAAGAGCTATGCCGCACTATACAGAGCCCGATTTGGCAACATGTGCGCAGTGATGCTCCTTGGCAAACAGGGACATTTCATGGTGCTTATGCACCCGCTATTTGCAGTGAACAGCGGCAGGGAGGTTACGATCATGAGTCAGAATAACTCATCATCACCGGCGTCATCTTTAGCAACGCAAGGGTCAGTACAGCAGGCTTCAGTACAGCAGAAAGTGGAGCGTAATCGTCGCGCGTTAACCGAGCGCCCGTTAAAAACCAGCCAACCCACCGGGGCAACGCTGGCGACGCTGGGCATACGCAACAGTATTCCGTTGATGCACGGTTCACAGGGCTGTTGCGCTTTTGCCAAGGTGTATTTGATCCAACACTTCCGTGAACCTGTGCCGATTCAAAACTCTGCGGTTGATCAGATCGCAGCCGTGATGGGTGCAGACAGTAATCTTATGGAAGCGTTGGTGTTGCTGTGTGAAAAGCATCAACCGGAACTGATTTCAGTGATCACCACCGGCCTGACAGAGATGCAGGGCAGTGATATCGACCGCGTGGTGAAAGAGTTTAAAGTCGCACATCCCCAGTTTAGCCATATCCATGTGGTCACCATGGCAACGCCAGATTTTGTGGGTTCTATGCAGACTGGCTTTGCCAATGGTGTCAGTGCTTTGGTCAAACAGATAGCCCGTGCACCGGTTGTTAAAGCGCGTCGTAAGCGGCAGGTGAACCTGCTTTGCTCGGTGGCGATGACGCCCGCCGATGTTGAGTTATTACATCGTTATTTGGATGCATTTGATCTCAGCACCATCATGTTGCCGGATCTGTCGGTCTCTATGGATGGCCATCTGGCTGATGATGACTTTTCGCCCACCAGTGCTGGCGGCACGTCGGTGCTGGAACTCGAAGAGATGGCGTCCAGTGCTGCCACCTTGGTGTTCGGTGAATCCCTGTTTGGTGTTGGGCAGTGGTTACAGCAAAAATTTGCTGTGCCCTGTTTTGAATTCTCCTCATTAATGGGGATGGCGAACACCGACGCACTGGTGATGCGATTAGCTGAACTCAGTGGTAAGCCGGTGCCAGCGTGGTTAACCCGTGCCCGAAAGCGCTTGCAAGACGCGATGCTAGATAGCCATTTTCATCTCAGCACGGCACCCATCGCCATGGCGATGGAGAGTGATATGGCGCTGGGCTATACGGCCCTGCTGACCGAGCAAGGCTGTGAGATCTCGCGCTTAGTGACAGCCACCGACTCGCCGTTGTTAGCGCGCCTACCGATCAAGAAGATCGTGGTCGGTGATCTGTCGGATCTGGAGCCCGCCTTGGACAAAGTTTCGCTGGTGATAGGCAACACTCATACCGCCAATATGTGCGAGCCCAAATTACCCGTGTTGCGTGCCGGCTACCCCTGCCATGACCGCTACGGTACGGCTGATCTATTGCAGATTGGCTACGAAGGCGCCCGTAGCAGGCTGTTTGCCATGGTGAATATATTACTGGCGCAGCATCAGGATGAGGTGCCTGCCCATGTCAGCCGCTATCGTTTCGGGCCGGAAACAGTGAGTCAAAACGTCGCGGTTTAGAGCGTGCTGTTTAGAGCATAAGGAGCTCGAAATGAATCAACCGGAGCGGGTGTTGCATGTGGTGGAAGATGCGCATTCACCGATCAGTCAATTGCGCGTGGCGTTTGCCACTGGCGACAAAGAAACGGTCGATCAGCACTTTGGGTCGGCACGCAGCTTCATGATTTATGCCATCAACGAAGATGACTTTCACTTGGTGGAAGCGGTTGAATTTAAGCACGCTGCACAAGGCCATGATGATGGCAAATTACAGCCCAGGATTAATGCATTATCTGGCTGTGCTGCGGTGCACTTTATTGCCTGTGGGCCACCGGCGATCCGCCAGTTGCTGAATCAAGGCGTGCAGCCGCTGAAGCTGGAAGAGGGTAGTTGTATTCGCGGCTTACTGGAAGAGATCCAGCAGCAGATGATCGCCGAACCGGAAAGCTGGCCTGCAAAAGCATTGCTAAAAAAGCGTCAGAGTCAGGTGGATGAACTGGAGCGCCTTGTCGGCTTGCTGGATGAAGATTGGTAGTTAATCGCTGACAACAGCAAGAGCAAATACCCCTCATCTCAATCTTCTCCCCAGGGGAGAAGATGTTGTACATATTTGCTCCCTCTCCAAGGGGAGAGGGCTGGGGTGAGGGGTCTATATGCTCTTCAGCGGGAAACAGGATTTTTATCAAACTTAAGTATTAGGAGAGAACAATGAGTGCAGAAAAATATAAGGCGATCACCCGAGGCGGAACGCCATGGGAGCCTGAATTCGTTACTGAGGTTGATCAGTCCACTTGTATCGGATGTGGCCGCTGTTACAAGGTGTGTCCACGTGACGTATTTAATCTGGTTGAGCGTGAGATCGACGAAGATGATGATATGTACGACGATTATGAAGACGACGTGATGATGGTGATGGATGTCGAGAATGCCGATGATTGTATCGGTTGTAGCGCGTGTGCCCGAGTCTGTCCGAAGGATTGCCACACCCACGTTGCAGCCAGTGCGCTCTGAGTTTAGACGTCTATGAGTCAGATCCCGGTTCGTGTCGTTGCAGTGGATGATGAGTACCTGACAGTTGAAGGGCGACGGGCGGGTGGCTGTAGCGCCTGCGCCCAACAACAGCAGTGTGCTACCGGGGTGCTGCAACAAGCCGATCCCCGCACGTTTACGATGCGCATACACAAAGATGAAATAGATCGGGATGAGTTTGACCGCCACAGCGCTGTATCAATGGCTGATGGTCAACCGGCGGATCTATTTACGCCGCAGCAAGCGATCGTTATTAAGTGCGACGAAAAACAGATGTTGAGTGTGTTATTGCGTCTGTTCGTGCCGCCTTTATTGATGGTGGTGTCGGTACTCTTATTATTCACATGGTTGATCGCCACCAATTTAATACCGCCGCTTTCCGACCCATGGTTTGTCGGGCTGGCCTGTGCCGGATTCGCTGGCGGCAGCTGGCTAAGCCATCGGTGGTTGGCCCACTACACCGCCACCCATGCACCACCGCAGGTTAAGCTGGTTGCTACTGAGTCAGAGGTACCGATCTCCGTCACCCATGACTGAATCTCTACCGATTTAGTTATGCTCAGCTATTCGCTGCACTCAAGTCTGTTTGCGACGACTCACCTGTAATCTGTTCTCAGTTCAATTTTTCACGGGCAGCCGTTGCGGCCTCTATGCCCACGAGTGGCCAGCAACTCATGCTTTGGCTCAGGTAGGGGATAACCACTTAGTTGCGACAGTGCCGATGTCGTTAATCCTACAAAGCTGACAAAAAGCGCTGTTAATGTGAGCCATGTCTCGTTTGTTGTTGCGTAGGTGTTAACAAAAAACCTTATTAAACCATTAGGTTAGGCTGATTAACCGCTCAGGCACCTGAATTGCAATAGTGACTGTGGGTGATAACCAGTGATTGCAACGAAGGTTTTTAGACAAGTGCCGGAGTCCGGACTCGAGCAGTGTTAACGGTTCCCACATCGTTTTAGCTGCACTCCCACTTGTCACTCTCTTTCCCTTCCTTGCAATCCTGGTTGTCTCCCTAACAAATTCATCAGTCAGTGGGGCGTCGGTTATGTGGAACTATTCAGAGAAAGTAAAAGAGCACTTTTTTACACCACGAAATGCAAAAGTGGTCGAGCAGGCCAATGCGATTGGTGATGTCGGTTCTATCAGTTGTGGCGACGCGCTGCGTTTAACGCTCAAGGTCAATCCAGATACAGAGATCATTGAAGATGCCGGGTTTCAAACCTTTGGTTGTGGCAGTGCGATTGCCTCTTCATCTGCACTAACAGAGATCATTATTGGTAAAACCATCGATGAAGCGAAAGCAGTTAGTAATCAGGAGATCGCGGATTTTCTTGATGGCTTGCCGCCGGAAAAGATGCATTGCTCGGTGATGGGGATGGAAGCCCTGCACGCCGCCATTGCCCAGTATCGTGGCGAAGAGTTTGTTGATGACCATGAAGAGGGCGAACTGATCTGTAAGTGCTTTGCCATTGACGATGTGATGATCCGCCGCGTGGTGGCACAAAACAAACTCAGTACCCTCGAAGAGGTGATCAACTACACCAAAGCCGGCGGTGCTTGCTCTGCTTGTCATGAAAAGATTGAGTGGGTACTCGAGTCGTGCATCGAAGATTACGATGCCGCCAGTACACCAGCCAGCGTCGAACTGACGCCGCCAAAATCGATTGTCGAACGCGTGAAGCGTGTCGAAGCGGTGCTCGATGAACTTCGCCCCATGCTGCAGGCAGATGGTGGTGATGTACAGCTCGCCGATATTGACGATGACATGGTGTTTCTCACCCTCACCGGTGCGTGTTCTGGCTGCGGCCTGTCGGGTGCCACTTTGTCGATGATCGAACAACGCCTGAGCGAAGCTTTGGCGGAGCCCATTACTGTTTATCCGGTGGGCGGCGCTGCTCACGCAGGAGGTGTGTCATGAACTTGAACTACAAATGTTGTACCGGTACGCCAGAAAGCGATCCCTTAGGCAGTGCCTATCTGGACAATAATGCGACGACGCAGGTCGATCCGAAAGTGGTTGAAGCGATGTTGCCTTTTTTGACGCAGTTTTATGGCAACCCCTCATCCATTCATAGCTTTGGTCGTCCGGTGGGGCAGGCTATCGAAACTGCGCGGCAGCAAGTTCAGGAATTGATTGGCGCTGAATTCAGTAGCGAAGTGGTGTTTACCTCTTGCGCCACCGAAGCCACTACCACGGCGATTTTATCCGCAGTGGAAGCGTTCCCAGAGCGCAAGGAGATCGTCACTTCGGTGGTTGAGCATCCGGCCACCTTGCAGATGTGTGAGCACCTGCAGCGCAGGGGTTACACCATTCATTGGATCCCGGTCGACAAGAAAGGCCGCATTGATATGGACGCTTATAAAGCCGCCTTGAGTGACCGCGTGGCACTGGTGACCATGATGTGGGCGAACAACGAAACCGGTACATTGTTTCCGATCCGCGGTATGGCTGAACTGGCGAAAGCCCACGGCATTTTGTTTCACACTGATGCGGTTCAAGTAGCCGGTAAAGTGCCGATCCAGGTGGCCAATAGCGGTATCGATCTGTTGTCATTGTCGGGCCACAAATTTCACGCGCCAAAAGGTATCGGAGCACTCTATCTGCGCCGCGGCACCAAGTTCCGCCCATTGATGCGCGGTGGCCATCAAGAGCGGGGACGTCGTGCGGGTACCGAAAATGTCAGTGGTGTGGTTGCCCTTGGCGCAGCAGCGGCCATAGCCGCCGAGTCCGTCCGTACCGACACCGCTCGTATCAGTATGATGCGTGATCGTTTGGAGCAGGGATTGTTGGCGCGGGTGCCAAACGCTTTTGTTACCGGCGATCCAGGCAATCGCGTGCCTAATACCAGCAATGTGGCGTTTGAATATGTAGAAGGTGAATCGATCCTGTTGATGCTGAACCAGTTCGGTATTGCCGCGTCGTCAGGCTCCGCTTGCACCTCTGGCTCATTAGAGCCCAGTCACGTGATGCGAGCGATGGAGATCCCTTATACCGCAGCCCACGGCGCGATACGTTTTTCCCTCTCCCGTTTTACCACCGATGAGATGATCGACGCTGTGCTACAGGAGCTGCCGCCCATAGTTGCCAAACTACGCACCTTATCGCCGTACTGGAATGAAGCGGAAGGGGTGCCTCATACTGAAGAGTTTGCACCAGTATTTGGCTAACCGACTTGCCCCGTCTAACGGGGCAGAGGTAGGGCCAATAGGCATAGGGCGAAAAGTGGAGGTTAAGTTATGGCTGTGATCATTAATGACACCACGCTGCGGGATGGCGAACAGACCGCTGGGGTCGCTTTTTCACTGGCAGAGAAACTACAGATCGCTGATGCGCTGCAGGCAGCCGGTGTTCCTGAACTGGAGATTGGCGTGCCGGCCATGGGCGAGATGGAGCGGGACGCTATTAGAGAGCTAGCTGCTGTCCTTACTCAGTCCCGGTCGATGGCTTGGTGCCGGATGACAACGTCAGACATTGATGCTTGTAGGGGCTTAAGGTTGGATTGGGTCGACTTGTCGATCCCTGTGTCTGAACAGCATCTGAAGCATAAACTTAATATCAGCAAAGCCACTATGCTCGGGCGTATAGAGCCTCATGTGAAGCAGGCCTTAGATATGGGGTTACAGGTGTGCATCGGCATGGAAGATGCGTCCCGCGCTGATCCCGCTTTGTTGTTACAAGTCGCCGAGCAGGCTGAGCTGGCGGGCGCTCAGCGACTGCGCTTTGCCGATACCCTAGGTATTCTTGACCCTTTTACCACCCATGAACTGATCTCTGCTTTGGTGGATTACACCTCACTACAGATTGAAATTCATGCGCACAATGATCTCGGCCTGGCGACAGCCAACACGCTTGCTGCGATCGCTGCTGGGGCCCATAGCGCCAACACCACGGTCACCGGCCTGGGCGAGCGCGCGGGCAATGCCCCGTTGGAAGAGGTGGCGATGGCGTTGGAGGTGATCCGTGGCGGCCGGTATCGTGGCCAGAGTGGTATTCAAATTGCCAAATTACCGGAGATCTGCCAGCAGGTAGCGACCGCGTCGGGTCGTCGGATCTGCCAGCAAAAATGCATCGTCGGTAAAGGCGTGTTTACCCATGAGTCTGGTATTCATGTCGATGGTTTACTCAAAGATCCCAATAACTATCAGGGTTTCGATCCAAAACTGTTGGGGCGACAGCATTCACTGGTGTTGGGTAAGCATTCCGGCTCGCGGGCGATCCAGAGCATTTGTCATTCGTTAGGCGTTTCTCTCAGCGACAGCGAATGTGAAAGCTTTAAGCTGCTGCTAACGCAATGGGTTGAGCAGTACAAACGTAGCCCGAAATCCGACGAATTGTTGCAACTGCTACAGCAGCAGTTGACTGAGCCGCGCTTTGAAGCGCAGCGCTTGTATCCGCTATTACAGGCTTAAGGAGTACCTTATGACGAGTACAGCTGCAGCATCTAGTTCACCCCAATCAAGATTGCCGGCGACAGATCTCGATCTTGCACTGGCGGAGTTGGATTCTGCTGAAGATTTTCTGAAGTTTTTTCAGGTCAGTTATCAACCGGAAGTGATCCAGCATCGCCGTATAGAGCTGTTACGCCAGTTCTATCAGCAACTGGCGAACACCCAAAAGCAAACCCCGATGCTGGGGTGGCAACACTATAAAAGTGCATTGAATAGAGCCTATTGCCTGATCCAGAAAGGTGAGCAGGTGGGGTTCGCTGCCAGTAAATGTGGCGACTGCCAAAAGTGCGATTAACAACCCGCTAAACCTAAACGGGGAGACGACATGCTAAATAGTAAGTTCGAGATCGGCGGTAAGGTCAGGCTGATCCGTAATGTACGTGATGACGGTTCCTATATCGGCAAGCCGACCATTATTGACGGCGAAGAGATGCGCCGCGGTAAGCTACTGGTGCGTCGCGGAGAAGTTGGCTACGTCCGTCATGTCGGTATGTTCCTGCAAGATCAGGTGATCTATCAGGTGCACTTTCTCGATATCGACAAAACTATCGGTTGCCGTGAAAACGAGCTAATAGATGGTGATGCCCTCTGGCAAGACAATCTGTTTGAGTACGGTGACAACGTGCAATTGGGGTTGTCGTTGTCACGGGATGGCGAGGTGTTTGCTAACAAAGGCGATCCGGTAAGTGTGCTTGGGGTGTATCGCCAGCAGGATCAGCCAACAGAGTACCGCGTGCAATGGCAGGACCAAGAACTGCTATTACCAGAAAAAGCGCTGATTGCAGTGAGTTGTTAGCCTTTTGGAACTCTCTAAGGGTAGAAGCGTTTTTCACCAAAAAGAACGGTGAGGGGCTTTAGATTCAGAAGTTTTCGACGAAGCCTGATGAAGGGAAAGTACATAACAGAAAGGGCAAATACCCCTCATCTCAATCTTCTCCCCAAGGGAGAAGAGGTGAACAGAAAAAGCGCAGAGCTGAGAGACTTTGGCTGTTGATTACCTTTCTTAGGAGCGAGGCGATTTGCAATGGGCTTGGTTATTAGCTTTTTCTCCCTCTCCTAGGGGAGTTGTAATGTGCAGCGGTCTTGGTTATGGCTTTTACTCCCTCTCCTAGGGGAGAGGGCTGGGGTGAGGGGTCTTTAGATTCAGAAGCCTTGGACGAAGCCTGATGAAGGGAAAGCACATAACAGAAAAGGCAAACACCCCTCATCTCAACCTTCTCCCCAAGGGAGAAGAGGTAAACAGAAAAAGCGCAGAGCTGAGAGGCTTTGGCTGTTGATTACCTCTATTAGGAGCAAGGCGATTTGCAATGGGCTTGGTTATTAGCTTTTTCTCCTTCTCCTAGGGGAGTTGTAATGCGCAGCGGCCTTGGTTATGGCTTTTACTCCCTCTCCTTGGGTAGAGGCATTTCTCATCAAAAAGATTGGTGAGGGGTCTTTAGAGCAAATAGTAACGGGACTTTTAGTTCAAATCGGTGAAAGTTTTTTAGCCACCGCTTAGTTAAAGATAACAGGCCAGGAGTACTTTATGAGCAACGTTCCACATGCATATCTATTGATGAAAGCCAGTCTTGCTCAGTTTGGCCTGAACCTCCAGCAGCTTAAGCCGGAGCAGCTTGCGCAAGCCGAGCGTGCAGCGGTTAATGCTCAGCAATTACAGCAGCGCGTGCTAAATAGTTCGGAGGCATCGAAAGTGGTGATCGGTGCATCGCAGGTGGAGCAGGCTATCAGTGAACTTCAATCGCGCTATCCACAGGTTGAGGAGTTTTACGACTCGTTGACCGTTAATGGTTTAGATCTGCCTCAACTGCGCCAAGCGCTTAGAGACGAGATCCATAGCGAAACTGTTCTCGATTATATCTGTAAAGATCTGCCGGATCTGAGTCAGGAGCAGGCACTGGCTTACTATGACAAACAGCCGGAGAAGTTCTCCCAGCCAGAGCGGCGCCGGGTTAGTCATATTTTGCTGACTATCAATGACGAATTTCCAGAAAATACCGCCGAGCAAGCGTTAGCGAGGATCACCGAGTTGGCGCAAAAGATAACCACTGACAACTTTGTTCATCTCGCCAAACGTTATTCTGAATGTCCGAGCGCCATGCGCGGTGGTGAACTGGGATTTAGCCACCAGGGACAACTCTATCCAGAGTTGGATCAGGTGCTATTTGGAATGTCGGCGAACGATATCTCCGCGCCGATCCAAAGTGAAATCGGTTATCACCTTATCTGGTGCCACGAGATCATGCCTGCCCATACCGTGAGTTTTGCTCAAGCTTACCCACAAATTAACCAAGCCCATATGAAGCGCGCCCGCGTTGCCAAGCAAAAACAGTGGCTGGCGGAGCTTGTTGTAGCAAATAGAGAGCAAACACAGCGCGACAAAGTCCTTAGTTAGTGGTTCTGCTAATTCGCGTGATCGCCGCAGCCAGCACGCCGATTAAAGCGCCAAATGAATACGAAATGGCGGATGGGATGTTTGATTCTTTTGACGCTGGACGCCAACTGCTCGAAAATAGTTTGTCACTAATTCAAGGAAGGTCGCCTCGACAAGTATCGGCGGTGCCTACATTACTCAACACTAGGCTGACAAATGATTCGTGTCTTTAGATGGATCTTAGTGATCCCTGCGGCTGTACTAGGATACATGGCAAGCATGTTTATCGGCATGTCGACGCTTTTCGCATTTGAGAAATTTTGCCCTCCAGATCTGGTGATCTCAGAGATGTGTACGGCGGGTTATATGCACTATGTAGAAGCTATCTGTTTGCTGCTGTTCTCATCGTTGGCCGCTGTATTGGTTGTGTTGCTGCCTTCCCTTATTGCGCCAGCCAATAAACAGATGGTTGCCGGTGCAGCCTACATTGTTGGTGCTGTTACAGCGCTTTATATTGGGCTGGAGCTAGGCGCATACCTGGTTTTGTTGTCTGTATTGGCAAGTGGTGCGTTGACGTTATATTTGGTGCATCGTACGTTAACCAAGCATGCTTTGACCTGCGACTGAATGTGGTTCTAGTAACCCTTTAGTATCTTACCGGCGCGCAGCAGGGGCGTTTCCGGAGTATCCGTGACTGCACAGTAGTGATTCCACGTGGCTATATGCTTTGAGAATATGCTCAACACTATCGTCGCGCCCTAGTTGAATGCGGCGGTAATGCGCGAGCGTTTTTTTTAGGTAGCTCTTTGCTAATTCGGCTTCTTCTGTTGAGGTTGAGCGCCAGATTTTGTCACCCACAGGGCTTATTGGGGCGCTACTATCTGTATTTGAAGAGACCTGTAGCACTTCGTAAAAGCGCCGGTTTTCAGCTACCAATACCTCATCAATTAAACTGAAATTATGTGCGATCAGTGCTTGTCGTAAAGCGAACTGGTGGTGCACCGGACACAGCAAAAAATCGATCGCTAAGTCTGGGTGCGCTCGGTGGATTTCTTTTATGAAACGGAGCATCAGATCGCCACCCACTCCAGCGATGATCACCAGATGTTTGCCTTGATATTGGCTCAGTGGCAGGGCTGCCACGTCCAAGCAGTGGGTTTGCCAAGCATGGGGTTGTCTGTCGGCATAAAAACGCGCGAGTTTCTCGTCTATCTGTGCCATTAACTCAGGCACGATATCGACAAAATGTACGGTATCTGCCGCCTTGTGTGTCAGCAGTGCAGCGCCAAGTAAGCCATGATCACAGCAGCAGTCCCAGACATGGCTATAACCTGCGTTCGCTTGCCGCGCGGTTAATACCATCTGTTCAATTCTCTGTAATCGTTTACCTAACTTCATCAGCGTCGTTTCACTAATTATTTCAATGTAAGTTTCATTGCTACTTGGTTGGCCGCGTTATATCGCGACTCAATGAAGTTTAAAACTAAAATTGATGCCGCTTGCCGAGTTTTCGTTGTCGGTTCTTGGTGGCTTGTTTCAAGTGTGTACATTAATTGGTCTATTTTTAACCGGTAATCTTATACTGATTAAAGCGGGTTGCCCCTCACGGGGCATTCGCGTGGGCTCAGAGCGGTGTCCGTGAGTACTCTGATTATAATAATTATTAACGGATAACTAGCCGATGAATAAATCTCACACACCGATAGTGCCTCAGGAATCAAAGTGGGCAGTGCTTGCTGGCGTCGCTTTAATTTCGATGACTTCTTCTAGTTTTGCCCACCTTCCATCCTATGAAGGAGAACGAGTTAGAAACAGTGGGCACTTTGAAACCAGTGGCTTTTCTCAACCCGTTAGGGGGGAGTGTGATGTTAATGCGGTTGGGCCAACCGATCCCAACGCGGGATCAGCCAATATCTACCTAGGTGCTGGTAACACGCCGCCGAATTTCTTCTGTCTATATGCCACACAGGATGATTGGAGTTTTAAATATCCGGTAGAGATAATTGAAAAATCACGTACCCCCGCGCCAGATTACGTACAAACGCTGGATCCAACATCAGATCCGTATGATACCTCTTACTTAGAAGAGGGATATATTCCCTGTGATCAGTTTAATCCTGATCCATTCCAGTGCCCCCGTGAGATCCGTAATCCGGTGACCGGCCAAGTGACTGCGCTACCCGGTAACTGTATCGATACCGCCAAACCGGATGATCCCGCATTATGGAGAGAGCGAGAGGAGGCAGAGGCCAACGGTGAAGAGTTTCTTGGTGCACCAGATGGGGTCTATCATTGTGCGATCCAATCAGGCTCACCTCGTCCGCGTACCAGCTCGGTACTGATGTCGACACTCACGGGCGTAAACGATGTTGATTGGGGGATCTATCGTTACAAACCTGCTTACAGAGAGCAGCCCATTGTTGCTGCACCGCAAGTGCCTGCATGTGAGCAAAATCTTAAACAGTTTGTTAGTTTTGCCTACATGGGGCCGTTAGGACTTCGGGATGCGCGGACGGGCGAAGAGTTATTTACGCCAGTGGGTGAGGTAGGTGACTTACCTGATGACGTAATTGACAATATCCCCAATGGCTACGGTATTCGGGTCAATTATCCGGATAAGTTTAATCCGCGCCGAAACAATCCAAGAATTGGCTATGCATCAGGTTTTGCCCAAAACGCTTGGTTACTGGCGCCGCATTCGATTAAAGAATGTATCGATAGCTTTGAAAAGTGCTTGGCAGAAGAGGAGCTGCGTAGCCACTATGATGGCAACGACATCTTCTTTATTAATGAGCAAGAGTCAGTCGACCTTTATTTGGCGTGGTGGGTTAATGATCCGAGCAAGTATCGCTGGCAGGACTATTTAAAGCGCTACAAACTTTATGACGTCTCAATTACGACCGGCGTTATTGATCAATTCCTGTTAGGCGACTTTATCAGTATCGGTACTACTGGGCCATTTACCGCCAACGGGCGCTATGTGCATGGGCGTTGTTCTGATCCACGGCCAGGGGGCAGGGTGGATATGACCATAGAAACTAACTAACTTAATTGTCTGTCATGTGGAAAAGAGCGCTAAGGTTAGCGCTCTTTTTTTATGTTTGTCGCATGTTTGATCAGAGGGGCTAGACGTGGTTTCAGATCCCAGCAATATTAGTGTCGACAGTCAGCCAAGTAATATTGTGTTGTTTATACCCAAGGAGCGTCAGGTGAAAACAAAATGGAGATCGATCGCCGCAGTGGTGATGGCAATGCTACTGTCAGCATGCAGCGAACCGTTGCCTGTAGATAAGTTGAACTACGCCGGAGATTGGCAGAGTAGGGAGATGGAACTGCTAATTCTGACCGATGGCACGGTGGCCTATAAGCGATTACAAAAAGGCGGTACCACGTCTATCAACGCGCCTCTAAAAGAGTTTCAGGGTAACAACTTTATCGTCGGTATTGGCCCCGTGACCACGACGTTTATTGTCGCTGAGCCCCCAACAGAGGTTGATGGCCAATGGCAGATGGTGGTGGATGGCGTGCGACTAACCAAAGCGCAGAATTAGCGTCTGATTATCATGTGTTCCATTATCACCTTCGCCAGCCAGTGCGGATCATCCAATGGCAAGTCATGGCCTGCGTAGGGGTGAAGAGAAAGTGGACACTGCCATTGGGTGGCTATCTGTTTTGAACAAGTGGTATTGACCAATTGGTCGTGACTGGATGCGATTAACATCACTGGCACGTCGGGTTTTTGCCTGGGGGCACGATAACGTGCCGCGGCTAACAGTTGACGCAGGGCATTGGCTAGGCTGACGGGGGCTTCTCTGTGATACGCCACCCAGCGCTGCAGCAGCGGTTGATTGGTGGCGTGCCGATTTGAGGTCATTTGTAATATCAGTGCTTCTTTGGCTTGTAATGAGCGGGGCAGCACAAAATGGCGAATGATAGGCAGGTACCAGCGGCTAGCGAGGCGCTGAGTGATGTTGCTGAAGTTGGCAAAGCTGGTATTGATCAGAGCGATGCCGGAAAGCTCTTGCGGATATCGCTTTGCCCATTCGGTGGCAATCATTCCGCCCATGGAGATGGCGAGTAGGTAAGTTGCGCCTTGGTCGCCTTGGTCGCGTTGCCGCTTTGTTTGCCGACGAAGATCTTCCACCATAGCGCTGATACTGCAAGCTGATGCTTCACCATGACGGCGACCATTTCCTGCCAGATCCGGTGTGATGATGGCTGTGTGGGGCAGTTTGTTACGCAATATCTCTGGTAGCGTTTCCCAATGGCGCTGTTCTCGCAAAAGCCCGCGAATAAGGATGATCTGGTGCTTCATTTGTTGCCTTTTCTACTATGGCTATACCAGTTTTTTAATCCGGCATTAAAGTCTTTGCGCTGTTGTTTCGCGGTTTGCGGCAACCATTCGGCGTAGCTGCGAGTTGCAGCCATTAAGAAGTCGATCAGTGCGTAATGTCGACGAAGGACGCGATTTTGCCGATGGGGTACGGTGGGGTTAAACAGATCGACAAACCGCAGCAGTTGCCGTGGGTTTTTCTTCACCCAAAGCCAGGAGCCCATCTCTAAGGTTAGGGGTAAAAAAGTGTGCTTGGGGTGCGTTTGCCTGCTTTCGTCGTAAAGCAGATCCCAGACATCGCCGTGGGTCGTGTAGCTGCTGGACTGTGGTTCAAATAGGTAGTTGGTGTTATGGCGATGGGCTTTATTAAACAAGCGGGATAACCGATAAGCGACCGCGAGATCTGCGATCGGTTGACGGGTACGGGCGTAGGGAAACCACACCCGATCGGTTAAGCCAAAGCCGGAATGGCAATCGAGGCTGAGGCAGAACGGACGTTGCAGTAACTGCGTTTTTACCAACTGATAAACGGCGTTAATCTCCGGCTCCATTGGTTGATTGGCTTTGCCTCGGTACCAAGGCAGGTGGCGACTGAGTCGATGACCACCAGCCAGAAAAAGTACGCGTTCAGCAGATTCTATTGGTGCGTTGCGCATCAGATCGATGCCGTTGGGATTACACCGACGTCGCATCCACATGCCGCCTGGATTCACCAGAGGTACGAAGATCAAAGTCATCTGCTGCAGTTGCGCGTTTAGTCCCTTATCCCAGCGTAATCTTTCTAACAGGCTGCGCAGGAAGGCTAATAACACTTGGGTGCCAATGCGCTCTACACCATGGACACCACCTAATAAGACGAGGGCGGGGGCGGTGGGATCTTCACTGCCCAGCGTGAGTTGATAGACCGGCAGGGTGTGGGAACCACATTTTACTTGGGTCAGTACTCGCGATTTAATCTGGTTGTCGGCACGGTCAATCAGTTGCTGTAGTTCGAACAGCTCGGGTAACTGTTTGTTTAACTCGTAGAGAAAGTCTGATCTCATTCATCGCCCTGTCATTGCGTCGTTAACTCCGGCCAATTCAATCTAGCGCGAGAATATGACAGTTTGGATATCTTCGATGATTGTTACAGTGCCGCTAAAGCTATTAATTCTTTGGTGCTGCGATGACGCGTTGTTTGCTGCCTGTGCCGATCCGGTTTTGTTTTTTCATAACCGCCAATAAGGTATGGTGGGGCAACTAAGTGCCCGCTGAATAAATAGAAGATACATGCAACGTTTTACTACCCAATTTACTCTGTCTAAAAAATATCTGGCGGAATGCTACGATCAGTCTTTGCCCCATGGTAAGAACCCCAAGCCCAACTATATTTTTCCGGCATGTTTGTTTGTTGCCGGCACCGGTCTGCTGCTATTTACTGAACAAGCCAAGTTGGTCGGCATCATGTTGGTTGCGTTGGGTGGGCTGGAGCTCGTTCATATTCGATTTCGCCGCGCTTGGTGGTTAACACGGCAGATGTGGGGGCGCAGCTCGGGTAGTGAAGTGAAGCTGGTTATCGATGAAGATGGCATAAAGACACAAAATCCGTACACCCAAACAGCACTGCTATGGGCTGATGTGGAGCGCGTCATTGAAACCGAACTAGGGCTTATTCTGGTAGCCAAATCTGGTGCGCAACAGTATCTGTCTAAATCACTGTTCTCTGAGGAAGTGATAGGCGATCTAATGGCGTTGAATAACGCAACAGAACGAGCTTAAAGCTCACGGGCACTTCTCAAATTAAAACATGATGTAATGCTGACATTTTTTAAGGATATCTATGCAAGCGTTAAGGCTGCTTTTTCAATCGTATCACGCTGCATTTGAGCGTTTAGATCCTGCCGCTATCAGTGATTGCTATCTGTTGCCATGTGCGACTTCTGACGGTGATGGCAATGCAGTGTTTGCTGATTTGCAATCACTGCAGAATAAGTTCGCGCTGAACTGCCAGCAGTTACAACTTGCTGGTTATACAAGTTCTGATTTTGAGATCCTGGAATATCAGCCTTTGGGTGACCATGCGGCGTCGGTAAAGATCGCGTGGTCAGTTAGCTTTAATGAGCAGCAGCAACATTTTGGTACGCTTTACCTCTGCCATTTAGTCGCGGAAAGGTGGAAGATATTTAGCGCACAGGTTTTTCCGTTCTAAGTAGTCTGTGTCGTGATGAAACCTATCACGGTTAAACATTCAATGTGTCGTTGTACTAAGTGCGGTAAGTTGGCTACGGTATATATTCAGTTAACACAAGGAGGCCGTATATGTTCAGTCACGTTTTTTTGGGTGCGAATGATCTTCAGGAATCGAAGCGTTTTTACGATGCTATTTTAGGCGCGATGGGGTATGAGCCAGGCGTGATCGATGAAAAGGGACGTTGCTTCTATTTCACCGATAGCGGTGTGTTTGCTATCACTAAGCCGATTGATGGGGAACCTGCTTGCCATGGCAATGGCACCACCATTGGTTTTGCAGCAAAAAGCCCTGAACAAGCGGATGCCTGGCATGCGGCTGGGATCGCTAATGGCGGTGTCACTTGTGAAGATCCGCCGGGGATACGGGAAGGCTCTATTGGTCAGCTTTATTTGGCTTATCTAAGGGATCCCGCGGGCAACAAGCTGTGCGCCTTGCATCGTTTGCCTAAAGATTGATCGTTCGTCCACCGAACAGAAAAAGGCAGGCCATCATAGGCCTGCCTTTTTGTTATCAGAACGGTTATTCAGTGTTTAGCGCACGGTGGGGCAGGCCAATTCGAAGTACTGATTATTATTGAATTCGAACTCCTGGATCACGTCCAGCTTCGCTTTGCGTACATGGGCGGCATAAGATCTGGGGTTAATCTTATTGATAAAGGTGACCAGTATTGGATAGCGCGTCGACATCTGCTGCAATGCGAACTCGAAAATTTGCTCGAAAACACCTTCGCCACGGACTGATTTATCGACACAGACCGGGCCGTACTGGTACGAGTTATCAACACTGAGCACCTGTTCGTTGTAGGTCAGCGAAGGTAGCCCTTTGATCATGTGCGCAAACATCGGCCATTTAGACCAAAACTGCCAAGAAGCTGCCATGGCATAGGCGACGACTTCACCCTCTTTTTCTGCAATAAACAACCCACGCTCCTGTGTGATTAGTTGGGTCATCTCTTCTTTAGTGAATGGCGTGGTGACAAAACCATCCTTCTTATCCTCTTCGGCGATGGAATCTACCTGATAGCGAAAATGAAGGGACAATACGTTGTCGATATCGGCTAACTCGGCACATCTAAACTGCATCTTGATTGTTCTCGTCAGGGCGTTGGTAAATGAAACGCCAGCGATAATATCACTCCCTTAGCGGCGCGACGATCTGTGCTTTGAGTTTTGCTTAGGATTTAAGCAAAATTCAATAGTAGCTAGAGTAGTGTGCCGACAAGCATCACTACTCTAGCTAAATGACTACACAGAACAGGCCGGACAGATCGGATCGCCGCCTGCTCCGGTCATATAGCCCCCCGCACAGCTGGCGGATTGACAGGCTATACAGTGGGCAGCGCCAATTTTACTGAGATCTAAACCGAGCAGTTGCGCTTCAGCCAGTTCCGGCGTGGCGTCCTCAGATAATGCTGGATCAGCGGCGAGTTCTGCCAGCGTTTGATAGTGATCACCTAGGCCAAACAGGGCTGCCAGTATTTGTACAAAGCGATATTCCGGGATCGCCTGATAGTTATCTATGCCAACCACATCACCACTTGACGTAACAAAGTCTAGTTTCCCGAGCGAGCTATAATCCCAGTTTTGGGTGGAGTGCAGGGCTGCGCATATTTTGGGGAAGTAATGACAAAACGCTTTTCCTAGTTTCGTATCGCCAATCCCCTTGAACAGGTCGACAAATTCTTGTGTCGGCGGCAAAAACGGTACTAGGTCTAAGTAGTTTTCAAGCCGAGTGACAGGCAGAGCCATGGGATAGTGGGTAACAAAATTGGTATCTCCGGGATGGGGAGATGCGAAGGTGACGACTTGGGTGGCGATGATATTCTCACCTAACATTAATCGTGCCGCACCTAGTGAAGCTAACGGCCCGCCTTTGCTGTGTCCGGTAACGTAAATGGGTGCTGAAGGGTATTTTTGTTGCAGTAATTCCACTGCGGTAACGACGTCTTCCCATAGGGTATTTAGCGCGGCCCAAAATCCTGAGTGCACTTTACCGGGCAATGGTGGGGCGGAGACTGGGGCAGAATCCACAATGTCTTGCCACCAATCCTCTAGGCTGGCGACTGTCCATGCCGGCGGTAAGGTGCCCCGGAAGGCGATGATAATCCCATCCTGATTAATTCCAACCAAGCAGGCGTTGATCTTTGGCCCGGATCCCCCGCCGGATTTTGTTGCTGAAATTGCGGTGGGTGGTGCGGTCCAATTTACTGCTGGATCGTAAATGGCTGGCGCGATGTAGCTGCCAGTTTTACTACTGATACCGTAAGCACAATTACAGGCGCAAGCGAGTCGAGAGAAAAGCGTTGGGGCAGTGTTAGCCGTAGGTGATGACATCCGTTTGTCCTTATTAATCCTTGTGTGTGAACTATAGGCTTAAGACAAGGTAGGACATTTTACAAATAGCCATTGGCTATAAGCGCCGTGTTTCCTATTAGCTAAGGAAACTAAAACCGACAGCATTGGCTGTCGGTTGGGAGGGTGTTACTGCGCTGAAATGATATTCAACGTGATCAACAATCCGAAAATAACCAAAAACCAAAGCAAGGCACCGAGGAACAACCAAAGACAATTAAAAACAGTGAGGGTGCGATTTGAATTTGCGGCGGGGTCATTGCAAGCGATATTTGCCCTGATCTGACCTTGTAGCAGTGCCCAGCAGATAATAGGGATAAATGCCAAGCTTGAATATGCCAATAGTGGCACAACAATCTCATTGCTTGCCAATTTGTCTAAAAGCCGACCAAGTATGGTCAATACCACAAAAACGGTAGCCGCAAAGCTTAGCGACTTACGGGCTGGATGGTTACCTTGTTGGTACTTATCGTCAATAACGCCAAACAGGGCATGGGTGAAGAAAATGGCGAATATAGCCCGAGGGATAGGCCAGATGTTGTCGTTATTGTGTTTTTTAAACAGACTCCAATGCTTATAAAACCAGTAGATAGAGTAAAAACCTAGGGTACCAATAAAAAGGATGACAAACTTTAACGGTGATACGACGTAGAACTCTTGGGACACTTCCGTGTTTGTATTGGAGATCTCTGGTGCTGCATTGAGAACCTCTTCCATCTCAATTTCCTCATTTTGATTTTTGTCTGTGTATCTGCCGAAAGTTGGTGACGTTAAAAACCGACAGCATTGGCTGTCGGTTTGACGTGTGTGGCAAACAGGTTATTTGATCAAACGGATCGCAAAGGGGACACGGAATGGCTTGCCACTCGATGCCGCGATAGCTCCCATGATACAAAATACTAAATGACAAATACCCACGACTGGCATCAGTAAAGCGCCGATCACGACAATCACCAAAATGGCTGATAACAGGTAACCGATTGCAGCAGTAATTGACCAGTTCAACGCTTCTTTTGCCTGATCCTGCAGGTACGGATCATCTTTCTTGATGAGGTAAAAAATAAGGCCCGGAATAAAGCCAAAAAAGATCGTACCGATCCATGTCAGTAGCGCCATGTTTTTAGTGTCTTGAGAGATCTCTGCCTCTACTTCTGTTATTTCGTCACTCATTTGATTTCCTTTCTTGTATTCCCGATGGTGGCTTGCATTGTATTTCGCAATCAGCACCACTGATTAGTCATTGCTACCTGCTTTACTCTAAAGCCTGTTTGAAATCATATCTATAACCTTATTAGTTGTGAGTTCAAACATTTGCACGCCAATGTCCGAAAAAACAGCTTTCTGGCTACAGATTAAACGTGGCAATAAAAGGTGCGTGATCTGATTCGGGATACTTGCTGTCATAAGAGAATGGCAAACTCTCGTCATGCAGGTTTTCGTTGTGTATCTCTGCGCTGATAAAGCAGGTTAACAACGACTGTGAAATGAGCATATGGTCGAGTAGATTTTTCTGGCCGTGGTGTAGATGGCTAAACTTTGTTGAATCGGCGATATTTCTGCTGCAAGAGATCAACACGCGATCCCGAAGGTTTAGGTTGTTGGTATTTTCCACTGCGCCGGTCATCGCCTCGATCGGCACTTCGCCAGGCGCGGCGTTAAAATCACCGCACACTACTATTTTTGCGTCAGGATCGGCATCGAATATCTGGTCTACCAAAATACGCGTTTCAAGCGCTTGTCCCACGCGTTTTATTGATGACAGGAAATAGCCCTCAGCCCACCCTGCCGCGCTATGCCAGCTAAAGCCGTTCTTTTGACCTGCAACATTGGATGCCAGTCTAGATTTTAAATGCAGGTTAATCATGTGAAGTTTAGAGCCATCGGGCAATAGCAATTTGGCATGAAGAATAGGGCGTTCCCAGCTCAGATCTTTGGCGCGCATTTCTGGTGGGTTAGCGGTGACTTTTCGATACGACAGCTTGGCGATGTGGTCATTTCGATATTGATATTCGGCCTCAATTTCAAATTTGGAAAGGATCACTAAATTGCGTTTGTCGTAGGGCGTGTTTTGGGTTTTGGTAAATGCCCGATGATAGTGTTCGTATTGGGTGCCTGCCAACACGGTATCAAGCGCAGATAAAACTCGGCTTGGATTATGACTGGTATGGGCGGATGTTTCCTGACCATGAACTTCCTGTAGACAAATAATATCTGCGTTGATGCGCTCGAAAGCAGCTTTAAGAATTGGCACGCGTTGATTCAGACTGGGATTGGTTTCGTCTGCTGGCGTATCTAAATTTTCAACATTAAAGGTTGCGATCCGCATGACGGCATCCTTGTGCCTTAGTGCCGATGATTACTCAAACTATAGATCCCTCGTCAGCGTTTAGGGCGACATATTTGTGTCTGGCTTTTTGCTCGACCAATTATGAATTTCTCTAAGTCATAGTCCTTGTAAGACGTAGCCTTTAGTCTCTCCAACAAGTTGGATGAACCATCTTTTATTCCAGTGACAGGGGAGACACAATGACAAAGCTTTTTCGCGACGAATACCTGTTGTTTATCGGTATTCTTACTGTCTGTTTTTTTAAGCTTGGTGGCGACCAAATGCTATCAGCCAGTGGGTTCTCAGTGGGTTCTGTTGTCGCCATTCTAGGGTTGTTTGGCGTGGTGATGGCCACAATCTTTGCGGTTGTGCGTCACTCTGATGCCTTGGCTATCAAACTCGGCGATCCACTCGGGACGCTGATCCTCACTTTGTCGGTGGTGTTGCTTGAAGTGGTGATGATCTCGTCGGTGATGCTGACGGGCGAGCCTAATCCCGTATTAGCCAGAGACACCATGTTTGCGGTGGTGATGGCGGTGCTGAATGGCTTGGTGGGTATATCGTTGCTGGTGGGGGGCTGGAAATTCCATACCCAAGAGTACAACAAAGAGGGGATTAAATCGTACTTGGTGGGGATCATCCCGCTGGCTCTGCTGTGTTTGGTATTGCCAAATTTTACTTCGCCGGAAGGCACGGGATCTATTACACCGACTTTAACCTGGACGCTGATCATCTCTTCTGTGGTGCTGTATGCCGTGTTTTTGTTTACTCAAACCAAAAGTCACACGCACTTCTTTGTCAATGATGAACACGAATCAGCACATGAAGATCATGGGCCGCTGGGTAGCAACTTGTTTCATTCGCTGATGCTGGTAGGTTATCTCACCATTATCATCCTGCTGGCTAAGAGTCTCGCGATCCCAATCAATGATGGCATTCATAGCTTTGGTGCGCCTGCTGCGCTGGGTGGTTTGATTGTCGCGCTGTTGGTATTAGCTCCTGAAGGTGTGGGTGGTATTAAAGCGGTGATGAAGAATCAAGTACAGCGCGCCATGAACCTGTTTTTTGGCTCCGTGCTGGCAACCATCGCATTAACTGTACCGGCGGTGCTGCTGATATCTATCTACCTGGCTGAGCCCATTACGCTTGGATTATCACCGACAGACATGGTGCTGCTCTTTGCTACCTTGATGGTGACCAGCGTGAGTTTTGCCAGTGGCCGGTCAAATGTACTGATGGGGGCTACTCACCTGATATTGTTCTTCGCATACGTGGTGTTGATGTTCGACTAAATAAACCTCAAGCACTATTGCCTTTTCGTAGGCTACTTATAACCTCCTTGGCCTGAGACCCATCAGGCGGGGAGGTTTTTACGTGCTGCAATCCCTCTAGTTTTGCGTTCTGCCTGCAAATTCTACCGAACTTGATTCCATAGCTGGCTTTTATCGACCACAATAGCCTGATTGGTTAGATTAAAATTCGATATTTGTTTCAAGGAGATAGTGGGCATGGTAAAGGGGATTGAAGATCTTGACCTTAACTTGATGCGTTTATTGAAAGCTGTGGTAGAAACCCGTAATACCCACGCCGCAGCAGGTCGGCTTGGTATATCTCAAACCAGTGTCAGTCGAGGTTTGGCAAAGCTAAGGGAGACTTTCGGCGATCAACTGTTTGTGCGCAAAGCCCACGGTATTGAACCTTCCGAGCTTGCTGAAAAACTCGCTGAAGCGGCCGACCAAATGCTGACGCCAGTGCTTAAAGTCGTGGAAAATTATCAAAATTTTGATCCCAAAATTTATACGGGAGAAGTCACTATCGTTCTGAGTTCTTACCTGTTAGATGTGTTGGGTAAAGGGATATATCGTGCGATTGATGATGCTCTTCCGCAAGCGACAATTAATCTGGTGAGTTGGCAACCGGAGACGTTGACCGATCTGTTAAAGGGTGACATTGATTACGTGCTGAACGTCTCTTCTTATCCTTTACCGCAAGAGGTCTACACTCACCCGTTGAAAGAGATCGCTTTACGCATTGTCGGACGTAAAAATCACCCGGTATTGTCGGCAGGCTCTGATTGGGAAACATTTCATTCACTGCCCATCGCGCGTGTTGTGATTGATGGGCTCAACACCAAGCATGCACCGGTGGAAGTGTTTTACCGTTCGAAAGGATATGAAGCCAACGTCAAGCTGGTGACACATAGCGTATCCGTGTTGACTGATAAGCTAAAAAGGTCTGATTTGATAACGATCTCTAGTAGTTTTCTGACCGATAACGAACCAGAACTCGCCACGTACCCATTGCCGACAGTGCCAAGAGAGATGAAAAGCATCACTATTTGCGGTGGCTATCTTCAGACTCGTCGCGGCTATCCGTTGAATCAATTGTTGCACCAGACAATGGAGCAGTACTTTGAGGCCTTGGTTCAACCAGCTGTCGAATAACACTGACCCTGCTTTTTATTAACAAATACCATCACTACTGTTTGAGTGTGTCTCGTGCTTGAAGGCATGACCGAGTACGAAATTTTTTAATCAGCAGGCTGATAGAGTAGGGGCAAACACGTTATTCGCTTTGCATTTTTGCAAGCATCAACTGTCGATAAAAAACATGACAGAACCATCATTTGCCATTGAGTTTATTCGCGTTTATCTCGCTGCCTTTCGGTTGGCTTGTATGCTTTGCATAGCCAAACCAAGGCCGAAGAGGTGCACTTGCAAGCGCGTTTTGACTCAGACTATCTGGATTACAAAGCGGGTGTGCGCAGGTGGATTTAGGCTTGGCTTCATCGTAAGGTTTGTTAGGTATCAGAATATTCGCGAGAAGGTGACAATAAGTCACTCATAAATCTGTTGAGTAACCCATGATAAGTAGAAAATTAGTCACCGCAGGTGTCATCATTGGGGGCCTGGCCGCAGCCTTGGTCATGTTTATCGCATGGCAATACAGCCCTCAGTGTGAGTTTGATTGTGAGGGCAGCGTCGATTGGCGCAACCTGCTGATGCTGGGGGGCGTGAGTTTTCTGCAGGTATTTGTATTTGTAGTTTGTTTGGTGCTTTTCATTCGTGCGATTAAACGTTTGTGACACAAAACTTCCTCTTTGAATCTCCCCTGTGAATTAATCATCAGTTTAGCTAAGCGCGTGTAAGGCAGAAACAGCCAATGATGAACTAGCGCTTCGTCAAATCCTTTTGACGTTGTCATCATCTTATTGCTTGGCAGCTTGCCTGTTGAACCAACGAATACACCGGACAGTGCATTTGCTTGGTTCAACGGGCGGTCAAATAGTCATGTCATCATTGTTAAAAAATAGTGGCTCGATAGCCCAAATGAGTTTGTAGTTTGGCGAGTTGTCGATGATTTAAATGATCGCTGAACAGGTACACATGGTCGAGCCAATAGATATCCAGCAACGCATGAATATCTCTCGCCAACGATTTCAAATTCATGCTTTCTTTATTGCCAAAGAAGCTAGATGTGACGGCCGATATATTTAGTCTAAGCGCTCGTAGTTTGTGATCGCGTTTATCCAGTTCTAACTGGGTTGATAACAGTTCCGTTTCTTCCCTTGAAGTGATGATGAGTACAGGCTCGCCGTCCCCCGTGTCCAGCAATCGGTAGCTGTTTTCGTTCAGTGTGATTTCGTTCATTGGGTGCCGCTCATCTCGGTGATTGATGAGGCAAAACTACATCGGTTTTGTATGGTTGTTGATGAATTATAGAAATTCAATTTTGGTGAAATGTAAGCGTGAAACTCACTGATGATGGCCCAAATATGAATTGATGAGATTCATCGACCATCCCCGCTGTTCAGCCATATAGTCCTCCCAACATTTTTTGCTTTTACCTATTTCAATGAATCCTTTTGGGAGGAACGCATTTTGAAGAGACTAAAGAAACAACCCTCAGCGATTATTGCGGGCGGCGCCTTACTGACAACATTGTTGGCGACGTCGTTGGTTGGATGTGAACCGGCAAAGCAGTCAACTAAGCAACCGGCCAAACTTGCCGATAAAAACCAATCTGAAACCCGCTGTCAGCTCGCCCATATGCCGACTGTAAACCAAGTAGCTTATACCGCCGCAGAAGCGCTGCCGGGTTACTGCCTGGTCACCGGCACCATTGAAGACGAGATCAACTTCGAGGTACGTTTGCCTGAAGAGTGGAACGGACGATTTGTTATGAGTGGCGGCGGTGGTTTCGTTGGTGATGTTGTTAACTACGTAGACGCTGCGTTCCCCGGTAAGCACTATGCCACTGCCGGCACTGATACAGGTCACCGCGGGCATCCATTGGACGCGAGCTGGGCAATTGATCATCCCCAGCGACTGGAAAACTTTGGCGGCCGAGCTGTGCATCTCACCACTGAAACGGCTAAGCAAGTCATTGAGCACTACTATGGCAAAGCCAGCGATCGTAACTTGTTTTATGGCTGCTCACGGGGAGGAGGTCAGGGCCTGATTGCAGCAGAGCGATACCCCCATGATTATGATCTGATCATTGCCGGGGCACCTGCCTATAACTGGACACATTACCTGGGCGGGCATTTCTCTATGATCAGCAACCAGATGTTTCCGGATCCAGCGCAAACTTCACACGCGTTAATAGGGGAAGAGCAGTGGCAGTTAGTGCATAACGCTGTGATGGCACAATGCGCTAGCGACTTGCCTATTCACAAGGGCTTAATCTCCGAGCCGTGGCAGTGTGATTTTGATGTGGCATCGCTGGCTTGCAGTGATGATCAAGACAGTGACTGCCTGAGTGAAGCACAGGTGAAAGTGTTGTCGCTGATCTATGACGGCGCTTATGACAGTCACGGCAACCTGATCGCTCCCGGTTTTTATCCCGGCGCAGAGATAGCTGAAGCCGGTGTTCAGCGTTGGCTTGCGGGTGGTACTGATGCACTGCAGCTGGACAATTTTCAAACGTCAGTAACAACATCCTACAGCGCCCCTCATACGCCAAACTTCTCTTATGCGTTTGGTCAGGGGATCATGAGGGACATGGTGTTTAATGGCTCATGGGAGCGCCTGGCTTACGATTTTGATCAACTGGATCAAGACACTGCAAAGGTAGCTAAACAGCTCAATATCGCGGGTACGGACCTGTCAGAGTTTCGTAACGCAGGCGGGAAGTTGATGATGTGGACAGGGCTGCGAGATATGGCGATTTCACCTGCCAGTACCATTAAATACTACCAACATCTGGTAGCCCAAGATCCCGCAGTGATCGATGATGTTCGCTTGTTTTTGATGCCGGGTGTTGATCATTGTTCCGGTGGTGATGGTCCATTCTGGGTGGATTTTCTCAACGAAGCTGAGCAGTGGCTGGACACAGGTGACGCACCGACCGAGGTTTTGGCATTAGGGGGCAATGAAAGCGACGGCTTTGCGAGTCGCAGTAAGCTGTGCGCCTATCCGGATGTGCTTGAATACGATGGTGAAGGTGAACTATTAGACCCAGAGAGCTATCACTGTCGCGAGGTTAAATATCCACCCATGTTCGTCTCTCAGGATAACGTGCGCGGGTTGGTGTTTTAACCTAGGCGGTTAAGTGCAATGCATTGAGGGGAAAGGTGTGATTTCACCTTTCTTCTCAAACATCATTTGCAAACGTCATCCCCTGTCCACGCCAAATATAAATTTCTCTAATTCATAGGGATTTTGCGGCGAATTAACTAATCTGTGGGTGTGAGTTCAAAGCTTTTTAAGGCTGAAACATGACGACAGTGATCACGAGACCTTTTCTAATTTTTTGCAGCATGCTGTTCAGCATGGCAATCGTTTATTCCTCGCCAGTGCTGGCTGAAGAAAGCGATGTGATCGATCTGAGCAGCCCGAAGGCGGCATTAGAGGGGTTCTTTGAATCGTCAGATGAACTGATTGAGCACTGGCGAAATGAAACGCTTGATTCTCAGGCGGGTATGAAAGCCTATTTCCAATCGGCGAAAGTACTGGATCTGTCATTAGTGCCTAATCGGAGTCGCCAAGTAGTGGTGATGGAAAGGATTATTCTGCTGCGGGAAATACTCGACCGCATTACAGGATTAGATATCAGCGCCTTGCCTGACGCGCAAATGGTCACTGAAAATGAGATATCCCACTGGCGCGTGGCAAATACTGACTTGGTGTTGGTGAAGCAAACCGAAGGTGATCTCAAAGGGCTATTCCTGTTTTCGGAAACCTCGGTGCAGAAACTTTCCTATTGGTACCATTTCATCCACAACTTGCCCTATGTCGTGAGTGATCGCGAAAATTATTATGATGAGTTTCTGGTCAGCCCGGGGCCGCTTTTGTCCCGCGATTTTATCCTGTCGCTGGACGAAAAATACCACCGTATCGCTTTAAGCCTGCCTGTGTGGCAGTGGATCGCCCTGGGTTTAATGGCATTGGTGAGCTGGGGGTTTCTGCGCTTTGTCTCGTATATTGCGACTAGCTGGAATGCATGGAAAGCACAAACCACCGAGCGGATCGGTTGGCGTATTGGCCATATCATCGCACTTATGTCTGCTGCGCTATGGTTGTTGCTGCTGCGTACCATCATTGATGATGGTATCTGGCTGTCTGGTGTGGTGTATCAGACCTTGGCGATATTGTTTTTGATCGTCCAGTTTGTGTTGATTGGCTGGCTGGTGATGGCGTTGATCAACCATGCTGCGTTGTTATTTGCCCATAGAAAAAGCACCACCGAGCATATCGATACTTCGCTGATCACTGTGTTAGCACGCATATTCGGGGTGATTGTCGTTATCCTGATAGGTTTATATGGCATCGAGTTTATGGGCTATTCGATCAGCCCGCTGTTGGCCGGTTTAGGTGTGGGTGGTTTAGCCTTGGCATTGGCCGTTCGGCCGCTACTGGAAAATGTCATTAACGGGTTAACGCTGTACGCCGATGGCGGTATAAAAACCGGTGACTTGTGCCGCTATGGTGACAATTTAGGCGTTATTGAAAACATTGGCCTGCGCTCAACACGCATTCGTACCTTAGAACGTTCAGTTATTACCATTCCTAATTCTGAACTGGCAAACATCGAAATTGATAATCTTGATCGCCGTGATAAGCGACGTATGGACCATACCTTGATGCTGCGCCCTGAGTTGTCCATGGGCCAGTTAAAAGTGCTATTGGTTAACCTGCGCCGAATATTTTTGCAGCATCCGAAAGTGGAAGAGGAGCCGGTCAGGGTGCGTTTTCTTGGCGTAGGTAGTTACGCGCTGGAGATCGGCATTGTTATTTATATTCGCTCCAAAGTGCATGATGAGTTCTTGTCTATACAAGAAGAACTGTTGTTTGCCGTACTTGAACAAGTCGACTTGGTGGGTGCGAAGTTGGCTTATGCCAATCAACGCCAGTCTGCAGGTGATGTTGAAGCGATCGAACAAGACAAGAAAGAGAAAGCAGATGAGACCGTAGCGCAGTGGGTGGAAGCGGAGAATTACCCATTTCCTGACTTTAGCTACGAGTATAAATACGAGATTAAAGACAGCTCAATCTACCCGCATCGTTCAGCATCTATTCGAAAGGATGCCACTAACACACTTGGATAGTTGTTGTGGTGACCCAATATGGTTCTTACTAGCCATTGTAATTAGCGAACGTACGATTGCTTTCGCTGTCAGACGGGATAGGGTTCCACAGACGGCAAGGCTGTTAGAGACGAGGCCTGTCGTGACTTGGCAGCAAAGGTTAGGCTGCAATGGTTTTTATTCAATGAAGAGGTTTGGCTTGAAACTAGACATGCAATGGGCGAGTGTTCGACCCGTATTAGTAATGTTGCTTCTGGGGGCACTATTGTTTGCCGTACCAGCAGCACAATTGCATGACAGCCAATCCCGTACCGTCAGCACGGCTACCTTTGATATCACAGATGTCAGCGCTAATGACCGTGAGTCACCTGATCCGGTCAAAACTGTTTCAGTGGAGCGTTCCAACGTTGCACAAACTAATACCAGACGCTTGTTTACTGATTTCTCTGATGAGGATTTCGCAACGCCTGAGTATTATCTGGCCCATGAATGGACACTGCCACCGGTCGCCGAACTGGCCATAGGCTATCAACAAACCGCGCCGCCTAATTTGGACTGGTGCCTAACAAACGTATCCCCCACATCCCGTATCTCGGGCTGGAAAGAGAGTAACCTCAGTTTCCGCCTAAATCATCCTATTCCCAGCTTCGCCTGATCTCGTTTTTTATACCGAGTAGCGCAGGCTAGATCTGTCTGTTTGCTGCCTTCATAACGGAATTCATTTGCTCCTATTTGAGCAACACAGGCGATTTGTCATGAGACGAAGTAAACCCCTATTGAACCACTATCCAAAGTGGAAATACCTGGTGCTTGGCGTCACCTTGTTGGTGATGCTGTTAAGTGCATTACCCACGATGTACGGTGAGCATGCCACCGTACAGATTGAAAACAATGATCAACCCACCTCCGTATTAGCACTGCAATCTCATTTGCAGGCCAACGGCATTAACACCTTACGTATTGACCAAGCAGGCACTCATACCGAAGTGGTGCTGGCAGACGCATCGCAACAAACCGCGGCGCGGGAGCAGTTAGCGGATCTGACTGGCGCTAATGGTCAGGTGACCATGGCGATGACGCCCGCTGCACCAGCGTGGCTACTCGGTATGGGGTTTACCCCCATTAAACTCGGGTTGGATCTACGCGGTGGCGTGCAGTTCCTGCTGGATATCGACATGCAGCCGGTTTATCAGGCGCAAAGTGAAAAGCTGGTTGATGAGCTGCGCCAGTATATGCGCGACAACGAGATAAGAGGCGCACGTATCCAGCTGCTTAACGACGAACGGGTGGGGATCATGCTACCGGCGAGCGCGAGTGAGCGGGAGATTGTTCGTCATTTACGCGACCAGTATCCGGGCTGGCAAATAATCCATAGCTCTGACAGAAGTGTTACGGCAATGCTGAGCGAGCAGGAGCAAACAGAGCAGCGTAACCTGACAGTACAACAAGTGTTGACCACGCTGCGAGACCGCATTCAGGAACTTGGGATTAGTGAAGCGGTTGTACAGCGTCAAGGCGCAGAGCGTGTCCGTATTGAGCTGCCCGGCGTGCAGGACCCTGCTGTGGCTAAGCGGGTGATCGGCGCGACTTCCAGTTTGGCGTTCTATGCCGTACAAGCCCCCCATGAGCATGGCGGTCAACGTATTGATGACGCCAATGGTCAATCCATTCCACTTGCTCGTCACCCAGTATTAACCGGTGAACATATTATTGATGCCCGCGCCAGCCGTGATGAGTTTGGAATGGCAGAAGTTAATATCACTTTGGACCGTGCAGGGGGCGCCAAAATGCGCGAGTTCTCTCGCGCCAATATCGGTAAACCGATGGCGACCGTTTACAACGAATATATGCGGGATGAGTTTGACCAAACCCAGCAGCATGCGGAAGTGATTAGCATTGCTACCATTCAATCTCAGCTGGCAGACCGCTTCCGCATTACTGGGGCGGGTAGCTTTCAAGAGTCACAACAGCTGGCGCTATTGCTGCGCGCGGGATCATTAACCGCGCCGGTCACCATTGTTGAAGAACGCACGATCGGGCCATCACTGGGCGCAGAAAATATCCAGAACGGTTTTGCTGCGCTTGGCCTTGGTTTGGGCGCCACCTTGTTGTTTATGGCGCTCTGGTATCGCCGTATGGGTTGGGTTGCCAATGTCGCGCTACTTTCTAATTTGGTGCTGTTGTTGGGGTTGCTGGCATTGATCCCCGGCACGGTACTAACGCTGCCCGGTATCGCGGGCTTGGTGTTAACCGTCGGCATTGCCGTGGACACCAATGTACTTATATTTGAGCGCATTCGAGAAAAACTACGGCAAGGCCACAGTTTAGCCATGGCGATAGATCAGGGCTTCAGTGGCTCGTTGCGCACGATCCTCGATGCCAATATCACCAGTTTGATCACCGCGTTGATCCTGTACTCCATCGGTAATGGTCCTATTCAGGGCTTTGCCATCACCATGGGCCTTGGCTTGCTGACCAGCATGTTCAGTGGGCTGCTGATATCCAGAGGCTTAATCAATTTGGTTTGGGGCCGTGACAAACGCCGGGAAGTGAGGGTTTAAAGATGATTACCAATAAAAATGCAAGTCAGTGGCGGTATGCCACCAGTGTGGTCTCGGTATTATTGATGGTGGTGGCGATACTCACATTAAGTGTTAAAGGGCTGAACTTTGGCCAGGATTTTACCGGCGGTGTGGTCAGTGAAGTTCGTGTTGCTGAGCATATCAACAGCCAAACCATCGTTAGCGGTTTATCCGCCGTGCAGGAAGCGGGCGTCTCCGCCGGTGTCTCTGTGGTTTCGGCCGGGGAGCAAGGCCGCTGGATGATCCGCTTTCCGGTGCCCGATGCTGGTATGGATTTAGCGCCGTTACAGGCAGCGTTAACTCAACTGGATCCACAGGTGGAGATACTCAACACCAGCATGGTAGGGCCGCAGGTAGGTAAAGAGATGGTGGAGCAGGGCGGGTTGGCGATGCTTATCTGTTTGATAAGTATCATGGCCTACCTTAGCTTTCGTTTCGAATGGCGACAGGCGTCCGGGGCATTGCTCGCGATGGTACACGATGTGTTGCTTGTGCTTGGGCTGTTCTCGTTATTACAGTTGGAAGTGAATTTAACTGTGTTTGCGGCATTGTTGGCGGTGATCGGGTATTCACTCAATGACTCCATTGTTATTGCCGACCGGGTACGGGAATTGTTGCAGGCCAAAGCCAAAACCAACACACCTCTGGCCGATATCAACAATCAGGCGATTGTATCAACCCTCACCCGTACCTTGATCACCTCGGGTACCACGTTAATGACCATCAGTGCCCTTTGGTTATTGGGGGGTAGTGCATTGGAAGGGTTTGCCATTACCATGTTTTTCGGGATTTTGGTGGGTACCTGGTCATCCATCTCAATGGGTACCTGTTTACCGGAACTGTTGAAGCTAAAAGCTGAACATTATCTGCCGGAGCCTTTGCCTGCTGGGCCATAGTAGCTTCATTTTAGCGTGATTACGGCAGCGTTGTTTATTTCAACGTCTGCCGTTCGTTCACCGCATTAACCCCTTAACAACATAGTAATTAGATCGCTATTTTTGTGCCCCGGGAGGCCAAGATGAATGATATTTTGTCGCTATTTGGCAACAGGATTTTTTGACCTTAACCGAGTCTGGTCAAACCATTATTCTATGTTGTTTGGTGTTAATTCTGTTGTTTGAGTCTAGCTTTGCGTTTTTACCTTTACCGGGAGACAGTCTGCTGTTTCTGGCTGGGGGATTGGTGGGGCTTGGCGTACTGGGTGCTTATCCAACCTTCATTGTACTGCCATTGGCAGCAGGTTTTGGCAGCTTAGTGGCTTATGAACAAGGTCGGTTACTCAGACATACTTCTTTCATAGATCGGGTTTATCGCTTATTGCCGCAAGGCAGTGCAGCAAAAGCGCACGACATGCTGAACAAACATGGCCTGCTGGCGCTGTTTATCTCTCGATTTATGCCTTTTGTACGCGTGTTGACCCCGATGTTGATGGGAGCAGAAAAGATCTCACGCCGGCGTTTTTTCGTCGTCAGTTTGTTGAGTGCGTGGCTTTGGGTGTTGCTGTTCTCTGTCGCTGGTTGGGCCATTGTTGCTTCACCTTTCTACGAGGCGCATCAAGGGATGATAAATAGACTGGCGGTGTTGATCCCGGTGTTTATGTTTGTTGTTGCCGTGATTGCGATCGTGCTCCGCTTGATCGTTAACAGAGCGGTGAAGGTGAATGATAAGCAACCCGCGCCCAAACGGTTGTTAGTGGATATGAGCAAAAATACGGTTTGAGGCGTGTTGCCGACATGAGCGTCAGTTGAACGAGCTAAATACAAAAAAGCCACCTGCGTTATGCCGGTGGCATTTTTATGTAGTAGCTCATATATGTCTGACACATCAACGATGAACGGCTGCAATCTAATCAGGCAGTCTCATTTGAGCGAGGAGCAGTCATTCGCTCGGCAACTCACTGTTGGACAAAGATGAGTTAGAGTCGAAGGGCAGCTATGTGCCAGTTGAAGACATTCAAGCTAAAGACCTTGCGGAACATCTCCCCCTGAAAGCGGCCGTTTATCCGCTGATAAGTATCTACCAATTGGGTAGTGATTCACCTTCAGTGAAAACTGCTTCTGCAACACAAATCCCTTACTAGCAGACATTGTCCAACAATCCTGCAGCAGCTTTAGGATAGGGTATGTTTGACTACGCACTTCAGCTATGAAGCGATCGAGGCTTAGCGCTTGACTCGTGCCTAATTCAGTTTCTATACTGGGCCGCGATTTGACGCTTATTAGCGATGGAAATCTCTCTATTTTTTAAAAAGTTAGACTCAAGGTTGAGTTGAACTTCATATGACAGCATAAGGATGTGAAAGGTCATGATACACCTCATTATTTATACTGACTCCCTCAGCAGGGCTGATGTAAACACCTTCCAAAATGCAGCCAAACAACTTGAACTAGATTACCAAAAATCCTATCAGCATCAACGTCACCAGATTATTGTTAAAAAGGCATTTAGTGGAAAAGATATTGTTAAGGAAATCAATTCGTGCAGTTCAGGAACTATTGGCTCTTTGGATATAGTTTCCCACGGGAACCAAGGCGGGATACACATCGCTAGGAAACTCCAAACGCCAATTGATGCGGGCTTCATCCAACGCAATGCTCACTACCACATGCGGAGACACTCGGACAGACCTCAAACGGCAGAAGACGCAGAACAAATGGAAGAGAGTCTGCATGGACTTTACTCAGGGGTCGTAGCAATAAAATCAGTGGGGTATTACTACAACCAGCAAAAAGGAACTCCTGATGACACAGCGACACTAGGCGATATTGATTTTTCTGTGTTCCGTAAAGATGCGTTTGTTGAATTCCATGGATGCCGAACTGCGGAAATGCAACCAGTTCTAAATGCCTATCTTGTCGACAACTTCGCCGCTAATTTTTCAGAAAAGCTACCGCCGAAAAGCACTGTCATCGGTCATATCACGAATTCAAAACCTAATAACAACCCCAACGGAAACCACACTGATTACAGGTTTGGAAAAATCCGCATTTACAACAATGGAAATCAGGCCGGCGATGTAGTGGAACGCCTCAACCTAAAGTTCCTGAATTCCTCAACGCCGAGCTAACTATGAGAATTCCCAACTGTTTAATATTACTGGCTGCTGTTTCTTTTATCTTTGGTGCTGTTGGTTGCGACTCTTCTGGCGTAGCTCAATCTGTAAAACGGCTTGATGAAAAACTACACGAAATTGAAGTAACTTACATCAGCGACACCTGCGATCCATACACCGTAAGACTTTTCCTCACTAACGACGAGGGTAAAGCTGTTATGGAAAGCCCCATTCTTGTTGCACTCCCTGTAGGCCTGAAAGCGCCTAGAGATAGCAGATATGCCGTATCTGGCACCACATTTACGCTCAAAGGGTATCTTTATGCCCATTACTCCGACCAAGCGGGACAAAGGATAGATTTAGTTGCCTGGAAACCAAAGTCGCCGTATTCCTATTGGAGCGATGAGGAACCATCAGAAATCAAAACGGGAAGCGACGTAGTCCCTTGGAATGAAGCTAGCACCGACACTGGCAATCAGTCCTTCAAGTTGCAGAAGTACAACAGCTGCCTATAAATTCGGTTTTTGTCTGTAGATAAATAAGGAAAAACCCAAGACACGAGCTCCCCGCTTAATACACGCCGGAATTGATGAGAGATTTCCCGCGAAATCGTCCCCGCGTTTCTGTTTGTTGTTGCCGTGATTGCGATCGTGCTCCGCTTGATCGTTAACAGAGCGGTGAAGGTGAATGATAAGCAACCCGCGCCCAAACGGTTGTTAGTGGATATGAGCAAAAATACGGTTTGAGGCGTGTTGCCGACATGAGCGTCAGTTGAACGAGCTAAATACAAAAAAGCCACCTGCGTTATGCCAGTGGCATTTTTATGTAGTAGCTCATATATGCCTGACACTCAACGATGAACGGCTGCAATCTAATTTGGCAGTCTCACTTGAGCGAGGAGCTGTCATTCGCTGCAACTCACTGTTGGACAAAACTGTGTCAGAACTATAGTAACGACCGCTCCTGGCACTCTGAAGCCTTCCCAAATAGCTAAATCCAACCAACTATGTAAATTTGAAAATCGGCAATGGTCTGTCAATCCCAACCTCAGATTGCAAATAGCCGAATTAACTAGCAGGTAACACGGACTATTTTTATGCTCCTCATGCTGTGCTGGTTGATTTCAATCTGATTATCTCTTACCTTCCAAAGCTCCCGTCTAGGATGTACGGACAAGCAATTCCCAACAATACAAGGATGTTATATGCACCAGCCTACAGACGAATACGTCACGGTTGCTGAACTAGAACGCGATCTCGCTACTGCCACGGGCAACCCTGCTTTAGCAAAGAAACAAGCGATGAGCTATGCCATCTATTACAGAGGGCTGGTGATTGATTCTGCTAAGTACAAAGGCAACCTGATAACCAAAGATGACCTTGAGTACAGCCGCCACATTCAATGGGAACATGCCAAAAAACACAGTGAAAAACTCTGTGAGAATATGCACAAAGCTGGTCGTGGCTCGCGTCCAGGCAATGTCGAAGCTCATCATATCGTGGCTTGGGACGCTAAACGTGCAGTCTGGGCTCGATTACGGCTGGCCGCGTTTGGCATTGATATCGATCATGAAGCCAATGGCGTTTACCTACCAAACTTTAAGAGAAACGTTCCGATACCAGGCATACCAACTGATAAGTCTCATCGTCAAACGCATACACCACAGTATTATATGAACGTGGAGTTTCTCCTTAAGGAAACTATCGCTGAAGGACTGGGGCGACGCGGTATCATCGAAACATTGCGAGAAATAGGAGAGGAGCTGTATGACGGTGAATTTCCCCTCCGCAAGCTGATTAAGAAGGAGCAGTAACCGTGAGTGACTTTAAGAGCATTTTCAGCGTTAGTCCGGATGTAGATCGTTACCTGACGCTGCAGGAGACAGGATTGGAGATGGCGTTGCAGTCAACCAACGGCGAGCTTATCGAGTTGCGTGGAGTACCTCAGGCAGATAGGTGGCAAACGGTAGAGGTGGAGTGGCTAATCGATGATTTAAGTGAAGAGATGGTTGTTCCGGATATCGCAGCTTGGGGCTCAACCGAATTTGCTTGTTCAGAACCTGTCGCAGATCTGCTGCGCCCGGTGCTGAAAGACACATGCGAGTTTCTTCCTTTATCACTGAATGGTGAGCGCTGGTATGCACTGCATGTGCTGGCAAAGTACAACGCCATCAATGAAGGCCAGACCGTGCTCAACTACCGCGCTAACGGCAAGCCCAGCCGTGTTCGCAAGTTTAAGAAACTAGTTCTCAATGCTAGCGGAATAGAAAAAGATGGCCTTTTCAGAATCGATGGTTGTGGTCTGGCAACTTATTGCACGGATGGGCCAAACGGACTTTTTGAAGCGGTCAAGAAGCATGGTTTAAGTGGATTGGAATTTAACCAGCGAGATGTGAACTGAATTTTGGCGGATTCAACTGGGCTAGCTGCAACCTTGCTAGCTCAGGTTGTATCACGACAATTTCAACACATGAGGTGTCAGGGTAATTTCCAACCTTATAATGCATAAAGCTGAAATAAGTTGCATGAAACTTCATCCTCTGCACTGTATTCTGTGACGCCATGTCTCTATATTGTTGAGGGGCTTGGGTGACCTCTGTTGTTCTGCTGCTAGCTCGACTCTGACTAACTTGCTCAGTAGATTTCTTTTTACCAAAGATAAAGTCAAAAAGACCCATCATCTAGCCCATATATCTCATTGAATATTCACACACGTTACATGGATGAAGAAAACTTGGTCAAGTGACGCAGTGATTAAATGAGGTGCCAACTAGCCATAACTCACTTTGGGGCAGAAGTGGGTTAGTGTTGCAGCACAGCAATGACCGCAATTGGCACGCTTTTGACTGTGAACACATTGATACCTGGATTGTTCAAAGATAAAAAAACAGCGCAGATGCCAGGCTTTACGGTTATGGCTAGAAGGCCCTAGTTGCAGAATCCCTAGCGCCCCAAGCGGTAAGACAACAATATAGATCGCAATCATCCAAAATTTCTCGTATTCGGCATTCCCCTTGTTGAGCAGTCTTGCCCTTCAATCAATAAACCGAATACAAATGCTGTCCGAACATGACAAATATCCGCCCCTGTCTGGCATAGTAAAAGCCAGAAGCCGGCCAGACGCTCACACCATTGACCTCAATGCCGTCTGCGGTGAGTTGAACCTCAAGCGCATCTGAAAGCGGGTCGATATCCGTCAGCAGTTGGATCGTGTCAGATACTTCCGTCAGGGTTCCGGTTATTTCGTCGTACTGCGAGGTATGCCATCCTGTCCAACTGATGACGCTGCCGTTCAGAAAGGGTTCATTGCCGAGGCTAAACCCATAGTTACCCAGTTGCGCCTGCAGTTCATAGGATAGGTTGCGAATGCCTGCAGGCGACCATTGCTTGATATATCGATCATACACGCTGTAATAAACATTACCGGACTCTGTGACTTTAACGTTGCTTGGGCTTTGTTCTGCTGACAAGTCAACCGCAATAGTTTCGCCGCTAAACATGTTCAGGCGCTCAAACATATAGACGCCCTTGTTAATCACCAGATAGTCTTCGTTGATGTGTGCAACGCTTTCACCTGGTGCCAGAGAGTAAACCAGCTCTGCGTTCGAGCCCGGCGAATAAACGATGTTTAACAACCTGATGATTTCGGCTCCGTATGAATCAATAGCGCGTACGGTAACGGCATAGCTGCCAGAAGGTAGACCAACCAATGAATAGCTAACGCTGAACGCCCCCTTGTCGGTCACGGAGCCGATTACGATATCGCCCAGCAACACGTCAGCGGTAACAGCGTCATCGCTTTCGATTGAACCGGATATTGATAATGTGTCCCCTGTTAACAAGGGGTGGGCCGGTGAATCGATGTAGATAATGGGAGGATCGTTGACCCGATAAGCCAACCGTTCAGTCGCCAGACTTCCTGCGCTGTCCGTCGCGACAATCTCAATGTCATAGTCGCCGTGAACAGGCTCCCAGTCTGTGTACCAGACAAACGACTGATCAGAATGCCCGCCGCAGCCAAGATCGATGTAGGAAGATCTGCAAGCCATCAGCGTGATTTCGGGTTTTTCTGCTGTTTGCAACTCTACCAGTTCACCGTTAACCCAGAATTCAACGCTGATAATTGCATCGAGACTTTCAGGCTGTGCCACCAACATCATTGGGATTTGCAGGTTGCCGATATAACCAATCATTGAGAGACCGCTGTTGTAGCTGCTGAACACGAAATCGGTCTGCGCGTAAACACCCGAGCTTATTTCTGCCAGCACATCAAGTCGGTGCGTTCCGTTGATCAGTCGCGTTGTATCCAATACCAGGGTGGCGCTCTCACCTGCTGCAACGGTATCAACGAACCACTGAACACTGCTTGCGCTGCCGTTCAGTCCAAATTCAACCTCGCCTGAATATGGGTCGACGCTAGCGCTGAAATTGATGCTGATTTCTGTTTGCAAGGTATCAATACTGAACTGCGTAACACCCGCATCATTGCTCACTGTGGCCTGCACACCGTTATCCAGCAATGCAGAAACGCGGTATGTACCGGTGATGGCGTTCAGGTTAACTGAGCCCTGCGCACCAGTAGGCAAGGCGCCTGTGGATGCGACCGTTTCCCACTCTATGTTGCTGTGTTCGAGATTACGTTTCTCAATCAGATAGCTGGTTTCGTTGTCGAACGCATCGATCCAACTGACCTCCATCAGATCGTAGTCAACAGTGAATGAGACTTTACCGTTTGCCGCTGGCTGCGGTTCTTCTTGTTGGCCACCGCCACCACCGCAACCAGTTAAGAGTGCGGTCAGCGCCGCAGTGATGATTGTTGTCCGCATCGTTCCTTCTCCTGATACAGCTGTCCCTGGAATGCCGCCATCCGTGACGGTAGATCTATTATGCGGCTTTTATGCGGCTTTCGCGATCGCTATTTCATCGATAAAGCTCGCAAATACGACGCCTGTCATTGTCGACTGTGATCACTTGAAGCGTATCAACTTCTATTTAAGACCTAGTCTTCACGATATTATCGGACTCAGTGTCCGCAGCAACTCGGCTGAGTGTAGGAAGTATTAGTATCTCATTTTGGGTTTGCCACTAAAGGAACAGACAACCGTTAACCTCATCAACGACTGCTATGGATGACTTTTAGCGATCGGATACAGCAGCTTGAATGACGCCTCTTGGCACATAACTGCTGGATGATTCTATCGAGATCTCAGCTTCATTTATGTCTGATCGAGTACGAGCTCCATACAAAAATGCCACTTGCGTTATGCCGGTGGCTTTATTTATAGCTGCGACTTAGTGTCAGTCAATCCACTTCTTTTTCTTAAATACCCAGAAGAACGAGGCTGCGATAAGCACTTTAAACGTGAGTACAGCGAAGTAGCCATATTCGAACTCGAGCTCTGGCATGTTTTCAAAGTTCATCCCGTAAATACCGGCGATAAACCCTAGAGGAACAAACACTGCGGTGATCATCGTTAGGATCTTTATTGTGTTGTTTAAATCATGGGTACTGGTGGTGATATGGCCATCCAGCAGATCGCCACAAATGTCGTAGTACATTCGAGTCAGTCCAGTTAAGCGCCGCGAGCGTTCCAGAATTTTGTTCCATTCATGTTTGTCTTTCACCGTTGTCAGGTTGAGAAACGGTTCGGGCTCGCCACTGATTTGCAACAACAGATCATTATGGTGTTCGAACAATCGGCTTAAGCGGCGGAACTGATAACGGTAGTTGACCAGGTCATTCAGGGTCTCTTTCTGTTCGCCGCCTTGTAACGCATCTTCTTTTTGTTCCAGCAGCTGTTCAAATGAACGAACATTATCCAAGTAACAACGAGTCACCGACTGCAATATCATGATCGCCAATTGGCTTGCTGTGTTGGCTCTTGAACAATATTGATGCGCCAACTGTGCGTTTTGTTCAGCTGAGCGGCTGGGGCGAACGGTGATAAGAAACCTCTCGCCCAGAAACATTGCTACCTGTTGATGTTCAAAGGACAAATCATCAGTACATGAGGCCTGCTCCTTAAACAGCATGAATAGCATGTTAGGGAACTGCTCGACTTTCATTGCATTGGGCTGTTGCAGGTAAGCGTTCATGGCCAGCTCATGGCAACCAAGTTCAACGAGTTTTTGTTTCGCCGTCGCTGACAGTTCACCTTCGATATCCACCCAAATGTACTGGCTGGCTTGCGCATCAAATTGCTCAATTAACCCGATACCGCCTTCAATGATCTGTTCATGTGACTTTATAAATACATGTTCTTTCATGGTGGTTTCCTATCTATATAAAATCGGTCTGATTAAGCGAGTTGCATGCCCTGATAGACTTCGGTTAAGCCGTTGACACAGAACTGTGCGCCCATACAGATAAGGATGAATCCCATGATCCGGCTAAAGGCATCAATACCGCTTTTACCCAGTAGCTTTAACATCGGGTAGGCCATGCTTAATACAAAGAACGCAACCAGTGCAACACCGACAAACCCTGCCAGCACGCCGCCATAGATACTTAATTTGCTCACATCGTCAGACAACGCAGCAATTTCAGACGCACCGCTGATCACAAGCGCCATGGTGCCGGGGCCGCACATACTGGGGATGGTTAAAGGGACAAAGGCAATCGAATCTTCGTTATCCGCTTTGGGCTTCACTTCGTCAGAAGGAAACAGCATCTTGAAGCCAATGGCGCCAATAATTAGGCCACCGCCTAAGCGCAGGCTAGGCATCGAGATATTAAACAGCTCCAAAATAGAGGAGCCGATAAAAAAGGTGGTGGTTAACGCGCAAAACAGGATCAGACTGGCACTCTTTGCCGTCTGTGACATATACGCCTTGCTTTTACCCTTGCTGTATCCCAGAAGGAGCGTGGCGGAAGTCGGGGGGTTAACCATGGGTAATAATCCCAATAGGGTTAACCCCGCCATAGTGAGTATCACATCTAATTGCATACTAGTTACCTCGCAGGAGGGTGATTAAAATCAACGCGCTCGGCATAGGACGATTGGCTTAACGTGCTGGTGAATATGCGAGGTATTGTTTGGGATATGCAGCGATTAGACGATGAATTAGAGTAATTCGTTTTTGCTAGATAGCGACGTGTAGTGGGGATGGGTGGTAGCGAGAACGGACTTAACGTCATCGCCTCGATTGGCAGCGGTGCTTTGTTCCCGTATGGCGTTCAAGTTGTCAGCCATGGCATGTTGAATAGCGATTGATAAAGCGTTCTGTCCACCAAGCGGCGTCAAAAACGAGTGAAGGCCGCTACAGCGGCCCTCTCTCAGGGTTTAGTTGGCAACTAAACCAATTCACTTTCCAACTGTGCTAACCAGGTGGCCACACGATCAGCGGTCAGATCGCTTTGATTGTCATTATCGAGTACGAGACCGACAAAACGACCATCTTCATCAACCGCTTGTGATTCATTAAAGGTGTAACCGTCAGCCGGCCAACTACCGATGACTTCTGCACCACATTCATCGACAGCGTCGTAAAGCTCACCCAGGGCATCAACGAATTCGTCTGGGTAGTTCACTTGATCGCCTAATCCATAAAGGGCGACTTTTTTTCCTTCCAGATCCAGCTCGTCGAAGTTGGGCATAAACTCTTCCCAGCTTTCTGTCTGACACTCTGACGACAACCCGGGCAGTTGCCCTTCACCTAGGGTGGGAGTGCCGAGGATCAAAACATCGTAGCTGAGCAGGGTGTCTGCATCGATACGGTTAATATTGAGTGGTTTATCGGCCACCTCTGCGCCCAAACTGTTGAATATCTGCTTGGCGACTTTGCGTGTATTGCCGGTGTCGGTTCCGAAGAAAATGCCTACTTTTGCCATGGTCTGAGCTCCTTAAATGCCTGCCAAAAGGCAGCAAAAACATATCTAACTATGACATTGCAATAAGGTTGCCATGCTCGTTTTGAATATAACTCATTGAATTTATTGGTGGAGTGGCTGATGTTGGTACGGCTGATGTGGCATTGTCATACGACATTGTCGCAAACAAGACAGTGGTCGTGTGGGAACAAACATTTTGCCAAGATACGCTTTGGCAAAGTTGCTGCGCGATCTGAGATGACGACGGCAAAAAAAGGGGCGCTTTGACGCGCCCCGACTGCTCAAACTATGACGGTGTAGATTGGATTATTCGTCGTCATCATCGTCTTCCGGTGGAAGCCAAGTGGTGGGGCGATATATCTCCACTCTGTCACCTTCCACCAGTCGTGTCTCTAGCGTGGCTAGCTTGCCGAAAATACCGACTTTCTGTTGGTCTAGCTGGATCTCGGGAAACAGCTCCTGCAGGCCAGAGCGGTTAATCGCGCTGATCACGGTCGCATATTCAGGCAGATCTAGATCCATCCACACCTGTTGTTCAGGCAGAGCGTAAGCGATACTGATACGCATCATTAACCTCCTTCTACGGCAGTGACGAGTTTATTCTTGGCTGCTTTTCTCGCCGCGATATGTTGTTCGAGTAAACGTTTCGCGGACAACATGCCACCTAAGATCAGGAAGCCGCCGGGGGGCAGGATCAGCAGCAGGATGCCACGATAATCGGGGATAATGACCATCTCTAGAAACGCAAAATGTTTTCCAAGCAGCAAACTGGCGTTGGCAAACAAGGTGCCGACGCCAAATAGCTCTCTAATGCCACCCATCAATACCAGTACCCAGGTAAACCCCAGTCCCATCGCCAGCCCGTCGGCTGCCGCGGGTAGTATGGCATTACGACTGGCAAACGACTCGACGCGGCCAAGAATGGCGCAGTTGGTAACGATTAATGGAATAAACAGCCCTAACACTTTATGTAATGGGTGAAGCCAGGCATTGAGCAGTAGATCTGTAATGGTAACCAGCGTGGCGATCATCAGAATATTGACCGGAATACGCACCGCACGGCTGATCAAGGGGTTAAACAGTGAGGCCAGTACGTTGGCTGCAACCATCACCACCAGTGAGGCCAGGCCTAGCCCCAAACCATTGGTAGCACTGGTCGTCACCGCCAGCAAAGGACACAAAGCTAAACTTTGTCCCAAAACCACATTATTGTTCCAGAAGCCGTCGGCAAAGATTTTACGGTAATCACTCATGGCGTTTCCTCCGTTGGGGAGAGATCTTGCTTCAGGGGGAGATCTTTAAGTGCGCGATGAACGCCGTTAACGATCGCTCTTGGGGTTATGGTGGCTCCACTGAATTGGTCGAATTCGCCGCCGTCTTTGCGAACGGCCCATTGCTCGTCACCTGTATTGCCAAGTGAGTGGCCGTCAAAAGCGAGTATCCAGTCACTTTTGGCCAGTTCGATTTTGTCCCCTAGGCCAGGCGTTTCAGCATGGGACAGCACTCTTACGCCAAGGATCTCGCCCTGAGGATCGGTACCGATCAGCAGTGAGATGGCACCGGCATACCCCATCGATTCTGTTTTAAGTACATAGCCTGTGACTTGGCCTTGTGCATTCATTGCGGTGAACATGGCGTAGTCGTGGCCTTCGGTACTGAAATGCTGTTCTGATTTAAGGATGTCGTTTTGATATCTTTCTAAAGGCATTACTTGCGCCAACCCTGCTAACTGATCTTCCTCTGCGCGCATGGCGATTGCCGGCGCGGTCAGCAGGTTTGTCAGCAGCAGGCATAGTGTGGCCGTGCCCGTAGCACCGGCGAGCAGTGCTGTTTGATAGCTGAGTGTGTCACGCATTTTTTCGATACAAGGCAACATAGGTCCTCCTAGACACTCAAGCGGCTGCGGGTACCAAAGATCTTCGGCCGCAGGTAGTGGTCGATGATTGGTGTGGTGGCATTCATGATGAGTACGGCAAAGGCGACGCCTTCCGGGTAACTACCAAAGCAGCGGATTAACCAGATCAACAGGCCGCAACCTATGCCAAATACCCATTGCCCTTTAGGACTGGCGGGAGAAGTAACCATGTCGGTTGCGATAAAGAAGGCCGCCAGCATGGCGCCTCCAGAGCAAATATGGGTGAGGGCAGACGCATATTCGCTGGGGTTAACCAGATGGGCGATAGCGGCGGGAACTGCCAGACCAAGTATTAACGCTGTAGGCAGAGGCCAACTGATGACACGGCGCCATAACAAAAATAGTCCACCGCAAGCCAATAACACTGCGCTGGTTTCGCCCAAACTACCGGCATGATTACCTAGCAGCAGTGCCTTCGCTGAAACCCCAATGTTGCTGTGTGCAGCCAAGGGGGTGGCAGCGCTGACACCATCAATACCGTTACCAAGCCAGCTGTCGGTGAACGCCAGTCCTTCAGGAGTCATCAGTGGAGCCGCTGTTTGATTCCATGACGTGAGTTCGACAGGGAAACAGATCAGCAGCATTACCCGCGCCAGCATCGCTGGATTGAACAGGTTTTGCCCCAGTCCACCGTAGATCTGCTTGCCTACCATAATGGCGAACAGAGAGCCGCTGAGCGCGACCCACCAAGGTGTTGATGGCGGCAAGCTCATCGCTAGCAGCCATCCAGTGAGCATGGCTGAGCCGTCGACGGCACTGTGCCAAGTTTTGTTTTGTGGAAGCAGGCACACTGCTTCACAGATCACTGCGCTTACGCAGCAAACTAACCACACCTGAAATGCTGGCAAACCGAACAGATAGAATCCGTACAGCGTAGCGGGCGTGAGCGCGAACAGCACCAGAAACATCAGCTTGGTGGTGCTTTGGTTGCTGTGACTATGGGGACCGGAAACTGCTGCAAATTGCACCATTATGATTCTCCTGTGGTTTTACTGGCTCTGGGGGCACGTTTGCGCCGTGGAGATTTGGCCGCTTTTGCTGCCTTCGCTGCTTTTTTCTCTGCCGCCTCTTTCGCTAGCCGCAGTTGGCGCGCCTCGGTTAATTGCCGTGCTTGGCCAGATTTGTTGGTCATGGCGCGTTGCGCATTGAGTGCACCGCGGGCGTGTTGGAAGTACTGCACCAATGGGATATTCGATGGGCAAACATAGCTACACGCTCCGCAGAGCAGGCAGTGATCTAGGCCAAACTCCTTGGCCCCCTCAAAGTCTGATACGCGGCTATGGGCGGACATCTGAAATGGCATTAGCCCCATCGGGCAGGCATTGACGCAGCGCCCACAGCGCACACACTCGTGGCTTTGCTTAGGGCGGACTTCCTCTTCGGATAGCGCCAGTAAGCCGCCAATGCTTTTATCGATAGGAACAAATGGCGATGGCAGCGCTTGCCCCATCATTGGCCCCCCGGAAACCAGACGTGCGGCTTCCATTTTTAAGCCACCACAAGCAGCTAATACTTGTGATACCAATGCGCCAATTGGCACAACAATATTGGCTGGCTGTTCGACGGCTCCCCCAGAAACAGTGATCACCCGTTCAATGAGTGGTCGTTGATAGCGCACGGCGTGGAATACGGCTCGCGCGGTGGCGACGTTATGCACCAGCACTCCGATGCTGGTACTGAGCTGTCCGGCGGGCACTGCTTTGCCTGTGACCGCTTTGATCAGATGGCGTTCTGAACCCATGGGGTAGAGGCTAGGTACTGACTGAATGCTGACCTGTTCTGCTTCGCTACAGGCGCTGGTGAGCGCTGCTAATGCCGCGGGTTTATTGTCCTCAATGGCGATAATGGCCTGCTTGCAGCCAATGGCTTTCACCATCAGCTCTACGCCGGTAACAATTTCAGGCGCGTATTCGCGCATTAGACGATCATCACAGGTTAGATAGGGTTCGCATTCACCGCCGTTAATGACTAGCGTGTGAACACCATTCTGTGCTGCGAGGCGGAGCTTGATACCGGTCGGGAAGCCTGCGCCACCAAGCCCAACCACACCGGCCGCTAGCACTCGTCGAATAATGGTTTCAGGTGATAGTTCAAATGGATTGCATGGCTCATGGGGGATCCCCCAGCGCGGATCGTCATTGGCATCAATCACCAAGGTTGCGCCTTTCAGCCCCGAGGGGTGAGCGGTGACATGGGGTTTAATTTCCCGTACTACGCCATTGACTGGGGAGTGCAGGGGAACACTCATATCACTGGCACCCTTGGCCACTAACTGGCCTTTGTAAACGGTTTCGCCTTCATTGACGATGGTATGCAGCATGGAGCCATTGCGCTGTTGTAGCCCGAGAAACACCTGCTTTGGGTGGGGCATCGTGGTAATCGATGAGTGCTGCGACAGCTCTTTATAGCCCGTGGGATGAATACCACCGCTAAAAGGCTTGCGACTCAATGACGAACGTAGCTTATCGAATGAGAACATGGGCCACTCCTAGGCAACGTTGGGTTTTGGCCATTGCCATGTATGGATGGCAGGCGTCACGGGTTGCATGGTTAGGCAATCCTGTGGACAGGCTTTTTCACATAGGCGACAGCCTGTGCAGACTTGGCTGATGACGGTATGCATCTGTTTACTGGCACCGACGATGGCGTCAAATGGGCACGCTTTGAAGCAGCGGGTGCAACCAGAGCATTGGCTTTCTTCTATATAAGCCACCCATTGGGTGTCATCACCTTTGGCCGTCAGGTCAACCCCAAGCAGTTTGGCGATACTGGCGGCCAAGCTATTTCCGCCTGGGGGGCAGCATTCCGGCCCCAGTGTGCCAGCGACCATGGCTTCGGCAGCCTGACGACAACCAGGTTCGCCGCACTGGCCGCATTGTCCGCCCGGTAACAGCGCTTCGAGATCATCGACACGGGAATCACTTTCCACTTTAAATGCCCGCGATGCCCAGCCCAATAGACCACCCAACAGGGCGCCAAGGGCGATAAAACAGCTAACAGATATGATCAATGTAAAAAGGCTCATGGTTAACTCCTTTAAGCTGTTGTTAGCTTGCCTTTACCATGCCGGCGAAGCCCATAAAGGCCATCGACAGCAGACCTGCAGTAATAAATGCGATAGGTGCCCCTTCGAATACTGCGGGTACTTTCGCTAATTTCAGTCGCTGCCTGAGTCCAGCAAACAGCACAATCACCAGAGTGAAACCGAGGGCAGAGCCAAGCCCGTAGACCAGAGTTTCGGTAAACGACATCTGCTCCTGAACGACTAGTAGTGCCACGCCAAGTACGGCGCAGTTGGTGGTAATTAGGGGAAGGAAGATCCCTAGGGACTGGTAAAGCGCGGGACTCATCTTCTGTATATACAACTCGGTGAACTGCACCACTGCTGCGATCACCAGAATAAATGCCAGGATCCGCATCACGCCTAAATCGAGGGGCTGCAACAGGGTGCGTTCAATCACCCAGGCTGATATTGCAGCGAGGCAGAGAACAAACGTGGTGGCCAATCCCATCCCTAGCGCGCTGTCGATTTTGTTGGATACCCCCATAAAAGGGCAGAGGCCGAGAAACTTAGCTAGCACCACATTGTTGACCAGTGCTGTACCGACCAGCAGTAGGAAATAGTCGCTCATAGCAGGGCTCCTGTTTAGATGAAGAAAACACAGAGGTACCCAAAACCGGATTAGGGGGAACGTTGGGTACCACCTACTGCGTTCGTTGAAACCAATCGCTTGGCCTACTGACAGCTCCTTATCCCCTCTGCATGGGCTGTGCCATTGCTAGGCGTGCATCATCAAAGTGCGTTTTTCCCTTTGCTGGTGCGGTGTTAACTGGGGATATGAATAGAACGGCCCATCGATAGGCGTACTAAATGCGACAAACCTTAAGGTTAATTTGTGTGGGTTTGTCACAAATCAAACAAAGGCTTCTTTAGCTAAGCCCTTGCATACCTTGGCAACGAGATGGGAACGGTGATTGCAGTTAGGGATAACCATGAGCGATGTCGGTGACCTCGCACTTATGTGTGGTGGAGGAAAGGATGAGCAAACAGCAAGAAAGTGCGGTGATAGATATGACTCCGTTTTTTAATGGCGAAGTGGGCAGCGAAACAGCCGTTAGCCAATTCATTCAAACCGTAGAACAGGCGCCGATGGCGATTTCCATCACCGATACGGATGCCAATATTCTCTACGTAAACCCCTGGTTTTGTCAGACCACTGGCTATGGGTTGCAGGAGATTAAAGGTGAAAACCATTCCATCCTGAGTTACCGCACAACCCCTGCAGAGGTTTATCAAGGGTTGTGGAATCAATTAAAGAAAGGGCGAAGCTGGCAGGGACGGTTAATTAATCGGCGCAAAAATGGTGAACGCTATTTGGCCGATGTGATCGTAACGCCCTTGACCGATGGTGAAGGTGAAACGACCCACTTTCTGGGGATCCACCGGGATGTCACCGAAACCCACGAATTGACCACCAAGCTGATCAATCAAAAAACCTTGGTTGAGGCTGTGCTCAATGCCGCGCCAGTGGCCATTGCCCTACTTGATGAAAACCAACAGGTTGTGCTCGATAACTTAAGTTACAAAGCGTTGGCAGCAGATTTTCAACAAGAGCCGGCGAAACAGATCATCGCCAAATTGAAAGAGGAACTGGGTGAAAATGCCACCGAGCAGCTGCGCACACGGCGCTTTGTTGAAGGACACAGTCTGAGCCTGGAGTTAAAGCAGTCTCGGGGCGAGCGCTGGTTCTACTGCAAGTTGTCGGGGTTCTCTGCGGCAGACAGTGGCGTGGATGATTACTTTGCGCCCACCGCCAGCGATTATCTGGTGTTGACCATCAGCGAACACACCAAAGAGAAGCGGCATCAGGAGCAGCAACGGGTGTCGGAACTGCAGAGGATGACGGCTGAGTCGGAAATGATGCATGTAATGCAGGAGACGTTACATGCTGCTATCCACCAGATGCAGGGGCCGATCAATATGATTGAGGCGGCAGTCACCGTACTTACCGGCCGTTCCGGTAAATGTCCGGGGTTAGAAGCGATGGAGATGGCGCTTAAATCTGGCGCCGATGCCGTTGACCAGCTGCGTGATGCATTGCCGGATAGACCACAAGAGGCGCAACAGCCGGTAAATATTAATCAGCTGGTACATGATGTGGCGGCGTTGAGTACCCAGCGACTGTTAAAAACTTCGATTCCGATGCAGCTCAAGCTGACCGCTACGCTGCCTTCAATTAATGGCCAACCGAGCCGGTTACGTGTGGCGATTAAGCAGCTGCTGGACAATGCCATCGACGCTATCGAGTTTGGTAAGCCGCAAAGCCGGGAGATCGAAATCCAAACCTATATGGACGATGAGTCCGTGGTGGTGCTGATTGATGATAGTGGTCCCGGTGTGCCACAAGCTAACAAAATCAAAGCGTTTCAACCCTTTTATAGTACCAAACCTGTTGCTTCAAACGGCGCCCGTGGCGTGGGTTTGAGCATAGTACAACAGGTGATGAATGAGCATTGTGGCTCCACGTTACTGCAGCGCAGTCCTTTAGGGGGCTGCCGAGCCGTTATCAGTTTACCGCGACGTGAAAGAGACAGGAGTTAGCCATGGATACGCTTTTAACTCGACCGGAAAAAATTGCGGAAAAGCACCTTTCTGCGCTGTACAAAGTTAGCAGCCTGTTAGGCAATAGCCTCGACTATACGCAGACGGTAAGTCAGGTATTGCAGGTGCTTCATGATGACGCGCTGTTAAGCCATGGCATGTTGGCGTTACTGGACAGCGAAAGGGAAATGCTGGTGATCGACGCTTTGCATTCACCGGAACAAGACGCCAATCAACAGACTGGCACAGTGCGATATCGCGCTGGTGAAGGGATCATTGGTAGTGTGGTGAGTCAGGGGCAACCGATTGTGCTGGCCAGGGTATCTGATGATCTGCGATTTGCCGATAAGCTAGCACTGTATGCGCTTGATAAACCGTTTATTGCTGTGCCGTTGAAGCAGCGTGACGGCACGGTACATGGGGTATTAGCCGCGCAGCCAGAACTCGCCAGTACCGAATTGTTGGAGCATTTCACACGACTGGTAGAGATGATCGCCACGCTGATCGGTAAAAATGTGCTATTGGCAAAAAATGTCGCCGAGCAGAATGACAACCTGGTCGCTGAGCGTGATCGTTTGCGGCGCAAAGTGCGCGGCAATTACAGCTTCGACAATATGGTTGGCCATACCCGTTCAATGCGCAAGATATTTGAGCAGGTGCGCCTGGTATCGAAATGGGACAGTACCGTATTGGTGCGGGGTGAGTCAGGCACAGGTAAGGAGTTGATCGCTAATGCCATTCATTATAACTCGCCACGAGCAAACGGGCCTTTCGTTAAGTTGAACTGCGCTGCACTGCCAGACAACCTGTTGGAATCGGAACTGTTTGGTCATGAGAAGGGGGCGTTTACCGGGGCGGTAAAGCAGCGTAAAGGTCGATTTGAGATGGCCGATGGCGGCACCCTGTTTCTTGATGAAGTGGGGGAGATATCAGCAGCGTTTCAGGCCAAGCTTTTGCGGATCCTGCAGGAGGGAGAATTTGAACGGGTTGGCGGTACGCAAACGTTAAAGGTTGACGTGCGTATTGTTGCGGCAACTAACCGTAATCTTGAAGATGAGGTGCGTGCGGAACGGTTCCGGGAAGATCTTTATTATCGACTCAACGTGATGCCTATCTACCCGCCACCGCTACGGGAGCGTATTGAAGATCTGCCGGAGTTGACCAAGTTTCTGATTGAAAAACTGTCCAAGGTACAAAACCGTGAGCTGTCGGTGACCGATGGCGCGATCCGAACCATGATGGGATATCACTGGCCAGGTAATGTCCGTGAGCTGGAAAATATGCTGGAGCGGGCGTCCATCATGAGTGAAGAGGGCAGTATCGATCAGGATTTGATCATGCTTGGCGGCGTTGATGCGCCGATGAAACTCTCTTCTTCTGCGCCTAACTTGACTGCCACTTTAGCGAAAACGGACCTGGAAGATCCTGAAATAGATGAACGTGAGCGGGTGGTTGCTGCATTGGAGCAGGCGGGTTGGGTGCAAGCGAAAGCCGCACGCCTGCTGGATATGACTCCAAGACAGATCGCTTACCGAATACAAACGATGAATATCAGAATGCGACAACTCTAATGTCAGGTACCTCACAAATGTGATGTTTGTGAGGTACATCACTCTCGACTCCTTTCTTAACTTATTGAAAAATAACTATTAACGTGTTGGCGGGTCCTTTGCATTAGCTTATGTAAGTGAATTGACTGAAACGGATGGGTGACCTAGTCACCAGGATGTATGTGGAGGACTCAGATGGGCGAGCTGCTAGCAACTCAACAAGCTAAGATTGAAACGCACCCTTGTTATTCAAAACAGGCACACCAGTACGCGCGTATTCACCTCCCGGTAGCGCCCGCCTGTAACATTCAATGTAACTACTGTAATCGTAAGTTTGATTGCAGTAATGAGTCTCGTCCGGGCGTTGTCTCAAAACTGATGTCACCAGCGGAAGCGGTGGCTCGCTATCAAAAAGTGAAGATGCGGATCCCAGAAACCCGTGTCGTTGGGATCGCTGGGCCTGGTGATCCGTTGGCTAATCCAAAGTCGACCATAGCTACCTTGAAAGCGGTGGCAGCGCTACAACATGAGCTGCACCTGTGTGTCTCAACCAATGGCTTAAATCTGCTTGATCACGTTGATGACCTAAAGGCGGTGGGTGTAGACCACCTAACCATCACTATTAACTGTATCGACGCTGATATCGGCAGCAAGATCTATCCTTGGGTCTATTTTAACCATAAACGTTTACGTGGTCGTGTTGCGGCACAAACGCTGATTGACCGTCAGCTGGCTGGTTTAAAGGCGGCGGCGGACCTCGGCATGTTGGTGAAGATCAACACCGTACTGATCCCGGGGATCAATGATCATCACGTTGCGGCAGTCGCGCAAGAGGTGAAACGCCTAGGCGCTATGTTGCATAACGTTATGCCGCTGATCGCAGAAGCGGAACACGGTACTTACTTTGGTTTAATGGGGCAGCGAAGCCCGACTGAATCTGAGATTGCCGCGGCTCGTGAAGCGGCGGGGCAGTCGATGGAGCAGATGAGCCATTGTCAGCAGTGCCGCGCTGATGCCGTAGGTAAGCTGGGGCAAGATTGTCATGCGGACCTTGATGATGACGGGTCTAGCGCGTGTGGCACTAGCGCTTTGCCGGCGGCAGAGCGATATATTGCCGTGGCCAGCCAGAGCGGCGTGCTGATTGATCAGCATTTCGGCCATGCTACGCATTTTCAAGTCTATCAACTGACTCAGGCGGGCATCGTCAGGCAGCCAGATCGCGATGTCGATCAATACTGTTTGGGTAGCACCGAGTGTGATGATGAATCCCTTAACCAACAGCAGCGTATGTCCACTTTGATCAGTAGCCTTGAGGGGTGTGATCAGGTGTTGTGCTCCCGTATTGGAATGGGGCCTTGGCAATCTTTAGAGCAGCATGGTGTCGCCCCATCTACCGATTATGCAATGCAGGCTATTGATGAGGTGTTGGCAATTGAATGGCAACGGTTCTGTGAAAATTCAACACAGGGGACGGTGAGCAGTGAGATAGGGGAGGTGTGCTAATGGCTTTCGAAATCACTGCAAGTTGTATCGGCTGCAATGCGTGTAAGCTGGTTTGCCCACAAAAAGCGATAACGGTAGGGCCTAAGCAGTACTCAATTTTACCGCATCGTTGTAATGAGTGTGTCGGGCACCACGCTGATCCGCAATGCGCCAGTATCTGTCCGGTCGAAACGGCCATCGTTAATGCTGAGGGACGAGCGCTGAATCCGCCCGGTAGCCTAACTGGGTTGCCCGATGAACGTAAAGTCGTCGCCTTGTCAAAAAGGAGAGCGCGCTTATGACCGCCAATACGATAGCTTTCTCATTCTCTTGGGGTAGCCTGCTTTCCCAACACCACCAAGCGCAGGTAAAAGACGATAAGAATTGGGCGTGGGCACAAGCTAATGCCTGGTCGCAAGCGAACCGCGATTTTATCAATCAAATTATTAAGGCGCAGCTAACGGGAAAGAGTGGTCTACCGTACGGCTTAGGTATGGCGATGGCTGCTTATCGGGACGTATTAAGAACCCAAGTCGATAAGCGCCTATTGGCGTTAGACCAAAGGTGGCGAGAAAACGAATGGCCTATGCTGCGGGCGCGGTCTGAGCTGCTTAATTCGTTGCACAATTCGCGCCTAGAAGAGCGGAATCAGTTGGCTCAATTACTGCTGGCACATGCCGATGAAGCGATCCCTGGTGCGGAGGTGATCGCCTTGGTTGTGGCTAGCGCTTGTCTTGATAAGGCGCATCTATGGCGAGCATTAGGAATGACTAGCCGAGAACAGCTACGTTATTTGCTAGAGCATAACTTCCCGCAATTGGCAGCAAATAACACCGAAGATATGCGTTGGAAGAAGTACTTCTACCGTTGTCTATGCCAGGGGGAAGGAGATTATGTGTGTCGCGCGCCTAGCTGTGGCGAATGTCAAAGCTATAACGAGTGCTTCGGACCCGAATTGTAATGGCGTAATTTTTCTCTGTGTTGGTTATTTCAGGGGGCGTAGATGCGCATATTGTTGATATTTTTGTGGTTAATTAATGGCTCCGTTGTTGCTGAAACCATCGTTATTCGGATCGCCGTGGCTGCCAACTTTAATGCCACCTTGCAGCAAGTTGTGGCTAATTATGAAACTGAAACCGGAACTAAGATAGAGATCAGTGTTGCCTCCAGTGGTGTGCTCTATCAACAGATCGTCCACGGTGCACCTTTCGACCTCTTTTTGTCTGCCGATACAGTACGACCTGCCGCTTTATATGAGCAGCAACTTGCCTTGGGCAAGCCATTCACCTACGTACGTGGCGCTTTGGCGTTCTGGTGCCCAACGTGCGAAAGACTGAGCTTGGATACCGTTGCCAGTTGGCGCGCGCGGGTGGCAATGGCAAACCCCAATACAGCCCCTTATGGTGCTGCAGCTGCAGAAGTTGTGCGACATCTGCACTGGTCGTCAACGATACCTCCCGCCGTTGGCAATAGTGTCTCTCAAGCCTATCAATTTATCGCTACAGGTAATGTCGCTGGCGGTTTCGTTGCTTATTCACAGGTGATTGATCAGCCGAGTCAGGCGATAAAGCTACCTGTTGAGTGGTACACGCCAATTGTGCAACAAGGAGTGGTATTAAAGCGCAGTCAATATCCTGAGCAGACCAATGCATTTGTTAATTATCTACTAAGTCAGGGACAGCGAGAGGTGCTAAAAATGGGCTATTTGGCTACGGACGTTGTGCTATGAGCGCGGCGGACTGGCAAGCGGTCATATTAACCCTTAAGCTGGCATTACTGACGACGGTGACCTTGATGCTAATCGGCCCTATGTTGGCCTGGTGGCTGGCGCGCAAACGTTCATTTATCGCCAGTTGTGTTGAGGCGGTAGTGGCCTTGCCACTGGTGTTGCCGCCGACCGTATTAGGTTTCTATCTGTTATGGGCATTTTCGCCGGTTAACGGTTTCGGTGCGCTGTGGTTGCAGTGGTTTGGCAGCCCGTTGGTGTTCAGTTTTACTGGCTTATGGTTCGCTTCCATCATCTATTCGCTGCCCTTTGTAGTACAGCCACTACAGGCGGCGTTCAGCAATTTAGGTAAGGACTATTTAGAAGCGGCGGCCACCATGGGGATGGGTGGGACAGAGCGATTTTTTCGTATTGTTGTACCCCTGACTCTGCCCAGTTTTGTGATTGCGGGCGTGCTGGGTTTTGCCCATACCGTGGGTGAGTTTGGTGTGGTGTTGATGATTGGCGGCAATATTGCGGGTGAAACCCGCGTGTTATCGATCGCGCTGTTCGATCATGTCGAGATGTTGGATTTTAATGCCGCTCATCGTTTGGCTGGGCTATTGCTGATATTTAGTATCGCCGTATTGGTACTGGTATATGGCTTGATGAAACGGCGTCAGCAGAGGTTATTACCATGCAGTTGAATATGGCGGTAAGTCTGCAACGTGGTGACTGGCATAGTGCTTATCACCTTAATACTGAACTGTCGGGTATTACTGGGCTGGTGGGCGCGTCAGGGGCAGGGAAAACGACCTTACTGCGGCTGCTTGCTGGATTAGAGTCAACAGCGAAAGGTTGCATCTCCCTCGCTGATAGGGTGTTGCTTAGTGCCGAAGAGCAGTTAGCGAGTGAACAGCGTCACATCGGCTTTGTGTTTCAGGACAGTCGTCTGTTTCCTCATCTAACGGTCGGCGGTAATCTGCAGTTGGCAGCTAAACGGGGCAGCCTAACCCCAGAGCAAGAGTTTGATCTGCTTGGTGAGTTGGGAATACTGAATTGGACAGACAAATACCCACGGCAACTTTCAGGAGGGCAGCAGCAGCGGGTTGCTCTTGCCCGTGGCCTGTTGCAAACACCTAAGTTACTGTTACTCGATGAACCTATGTCTGCGCTCGATGTGGCAACCCGTCGTCAGCTATTACCTTTACTTCGCCGCATCGCCTGTGAGTGGTCTTTGCCGATGCTGTATGTCAGCCATTCCACTGAAGAGATCTGCGCCGCTTGTGATCAAGTGGTGATGATCGACCACGGCAAGGTGGTAGCGAAAGGGGATCCACTCGTACTGTTTTCTACGCCAGAATATAGTCGTTACCTTGATAAGCAGCATCAAGGTGCAGTGCTATTTGCCACGGCAAAATCCTACGATCCTCACGATCAACTGATGCGATTGCGTTTACATGATGATGGACCTGCAGCGTATTGGCTGACGGCTCCGCTGCCTGAGGAGGTATTGGGTGAGACGGTCACTCTCCGTATTCCCGCCAATGAAGTTGTGTTGGCATTGCGGCCACTAGCGCAATCGAGTATTCAGAACTGTGTGCCGGTGACCGTGCTGGAGATCTCGGAGCAGGGGGGAGCTGAAGCACTCGTGAAGGTTTGCCTTGGGGCGTCACCGTCGGCGCAGTCACTGCTTATCTCGTTGTCCAGACGCGCATTGCGCCAACTAAAGCTGGTGGCGGGGCTCTCTCTATACGCACATATCAAAGCGGTTAACCTGATTAAGATTGATTAACGCGGTTTTACCATTACATTTCGATAGCTGCACTGATTAGACCTCTGCTGGAAATATGAGCAGAGCCTGTTAAGCTTGGCCAAAAAAACAATAATAAAAAGGCGAGCTATCATGTCTAAATCTTTGAAGCAGTGGCTAAATGAATACGGCGTGAGCCATAAAAATCCAACCAATAAGGCGATTCACTGGGTCGCTGTGCCTACCATCTATTTTACTGTGTTAGCAATGTTATGGTCGATCCCTGTACCTTGGGATGGCGCTCTGTTGCCTTGGTTGAACTGGGGCTCATTAGCGATGTTGCCGGTGTTTGTGTTCTATTGGCGATTATCCTTATCCCTCGCGATCGGCATGCTAGTGATGACGTTATTGATGTGCGCAGCGCTGCTGGGTTATCAGACGTGGGTGGAGTTCCCCCTGTTTTATAGTGCCGCGATCGTTTTTGTGATCGCTTGGATCTTTCAATTTATTGGTCACGAAATTGAAGGTAAGAAACCCTCGTTTTTTAAGGATCTGCAGTTTTTGTTGATAGGTCCGCTTTGGGTGATGCATTTCCTTTATCGTCGCTGGCATTGGCCCGTTTAGATGGCAGGCAGGTAGGTAGCACTCGCCCTTGGTGATGATAGTTGTAGAAGGGCGAGTGAATCAGTTAACTAGTTAATGTTGTTTTGCCGCTTCTGCCAGCAGATCGACACCAAACTCTTTCAATATCGATGTCAGTGAAATCAGCGGCAGGCCAACCAAAGTATTGGGATCTTTGCCACTGAGAGAGTCAAACAGGGTGATCCCCAGCGCTTCACTTTTAAAGCTGCCAGCACAGTTGTAGGGCTTTTCTACCCGAAGGTAGTTCTCTATCTCAGCGATGCTGAGGTGGCGAAATCTGACCACAAAGGGCTCTACTATCGAGATACAGACGCCGGTGGCTGATTCGTAGACCGCTAACCCAGTGTAAAAAGTCACCTCTTTACCGCTGGCTTGTTGCAGTTGTTTCACTGCATTCTCATGAGTGCCAGGTTTGCCAAGGATCTGATTATCGATCACAGCCACTTGGTCTGAGCCGATAATTAATGCATCGTCAAACAGTGACGATACCGCCGCTGCTTTCTCTTCAGCGAGGCGTTCGACCAGTGCTGTCGGGGCTTCCCCATCCTGAGCTGATTCGTCAATATCTGGCGATGCGCAGGTGAAAGGGACGGATAATTTCTCTAATATCGCTTTTCTAAAAGGGGAAGTTGAGCCGAGTACTAAGGTTTTCATAGTTTCTTTTTTACGCTGATCACTGTTACCGCCTAGTATACGCCCGATTATTCTTCTACTTAAAACCTCATTTTCCTTTGACTCTGGGGTATTAGGTCATTATCATTCGCGCCCTATGCGAAAGGTGAAGTTACCCGTACGTCTAGATCCCATACGAAATTCGCAAAAGCGAACCTCGTATGATGGAGAAATAGACGCAGTACGTTTTAGTCGGCTCAGTGAAATGGCTCCGTTGTTGGCGCCGGTTTCTGTGGCGCTTAAATGCGGGATAGACGCGCAAGGCCTGGCAGTGGTGGATGCGTCCATTAAAGCTAGCCTGACACTCACATGTCAGCGTTGTAACGAAACCTTTGAACAGGAGTTTGAAGTTCATTCGCAGTTTTGCCCGATAACGGCGAAAGTGAATGTGGATGAACTGCCTGATGCTTATGAGCCAGTTGAACTTGATGAAAATGGTGAAGTTGAACTGCACACTCTGGTTGAAGATGAACTGATGTTAGCTGTACCGATTGTGCCTATGCATGACGATGCGGATTGTCCTCAGTCTTCGAAAACCATGGTGTTTGGTGAAATAGAGCCTGCTGATGAGCGTCCAAACCCCTTCGCTATACTGAATTCGTTAAAAAAGTGATTAACTGAGGAGTAGGGCAGATGGCCGTACAAAAAGTTCGTAAATCTCGTTCCAAGCGTAACATGCGTCGTGCCCACGACAGCCTGACTGGACCAACTTTGTCTGTAGATGCGACTTCAGGTGAAACTCACCGTCGTCATCACGTGACAGCTGACGGTTTCTACCGTGGTCAAAAGGTTGTCGGTTAATACCGAAGGCCTATTTTGTCACATCTAACCCTAGCGTTAGATGCCATGGGGGGCGACCATGGCCCCTCTATTACAGTGCCTGCAGCTTTGCAGGCATTGCATTCTCACCCCCATCTTAAGATCCAGTTGTTCGGCCTCGAACAAGAACTCACGCCCTTATTAGATAAGTCATTACCCGCAACTCTCACTGATCGTATCTCTATTCATCATGCTGATGACGTTGTTAGCATGGGTGATAAACCGTCATTCGCGCTGCGTAATCGGCGGCAGTCTTCTATGCGTCTGGCGCTAAACGCGGTGGCTGATGGTCACGCTGATGCTTGCGTTAGCGCGGGAAATACCGGCGCGTTGATGTCGATGGCCAAATTTGTCTTAAAGACTCTGCCTGGTATTGAGCGTCCCGCATTGATTGCTGCTTTGCCAACCGAAGTTGGCAAGCGGGTACATATGCTCGATTTGGGCGCGAACATTAATTGCGATAGTGAAACACTGTTTCAATTTGCTTTGATGGGGCATGTATTAGCGCAACAAGTTGAACAAATTGAACGCCCTAAAATCGCTTTGCTGAATATCGGTGAAGAGGAAACCAAGGGTAATGATCAGATTAAACAGACAGCACAATTACTGTTAGACAGTGACGATATCCATTTTGTTGGCTATATAGAAGGCCGGGACATTTTTACTGGTAACGTCGATGTTGTGGTTTGTGACGGTTTTGTCGGTAATGTTTGTTTAAAAACCTGTGAAGGGTTAAGCCAGTTCATCATCAAAGAGTTTAAGCGTCGCTTCAAACCTAAAGGTTGGCTAAAATTTCTGCTACCTTTTGTTTTACCGACGCTTTCTCGGATGTTAAAAGGGATGAACCCCGACCAGTACAATGGCGCAAGTCTGTTAGGATTGCGCGGCATCGTGGTCAAGAGCCACGGTAACGCCGATCTTAAGGCGTTTCAGCACGCGATAGATGAAGCAATCGTGGAAATGGAACGTCAGGTGCCTAAGCGCATCAAAGATCAACTCGAAGCCGCTCTGCTGGATAAACATTGTTAATATGATGTACAGCAAAATTTCTGGAACAGGCAGTCACCTGCCTGAGCTTGTTCGTACCAATGCCGATCTTGAAGAGATGGTAGATACCACTCATCAATGGATCGTTGAACGAACAGGTATTATCGAACGTCGTATCGCCGGCCCTGATGAAACTGTCGCAACCATGGGTGCAGAAGCAGCCAAAAATGCGCTTGAAGCTGCAGGGTTAACGGCTGATCAACTCGATATGATTATCTGCGCAACGACAAGTGCAGAACACGCCTTCCCGTCGGCCGCATGTGAAATACAGCGGATCCTAAACGCGCCACCTATGCCTGCATTTGATGTGGCGGCGGCTTGTGCTGGATTTAGCTATGTATTGAGCGTGGCAGATCAATTTATCCGCACAGGCCAAGCAAAGAATATCTTGGTGATTGGTGCTGATGTCCTCAGTCGCATGGCTGACCCGGAAGATCGTGGGACTATCATCTTGTTTGGTGACGGTGCGGGGGCTGCGGTTCTGACTGCTAGTGAAGAGCCGGGTATCTTGTCGACTCACATCAACGCCGATGGCCGTTATGGAGACTTGCTGAAGATCCGCAATATGCGGCCTGGGCAAGAGGATCATGATTGGCTATTCATGAAGGGCAATGAGGTGTTTAAAGTAGCCGTCACTAAGCTAAGTGAAGTGGTTGAACAAACACTCAAAGCCAATAACCTGGATAAGCAGGAGTTAGATTGGTTGGTTCCTCACCAAGCCAACCTGCGAATTATTCAGGCAACAGCCAAAAAATTGAAGATGTCGATGGATCAGGTGGTGGTTAATCTACACAACACCGGGAACACATCTGCGGCATCTGTACCTGTCGCGCTCGATGAAGCCATCAGAGATGGTCGGATTAAGCGCGGCGAACTTCTGCTATTGGAAGCCTTTGGCGGTGGTTTTGCCTGGGGCGCGGCACTGGTTCGTTATTAACCCCATTATTCATTGATGTGAATGGTAGTTAGGTGAAGAGATTATGAGCAATAAGTTTGCATTTGTATTTCCTGGTCAGGGTTCTCAAACCGTTGGCATGTTGGCTGATCTGGCGAACAATGAGGTCGTTCAGGCCACGTTCGCTGAAGCATCAGCTGTACTGGGATATGACTTGTGGAAGCTGGTATCTGAAGGCCCGGTAGAAGACTTGAACCAAACTGACCGCACGCAGCCAGCGTTGTTGGCTAGTTCTGTCGCGCTATTCCGCCTTTGGCAGAGCCAAGGTGGTGAAATGCCGAGTGTGATGGCCGGTCACAGCTTGGGCGAATACTCCGCTTTGGTTTGTGCGGGTGTGTTGTCTTTCGTCGATGCGATCAAGTTGGTTGAGCAACGGGGCAAGTTCATGCAGCAGGCGGTACCTGCGGGTGAAGGTGCTATGTCTGCCATCATTGGCCTGAGCGATGAAGAGATTATCTCTGCTTGTGAGAAAGCCGCTGAGAATGAAGTGGTGTCGGCAGTGAACTTTAACTCACCTGGTCAGGTTGTAATTGCAGGCTCCGCTGCAGCTGTGGCACGTGCAAATGAACTTTGTAAAGAAGCTGGTGCCAAACGAGCGTTACCGCTTCCGGTCAGCGTTCCTTCGCACTGTGCATTGATGAAGCCCGCAGCGGAACAGCTGGCAACATCGTTGGATTCCGTAGAGCTTGCAACACCTGTTGTACCGGTTGTTAATAATGTTGATGTGGCTCAGGCCACTGACGCCGCTGAAATTCGTGATGCGTTGGTTAGGCAGTTACATAAGCCTGTGCGTTGGACTGAATCCGTGCAATCAATGGTCGCCGGTGGCGTGACTGAATTCGTTGAAGTAGGACCGGGTAAGGTACTTTCAGGCTTGATTAAGCGTATTGACCGTTCTGCAACTTGTGTTGCTGTCAATGACTTTGCCAGCCTTGAAAACGCGCTGACCAAATAATTTGAGGAATTAAAAAACATGTCATTGAACTTAAGCCTGGAAGGTAAAGTTGCTTTGGTCACCGGCGCTAGCCGTGGCATCGGTAAATCAATTGCCCTGAAACTGGTAGAGCAGGGGGCTTTTGTTATCGGTACAGCAACCAGTGAAAATGGCGCCAACGCCATTGCTGAATATCTTGGTGAACATGGTGCTGGCAAGGTACTAAATGTCACTGAGCAGGCGTCGGTTGACACATTGTTTGCCGATATCAAAGAATCTCATGGTGGTGTTGATCTGTTAATTAACAACGCTGGTATCACCAAAGATAATCTGTTCATGCGAATGAAAGAAGATGAGTGGGAGTCAGTGATCGATACTAACCTGACCTCACTGTTTCGCCTGAGTAAGGCAGTCATTCGTACCATGATGAAGAAACGTGGCGGTCGTATCGTCAATATCGGATCTGTGGTTGGTACTATGGGCAACGCTGGCCAGGTGAATTACTCGGCAGCAAAAGCGGGTTTGATCGGTTTTACTAAATCTTTGGCTCGGGAAGTTGCCAGTCGCGGAATCACCGTGAATGCGATCGCGCCCGGATTTATTGAAACTGATATGACACATGCTCTTGACGAAGGTCAGCGCGGCGCTATTTTGTCTCAGGTACCAATGGAACGTCTTGGAAGCCCAGAAGAAATTGCCTCAGCGGTGGTCTTTTTGGCATCTGATATGGCTGGCTATATTACGGGCGAAACGCTGCACGTAAATGGCGGCATGTATATGGTTTAACCAAAGAACACATTTTGTTCTGCAATTTTCATAAATAACGCTAAAATCGTGGTTTGACCACTTTGAGTTCTTTAGCCAATAGCTTGAATCTTTTGGCCTATCGAATACACTAGGCAAAAATTCGCGAAAGCGTTATTTGTTCATAAAGGAAAATATAGAAAATGAGCACTCTTGAAGAACGCGTAAAAAAAATCATCATCGAGCAACTGGGTGTTAAAGAAGAAGAAGTGAAAAACGAAGCTTCTTTTGTTGATGACCTCGGTGCAGACTCGCTGGATACAGTTGAGTTGGTGATGGCTCTTGAAGAGGAATTTGATACTGAGATTCCTGACGAAGAAGCTGAAAAGATCACAACTGTTCAATCAGCTATCGATTACGTCCAGTCTCACCAGGACTAATCAAAAAGATTTCAGGAAGGCGGCGCTTAAGCCGCCTTTGTTTTTTGTAGGGTTAACTCCTTATGGAGGCAGAACGTGTCTAAACGTCGTGTAGTAATCACTGGCATGGGGATGCTTTCCCCTGTTGGTAACAGCGTTGAAGAGTCCTGGCAGGCTCTGGTAGCGGGTAAAAGCGGTATCGGTCCTGTTGAGGGGTTTGATGTTGAAGCTTTTTCCACGCGCTTTGCTGGGCAGGTAAAAGACTTCAATGTTGAAGACTATATGTCGAAGAAAGATGCTCGCAAGATGGATCTGTTCATTCAATATGGTATTGCCGCTGGTATTCAGGCAATTGAAGATGCCAAATTGGAGATTACAGACGAAAACGCAGCGCGTGTAGGCGCAGCGATTGGTTCTGGTATTGGTGGGCTAGGTCTCATCGAAAAGAGCCATGAAGCTCTGCTGGCTGGCGGTCCTCGCAAGATTTCACCTTTCTTTGTACCTTCGACCATTATCAACATGGTAGCTGGACACCTTTCAATCAAATACGGTTTGAAAGGCCCGAATATTTCTATTGTCACCGCCTGTACCTCAGGTGTGCACAATATCGGCCATGCTGCACGTATGATCTGCTACGGTGATGCTGACGCTATGCTGGCTGGTGGTGCTGAGGCCGCTTGTACGCCACTTGGCTTGGGTGGTTTTGCCGCTGCGAAGGCGCTTTCAACTAGAAATGATGAACCACAGCAAGCAAGCCGCCCGTGGGACAAAGATCGTGATGGTTTTGTGCTCGGAGATGGTGCTGGCATGATCGTACTTGAAGAGTATGAATCAGCGAAGGCTCGCGGAGCGAAGATGTACGCAGAAGTGGTTGGTTTTGGTATGAGCGGCGATGCTTATCACATGACTTCACCACCAGCAGACGGCAGCGGTGCCGCAGCGGCAATGGTAAATGCGCTGAATGATTCTGGTATTGATTACGACAAAGTCGGTTATATCAATGCTCATGGTACATCAACACCAGCAGGTGATATTGCTGAAACAGCTGCGGTTAAGTCAGTCTTTGGTGAACATGCCTATGACCTGAAGGTCAGTTCAACTAAGTCGATGACAGGCCACTTGCTAGGCGCTGCGGGTGCGATTGAAACCATCATCACAGCACTGGTATTGGAGAAGGGGATTATTCCTCCCACCATTAACCTTGATAACCCCGCCGAAGGTTGTGATCTGAATTATTGTGCGCATACCGCCCAAGAAACGGACGCAGAATATGCACTAAGCAATTCATTCGGTTTTGGTGGTACCAACGGATCCGTGCTTTTGAAGAAAATCTAAGTTACGGAAACTGTTGCTGAATAAAAAAGCCTGATACCTTATGGCATCAGGCTTTTTTATTATCTGTGATAACACTTTTGCACCTCATTAATGGCGTAGCCTCATCTCAAATTGATGTTAACGATCGCGGCCTCCAGTATGGCGATGGTTTCTTTACCACTATGTTGGTTACCGACGGCCATGCTCAATGGTGGGATCACCACTTGGCGCGATTGCAAACCAGTGCGCAGCGTTTATATATTTCCGGTATTGATTGGCATCGCTTAGAACGTGACGTTTTTGCGACCGCATCAGCACAGCCATCATCGGTGATTAAGGTCGTTATTACGCGGGGCAGCGGTGGCCGTGGTTATAGCCCGCAAGGATGTAACCTGCCCTCTGTGATTGTCAGCCAGTTTGCTGTCCCTGCACATGTAGATGCATGGCAGCAGAAAGGAATAAGTTTAGGTGTCGCAAAATTTAAACTGGGTGTTAGTCCAGCGCTGGCTGGTTTGAAAACACTTAACCGCCTTGAGCAAGTATTAGGTAGGCAAGAGGTGTTGGCGTTAGGTGTTGATGATGCCGTATTTTGCAATGTAAACGGCGATGTAATAGAGACAAATGCTGCCAATATATTTTGGCGTAAAGATAAGCTTGTATATACATGCGATCTTTGCGGTTCCGGGGTTGCAGGGGTGATGAGCCGAGTTGTGTTGGACACGCTTAGCGCAGAAAATATCCCGTTTAATGTCGTCAAAGGTACGCTAGATGCATTGCGTTCTGCAGATGAAATTTGGATAACGAACAGCGTACAACAAGTTGTTCCTGTCAGACTATTTGATGGCCGAGTGATGCAAGATTTTGCCTTTAGCCGAAGGCTGCAAGCGATCATCATGGAAGGAAATAGATGAGTTTTTGGAAACGTTTTAGTGTGTTTGTCATTGGCTTAGCCATGCTTGGTATTGTCGCCGTGGCAATAGTCTTTGCTCGTGTTGATAGCTATTTAAATCAACCGCTTTTTGTCAATGAACCGGTCATCTATGCTGTTGCTAGCGGCAGTCATTACCGTAAAGTATTGGATGAGTGGCAACAGCAAGGTTGGATCCGCGGAGCCTGGCAAAGCCGGCTGGTTGGTCGTGTCTATCCTGAACTTGTAGCGATCAAGGTCGGTACCTTTCAAATTCAGCCCAATGCTACGCTCAGGGAAAGTTTGGCTTTACTCAGTGGCGGTGCTGAATTTCAGTATCAATTGACCTTTGTAGAAGGTGAACGTTTTCGTGATTGGCGACTGAAGCTACTGGAAGCCCCAGGCTTAAAACGCACACTGGGTGAGTTAAGTGATGCGCAAGTGAAAGAGGCGTTAGCCATTGAGTCGCCATCTGTCGAAGGATGGCTCTATCCTGATACCTACTTTTATACTCAGGGCAGCACTGATCTGGAACTGTTGCAGCGCGCCCACGATGCAATGAAAGCCCAACTTGAGTTCGCTTGGCAGCAGCGAGATCCTGATATCCCGCTAAAAAGTGCGTATGAGGTGTTAATTATGGCCTCGATCATTGAGAAGGAGACCGGCGTTGATGACGAACGCCCTCGGATATCCTCTGTATTCGAGAATCGCCTTAGGTTAGGTATGCGCTTACAAACGGATCCGACCGTTATATACGGCTTAGGGGACAGCTATCAAGGGGATATTAAACGGGTTCATTTGCGTCAAAAGACCGCATATAACACCTATGTGATCCCTGCTTTACCGCCTACGCCTATTGCGATGCCGGGAGTTAACTCGCTGATGGCAGCCGTGAAACCGGAAAAATCGGATTACCTCTATTTTGTCGCCAGCGGTGGCGGGCGTCACTATTTCTCCCGTACCTTGAAAGAGCATAATCAAGCGGTCAGAAAATATATTCTTGGAAAATGATAATGAGTGAAGTAACAGTCCCGGGTAAATTTATTGTTATCGAAGGGCTCGAAGGTGCCGGCAAGAGCACAGCTGTCACTGCGGTGACGGAGTTTCTGGCCTCCCACGGCGTGCGCGATATCTTAACAACGAGAGAGCCAGGTGGTACGCCGTTGGCGGAGCAACTACGTAATATCGTGAAATCTCCGACCCTGGATGAACCGGTCGCTCCGGAAACTGAGTTGCTCTTGATGTATGCCAGTCGCGCACAGTTGGTCAAAACGGTTATTGAACCCGCGTTAGCCGCTGGAAAATGGGTATTGGGCGATCGCCATGACTTGTCGAGTCGCGCGTATCAAGGCGGTGGTCGCGGGATTGACGATGGTCAGATCCAGGCAATAAAACATGCAGTGCTTGGTGACTTTAAACCGGACTTAACGCTCTACATGGATATAGATCCTGAGGTAGGCTTAGCTAGGGCTCGAGGGCGGGGCGAATTAGATCGTATTGAGCTGGAAGCGCTCGACTTTTTCGTGAGAACACGAGAGCGCTACTTGACCCTGGCCAAGCAAGACCCAAGTATTAGAACCGTTGACGCTGGGGTTGCCATACCGCAAGTGACGCAACAAATAAATGATCTGCTCGCCGAAGAGGTTTTACCGTGGCTCAGCAGGTGCTAAGTGCATTGCAGATGCCTTGGTTGCTGTCAGCCTACGGTACGTTAGCTCAAAGTGTTGCAGCCAATCGTTTACCTGCGGCGGTGCTGTTGACTGGCGTTGCCGGTATTGGCAAGCGGACCTTAGCCGATGATCTCGCTTCTCTGCTTATCTGTGTTCAACCCCAAACTACAGAGCTGGGGTATCTTCGCGCCTGTGGCCAGTGTAAAAGCTGCCAATTGAAAGACGCAGGAAACCATCCTGATTACCTTTTCCTTACCGCCAATGACAAGGGCACGATCACTGTTGATGCGATTCGGGAACTGACGCGAGTTACCGCTCAAGCCACTCACCAGTCGGGTCGGCGAGTCATTGTGATTGTTGGCGCAGAAGCAATGAACAGTAACGCCGCTAATGCGTTGTTGAAGACCCTTGAAGAGCCGCCCGCCGGTACGTTTATCATCATGACTACGGCAGTTTCGAGCCGGTTATTGCCGACCATTATTAGCCGTTGCCAACATTACCCGCTATCGGCATCACCCGAGCAGGCAACCGATTGGCTACAACAACACCAGCTCAATGTTGATTTCAATGTATTGACGTTATTGCAAAATGCGCCGTTGGCGTTGCAAAACTTCATTCAATCGGAGGAATACGCTCAGTTGCAGGCTTTTTCTGCTTTGTACGCTAGGTGGCAGCAGGGCGAGAAAGGCGCCTTAAATGAGTTGAAAGAACTGATCGCTCAGGCGCCTGTCGAACGTATTAACTGGTTAATCAACTGGGTTAGCGCCGAAGCGAAACAAGCACCTTCGCCACTGGCATCGCAGTTGTCCCAGTTTTACCGCAATTTGCTGAACAGTCGTGTCGTGTTGTCACAATCTGGTATCAATCAAGTGTTACAGGTGGAAAAAGTGATCAGCTATGGAGTATTAGTCAATCGTGAATAATCTATCTCGGCCGCGATGGCGTTGGATAACACGCACGTTTTTCATGCTGCTTGTTATCGGAACGCTGACAGCCTGTAGCACTAAAATGGTTTATAACTATTTGGACTGGATAGTGCCTTGGACGATTGACGACTATATAACGCTGGATAGCGAGCAAGAGGCATTCGTTGACCGCTCTCTCGCTCAGGTATTGAGTTGGCACCGGCAAGAGCAGCTGCCTCTGTATGCGGCAGATCTTGAGTCGCTCCGTTCTGCACTAAAATCTGAACTCACCATCGATGAGGTCGTTGGCTTCACTAAGAAGGCGCGGGCGCACTGGTATCAACTGATAGAAGTGATGTTTCCCCCCTTGGTTGAGTTTGGCCAGAGCTTAAGTGACGAACAGGCCAGACAGTTAGTTGCAACTGTGCGCGAAGAGCTAGACGAAATAAAGGCCGAACATGATGAGCAGACCCTCGAGGAACGTCAGCAAGAGTGGCGTGAGGGGATGGAAGAGGGACTGGAAGATTGGCTAGGGTCATTAACTGACGGCCAAATCCTGCGAATTAAAGAGTGGAGTGAGACCCGAACGAGCAGTTTTGATCTCTGGATCGCATATCGCTACCGTTGGGTGGATGAGCTTGAACAAACGTTAGCGAAGCGCAATCAGCCAGCGCAGTTTCAGCAGAGTGCTGAACATCTTTTGTTACAGCTCGATGAGATCCGAGGGGGCGAGTATCTTGCCGCTATCGAAAAGAACCGGCGTTTTTACGCGCAGATGATCGTTGATATCTCCACATCAATGACAAAACAACAACAGACACACTTAGATGACAAACTTAGTGAGCTAATTAATGATTTAACTGAGTTGCATCGGGAGGAATAGTAATGTCGCAAGGTTTGCCTATGGGGCCTGTGATGATTGACTTGGAAGGAACAGTGTTGAGCGCGGAAGAGAAAGCGCTCTTACTTCATCCCGCCGTTGGTGGATTGATTTTCTTTAGTCGTAACTTCCAAAGCCGAGAACAGATCACCAGGTTAGTGGCCGAGATCCGTAGCGTTCGACCAGAACTGCTGATCGCCGTTGATCATGAAGGAGGCCGAGTACAGCGCTTTCGCGACGGATTTACCCATATTCCAGCAATGGCAAAAATCTTTGCAGCGTGTGATGGTGATATGGCAACGGCGTCATCCTGGGCTACGCATTTTGGCTGGTTGATGGCCTCAGAGTTATTGGCGGTTGATATCGATATTAGTTTTGCACCTGTGCTTGATCTGAATGGCATCAGTGAAGTGATTGGTGATCGCGCTTTCCATAGTCAACCTGCACAAGTGGCTTCGCTGGCATCGGCGTTTATTGACGGTATGCATCAAGCGGGTATGAAAAGCACCGGTAAGCACTTTCCTGGTCATGGTTCGGTGGCTGCAGATAGCCATGTGGCAGTGCCGGTTGATGAGCGCCCAAGTGCGATGATCCGCGACTATGATATGACCGTGTTTAGTCGCTTATCTGCGGATCACAAGCTAGATGCGATTATGCCAGCCCATGTGATATATCCGGATCTTGATGCACTGCCAGCAGGCTTTTCACCTTATTGGTTGCAAACAGTGCTGCGCGGCGAACTCGATTTTGACGGTGTTATTTTCTCTGACGACCTGACGATGGAAGGCGCCAGTGTTATGGGCGACTATCATGAGCGTACCGCAGCGGCTTTAGCTGCTGGTTGTGATATGTTGTTGGTTTGCAATGATCGAAAAGCTGCAGTTGAGGTGTTAGATTCGGTGCAGAAATTGGCACCATCTTACTCCCCACGTCTGCCGAAGATGCGTAAGTCTGCGGCGCCAAGCTGGGCAAATTTGACCGCGTCACCGCGATGGCAGCAGGTACAGGCGATCATTTCGGAAAATTTTGCTTAACTTATCTTTTGACTCAGCGCATTCGTAGATTCGATTTATTCGCCTATATTCAGAAAGCTGGCGCAAAATTGGGAGCAGAAAATGATTATTTACCTACATGGATTTGATTCGACAAGTCCTGGCAATCACGAGAAAGTGCTACAGCTTAAATTTATTGACCCTGATGTACGCGCCGTGACGTATAGCACCATGCATCCAAAGCACGATATGAGCCATCTACTGAAAGAGGTGATGCGGGATGTCCGAGAAGCGGGGGATCCTAATCCGCTGATTTGTGGTGTGGGATTAGGCGGTTACTGGTCTGAGCGGATCGGTTTTCTGGCGGGAATAAAATCGGTGATCATTAATCCCAACCTTCAACCCGAGGTAACGATGGAAGGGAAGATCGATCGGCCGGAAGAATACAAAGATATAGCCGGTAAATGTGTGTCTGAGTTTCGCAATAAGAATAAGGGACGTACGTTAGTCGTATTGTCTCGAAATGATGAGGTGCATGACAACACGGTTAGCCATGATGCCTTGGCGCCATATTACGATGTGATTTGGGACGAAGAGCAGAGTCATAAGTTCAAAAAGCTCTCGCCCCATCTGCAACAGATTAAAGCATTTAAGGAATCGAGCGAATAGCTTAAACTATGTGACAGCTAGCATGTTTTGCGGGCCATTTGGCCCGCTTTTGTTTTTTTAGGAGCGCCGAATGAGCGAAATTAAGATTGTTGTCGTTGGTGGTGGTGCCGGTGGTTTGGAGTTGGCAACTAAGCTGGGACGTCGTCTTGGTAAAAAGGGCAGAGCGGAGATCACCCTGGTTGACAGAAAACGTACCCATATCTGGAAGCCGTTATTGCACGAAGTGGCTGCAGGTTCGTTAGATGATGGTGTTGATGCGCTTAGTTACCGTGCTCATGCCCGCAATCATCATTTTCAATTTCAGCTGGGTGCTTTATCGAGAATAGAACGGGACAGTAAGCAAATTGTTCTTGCGCCGATGAATGACGAGAAGGGCGAAGAGCTCATGGCTGAACGCACGCTCGATTACGATTACTTGGTGATCTCCCTAGGTAGTGTGTCCAATGACTTTAATACCCAAGGTGTTAGAGACAATTGTATCTTCCTTGACTCGCCTGAACAGGCTAGGCGTTTTCACCGTGAGCTACTCAATGCGTTTTTGAAAGTGGGTGGCGGCAAGAATGAAACCCTCGATATCGCCATTGTAGGCGCAGGCGCTACAGGTGTAGAACTGTCTGCAGAGTTACATAAAGCGGCGGAAGAAGCCGCGCTGTACGGTGTTAAAGATGCCGGACGCGATAAGTTGAATGTCACTTTGGTTGAAGCTGGGCCTCGCATCTTGCCTGCACTACCTGAGCGAATTAGTGGTGCTGCACACAAAGAATTATTAGATCTGGGTGTTGCAGTAAAAACCGCCACCATGGTGACGGAAGCTACCAGTTCGGGTTTGAAAACCAAAGATGGTGATGAGATCCCTGCACAGTTGATGGTATGGGCTGCAGGTATTAAAGCGCCAGACTTTCTCGCAGAAATTGGCGGCTTAGAAACCAATCGTATTAATCAGCTGGTGGTTAAGTCGACGTTGCAAACAACTAACGATGATTCAATTTATGCATTGGGTGATTGCGCGAGTTGTATTCAGGAAGACGGAAAGCCTGTCCCTCCACGTGCTCAGGCCGCGCATCAGATGGCCTCTCACGTGTATAAGAATTTGCTCGCGCAGTTAGAGGGGAAGCCGCTGACAGCGTATGAGTATAAAGATCATGGTTCGCTTGTTTCATTAAGCAAGTACACCACGGTGGGAAGTCTGATGGGCAACCTGACGAGAGGATCAATGCGAGTTGAAGGGCGCGTAGCGCGGTTCGTTTATATCTCTTTGTATCGTATGCACCAGTTTGCACTGCATGGCTGGTTTAAGACGTTATTGCTACTACTGGTTGGTCAAATCAACCGTGCGTTACGTCCAACGTTGAAATTACATTAATGAGTAAATACGCGTCTTCAGTATTGATCAACGTACTCTATCTCGGGCTCGGCCTGTTGTTCTCGTTCAGCGCTCAGGCATTTAAACCTGAGCCCCCTGAACGAGTACCAGGCCTTGGTGTTGCCGTGCCTGATTCGGATATCGACAATAAGCTGAAGCATTATTGTCGTCCTATCGCAGCGTGGAGCAGGCCTGCATACATGTTGTGCCTAGAAGCGGGGGTGTCAGTCAATCTCGCGATCCGTGAGTATCATGCAGCGGAGTGTTCGGCACAGGATACTCGTGGGATATGTGAACAGGCGCGTGGGCTTTATCAGCGCAATTTTCGGCTTTGGGATGGCTCAGTAGACAATGTTGGTCGTGCGCAGGCACAGCTGGGCGCGGCAGGGCGGAAAAAGGTCGCAGCTTCTGCTGGTGTTGCCCAGTGTAAAAATCGTTATCAGCAAGCGATCGATAGTCACCGAACAAAACTTGATCAAATACTGCTTTGGCTGGAACAAAGGAAGCAGGTTACGAGTGGACTTTCGGCGGAAAGCTTACTGCTGTTGGAGCGCAATGCCAGCGAGAAGTTAAGCCTTAGTGGTTTTAAGCCGCCGGTATCTTCTCCTACCTGCCAGCAAGCGATGAAAGGCTCCCATGCCAAGCTCGTGCAAGAACAAAGTGAAATACGTAAACAGTTAAGTGCTAAACAAGTCTCATGGCGAACTGAAGCAGAGCGCTTATTGGCCGTTCGTGCTTGTGAACAGCCGACGAAACGGCAAATTCTGGCTTTACAGCAGCAATACCTGCAATCGCACCAGTCTGAATCAACAGCGATAGGGCTGGCACTGCTGCAGCCATCGGGGTTCGTGTTTGCTAAAGACAACAGGTTCCGCTTTGACCGCCATATTGCTGATCTCGCCAAGTTGGCAGTTGCTGATCCGAACACCTTAGTTGGTGACGACGAGGTGCTGCTGGTTCAGCAAAACTGTTCCGTGAGCAGTGAGTTGCAGTTGCAGCGTATGGCGCAAACCCAGCGGCAGCAGTGGTTCCTGTTGCAGCGTGACCTCTGGGTTGTAGATTACCTAGCGGCTGGTAAGCGCTTGCCCGAATTAACACCTTCTAATGCAAAGGTTTGGTTGTTTAGCGGACTTGGGTTGCTGTTTATTACGATCGTAGGTGTCTGCATCTATCCGCTTACTATTGCGCGCATCAAGGCCATCATGCGGAAGCGTAAGTCCGAGTGATCGCAACAAGCCATGCTATGACGTTTTTGGCGTTATGGGATGCTCTGTGACTTCATAAAGCTCTATGGGGAGCCCGTCAGGATCAGCGAAAAAGGTATAGCGCTTGCCGGTATATTCGTCGATTCGGATCGGCTCACTTTTTATGTCGTGATCACTTAGGTATGCCACCATCTCATTCATTGAGCTGACTGCAAATGCAAGGTGGCGTAAACCTTGTGCTTCGGGATAGCTTGGTCTCTCTGGTGCATCAGGAAAAGAGAATAGCTCGATCTGCGTACCATCTGGCAGGCCCAAGTCCAATTTGTATGAACGGCGCTCTGCACGATAGTTTTCTGCGATGATCTTTAAACCAAGTACTTCACAATAGAAATGTTTCGAGCGTGGGTAATCGGAGCAGATGATCGCTATATGATGAACGCCTTTAAGCATTTGCATTTCTCTCTATTCTGATTGGCGAAAAAAAAGCGCCAGATTGTCTCCTGGCGCTTTTAAAACAGAACTAACTGAACCTCTAGTTAACTCGCCGGTTGCGTGTCACTTGCTGGGGCTGCTACTTCTGCAGGTGTAGTTGCTTCTACCGCTGCACTTGTATCTACTTCTGTTGGCGTTGGCGGTTCACGATAGTCGTGAGGGCGTATCTGTACCAAAATCCCCACCAAAGGATGGTCAAAATAGTGCAATTCGCCACTACGTAATCGACGACTTTGGCTTAGGCGATACCTATAAAGGTAGCCCTCTGTGGGCTTTGTTGTTACCAGCGTGCCGCCAGCCTCAGGATCTTCCTGTTGGGTTAAAGGTAGAGTTTCTGCTGCCAAACTTTGCTCAAGGTTGTCGATGGCGAGTATCGGCTCAGGTGTCGCTAGCGGATCTGTCATTTCGAGGTTGTCAGCACTGCCATCGGTTGATGATGGATCCTCAATCAGCAACGGTAGTTCGCGTTCACCGGCAATGCGGTAGTCGAAATCGGCATCGATATAGAGGTAGTGTTCCAGATAGACGCGGAACAGCCCGTCTAGTTGCCACAATGGCAGGATTGGTGCGTCAGTAGATTCGACTTCCACTTGCGCAGCCATCGCTGCCGCTAGTTCCGTTTCTTGGGCAGCCAGCATCTCTGTAATGTTGGCTTGTACTTCTTCAGTGGTTAATGGCTGTGGCGCTGCAGGGGCATCGGCGTTAGCACTCGGTGCTGGGTTTTCCGATGCTGCGTTGTCACTGATAATGCACTCACCATCGATAGTCACTGTCCCAAAGGGACAGGGTGCTTGATTGGTTTTTGCTAGTTCAGGCTTATTGCGCAATGTACCATCAGCTAGAAATTGGTCAGTAAAGTCCTTACCAGCAAACAGATGCCATTTTGCGCTCTGCTTGCGTGGCACCATGGCTTGACGCCAACCGGTATGTAACATCATTTTGAACTCTGGTCGCCGTTCAATAACTTTACGCTGGGCGACTAATTGCAGCGATTGGTCATCAATCAGGTAGGGGGTGACATCAAAGTCTGGTAGCGCTGGGGCAACGACAATCTCGGGAACGTCTGTTTTAGCGTATGTAGCCGGTGCGGCATCCTCTAGCTCACTCGGTGGACAGGGCTGCGGGATCTGTTCGCTGTCGCTTAAAGGCGCCTTTGTTTCGCCTGCTACTTCTGGGGTACCTGCTTCAAGGCTGTCTGGTGTTGCTGCAGCGCCGTCCATAACGGGATCTGTTGTCAGCTGATCCGCTGGGATGCAGTAGCTGTCGTCGACAGGTACTACTTCCTCTGCGGGGAAAAGCAGTGCAGACAGCAGATCTGGTGCATTCCGAGTGTCGAGTTTATTGGCTTCTGAAGGCCAATGTTCATTAACGCTGTCGGCAGGCACGTTGCGGCTAAATAGGATCACTTCCACCTCGAACCAACGGGGTTCTTCCTCTTCGGCAACGACGCTGGCGGAGAAAAGTGGCCCTGCCATTAATACGGCTGGTGCTAATGCCAGCGTCAGGATCCGGTTTCGCTTCATCGAGCTCTGTCCTTTTTATGTTTTAAATCGCTGTGATTGCTGAATTCTGCCAGCATTTGCTCTACCAATACCAGTCGTTGTTCGCTGGTTTGTGAAGGTATGATAAATCTAAACTTGTCGGCACCTTCCAGCCTATATTGCGCAGGCTGTGTTTGGATGAGACGAATGATAAACGTTGGGTCGACACATGTCTTGCTAGCAAACTCAACAACACCGCCTTTTCCATGGGCGTCGATACGTTTAATGCCGAGTTTTTCCGCCAGCAAGCGCAGTTCGCTAATCTTGAATAGATTCTTGGCTGGTGTTGGCAGTAGGCCAAAACGATCGATCAGTTCGACCTGCAATTCATCTAGGGATTGTTGATCTCTGCAACCGGCGATGCGCTTGTAAAATGACAGGCGCAGATTTACTTCAAAAATGTAATCATCTGGCAGCAGAGCAGGGATCTTCAGTTCAATTTCAGTTTGCTTACCAAGATCATCTTCGAGGTTGATCGGTTCGCCGTTCTGCAGTGCATCAACGGCGTGCTCCAACATCTCCATATATAAACTGAAACCTATGGCCGTTATTTGCCCACTCTGATCTTCACCGAGCAGTTCGCCAGCACCGCGGATCTCGAGGTCGTGGGTCGCTAACGCAAAACCAGCACCGAGATCTTCAAGCTCCGCAATTGCTTCTAAGCGTTTCTGCGCATCTTTTGTCAATCGTTTCGGCGGTGGTGTGAGTAAATAGGCATAGGCTTGGTGATGAGAACGCCCGACACGACCTCTAAGCTGGTGCAGCTGAGCTAAGCCCAGCTTATCAGCCCGATCCATGATGATGGTATTCGCACTTGCTACGTCAATCCCCGTTTCTATGATGGTGGTACAAAGCAAGATGTTATAGCGCTGATGGTAGAAATCTGTCATTACCTGTTCGAGTTCACGCTCCCGCATCTGGCCATGGGCAACGGCGATGCGCGCTTCTGGCAACAGTTCGGTTAGCTCTTCCATGGTGCGTTCGATGGTGTCGACGCTGTTGTGAAGGAAGTAGACTTGGCCGCCGCGGAGTAGTTCGCGCATGACGGCTTCTCGGATCAGGTGGTTGTCCCGTTGCCGAACAAAGGTTTTCACTGCTAGTCGCCTGGCTGGCGGGGTGGCGATGATAGACAGATCTCGCATGCCACCGAGCGCCATATTTAGTGTCCGCGGGATCGGTGTGGCTGTTAATGTGAGGATATCAACGTCTGCACGCAGGGCCTTGATCTTTTCCTTTTGGCGAACGCCAAACCGGTGTTCTTCATCGACAATTAGCAAGCCTAGATCGTTAAATGGGATCTGTTGCTGCAGCAGCTTATGCGTCCCGATCACTATATCAACTTTACCTTCGCCCAGTTGGTCTAGCACTTGTTGAGTTTGCTTCGCTGTGCGGAAGCGGGAAAGTACTTCGATGCTAACAGCATGGCCAGCAAATCGATCGCGGAAGTTGTCGTAATGCTGTTGGGCGAGCAGCGTGGTTGGTACCAGAACGGCGACCTGTTTGCCATTGCTAACAGCGACATAAGCGGCGCGCATCGCTACCTCTGTCTTGCCGAAACCAACGTCGCCACAAACCAAGCGATCCATCGATTTTGCTGCTGACATATCGTTGATTACCGCGGCGATAGCGCTCTTCTGATCCACGGTTTCCTCAAATGGAAAACTTTCGGAGAATGCTTTGTAATCATTATCGAGATTGAAAGCGACCCCTGAGCGCGCGGCGCGATTGGCGTAAATTTGCAGTAACTCGGCGGCGACATCACGGATCTTTTCTGCGGCCTTACGCTTAATTCTGCCCCAGCTTTCGTTGCCCAATTTATGCAAGGGCGCGTTTTCTGGCTCCGCACCGCTGTATCGACCAATCATATTGAGTGAGGTGACTGGCACATAGAGCTTGGCGTTGCCGGCATACTCTAAGGTGACAAATTCACTGGTCATCCCGCCAGCTTCCAAGGTCTGTAGACCGGCGTAGCGACCAACGCCGTGATCCATGTGGACAACCGGCTGGCCAATTTGTAGCTCAGCCAGGTTTCTTATCAGCTGATCTGGTGACAATGCGCGGCTGGATTTCTGGCGCCGGCGCTGGCGAACGCGATTCCCGAATAGTTCGGTTTCGGTGATGATGGTGAGTGGCACCGATGCCAGTGTGACGCTGTGCTCAAACGGCGCGACCAAGATGCCATAAGCATCTTTACTGGCAACAAACGCCATTATTGATTGGATTTTATTTGGCCGTATGCCCGCTTTATGTAAAAGGTCTAACAGTGCTTCTTGGCGGCCTTCCGACTCAACGACAAACAGTACCTGTGCTGAATGCTCTTTCAGATAGTGCTTTAGGTGAGTGAGGGGCTCGGCATATTTGTGATTAACGGCGATGTCAGTTACCGCATTGGCCGCCAGATTAAAGCGGCCGACTTTACTCGGCTGAGAAGCGGTGGTCAGTTGTGCGCGAGGCCAACGTTTACACTCAGCAAACAGTTTTTCAACTGGCAGGAATAGTTGGTCCGGTTTAAGCAATGGCCTGAGTGGATCGATGCTGCGGTCGTCATAACGCAGCTGCACATCACGGGCAAAATGTTCGGCAGCAGCAACAAGATCCCCAACCTGCAACAGTTGCGCGCTTTCCGGCAGGTAGTCAAACAGGTTTCCTGTTTGTTCGAAAAACAGTGGTAAATAGTACTCAATGCCGGCTGGCATCAACTTCTTACTTACCTGCTGATACAGTGATTCTTTGGCGTTACTGACGGCAAACTGTTCACGAAACTGAGTGCGGAAACGTTCAATGGCAAACTCGTCCGTGGGGAACTCATGTCCCGGCAAAAGGTTTATCGCGTCGATCGGGGCTTCCGAACGCTGGCTTTCTGGGTCAAACGGCCGGATCGAATCGACTTCATCGTCAAAGAAATCGATACGGTAGGGCACAGTGCTGCCCATGGGGTAGAGATCCAAAATGGATCCTCGGACGCTGAATTCACCATGCTCCAACACCTGTTGTACGTGGTGGTAGCCGGAATAGGCGAGCTGCTCTTTAAGCTTGTCGAGGGGCAGGCTCTGTCCCTTATTCACAAACAAGGTGTGACCGCTTAAATAGCTAGGCGGTGCGGTTACCAAGCTCAAAGTGGCAACGGGTACGATTAAGGCCATCTGTGCATCAATCTGCTTGGCCTGCTGCAGCTTATACAGGGTTGATAAACGTTGTGAGATGATATCCTGATGTGGCGAAAAATTATCGTAAGGTAAGGTTTCCCAATCGGGAAACAGTAATACCTCAACCTCTTGCGCCAGCAATAGGTGAGCCAGCTCAGATTCCAAACGCAGGGCGGTCGGCGTATCCGCAGTGATGATCACACTGATCCCTGGATGACGGGACACCGCTTCCGCCAATGCGAGCGATTCAGCGGTTGAAAGCGCTTCGCCCCAAAGTTGGATATCCCCAGCTTTGCCGAGTGTTGGTGGATTAAGTAGGTTGAATTGGCTCAATGTACTCATGCGTCCCTAAAACGTTTAGTAAGATCTTGATAATCATCGATACGGCGATCGCGAAGGTAGGGCCAGATGCGGCGCACGGATTCACAACGTTCCATGTCGATAGTCGCGGTTAACAGCGTCTCCGTTTCCTTGGCATGAGCCAGAAACTCGCCCTGAGGGCCAGTGATAAAACTGTTGCCCCAGAACTGAATGCCTGGGTTGCTGTCAGCAGGATCCGGCTCATGGCCGATGCGGTTACAACTCAACACCGGCAAGCCATTGGCGATGGCGTGACCGCGTTGCACTGTGATCCAAGCATCTAACTGGCGCGCTTTTTCTGCGTCGTCGTCACGGGGATCCCAACCTATGGCGGTCGGATAGATAAGCAGTTCGGCACCGGCCATAGCCATCAGCCTAGCGCCTTCCGGAAACCACTGATCCCAGCACACCAATACGCCAAGGCGACCCACTGAGGTGTCGATGGGCTCAAAGCCAAGATCGCCAGGGGTGAAGTAAAATTTTTCATAGAACCCAGGGTCATCGGGGATATGCATTTTGCGATACTTACCGGCGATCGAGCCATCATTCTCTAGTACCACTGCGGTATTGTGGTAAAGGCCCGCGGCACGTTTTTCAAACAGCGACGCGACAATGACGATGTCTAGCTCTTTAGCTAGAACACCTAGGGCGTCAGTACTTGGGCCGGGTATGGTTTCTGCCAAATCAAAGTAATCAACATCTTCCTGCTGGCAAAAATAGCGACTGCGATGCAGTTCTTGCAGCACCACCAATTCGGCGCCGCCGGATTTAGCCTGACGGATCAGGTCGCAGGTGTGCTGCAGGTTGTCATTTAGATTGTCGCTACAGGCATGCTGAAGCAGGGCGACATTGAGAGTGCGTGACATAATCTTTGCTCCTTTGCTAGCGCCGTTAGGCGAGCGTGCCTTTTGGGATTTGCATAGTGAGACAGTGCAGGCTACCAAATTGCGCTATCACTGCTTGGCAATCGATGCCGATGATTTCACGCCCTGGGTACGCTTGCGCAATGACCGCAAGTGCCTGTTCATCGGCTGGATCGTCGTAAATAGGCACCAGCACCGCGCCATCTATAATCAGATAGTTTGCATAGGTGGCGGGCAAACGCTCGCCCTCACTACTGTATTTGGCTTGTGGCCATGGCAAGGGGAGTAAACGATAGTTAGCGCCGTGGCGGTTTCGTAGCGCGTTTAGTTCTAATTCCATTGCATGTAGTTCTGGGTAGTGTTCATCGTCTACCTTGTCACAGGCGACATACACCAGGGTGTCGTTGGGTGCAAAGCGTACCAGTGTATCGATATGACTATCGGTGTCATCACCTTCGAGCGCGCCGTGACTGAGCCAAAGGAAATGGTCGGCGTAGAGTAGTTCATTTAATCGCTGTTCTATCGCGGTTTGATCGAGCCCAGGGTTACGATTTGGATTGAGCAAGCACTGCTTTGTGAGCAACAGTGTACCATGGCCGTCCGTTTCGATACCGCCCCCTTCAAGCACCAAATCAATGTTGACTATGGCTGCCTTGAACAGCGCCTGATCGGCCAGTTGTTGATTGATCTGGTTGTCTAGCTCGCAGGGATATTTTCCGCCCCAACCGTTGAAGGTAAAGGAGAGTGGTTGCATCTGGTGGCCATCAAAAACAGTGATTGGACCATGATCCCGCGCCCAACTGTCATTACTTGTAGCGATCAGGATGCGTACACGGCTCATAACGACACCGGCATGGCTCAACAGTTTAGCGATATGCGCGCGCAGAGGCAGATCTCTGGCGACGATAATCAGGCGCTCAAAGCGGGTGATCGCTTTCGCCATATCAATATAGACGGGCTCGATATGCTCAAGCTGCGTAGCCCAATCTGTCTGGTCGTGGGGCCAGGTCAGCAATACCGCATCTTGAGGTGCCCACTCCGCGGGCAGATAAGCAGCGCGTTGGATCACCCATTGTCTCCTTTACGTTGTTCGGCGCGTTGTTTTAACAGCTTTGACTGAACATGCAAAGTTGCTCTGATCAGCATCTCGTGATCTTCTTCTCTGAGGGTGACAAATTTTGCACCAATTAGATGACTGTCAGCGTCCTGGTCACAACTGATCACTTCGGCATAGGCGAAGACGGCAGCAGCTTCATCGTGAAGAAATATTTTTACTTGGATTAATCGGCCAGCCACCAATGGCTGTGCTGATGTATAGCAAAACTCACTGGCACCAAAACTTACGGTGTGGTGGCGCAAATCAGGATCGTCTTGCATCGACAGCAGGTAGCCCATGATTACGTTGATTTTGCGTGCTTGTAGTTCAAGAAAATTAGATATCTCATCGGCGACGTCGCCCATGTTTCGTAACGCGCGCACGGTACCCTGATCCAAAGTGGAGACTTCAGAAGCCAAGCGGAATGGCTCTGGGATCTCGTCAATGAGCTGCTGCTGATCGGGGATCGGTGTCGCCTCCGGCATCACGATCACGTTGATAGGTAGTCGATAAGGTACAGAAAAATATTGATCAGTCATGGGCTATCGGTGCCACTTGCTTGTTATCTCTAGTGAATAGATCTTATTATCCCCCCTGTTTATGCATACATACAACTAAAGCGTCTACCGCAAAGGAACAGATGTTTCATCCTGCCAGCTTATTTATAGGTCTAAGATACAGCCGAGCCCGCAAAGGGCATGGGTTTATCTCCTTTATTAACTTTTTTTCTATCACCGGTGTGATGCTTGGTGTAGCCGCCTTAATTATCGTCACCTCAGTGATGAATGGGTTTGAGTCGGAACTGAAACGCCGTATTTTGGGCATAGTGCCTCAGGTGACCATCCAAGCTGAAGATGGCTCGCCAATCAAAGCGTGGCCAGATCTCATTGAACAGTCTTCGACGATTGCACATGTGAAAGGGGCGACGCCGTTTATTGCTAGCGAGGGGATGGCACAAAGCCGTAAAACCCTGCGCGGGGCGATGATTTATGGCGTATGGCCAGAGCAAGAAACGGCACTTTCCACCATCGGCAACCACATGATTTCAGGAGAACTTGGCTGGTTGAAAAGTGGTGAGTTTGGTGTGGTGATTGGACGTGGTATGGGCGCCAAACTGGGCGTCAATGTTGGTGATTCTATTCGTTTAATGGTTGCTGAGGGCAGTGTATTTACCCCGATGGGAAGAATGCCAAGTCAAAGGCGTTTCCGTGTGGTGGGTATGTATGAGGTTGGCGCCGATATCGATACTTTTGTCGTGTTGATCCATGGTGATGACGCTGCCCGTTTGACCCGCAAACCAATCGGTAGCGCCGAGGGGATCAGGTTATATCTGGATGATGCTTTTCTGGCTGACCAAACGGCGACCAAGTTAACTAGCCTATTACCAGCGAAATGGCAGGTGGATACCTGGAGCCGAAGTCAGGGGAAGTTATTTTCGGCGGTGAAAATGGAAAAGAATATGATGTGGTTGCTGCTGTCACTGATCATTGCCGTCGCGGCGTTTAATATCGTTTCTGCGTTGGTGATGCTGGTTGGTGAAAAACGCGCCGAGATCGCGATCCTTAAAACCTTGGGCTTAACCCCTGCTGGCGTGCAGACTGTTTTTCTTTTTCAGGGCATCTACAACGGTGTCGTTGGTACTTTGTTGGGGTTGATTATCGGCTCGGCGATTGTGTTGAACCTTGATGTGTTGACGCCGATATTAAATCTACCCCTGGTACCTGCGCCGGGCCTTGGCAATCGCTCAATGCCTGTTGAGTATCAAATTGAGCAAGTGGCCATGTTGGCTAGCGTCGCGGTGGCGCTTTGTATCGCGGCCGCTTTCTATCCCGCATGGCGGGCATCTAAGATCCAACCTGCGGAAGCATTAAGATATGAGTAAGCCGTTACTGGTCTGTGATTCGGTATCTAAGACCTATCAAGAAGGTAAGTTAACAACAGAGGTATTAAAAGGCGTTAGCTTGTCGGTCAATGAGGGTGAGATGTTGGCGATTGTCGGCTCTTCGGGCTCAGGCAAAAGCACCTTGTTACATCTGTTAGGGGCTTTGGATACACCGTCGGAGGGGAAGGTGATCCTTGATGGCGATGATATCTATCAAATGAGCGCCACCCAGCAGTGCCAACTTCGTAATAAAAAGCTCGGGTTTGTTTATCAATTTCATCACCTATTACCAGAGTTCAATGCCTTGGAAAATGTGGCGATGCCACTGTTGATCGGCGGTGTTTCAGGCAGCGATGCACGTAAAAGGGCAGCAAAAATGTTGGAGCGCGTCGGCTTATCGCACCGTGAGAAACATCGGCCGTCGGAACTGTCCGGTGGTGAACGTCAGCGCGTCGCTATTGCCCGAGCATTGGTGACTGAGCCACGCATTGTGTTGGCTGATGAACCGACGGGTAATCTCGATTCCAATACTGGTGAAGCAGTGTATCAGTTGATGTTGAGCCTAAATGAAACACTCGGTACCAGTTTTATCGTCGTGACCCATGATTTGGCGCTGGCAGGGCGGTTGCACCGTAAGATATCGCTGGTCAACGGTTTGCTTGAGGAGCCAGCACACTGATGCAGCATTTGGCACTTTGGATCGCATTCCGTTTTAGTCGCGCTCGGCAACGTAATCGGTTTATCTCTTTTATCTCAGCTTCCTCGACCTTTGGTATTGCGCTTGGGGTGATGGTGTTGATCACCTTACTTAGCGCTATGAATGGTTTTGAACAGGCACTTAAAGATCGTTTACTTTCGGTGGTTCCCCACGGTGAAGTGACTGCTGTGAGGGAGCCGATTGTCGATTGGAAATCACTATCGGCATCCGCGATAGCCGATCCCGCCGTGGTTGCCGCTGCGCCCTTCGTGAAGTTCAATGCGATGCTTGAACGAGGTGGCAAAATGAAGGCGATTGAATCTCGTGGCGTTGATCTCGATTATGAATTAGACGTGTCGGATATCGGCGCGTATTTGTTGCCTGAACCTGCAGACACCTTGGTTGATAATGAATTGTGGCTGGGTAAAACCATTGCGGATGAGCTGTCGCTTGCCGTCGGCGACAAGGTGATGATGCTGATCCCGACGCTTGATCCGCAGATGAGAATGAAGCCGCCAAAGCGTAAGATGTTTGTAGTGAAGCGCTTGATCCAGATGGGTGGTGAACTGGACGCGAGTGCCGCATTAATCTCTATTGATACCGCTGCAGAATTGAGCGGGTGGCAAGGTGGTGTGCAGGGGATCCGCTTTAAATTTGGCGATGTGATGGCTGCGCCCCGCTTGGTAAGGAACGCAGCCTATGAGATGGCGCATTACCTCTATATCAGTGACTGGACACGTACTCAAGGGCATCTATACAGCGATATCCAATTGGTCCGCGGGATCGTCTATATGGTGTTAACCTTGGTTATCGCTGTGGCCAGTTTTAATATCGTGTCGACGCTGGTGCTGGCGGTACAGGATAAGCAGTCAGAGATAGCGATCTTGAAAACTATGGGGACGACAGATGCTATGGTGATGAAGATCTTTATCTTACAGGGGCTATTTAACGGCGTGCTGGGAAGCCTGATTGGAGCGGGACTTGGTGTCTTGATAGCCAGTTCGTTAGGGCAAATTGCGCAGGGTGTAGAGCGGCTGTTAGGGCATAAACTACTGGACGCCGAGATCTACTTTATCGACTTTCTGCCGTCTTTGCTTAGTATCAGCGACGTCGTGTTTACAGTGATTGTTGCGATTGTTTTGTCTCTGCTGGCAACACTCTATCCGGCATGGAAAGCGAGTAAAATATTGCCAGCCAATGTGCTTGGACAATCAGTCTAACTGCGTCGCTGCCTGCGTTGGCGCAGGTGGCGAACTACCGAATAACGCCACAGTAATCTAATAGCAAAATAGCCTATTGCCCCAGACACCACACCACAGATCAAGCAGCCTAGAATAAATGGGTAACCTAGGTGAGCAAAACTGTCAGCTAAACCTTGCCAAGAGAGTTCAAAGCTAAACGCCTTTTCACTGCCTCCAGTGATCCATACACCCACCAGATAGGCGCTATAAAATAGCGGGGGCATAGTGATTGGATTGCTGATCCAAACCAATGCCACTGATAACGGCAGATTCACCCGGATAAAAATTGCGATAGCGGCGGCAGTCACCATCTGAAATGGGATCGGTAGAAATGCCACAAACAGACCTATGGCAAAAGCGCCAGCCGCAGAGCGTCGATTGAGATGAAACAGGTTCGGATCGTGCAGTAGGGTGCCGAACATCTGTAAGTACTTATGGCTTTTGATAGTTTCATGGCTGGGCATGAACCGCTTTAACGTCTTTTTTGGCATATAGTGTGTAAACCCAGTCTCAAATCTCTTATTAACAAAAGCTACTGTGCAATCAATTTTTATCGGATTTCTTATTGGCGCCATCACGGCTGCGCAATCACCTTGGGTGGTTGACCCCGTTTGGTTCAGTTGCAGTATTTTATTGCTGCCCTGGTGTCGTCAAAAGTGGTGTCGAACCTGCCTAGCTTTGCTCGCCGGTGCCACTTGGGTCTGTCTATTTAACGCCAATTACGCAGCTAATATTCTACCCGATGAATTAGCGGGGCAAGACATTACCACAACTAGTGAGATCATTTCATTACCACGGCGCATTGACGATGGTTGGCGTTTTATGGTTCGGCTAAAAGCGTACGAGTCGTCTGACAGTATAGGATATCCATTTGCACCGCCAATTTGGCAAGGAAAGGTCAAGCTAAATTGGTATCACACCGAGCTCACGCCAAAGCTTGGCGATGTTTGGCAGTGGCGGGTGCGCCTAAAGCCGCCTGTGGGCTTCGCCAATGACGCGGGGATGGACTATGAAAAATACCTGGTGAGTCAAGAGGTACACGCCGCAGGATATATTCGCGGCGAAATTCGACAGTTAACAACGGCTACAAACTATCGAGAGCAGCTACGTGCAAAAATTAATGCTCTCGTTCAATCGTTAAGCCATAAAGATCTGATATTAGCTTTGACGTTAGGTGATCGTAGTTTGATCTCTAGTGACCGCTGGCAGCTGCTTAGTGTAACTGGCACAAGCCATCTGATCGCGATATCAGGTTTACATATCGGACTGATTTTTCTCCTCGCTCATAAGTTGCTGACCGCCGTCATGGGCTGGGTGCCCTACCTATCTAATCGGATCACTGTAAAAGTACCACTGGTTATCTGCTTAGCTTTGTCGGTGAGCGGTATATACGCGCTGTTGTCAGGTTTTGCATTGCCAGCACAACGAGCATGGTTTGGGATAGCTATTTGGTGTGCTCTTTCTTGCTTGCATGTGCGGATCAGTCGCATGACTGGGCTACTGGCATTGATGGCGCTATTCGTTATTTTTTCACCCGCGGTGTTATATGGCGCGAGTTTTTGGTTGTCGTTCGGGGCTGTGGCCAACATCGCTTTGCTGCACTGGTGGTGGTGTCGCAGGGAAGGGCAGGCTATTTCACGCAAAATAGCTGAGTTACTGGTGATGCAATTGGGGCTCTCCGTGATGATGATGCCACTGACTTTGTTGCAGCTTGGCTTTGTTGCGCCTCTAACGCCAATAAGTAACCTGTTGGTTGTGCCACTAATTACATTTGTAGTTGTGCCTTTGTTGCTTGTTAGTGTGGTTATATTGCTGTTTTCCCCAGTGCTTGCGGGATCCATGTTTGTGTTTGTCGACCAGATTTTGGCTCTGTTTACATGGTGGTTGAATTGGCTCAGCTCTGGTGGCATTGGTACCTATATACTGCCCATCATCGTTGCTTGCTTACTGTTTTCTGCCGTAATACTTGTTGCTGTTAATCGCCGGCTTTGGCCATTAGCGCTTTGTCTGGCGAGCTCACCGTTATTGCTGGCATTAAGAACAGTAGATGCAAGCCGTTGGCAGATTGAGGTGTTTGATGTGGGGCAGGGACTGGCGGTGGTCATCCAGCAAGGGGATGACGTACTGCTTTATGATACGGGAAACCGATATAAAAGTGGCTTTGTTGTTGCGGAACATACAGTGGTGCCTTGGCTGATTCAGCACAACATTAGCCGATTAACCTACCTAGTATTAAGCCATGATGATACCGACCACGTTGGTGGGGCTGAAGCTGTTTTAAATAAGATGGATGTTGGTACTTTGATATCGCCAACGGTCGGGTCTCATCGCTCTCTGTCTAGCGAGCAACTAGAGCATGTCCGTTGCCAGGCCGGGCAATCACTATTTTTTAACGAGCTTGAGATAAACATGCTCAGCCCGTCTCTTCCTTTAACTCGTAACAAGAACGATCAAAGCTGCGTGTTACATATCTCTGATGGCCGCCATAGTTTAATGTTGACCGGTGACATTGAACGTTCAGCTGAGCTGGAAATGTTGCGTAATGGCGTGACTCTTCCCAGTAATGTCTTGCTGGCACCCCATCATGGTAGCGGCAGTTCCTCCTCTTTGGTTTGGTTGACTGCTGTTGCTCCCGATTATGCGGTGTTTAGTCGTGGCGCCTATAATCGCTATCGGTTTCCCGCGGAAGAAGTGAAAGAGCGTTATCATGCGTTATCAGTGGAAACACTCGATACAGCTTGTAGCGGTCAAATCAGTATTGAAGTGACAACTGAAGGGCTTAGTGTGGCGCATTATCGCCAAAGAACAGGCGTATTTAGCCATGCTAAGTGGTATCAACGTTTGTCCGGGTGCCGTAAGGCACGGTAGAATAACCTGTTTTTTCTAAGTGATGAGAACGCCATAGTGAGCGAAACTACGCAACAATCGAATTTTAAGCGCCTTATTTCCTATATGAAGCCCTATAAGCTGGGTTTCATCGCGGCCATTGTTGCGATGGTTGGTTACGCCGGTATCGATTCATTATTTATCTATTCCATTAAGCCATTAATTGATGAGGGCCTGACAAATAAAAACCCCGGGGTGCTGACCTACGCACCGATATTTGTGGTGGGTGCATTTTGTCTTCGTGGATTGTTTAACTTTGTTTCTACCTATTGCTTGTCGTGGGTAGGTAGCAACGTAGTGATGACGATGCGGCAATCACTATTCGATCATATGATGCGAATGCCTGTGCCCTATTTTGATTCGCAAACCACCGGTCAATTGATATCCAAGATCACCTATGACACCGAGCAGGTCGCAAATGCTGCGAGCAAGACCTTGGTAATCATCGTTAAAGAAGGTGCGTTTGTCGTCGGTATGCTGGCTTTGATGTTTTATCAGAGCTGGCAGTTGTCACTCATATTTTTACTTATCGGTCCGATCATCGCTGTGGTCGTGAGTTTCGTCAGTAAGCGGTTTCGGAAAATTAGTCGTCAGATCCAAAATGCGATGGGTAATATCACCACCTCCGCCGAGCAGATGCTAAATGGCCATAAAGTGGTGTTAACGTTTGGCGGACAAGCGATCGAGTCTGAGCGGTTTAGAAAGATCAGTAATAAAACCCGCCGCCAAAATATGAAAATGGTTGCTGCCAGTGCCATTAGCGTACCGGTGATTCAAATTATTGCCTCTTTCGCCTTAGCCACAGTGCTGTTTGTTGCAAGTTTTGACAGCATGATGGAAACCCTCACTCCTGGCACCTTTACCGTCATCATCACCTCCATGATCATGTTACTGCGGCCCTTGAAGCAGCTCACTTCGGTCAATAGTCAATTTCAAAAAGGGATGGCTGCTAGTGCCAGTATTTTTGCCGTTTTAGACGAAGAAGAGGAAACTGATAACGGCACGAAAGAGTTTGCAAGAGCGAAAGGTGACTTACGGATTAACAACGTCACATTCACCTATCAAGGCAAAGAAACACCCGCGTTAGAGAACATCAACCTCAGCATTGAACCCGGGCAGACGGTGGCATTGGTCGGGCGTTCCGGGAGCGGTAAGTCAACCATTACTAGTTTGCTGACTCGTTTCTATCCTTATCAGGATGGCACCATTACCCTTGATGGCATTGAGGTAAATGATTTTAAATTGGCCAATCTAAGAAGCCAGTTTGCTACCGTATCCCAGCACGTCACGCTGTTTGACGATACTATCGCTAACAATATTGCTTATGCCTGTGATGACAGTGTTACCCGGGAGCAAATAGAGGCAGCGGCTAAAAGTGCACACGTTTTAGAGTTCGCGCAATCTATGCCCGACGGCTTGGATACCCAAGTCGGTGAAAACGGCGTGATGTTATCTGGCGGTCAGCGCCAACGCATAGCGATAGCTCGCGCATTGCTGCGGGATGCACCTATTTTGATCCTCGATGAAGCGACTTCCGCCCTCGATACTGAGAGTGAGCGCCATATTCAGGGGGCTTTGGAGGCGCTACAGGCTAACCGCACCAGTCTGGTCATTGCCCATCGGCTTTCAACCATTCAGAACGCCGATAAGATCGTCGTACTTGATGGTGGTCGGATCATCGAACAGGGCACTCATGAGGTGTTGCTGGCGAAAGATGGTGCGTATGCTCAACTCCATAAAATGCAATTTGGTGATTAATGCTGTCACCACTTCCTAAAGCCTGGTACGACGGCAGCCTATGGCCCAAACTATTGGTTCCTTTTTCTGCGCTGTTCTACATGATAAGCCGATTACGGCGTTGGTTTATTTGCCGTTATCGCCAAGTCGAGCCAAAGGTTCCGGTGATAGTCGTTGGCAATATCAGTGTCGGAGGCACAGGCAAGACCCCACTGGTTATTTGGCTTTGTGAACACCTTACGGAAAAGGGCTATCGTGTCGGTGTTGTGTCGAGAGGATATGGTGGCAATGCGCCGACTTACCCATACCATTTGCAAGCCGATAGCCGAGCTGAAGAGGTTGGTGATGAGCCACTGCTGATTGCTCGCCGGACGGGCGTGCCAGTGGTCGTTGGTGCAGATCGGTTGGCAGCGATAGAATTGCTGCTGCACAGTGCAGACGTCGACCTGGTTATCAGTGATGATGGGCTTCAGCATTACCGTATGGGGCGGCACATTGAGATCGCTGTGATAGATGGTGACAGGCAATTGGGTAATGGTTTGTTGTTGCCTGCTGGCCCTTTACGGGAAACGTGTCGGCGTCTATCGGAAGTGGATTTTATTATTCAAAATGGTGGTGAGTTGGGTACCGAAGCAAAGGGGCGCTACCAGATGTTACTAGAACCTGATCCCCCCGCACCTGTTGACGGTGAAGCAGAGCTAGTACCAATCGAGCAGTTGGGCTCACTCGCTTTAGCGGCAGGCATAGGAAATCCACAAAGGTTTTTCTCATTGGTGACTCAGCTCGGCGGCAATGTAGTCAAAGAGACACCACTAGCAGATCACTGTGGATTCAATCCGCAATTGCTGCTTCAACTTCAGGGGGAGGCGGCTTGTTTGCTGGTCACTGAAAAGGACGCAGTTAAATGTCAAAGCAACGGTCACGTAAATTTGTGGTATTTACCCATCTCTGCGCAGCTACCAGATCATTTTTTGTCGCAGTTGTGCGATAGGATTAACCAGGAAGACAGAGTTAACCATGTTAAAAGATAAGAAATTATTAGAAATAATCGCTTGCCCTTGTTGTAAGGGAAAGCTGCTATTTACTCCAAACAAAGACGCGCTACTTTGCCGGTTTGATAAGCTGGTGTTTGCTATTGATGATGGCATACCCGTGTTGTTAGAAAGTGAGGCGCGCACCGCGACTGAAGCTGAGATGACGGGATAACATCAAACGTTGCCACAAGCTGCGTAATATATTCAGTTAGTCTTTAGCTATCTATTCAGTTGTTTTATAACTTCACAGCTTGCTTACCCTAACTATTCAGTCAATATCCGGCAAGTCAGTTGTCGGTATAGCACGGCGACTATCTGTTTATGAGTCATTTTTTAACCAATAGTAGACCGATGAGCCAAATCAAGGCATAGTGACGTAGATCACCTTTTTTGGTGTTCCTGAATAGGGCGTCGCAGGTTGCGGTTTTGCTATATCGATAGCAGAACAGCAAAGCTAGCTGTCAGATATTTATATTGTTTTAGGAATAAAATATGGTTGAAGCGATTACCGGAATGTTGTTAACGGTTGTGGGCGTAGTGGTATTGGCCAAACAAGTTGCATTAAGAAATCATTCCGGCAGGCGCTATTTTGACTCTCTGACGCGAGGGAAAATGCTGTGTTGGAAGAGTGAAGAGTTGATGCGTGTTCGCAGAAGCCTGCAGTATGGAAAGATTTTTATTGGTTTTCTAGCTTTCATACTGCTTTCGGTACTGTTGGGGGCAATTTCGGCCCATGTTATACCTTCTACGGCCTATGTTGTTTTAACTATTACTATTTGTATTCTCTGGGCGTCTCTACAATTTCCGGGTGAATTTAAGAAAGAATTTTTTTCCGGTAAGCCACTGTTGATGGTGTGCATTCTGTTGCCTTGGCCACTGCTATTGTTGGATTGGATGGTCGACCTTCATCCTGGAATGTTGTTCGGTTTTGTCAAGGACCTGCAGTTGTTTGGGGTGAGTGATCCAAATCGTTTTCAGCTTGCTTTTTATCTTTCTTGTTTGCTGACCTGCATTGTGTTTTGTTTGCGGATTATTATTTTGCTGGCGATGTCGTTGCCTGCTTTGGTGTTAGCCAACTGCTATCGCGTGCAGCAAAGAGTTCTGCATTGCTCCCATTGGTGTTGGCGTCGTAGCTCTGTGGCTGTTGTTGCTATTTTGGCTGGGGTCTACCTCAGTTGGATCGGTTAACCATCACTGGTTTTTTTAGACAAAAAAGGCAGCCGAAGCTGCCTTTTTTAATCTTTGAGCAAGACCAATCAACGTTCTTCTGTTGATTTGAATCCTTTATCTATTTCACCGATATATAGCTGGCGTGGACGGCCGATCTTCTGGCCTGCGTCACTCATCATTTCATTCCAGTGAGCTATCCAACCAACCGTGCGTGACAGCGCAAAAATTACTGTGAACATATTGGTCGGAATGCCAATCGCTTTCAAGATAATACCAGAGTAGAAATCTACGTTAGGGTAGAGTTTCTTCGAAACGAAGTATTCATCTTCCAGCGCGATCCGCTCAAGCTCCATCGCTACATCAAGCAGAGGATCTTTGATCTTTAACTTATCGAGAACTTCGTGACAGGTTTCGCGCATCACAGTTGCTCGTGGATCATGGTTCTTGTAAACACGGTGACCAAAGCCCATCAAGCGGAAAGAATCATCTTTATCCTTCGCGCGTTCGATAAACTCAGGAATGCGGTCAACATTACCGATCTCTTCAAGCATGTTGAGGCAAGCTTCATTGGCGCCACCATGAGCTGGGCCCCATAGAGAAGCAATACCTGCCGCGATACAAGCGAACGGATTAGCACCAGAGGAGCCGGCCAAGCGAACGGTCGATGTTGAAGCGTTCTGCTCGTGATCAGCATGCAGGGTAAATATTCGATCCATCGCTTTAGCAACGATAGGATCTGGTGTGTATTCTGCACACGGTGTAGCGAACATCATGTAAAGGAAATTCTCTGCGTAGCCGAGGTCATTTCTAGGGTACATGAATGGCTGACCGACATTGTACTTAAAGCACATTGCGGCGATTGTTGGCATTTTAGATATCAGTCGGTAGGCTGCGATCTCACGATGACGTTCATTGGTGATGTCCAATGAGTCGTGATAGAAGGCTGACATGGTACCAACCATGCCACACATGATAGCCATCGGGTGCGCATCTCGGCGGAAGCCCTGCAAGCATCGTGTGAGTTGTTCATTCAGCATCGTGTGTTCGGAAACAATACGGCTAAATTCTGCATATTGCGTTGCATTGGGCAATTCGCCGTACAACAGCAGATAGCATACTTCGAGATAGCTAGCGTTGTTCGCTAAATCGTCGATAGCATAACCGCGGTGTTGCAGGATGCCCTTACTACCGTTGATGAAGGTGATCGTAGACTCGCACGATGCGGTCGAAAGAAAACCTGGGTCAAATGTGAAATAACCATATTTGCCGAGGGTTCTGATATCTATTACGTCATGGCCCGCGGTACCGGAAAGCACGGGGAGTTCTATCTCCTGGCCACCGACGTGAAGAACTGCTTTCTTCTCCGTCATTTCAGGATTCTCCTTATTGGAATTGTATGATGCTCCCAAAATTAAGCGCAGTATTATTAACCGCTGCATAGGGCAGCTGTCAATTATCTATGCATTAAATCCCGTCTTGGATGCATAATTTATCATTTTTACAAGTTAGTACCTGATTACAACATCTCTTGAAACAAAGATCTATTTCAGAGGTGAATAGAATTCTCCCTGATACAAATCAAAATTTAAAGAATTGTAATAAAAAAATGTCGTGGATATACTGCCCACACTACGCCCTCAAACGTAGGCAGAATGCGGCTTTGGCGCGCCAAAATGGTGCTTTTCAAACAACTGTTTGTCTAAAATGTGATCCGCATATCATTTTTGGGGTAATAACTTTATATCCCGAAAGTAATATGATGGTTAGGGCGTAAAAAAATACGACATTAAAAAAATAAATAGAGGCTCTTAAGGGCCGAGTGAGTCGGATGTGAAAAAACAAAGACCCGTTAATTTAGACCTAGCAACAATTCGCTTTCCAGCGACGGCCATTGCGTCGATATTGCACCGCGTCAGTGGCGTCATTATGTTTGTTGCAATTGCTATTCTACTTTGGCTACTAAATATTTCTCTTACCTCAGAATCCGGATTTAATGAAGTAAAGGCGATGATTGATGGCTGGTTTGTTGGTTTTGTCCTGTGGGGCATCCTGACAGCGCTGGCATATCACTTTGTCGGTGGCATTCGTCACTTATTACAGGATCTTGGATATTTTGAAGAACTCGAAAGTGGTATTCGCTCTGCCCATGTAGGTTTTGCGCTCACCGCTGTTCTGTCTGTTTTGGCGGGGGTATGGGTATGGTAACTAATGCTGCTATGTTAGGCCGAAGTGGCGTGCATGACTTTGTCTTGTTACGTGCGTCGGCGATTGTTTTAGCTCTCTATTCAATTTTTATTGTCGGTTTTGCTCTTTTTACACCAGAGATGACCTACGGCGTATGGCACGGCTTGTTCAGCACATTAGCCATGAAGGTTTTCACTTTTCTCGCATTAATCGGTCTGCTTGTGCACTGCTGGATCGGAATGTGGCAAGTGTTAACTGATTACATAAAGTGCTCGGCGCTGCGTGCCGCATTACAGTTCTTCATTAATTTAACTGCAGTTGCTTACGTCGCCGCAGGTCTGTTTATTCTCTGGGGGGTCAAGTGAGCATTCCAACATTTGAATTCGATGCCGTCGTCATCGGCGCCGGTGGTGCCGGTATGCGCGCCGCACTGCAAATTTCTGAAGAGGGCAAGTCTTGCGCTTTACTCTCCAAAGTCTTTCCTACTCGTTCACATACGGTCTCTGCTCAAGGTGGCATCACCGTTGCGTTGGGTAATGCCCACGATGACGATTGGCAATGGCATATGTATGACACGGTAAAAGGTTCCGATTATATCGGTGATCAGGACGCCATTGAGTACATGTGTAAAACCGGCCCAGAGGCGATCATTGAATTAGAAAAGATGGGACTGCCTTTTTCTCGCTTTGAAAATGGTCGTATTTATCAACGCCCATTCGGTGGCCAATCAAAAGCATTTGGGGGCGAACAGGCCGCACGCACGGCCGCTGCCGCTGACCGAACTGGTCATGCTTTATTGCACCTCCTTTATCAACAGAACATTAAGAACAAGACCAAGGTGTTTAGTGAGTGGTACGCACTGGATTTGGTTAAGAATCAAGATGGGCACATTGTTGGTTGTACCGCCATTGATATCGATTCAGGACAGGTTGTCTATTTCAAAAGTAAGGCGACGGTATTAGCCACTGGTGGTGCTGGTCGGATTTATGCTTCAACCACTAATGCGCATATTAATACTGGTGATGGCGTTGGTATGGCTCTGCGTGCCGGGGTTCCGGTTCAAGATATGGAGATGTGGCAGTTTCATCCCACAGGTATCGCTGGCGCGGGTGTGTTGGTGACTGAAGGGTGTCGCGGTGAAGGTGGCTATCTACTAAATAAAGATGGCGAACGCTTTATGGAACGCTATGCGCCAAATGCCAAAGATTTGGCTGGCCGTGACGTTGTTGCGCGTTCGATTATGACGGAGATCCGAGAAGGGCGCGGTTGCGATGGCCCTTGGGGCCCGCATGCTAAATTGAAACTCGACCATTTGGGCGAAGAGGTACTTGAGTCCCGTTTGCCTGGCATTTGCGAGTTATCACGCACCTTTGCCCATGTTGATCCCGTGAAAGAGCCGATCCCAGTGATCCCAACCTGTCATTACATGATGGGTGGTATACCTACTCAGGTGAGTGGCCAGGCGATCACTGTCGATGCGCAGGGTAACGAGAAGCCTGTAGTTGGTTTGTTCGCTGTCGGCGAGATCGCTTGCGTATCGGTTCATGGGGCAAACCGCCTTGGTGGCAATTCACTATTGGATTTGGTGGTGTTTGGTCGTGCGGCAGGTAAACACTTGGGTGAAGCGCTTGATGCCATGAGCGAATCCCGTGATGCCTCTGAGTCAGACTTGGAAGCCAGCTTAGCGCGTATGAATCGCTGGAACAGCACCCAGCAGGGTGAAGATCCGGTGCAAATTCGTAAAGACCTACAGCAATGTATGCAGTTGAATTTCTCAGTGTTCAGGGAAGGCAACGCGATGGCTGAAGGCATGAAAGAGTTGGGTGAGATACGCGAGCGTTTAGCTAATGCGCGACTTGATGATACGAGCCAGCAGTTCAACACCCAGCGAATTGAATGCATGGAGTTGGATAACTTGATGGAAACAGCTTACGCCACAGCTAAATCTGCCAATTTCAGAACGGAAAGCCGTGGCGCACATAGCCGTGAAGATTATCTTGAACGAGATGATGGTAACTGGCTGTGCCACACCCTCTATATGCCTGAGTCAGAAGAGATGCTTAAGCGAGATGTCAATATGACGCCTAAGCTGCGTGATGCGTTTCCGCCAAAAGCTCGTACATACTAAGGGAGTATCGCAGTAATGAAAGTCGTATTTTCGCTATACCGTTACAACCCGGACGTAGATAACGCGCCAAGCATGAAGGATTACACACTTGAAGTGCCTGAAGGCTCAGACATGATGGTGTTGGACGCTTTGATCTTGCTGAAGGAGCAAGATCCGACATTGGCATTTAGACGGAGCTGTCGTGAAGGCGTTTGCGGTTCCGACGGTGTCAATATGAATGGTAAGAACGGCTTAGCTTGTATTACCCCACTGTCAGATCTGTTAGTCGGCGGCAAAGTGATTCTTCGGCCGCTACCAGGATTGCCTGTTGTTCGTGATCTGGTGGTTGATATGGCTCAGTTCTATGAAAACTATGAACGTATCAAACCGTACCTGATTAACGATGGTAAACAGCCGCCAGCACGCGAACACCTGCAGAGCCCGGAAGAGCGTGCCAAGCTCGATGGCTTATATGAATGTATTCTCTGTGCATGTTGTTCAACGTCATGCCCATCGTTCTGGTGGAATCCCGATAAATTTGTCGGTCCAGCAGGTTTGTTACAGGCGTATCGCTTCCTTGCTGATAGTCGTGACACTGCCACAGATGAACGTCTGTCAGAATTAGACGATGCATTTAGTGTATTTCGTTGCCATGGCATTATGAATTGTGTCAGTGTCTGTCCTAAGGGATTAAACCCAACGAAAGCTATCGGCCATATTAAGTCGATGCTTTTACAGCGGGCTGTTTAGTAGTTAAGACGTCAGGCATTTGTGCTTGGTTTACGTACGACTAAATAGCTATTCGGTTACGAATGGCTATTTTTTTGAGAGTTACACCACCGGCCAGGGGTGAGAAAACAAGAGATGGAAGAAGTCGCAATGCAGGCGTGGTGGGAGTCCAGCCACTTTGCTGGAGCCAATGCAGCCTATATAGAGCCGCTGTATGAAGCCTACTTAGAAGATCCTGATTCTGTTGATATAGAGTGGCGACGTATTTTCGATAAGTTGCCGATAGTTAAGCCTGAATCGACAGAACAGTCACACATTAAGATACGCGAGTATTTTCGGACGTTAGCTAAAGAGGGCAACCGCGGTGGCGGGCAAGTCTCAGATCCGGAGCTAGATGCAAAGCAGGTTAAAGTCCTGCAGCTCATCAACGCGTTCCGTTTTCGCGGTCATCAACACGCAAACCTAGATCCCTTAGGGTTATGGCGCCAAGAACGAGTCCTTGATCTTGATCCGAGTTTTCATAATCTTGAAGGTGACGATTTTGAGCGCGAGTTTAATGTTGGTTCATACCAAGGTGGTAGGGAAACCATGCCCCTTGGAGAGCTTATTGATGCACTGAAGCAGACCTATTGTGGTTCTATCGGTGCAGAATATATGCATATCACTTCGACAGAAGAGAAGCGCTGGATCCAAAGCCGTTTAGAGCCGAAGCATGCAGCGGTTCATTTTTCAAAAGAAGATAAGCTTGAGTTTCTTGCTGGCTTGACCGCAGCCGAGGGATTAGAAAAGTACCTAGGTGCTAAGTTTCCTGGCGCTAAACGTTTCTCATTGGAAGGTGGTGATGCACTTATTCCGATGCTTAAAGCGTTGATCCATCATGCCGGTGAAAACGGTGCGAAGGAAGTGGTTGTCGGTATGGCGCACCGTGGCCGACTTAACGTTTTAGTAAACGTGTTAGGCAAGAAAACGGGCGAATTATTTGATGAGTTTGCCGGGAAGCATTCAGGTGGTTGGGGGTCTGGTGACGTCAAATATCATCAGGGGTTCTCATCCGACTTCGAAACGGAAGGGGGTAAGGTTCATTTAGCCTTAGCTTTTAACCCGTCGCACCTGGAAATTGTAAATCCTGTGGTATTGGGCTCGGTTCGGGCACGTTTAGACCGCCGTGGTAACCCTGATACTAATACTGTGCTGCCTATTACTTTGCATGGCGATTCGGCGATAGCCGGGCAGGGTGTCGTGCAAGAAACCTTTAATATGTCCCAAGCGCGGGCGTTTAAGGTTGGCGGTACCGTGCGTATCGTGATCAACAATCAGGTTGGTTTTACTACGTCTAATCAAGAAGATACCCGTTCAACACAATATTGTACCGATATCGCTAAGATGGTGCAGGCGCCTATTTTCCACGTTAATGCTGATGACGTTGAAGCGGTGGTCGAAGTGACCAAACTGGCGCTGGATTTTCGTAATACCTTTAAACGTGATGTGTTAATCGACCTCATCTGTTATCGCCGTCATGGCCATAATGAAGCGGATGAACCTAATGCTACTCAGCCGTTAATGTACCAAAAGATCCGCAAACATCCGACGCCGCGTAAGCACTACGCTGACCGTTTGATGGCTGAGGGTACTTTGGAGCAGAGCGAAGTCTCACAAATCAACAATGATTATCGTGAGTCGCTGGACCAGGGCGAGTGCATGGTTAAAGAGTGGCGGCCGATGGAGTCACACTCTGTCGATTGGACGCCATACCTTGGCCATGATTGGGATGCGAATTATGACTCTACTGCTTCAGTAGAACGATTACAGCATTTGGGCGCGCTGATGTGCAGTTACCCCGAAGGTCATAAACTGCAATCCCGCGTTGCCAAAATCTATAATGATCGTTTAGCCATGATTAATGGTGAACGTGCGCTTGATTGGGGCGCTGCAGAAACCTTAGCTTACGCCACGCTGCTGGATGAAGGTTATGATATTCGTTTAACCGGGCAAGATAGCGGCCGTGGAACCTTCTTTCATCGGCACGCAGTGTTACACAGTCAGCAAGATGCAACGGCGCTCATTCCGTTGAAACACCTACATGAGAAGCAGGGTAAGTTCGAAGTATTCGATTCGGTATTGTCGGAAGAAGCGGTACTTGCATTTGAGTATGGTTATACCACTGCTGAGCCTCGTGGCTTGACGATATGGGAAGCGCAATTTGGTGATTTTGCCAACGGCGCACAGGTCGTTATAGACCAGTTCTTAAGTTCCGGTGAGCAAAAATGGGGACGTCTATGTGGCCTGACTCTGCTGTTGCCTCATGGTTATGAAGGACAGGGGCCAGAGCACTCCTCTGCAAGGTTGGAGCGTTTTCTGCAGCTGTGTGCTGACCATAATATGCAGGTGTGTGTACCGTCGACTCCTGCGCAGGTATTTCATATGCTTCGGCGTCAGGTGCTTCGTAAGATGCGCCGGCCACTAATCGTCATGTCACCTAAGTCGTTGCTGCGTTTGCCTGCAGCTAGCTCTTCTTTAGATGAGCTGTCAAACGGGCGTTTCCACAATGCGATACGTGAAGTTGAGGATATCGATCCGAAAAACGTAGAGCGTGTCGTATTGTGCTCTGGCAAGGTGTATTACGATCTGGCTGAACAACGACGTAAGTCCGAGATTAATAATATTGCCATCATCCGAATCGAGCAGCTCTATCCTTTCCCTCATGAATGTCTGGCTGAAATTTTTAAAGACTATCAGCATGTTAAAGACTTCGTTTGGTGTCAGGAAGAACCTCAGAACCAAGGTGCTTGGTATTGTAGTCAGCACCATTTCTGGACTGCTATTCCGAAAGGAGCCTCTTTGGTATACGCCGGGCGCGAAGCATCGGCAGCACCGGCGGTGGGTTACGCCTCTGTACATATTGCTCAACAACAGGCGTTAGTGAACGACGCACTGATGATTGATAGCTAATTGCTAGGAAGGAACGAATAAAAATGACAATCGAGATTAAAGTCCCGGTACTCCCTGAATCAGTTGCTGATGCCACAGTTGCGACCTGGCATAAACAACCTGGAGAGGCAATTGCTCGTGACGAAAATATCGTTGATATCGAGACTGATAAAGTTGTTCTCGAAGTAGTAGCGCCTGAAGACGGTACCTTGGTAGAGATCATCCATCCCGAAGGTGACACTGTGTTGGCAGAGCAAGTGATTGCTAAGTTCAAGGCGGGTGCAGTCGCAGGACAGGAAGTGGCTCCAGCTCAAGCAGCACAGGCACCGGCAGCCAGTGAGGCCGCTGAAGCTGCTTCAAATGATGTCTTGAGTCCTTCGGTTCGCCGTATCTTGGGTGAGAAAGGTATCACTGAAGCGCATGCCATCGCGGAAATTAAGGGCACAGGTAAGGGCGGTCGCATCACTAAAGAAGATGTCGACGCCTATGCCGCAAAAGCGCCGGCCCCAGCAGGTGCTGCCGTAGCTGCAGTTGCAACTGGGCGCAGCGAAAAACGCGTACCGATGACTCGTTTGCGTAAGCGTATTGCCGAACGTCTGCTTGAAGCAAAGCAGTCTACAGCCATGTTGACAACCTTCAATGAAGTTAACATGAAGCCAATCATGGATATCCGTAAGCAGTATCAAGAGCAGTTTGAAAAGAAGCACGGTATTCGCTTGGGCTTTATGTCTTTCTATGTGAAGGCTGTGACCGAAGCATTGAAGCGTTATCCAGAAGTAAATGCATCCCTTGATGGTGATGATCTGGTTTATCACAACTATTTTGATATCAGTATTGCAGTATCAACGCCCCGCGGCTTGGTGACGCCAGTACTAAAAGATGCTGATACGCTGTCGTTAGCACAAACTGAGGACGCCATTAAGCAGCTGGCGCTTAAAGGGCGTGATGGTAAGTTGACTGTTGATGAGATTATGGGTGGCAACTTTACCATCACTAACGGTGGTGTGTTCGGCTCACTAATGTCGACGCCAATCATCAACCCGCCGCAAAGTGCGATCCTGGGGATGCATAAGATCCAGCCACGCCCTATGGCCGTTGATGGCAAGGTAGAGATTTTACCTATGATGTATCTGGCGCTGTCGTACGATCATCGAATTATCGATGGCAAGGAGTCGGTTGGCTTCTTGGTGACGATTAAAGAACTATTAGAAGACCCAACACGTCTTCTGTTGGATCTCTAAATTTAAGTTTGCCCCGCTTTAGCGGGGTCAATAAAGAGCTGAGGGCATATAAATGCCCAGGCTATGTTCCCATCATTCAAACTGGATAATGTCCAATGAACTTGCATGAGTATCAGGCAAAACAACTGTTTGCCGAATATGGACTGCCTGTCTCCGAAGGTTTCGCGGTAGATACACCGCAAGCAGCCGTTGAAGCTGCTGATCGAATCGGCGGTGACATGTGGGTAGTAAAATGTCAGGTACACGCCGGCGGTCGCGGAAAAGCGGGCGGTGTAAAACTGGCGAAGAAGAAAGACGAAATTAAGGCCTTTGCCCAAGAGTGGTTAGGTAAGAATTTGGTCACTTATCAAACTGACGAAAAAGGTCAGCCTGTTACTAAGATTTTGGTTGAATCATGCTCTGATATCGACCAAGAGCTCTACCTGGGTGCCGTCGTTGACCGAGCCACGCAGCGTGTTGTTTTTATGGCATCAACTGAAGGTGGCGTAGAAATTGAAAAGGTAGCGGAAGAAACACCTGAACTCATTCATAAAGCAATGATTGATCCTTTGGTTGGCCCGCAAGCTTATCAAGCGCGTGATTTGGCTTTTAAATTGGGCCTTGAGGGACAACAGATACGCCAGTTCACCAAGATCTTTATGGGTCTGGGTAAAATGTTCACCGATTATGATTTTGCCCTGTTGGAGATCAACCCGCTAGTTATCACTAAACAGGGTGATCTGCATTGCTTAGATGGCAAGATCAATATCGATAGCAACGCTATGTATCGCCAGCCTAAACTGCAAGAGATGCATGATCCGTCGCAGGAAGATGCTCGTGAAGCGCATGCAGCCCAATGGGAACTGAACTACGTAGCGCTTGATGGCAGCATTGGTTGTATGGTCAATGGTGCGGGCTTGGCAATGGCGACGATGGACATTGTAAACCTGCATGGTGGTGAGCCAGCTAACTTCCTCGATGTTGGTGGTGGTGCAACGAAAGATCGCGTGGTTGAAGCATTCAAAATTATTCTGTCTGACGACAATGTAAAAGCTGTCTTGGTGAATATTTTTGGTGGCATCGTTCGTTGTGACTTGATTGCGGATGGCATCATTGGCGCAGTAGAAGAAGTGGGTGTCGAAGTGCCAGTAGTGGTTCGTTTAGAGGGCAACAATGCAGAGTTAGGTGCTAAGAAATTGGCTGATTCTGGATTAAACATTATTGCAGCAACTAGCCTGACTGACGCAGCTCAGCAAGTGGTTAAAGCAGCGGAGGCTAACCAATGAGTGTTTTGATTAATAAAGATACTAAGGTTATCTGCCAAGGTTTTACCGGTGGTCAGGGTACTTTCCACTCGGAGCAGGCCATCGAGTATGGTACGCAGATGGTCGGTGGCGTAAGCCCAGGTAAAGGCGGACAGACGCATTTAGGCCTTCCTGTATTTAATACCGTCAGCGAGGCTGTGGCAGCGACTGGCGCAACAGCGTCAGTTATTTATGTACCAGCTCCTTTTTGTAAAGATGCGATCCTTGAAGCAATTGACGCTGGTATTAAGCTGATTGTCACTATTACTGAAGGTATACCAACATTGGATATGCTGGAAGTGAAGATCAAGCTTGACCAATCTGGCGTACGCATGATTGGACCTAACTGCCCAGGCGTCATTACACCGGGTGAATCTAAGATCGGCATCATGCCTGGTCATATTCATAAGCCGGGTAAGGTGGGTATTGTTTCCCGCTCAGGAACGTTGACCTATGAAGCGGTTAAACAAACAACCGATGAAGGCTTTGGTCAGTCAACTTGTGTAGGTATCGGTGGTGACCCTATCCCTGGCACAAACTTCATTGATGTTTTGGCTATGTTTGAGAAAGATCCTCAAACTGAAGCTATCGTGATGATTGGTGAGATTGGTGGTACAGCAGAAGAAGAAGCAGCGGCCTTTATTAAGGCTAACGTGACTAAGCCAGTCGTTTCCTATATTGCTGGTGTTACAGCGCCTGCAGGCAAACGTATGGGCCATGCTGGTGCCATCATTGCAGGCGGGAAAGGAACAGCAGACGAGAAATTTTCTGCCCTTGAAGACGCTGGCGTTAAAACAGTACGTAGTCTTGCTGATATCGGTGCGGCACTAAGAGAGATTGCTGGCTGGTAATTTCCGGAGCGCTAATCTCTGAGAGGTCACCTTAAGGGTGGCCTTTTTCGTTTCTGTTTTTGCCACGGCTGCGCAGGCGATTAAAGTGAGCGAAAGAGGATCACTCTTTTAGCGGTCTCTATTTCAACTATTAGATATTTTGTCTGGAGAGCACATTGGCTATTTGGGAGCGCTGTCGCGCATGGGTGTTTCAACTCCTGTTCTTTGTCTTGGTATGGTGGGTTGTTCAGTGGCTGTATACGCAGAAGCTGCTCGACGTGGGAGAAACGCTTCCCGCCTTTGAGCTTGTTACGCTGGAGCAGGAGGTTGTTTCTAGTGATTCGTTACGAGGGCGTCCAACGTTGCTCTATTTTTTTGCCCCCTGGTGTGGCGTATGCCACTTCAGTATCGATGCGGTAGATGATCTTAAGCTGAGTAATCCAAATCTGAATGTCATTGCGGTAGCTTTGGACTATCAGTCAACGACGGAAGTCGATGAGTTCATTGCTCAACATGATTTAACTATACCAGTGGTTTTAGGTGACAGGGCGATGGCTAATGCATATAAAATCACTGCTTTCCCTACCTATTACACGATAGATTCTGCAGGCATTGTTGTCTCAAAGGATATGGGGGTAACAACTTCGGCCGGTTTGTTGGCTAGAACTTGGTTGGCAAAACAATAAGTGGCGGATTTTTTTACATTCCCTAATCATATTGCGCTAGAAAACGCGCTGTAAACTTCTTTTAAAGTTGCTTAGGGAAGTGTTTGTCGATGCTTCATCGAATTGTCACATTTTACAGCTATTTTTAAAGGCTTTTTTGCGCAAACCCGCGTCCTGTCGGTGCCTCAGAGAGGTTGGCTACATTTGCACAAAATTAGGGCAATTTGGCTGCAGGCCGCGTCGTTTCTGGGCTGAAGTCAGTTATCCACCAAAACTGTGGATAAGTGTGTTGATAGCTATGTTACACATGCCTAGAGGCCGCATTGTTACGTTTCGAATTGCCGATTCGTCACTATTGCCAGATGGTTTTAACGCATTGATTTTAAATTGTTTTTTAAACCATTTGTTCGTTAGATAAACGCAGTGGTTAAAAGTTGTACAGCTTCTTGTTGTTACATTGTCGCTGTGCATTACTTTCTTAAAACAATAAAAAAACAAGAGATTTTTTTGCATTTTTCGTTCCATAGTCTAGATTGTGTGAGCTTTCTCATGTCAAGGGCTTTTAGGCTAAAGATTGTAGTGAAAATGAGAAAATAAGGCGCTAGATCAAGTTTAGTTTGCTCATCGCCTGCGCTCAGCCCAATATTCTTTAAAGATTCATATACTCTGGTAAATAGTGATCTTTTTAGGTGTTTGTCCGTTAATGATTTGCGAACCTTAAATTTATTCATCTTTTTGTCATGATTTGTTGCCTTTTGATTTTGTTCTGTAGCAGATGAGATGGGTGATCCGAGCAGTTAAACCATGTATATTCATAACCCCTGATTTGTTTGGCCTTCTGAATGCAAAATCTGCTCTCATCCCCTATAGCACCAACCTTAAAACGTATGACTTTACCCATTTGCCTGGGGATGGTGATGCTGATGAGTTTTAATTTGGTGGACACTTTTTTCATTAGCTTGTTGGGGACTGAGCCATTAGCGGCAATTAGCTTTACCTTCCCAGTGACCTTTTCAATTATCAGTATGGTGATTGGCTTAGGCATTGGTACTTCAGCAGTGCTCGGGCGATTTGCGGGTCAGGGAAAATCAGAAGAGGCCAAAGCCCATGGTACGGCCGCGATCTATTTAACCGCCTTGTTGGTTGCAAGCTTATCTTTAGTGACCTTTTTGCTTGCTGATGAGATCTTTTCACTTCTAGGCGCTTCTGACGCGCAGATACGCTTAGTCATGGAGTATATGAACTTATGGCTTTTAGGTAGTGTGTTCTTGGCCTTGCCTATGGTCGGTAATGCTGTATTTAGAGCTAACGGGGAAACTAAGCTACCGAGCCTTTACATGGCGCTTGGTGGTGCGATCAATGCGGTGTTAGATCCACTGTTGATATTTGGTATTGGGCCATTCCCAGAGATGGGGATCAGCGGGGCGGCGTTAGCCAGTGTCATTTCATTTTTTATCGGCTCTGTCATTATCATCACCGTACTAGCAAATCGTCACGGTTTAATTAATTGGTTTCCGTCTGCCGGACTCCTCCAAGCTTGGCAACGCATTTTGAATATTGCTTTGCCTGCGGCAGGTGCAAATATGCTCACGCCGTTGGCTATGGCCGTCATGACAGCTATGGTTGCAAGTTACGGTGCTGCTGCGGTGGCTGCGTACGGCGTTGGTACTCGTCTAGAGTCAATTGCCAGCCTAGTGGTGTTGGCCTTGTCTATGTCATTGCCACCGCTAGTGAGCCAAAATCATGGTGCAGGTAACTGGCTCCGAGTCCGAGAAGCTTACTTGTTGGCGATTAAGTTTGTAATGATTTGGCAAGGGGTTGTTTACCTTCTTTTGTTGGCTACAGGTGGCTTCATCGCTAGCGCGTTTAGTCAGGATGAATCTGTTGCCGATATCATTATGTTGTTTATCTTAATCCTTCCATTTGGGTATGGTTTTCAAGGCGTGACGATTTTGACAAACTCCAGCTTTAATGCGCTCCATCAACCTCACCGAGCACTGTTACTTAGTTTTGCGCGCTTCTTCCTCTTCTTTGTGCCTTTGGCTTATTTGGGGGGGCAGTGGTTTGGTATCCAAGGCCTGTTTCTCGGTGGTTTGGTCGGTACCATATTGACCGGGGTGATTGCTTTCTGTTGGTTTCGCAAACAGCTTAATTTACATCTGCAGGAGGCGTAATGAGTAAGCCTTTTAAGCTCCATTCCCAATTTGCACCGGCCGGTGATCAGCCGCAGGCAATCGAAAAGTTGATTGATGGTTTGGAGGCGGGATTAGCGCACCAGACCTTATTGGGAGTAACGGGTTCAGGTAAAACCTTTACCATGGCGAATGTGATCGCTGAGCTAAACCGGCCAACTTTAATCATGGCTCACAATAAGACATTGGCGGCGCAGCTTTATGGAGAAATGAAAGAGTTTTTCCCTAACAACGCTGTTGAGTATTTTGTTTCTTATTACGATTACTATCAGCCCGAAGCCTACGTGCCGACCACGGATACCTTCATCGAAAAAGATGCGGCCGTTAATGCTCATATTGAGCAGATGCGTCTATCTGCAACTAAAGCACTGATGGAGCGTCGAGATGTTATTTTGGTGGCCTCTGTGTCCGCCATTTATGGCCTTGGCGATCCGGACGCTTACTTAAAAATGCTATTGCACCTTCGTGTTGGCGACATGATTGATCAACGCGCGATCCTACGCCGTTTGGCGGAGCTGCAATACACTCGCAATGACGTTGAGTTCCAGCGTGCTAATTATCGGGTGAGGGGAGATGTGATTGATATTTTTCCGGCCGAGTCAGATAGAAATGCAATCAGAGTCGAATTGTTTGATGAAGAGATTGAGCGCTTAGTCGAATTTGATCCTTTGACTGGCGCGCAGGAGCGAGTGTTACAGCGTTATACCATCTACCCTAAGTCTCATTACGTGACGCCGCGGGAACGGATACTGGAAGCCGCTGAATCGATAAAGTTAGAACTGAAAGAGCGACGAGAGCAGTTGCTATCGATCAATAAACTGGTTGAAGAGCAACGCATTTCGCAGCGTACTATGTTCGACATCGAGATGATGAACGAATTAGGCTATTGCTCCGGCATTGAGAATTACTCACGTTATTTGTCTGGTCGCACACCGGGCGAGCCACCACCAACGCTGATTGATTATCTACCGGCAGATGGGCTAGTTATTTTAGATGAATCCCATGTGACCGTGCCGCAGATCGGAGCCATGTACAAGGGCGACCGCTCCCGCAAAGAAACCTTGGTCGAGTTTGGCTTTCGTCTCCCTTCGGCCTTGGATAACCGGCCGCTACGCTTTGAAGAGTTTGAGGCGATCGCACCGCAAACTATCTATGTCTCGGCAACGCCGGGAAAATATGAGTTAGAGCGTTCAGGCGGTGATGTGATTGAGCAAGTTGTTCGTCCTACGGGCTTGTTGGATCCGGAAATCGAAGTTCGTCCAGTGGCTACACAAGTGGACGATTTGATGTCAGAAATAAATCAACGTGTGGCGCTCAATGAGCGTGTATTGGTAACGACACTTACCAAGCGTATGGCGGAGGATCTGTCGGAGTATTTGGACGAACATGGTATACGCGTGCGCTATTTGCATTCTGATATTGATACCGTTGAGCGGGTAGAGATTATTAGGGATCTGCGTTTGGGTGAATTTGATGTGTTGGTAGGTATCAACCTATTACGAGAAGGGTTGGATATGCCAGAAGTGTCTCTGGTTGCCATTCTGGATGCCGACAAAGAGGGCTTTTTGCGCTCCGACCGCTCATTGATTCAAACCATGGGGCGTGCAGCACGTAATGTTCGGGGTAAAGCTATCTTGTATGGTGACAAAATCACCGGCTCTATGCAGCGTGCGATTGATGAAACGACTCGCCGTCGAGCTAAGCAGGAAGCACATAACCTTGAGAATGGCATTGTCCCAACCGGGCTTAATAAGAAAATTGCTGACGTCATGGATTTAGGTCAGAAGTCAGGTAAAAAACAGAATAAAGCGTTGGCTATTGCCGAGCGAAAGGCGAGTTATGTACCTGCAGATCCTGCTCAGTTGGCGAAGCAGATCGCCGAACTAGAAGCAAAGATGTATGAACATGCAAAAAATTTGGAATTTGAAGAGGCCGGGCGTATACGTGATCAAGTGAAACAGTTGCAACACTCTATGGTTGTAGGCTGAGCCCGCAGCGATGAAATAACTTTTGCCAAGTTTGCTGCTGGTGTTTAGCGGCTGTTTTGATGCGTTGATAGTAACCGTCATCACTGGTCAATAAACCTATGGTGTTGCTCACGTCAGTGTCACCATACAGCGGATGTAGCAACGGCTTCACCTCCTGCAGTTCTCGTAATAATTGCGAGACTACTGGTTGTACGGTGGTTGCATAGTAACCACGCAAATACCCCTTAAGCCTTTTCGCAGCGGGGCTTGGCTTGTTGTCTATACAAGTAACTTCGGGTAGCTTAACTCGTAATAACGCATTGGTGATGGCGAGCCAAGCAAGGGTGTTCTCGCTGTCTATAGCTAGCTGCCCCAGATAGTGATTGCCTTGGAGCTGGTACAGTATTTGTTCAAAAGACTGATCTAGTTGCTGGGCAAACGTTAGTGTTTGATGCATCTGTTCGTTTAGCCGGGAGAGACCTTCGATAGCAGTGGAGCGGCCGCGGCGGGGCAAGTGACGCTGGCTTGGCGGTTTAAATAGGCCGCGAATTATTGGATCACTCCACAGTACCTTTTGCCATACACTGGCGAGCTGTTGCTGTTTGGTTTGTCTCAGCGTTTTTAACCATTTTATTTGCTCATTGCTTTGCTGCTGTTTAAGGCATAGCTCCAAGGTTGAGAGCAGTTGTGTCTCATAAATCAGTTGTTGAGACGCCGTCATTACTTTCCCTAAAATGCTATTTCGCTCTCCCATGCGTAGTGTTAAGCCACATTCTCTGTACTGCCAGATCTCTGTCATGCTGTAGCGGATCTCTTTTAACGGGGGCGTCTTGTCCGCAGCGGATGGAAGGGGAGAAACGGCGGAGATTAAGGGAGGGGTTAGCTCTAGGTGCTCATCTCCTAGTAACCGGTTGAGGCGAATATGGTTTTGATAAAGAGCCTCGTCGGCGGGCGAAATTTTGCTGCAGCTCAACAACAAAAAGCTGCAGCACAAAAGGTAGATGAGTTTGGTTGTTGCTATCGCTTTTGCCAATGGCTTTTAACTCGATATTGATTCAGACGTAGGCCAAACAAAATCGCCGCGGAGCTAAGGCCTGCAATAAAGCCGATCCAGAATCCTTTCGCCCCCATCGCAGGTACCATTATGTCTGTCATACCCAAGATGTAGCCGATCGGTAAACCTATGCCCCAATAGGCGGCGAGTGTGATGATAAATATCGCCTTACTGTCCTTATAACCGCGCAGAGCACCAGCGCCTATTGCTTGAACTGTATCCGGTAATTGATAGATCGCGGCAAGTAACAACAGGGACGCTGCCAAGTCAATGACATGATTGTCGTCAGTGTAGACATCTGCGATCAGGTTTCTTAGGACTACAGTCGCAACGGCAGTGACTAAAGCTATTAGTAGGCCAAAGGCGATGCCACTTTTTACGGAATAAAGCGCATCTTCGGATCGTTTTGCGCCTAGATTTATACCAACACGTATCGTGACAGCCATGCCAATTGACAGCGGGATCATAAATATCATCGAGCTAAAGTTGATCGCTACTTGATGTCCGGCTACATGAGCTGCTCCTAATGGGGCAACCAGCAGAGCAACCACAGCAAACAATGAGACTTCAAAAAACAGACTTAATGAGATTGGAATGCCGAGTCTTAAAAGGCTGCTGATCTGGTGCCAGTGCAGTGCCGGTATGACTTCGACTAATGACACTTTCTTGTAGTGCGGATGTCTGCGAACATAGAGCATCATCCCTAGCATCATGCACCAGTTAACAATGGCCGTTGCCCAACCACAGCCTGCCCCCCCAAGCGCTGGCAGACCAAACTTACCGTAGATAAAGACATAGTTCGCTGGCACGTTAAGGATCAGTCCTAGTAACCCAATCAGCATGATGGGACGCGTAAAGTCCATCCCCTCAGACATGTTTCGTAGTACTTGGAATACAACAAATGCGGGTGCCGACCAGACAATTCCTTTGAGGTAGCCAAGAGTAAGCTCAGCCAAATGGGGATCATCAACCATGCTTTCAATAATGATTGGCACTACGGGTGAGCAGAGCAGAAGTATGGCAACCATGGCCAGCCCAAGGTAGCCTGTTTGCCAAACAGCATTGGCTATATTGTGTTGCGCTTGTGCACCATAGTAGTGTGCAGTGATAGGTGACAGCGCCATAATTAAGCCTTGAACCAGCAATAGCACTGGTAGCCAGATGCTTGTTGCGACGGCAACAGCTGCGAGATCTGTCGGAGACACTGTACCTGCCATCGTCGTGTCGATAAATGACATGACCGTAGTGGCGAGGTTGGCGGCAAATATCGGCAGACATAGGCGTAGGATCTGCCTTATTTCGCGCGTAAACTTAGCGCTGATTACTTTCATTCTTAACCTAATAAAACTTCTTGGAGGCGCATGTTTACAGGAATCGTGCAGTGTAGTGCAAGGGTCAGTAGTTTTGAACATAAAGCTAATATTAGCCGTTTGACGGTTATGCCGCCGGACACCTCTTATTTACAGCGTCTTACGACTGGTGCAAGCATCGCGATTAATGGTGTTTGCCTGACTGTGGTTAGCTTTGATAGTGAGTCCGTGAGCTTTGATCTGATCAACGAAACTCTGCAACGTTCTAATTTGGCTCAGCTAACCCTTGGTTCGTTTGTGAATTTTGAGCGAGCAGCAAAATGGGGTGACGAGATAGGTGGTCATCTTTTATCTGGGCATATCCAAACCCAAGGCGTTGTTGAACAAGTGAGCGAGTGTGAAAACCAATATGATATCGAAGTTAGTATCGCCCCTGAATGGCACAAGTATGTGCTGGAAAAAGGCTATATAGCTGTAGACGGAATTAGTCTTACTGTCGGTAAGCTGACGGAAAGAGGTTTCTGGTTGCACATTATCCCGGAGACGCTGCGGCTGACCACTTTAGGTGGTAAACCTGTTGCAAGCGGCGTTAATTTGGAGATCGATGCTCAGACGCAGGCTGTCGTTGATACGGTTGAAAGGATGCTGTTGAACACCAAAAACGTTTAGCGCTCGATAATTCTCGAGTGACGCGTTTGGAACCTATTTGGCACAAAAGCGTTAAAACAACTGCTCGTCGTCACCATCCACTGCGACCGTGGTTGTGCCGTCGGCAGAGGAATGGCCAACCGTGATATGAATACTGCAACAACAGGCTGGACAGTCTTCATAGTAGTCTTCATCACCGCCAGTACTGTCTATTTCTGCGGTATAGTGATGACCACAGTGGGGGCATTTAATTTGTTGCTTTAGTAGCGGATCCATGATGCCGCTCCCGTGCTCAAGTCATTCCTGTTTCAGTATGGCTGTTTCTTACTGTTTATGCCTTAAGTCGGGGAAGCCACTCTTCGATTGCCTGATTCAGCTCAACCAATGATGAGAATTTTGCATCTGCGATTGCGAACTGTACCAGTGAGGCTTGGCTTGGCTCAGGCACGGCAAAGGTTGTCATTCGAGCCGCTTTGGCTGCGATGACGCCGTTGAGGGAGTCCTCTATTGCGATGCATCGGGTGGCAACGACATTTAATGCATCAGCGCCGTCCAAGTAGACTTGTGGGTGCGGTTTCCCTAGAGCTAGATGCTCCGCGGATATCAGCGCTTGGAACTTATCTTTAATCTGAAATTTTTGCACCACAGTGTCAATCAGTCGCATTGGTGAAGAGCTGCAGATAGCCAATGGGTATCCACCTGCAGATAAGCGTTCTATCAGCGGCAATACGCCTGCCATTGGTTTGGCTGTTTGTTCTATCTGCGTAATCACCCGATCCATAATGGCATCCTGTAACACTTGGGACGGGGTGTCGAAAGTAAAGCGTTGCTGCCAATAAGACACCACTTCGTCGATCCGCAACCCCGTGGTTTGATAGGCCATATCTTCGGTTATGGGCACGCCGTACGATTGAAATGCTTGTGCTTCTGCAGCCCGCCATAAGGGCTCCGAATCAACGATGACGCCATCCATATCAAAAATGACAGCATCATAGTTTTCGCTCTGTTGGCTCGAGGCGGAATTGGTCGTCATAAGGCGCTCGTTTTAATATCTGGTTGTGTTTGGTTAGAGCCCATTAAGAACCAAGCAAATGGTAATAGTTCAAATTGCATTTGCTACGCTCTTTTCTTATAGTGGGCGGCTATTAAAGACAATCTCGTCTAAGCACAAAAAGCATCCTCATTTGGGATGTTTTTTGTTTTTTAATTGCATGTGGCCCTTGGTGTGGGTCACCACTGTAAATAAGGATTCTAATCAATGCCTGTAATCACTCTCCCTGACGGAAGTCAACGTGTCTTCGAATCGCCCGTAACTACTATGCAGCTCGCGGCGGATATTGGTCCCGGTTTAGCTAAGGCGACCATTGCTGGCCGTGTTAATGGTGAGCTGGTGGATGCTTGTGATGTTATCAGTAGTGACGCCGAAGTCAGCATTATTACGGCGCGAGACGACGAAGGTGTTGAGATCATTCGCCACTCCTGTGCGCACTTATTAGGGCATGCCATTAAGCAGTTATGGCCAAATTGTAAAATGGCTATCGGGCCGGTGATCGACAATGGCTTTTATTACGACGTTGATCTTGACCATGCGTTGAGCCAAGACGATCTGGATGCGTTGGAAAAACGCATGCTACAGCTGGCAAAAACTAATTACGACGTTGTGAAGAAAAACGTCAGTTGGCAGGAAGCGCGAGATACGTTTGAAGCTCGAGGTGAAAGTTACAAAATCGAGATTTTAGACGAAAACGTGCCAAAAGATTCACAACCTGGCCTTTATCATCATGAAGAGTATGTTGATATGTGTCGTGGACCTCATGTACCAAACATGAAGTTCTGCCAGCATTTTAAAGTTCAAAAAGTTGCCGGTGCTTATTGGCGCGGTAATAGCGACAATAAAATGTTGCAGCGTGTTTATGGCACGGCGTGGGCCGATAAAAAGGCGCTTAAAGCGTATTTGAAACGCTTAGAAGAAGCTGAAAAGCGTGACCACCGTAAGATCGGTAAAGCGCTGGATCTGTTCCACTGGCAGGAAGAAGCGCCTGGGATGGTGTTTTGGCACGCCGGTGGCTGGACCATTTTCAAAAATCTTGAAGATTTCATGCGTGGCCAGCTGGTGAAGTTTGGTTATGAAGAGATCCGTGCGCCATTGATTCTGGACGTAACGTTGTGGGAAAAGTCAGGTCACTGGGATAAGTATGGTGACATGATTTTCTCTACAGAATCGGAGAAGCGCGATTATGCGGTGAAGCCGATGAACTGCCCTGGCCACTTACAGATCTTTAATCAAGGTTTGAAGTCGTATCGTGATCTGCCATATCGCATGGCCGAGTTTGGATTGGTGCACCGTAATGAGCCGTCTGGATCATTACATGGTTTGATGCGAGTTCGCTCATTCACTCAGGATGATGCCCACGTATTTTGTACTGAGGACCAAGTTCAGCAAGAGGTGTCGGCGTGTATCGAGATGGTGTTTGATACATACAAAACGTTCGGTTTCGATGAGATTGATGTCAAACTGTCTACGCGTCCTGAGCAACGTGTTGGCTCTGATGAGGTTTGGGATAAGTCAGAGCAAGCTTTGGCTGATGCCTTGGCGGCAAATGGTCTTCAATATCAAGTTCAGCCAGGCGAGGGCGCCTTCTATGGCCCGAAAATTGAGTTTACCTTGTATGACTGTCTTGGTCGCGCTTGGCAATGTGGCACCATCCAGCTCGATTTTTCTATGCCGGGACGTCTTGGTGCATCATATATCGGTGAAGATGGTGAACGTCATGAACCTGTGATGATCCACCGTGCCATTTTGGGGTCGCTTGAGCGCTTTATTGGTATTTTGACAGAAAACTACGCGGGTTATTTCCCTGATTGGTTGGCACCAACACAAGCAGTCGTCATGAATATTACTGATAAACAGGGCGATTATTGCGATGAAGTGGTTAAAAAGTTGAGATCTGAAGGTTTTAGAGCAAATGCGGACTTGAGAAACGAGAAGATAGGCTTTAAAATCCGCGAGCACACTCTAAAACGCGTTCCTTATTTATTAGTAGCAGGGGACAAAGAGGTGGAATCTGGTCAAGTGGCTGTTAGAACTCGCAGAGGTAAAGATCTCGGAGTGATGCCAATTGATGATTTCATCAACCTGCTGAAGGCCAGCGTTTCTGAGAAAAGATTAGATATCGTGGAGGAATAGCCATTAAAGGCAAAGGTGGAAGAAGAGGGCCGCTGCAACAGAAGCCCGCAAACCGTTTGAACGAAGAGATCACTCTGTCAGAAGTACGCCTCGTAGGCGTAGAAGGTGAGCCTCTTGGTGTTGTTACTATCACTGAAGCGTTAGAAGCTTCAACTGCCGCAGGCATGGACTTGGTGGAAATCAGTCCAAACGCAGAGCCGCCGGTATGTCGAGTGATGGATTACGGTAAGTTCCTCTACGAGAAGAGCAAGGAACAAAAAGAGCAGCGTAAGAAAACCAAACAGATTCAGGTTAAGGAAGTTAAGTTCCGACCTGGCACAGATGAAGGCGATTACCAGGTAAAACTGCGCAACCTGGTTCGTTTTCTTGAGGCGGGAGACAAGGCCAAAGTCACACTACGTTTTCGTGGTCGTGAAATGGCCCACCAGGAGCTCGGTATCAAGTTATTGAACCGAATTAAAGAAGACCTGGTTGAGATTTGCCAAGTGGAGTCATTCCCTCATCGAGTGGAAGGTCGCCAAATGGTAATGGTACTCGCGCCAATTAAGAAGTAACTCAGGCCTACAAGTGATCGAGAGGTCCGCCTGTTTTGCTATGTATTAACGCTCAATGCGGAGTGGCAAAATGCCAAAGATGAAAAGTAACCGAGGTGCTGCAAAGCGCTTCAAAAAAACTGGCTCCGGCCGTTTTAAACATAAACAGTCTCACCTGCGTCATATCTTGACCAAGAAGAGTACTAAGCGTAAGCGTCAGCTTCGCGCTATGCACTTGGTTGAGAAATGTGATACTAGATCAGTGCAGCGTATGCTGCCATACGCGTAAGGGGAGACTGAACTATGGCACGAGTAAAACGTGGTGTTGTAGCGCGCGCGCGTCACAAGAAGGTATTGGATCAGGCTAAAGGTTATTATGGTGCACGTTCACGTGTTTACCGCGTAGCCTTTCAGGCGATAACCAAAGCAGGTCAATATGCATACCGTGACCGTCGTCAGCGTAAACGTCAGTTCCGTCAGCTGTGGATCGCGCGTATTAACGCGGCCGCTCGTCAGAATGGTCTTTCATACAGCCGTTTCATCAACGGTCTGAAGAAAGCATCTATCGAGATCGATCGTAAGATCCTGGCAGACATCGCTGTATTCGATCAGTCCGGTTTCGCGGTACTGGTAGAAAAGGCAAAAGCGGCTCTGTAATTTCAGAGAAAGCTTTATGAATAAACGGGAAGTGTTTTCACTTCCCGTTTTTTGTGTCTGGAGAAAAGATGCTCGTAGATTCCCACTGCCATCTCGATAAGCTTAAGCTTGATGAGTTCGATGGCGATTTGGCAAAAGTGATAAGTGCGGCAAAAGCACAGAGTGTGGAACACATGCTGTGTGTTGGCATTAGGCTAGAAACATTTCCTGAGATGCTGCGTCAAGTTACCGGTTTCCCTGAAGTATCTGTTTCCTGCGGGGTTCATCCGTTAGATCAGGACTCTATTTGGCAGCAAAGCAAGTTGCTAGAGCTAGCGTCTGATCCAGCTGTGGTTGCCATTGGTGAGACAGGGCTAGATTATTTCTACGCTGCAGAGTCAAAAGAGAAGCAGAAATTAGCGTTTGCTGGGCATCTTGAGGTTGCCAATACGCTTAAGAAGCCGGTGATTATTCATACCCGAGATGCAAAAGAAGATACTTTAGCCATCATGCGAGCCGGTGACGCTGAACAAGTTGGCGGTGTATTGCACTGTTTCACCGAAAGCTGGGAAATGGCGAAAGCTGCCTTGGATATGGGATTCTATATCTCTATTTCGGGGATCGTGACATTTAGAAATGCGTCGGCTCTAAGAGAAGTGGTTAAGCAGGTGCCGTTAGAGCGCTTGTTAGTTGAAACGGACTCTCCATATCTGGCGCCAGTGCCACATCGAGGTCGACAGAATCAACCTGCTTATGTGCGTGATGTGGCGGAATTTGTTGCAGACCTCAAGGGGGTCTCGTTCCAACAATTGGCCTGTGCCACAACTGATAATTTCTATCGCTTATTTAGTCAAATTAATAGAGGCTGATTAGCGTAGTGGGGGAGTTAAACTCCCCCTATGTCAGGCTTAGGCTTCTTCTTCGTATTTCTTTAGTAACGACTCGAGTAACTCCCGGTCATTCCCCTCTTGCAGTTTCATCGCTAATACTTCTATATCTGTCATGATACGATCGCGTTCCCTCACTGCATTTTCTTTCGCCCCCATTGCGTTAGCGAAGCGCTCTTCAGCCTTAGATAGCTGCTCTAGCAACTCGCTGCGTTCTGAATTCAAAGCGTGATAATCGCGTAGCTTGGCACTTAACTGTTTACGCTCATCCTCAAACTCTTCAATGTCGCTACTGAACTTGCTTTCTATGCTCTCTTTGTCAGTGACTAACTTATCGACTTGTTGTTGTGTCGCGGCTAACTTTTTCTGTAATTCGACATTAGAATCTTTATACCCAGCGACCTCTTGTTTTGCTTTCTCATAGGCCGAGCTATGTTTTTCCAAGGCTTGTTGCATTGCTTGCAACTTAGAGCTGAGTTCATTGTTCTCCTGCTGACAGTTTTTGAGTGTCACTAGCTCTTTTTTCAAAGCATCTAAACTGCTATTTGCCTCTGCAAGAGATTGATTACTTTGCTTGAGTTCTATTAGTTCGCTTTCTGTTACTTCCAGTGAACAACGCTGTTGTTCTATCGTGCTTTCATGACTGCGGAGTGACGCTTCTATCTGCGCTGACTTAGTTGCTTCAGCTTCTATTCTCTCTTTATATTCCGCCAGAGATGTTTCTTTCGCTTCTAGTGCTGCGCTCAACGAACTGATTTGCTCTTCCAGATGAGCAGTTTTTTCTTTCAGTGAAGCTTTCTCTATTAAGCTCTTTTCTTCGGTTGAGTGTTTGCTGCTTAACTGTTTTTCCAAGACACTATTTTGTGCCTTTTCCGTCTCTAAGGATTGCTCTAGGGATGCGATTTGGTCATTTGCTTTTTCTATTTCAGATTTTAATGTCGCCAGTTCTGCATCTTGCAGGCCACTCTTACTGTCAACGTCTGTGCTAACTTGCGAAAGCTCTTGCTCTAATTGTACGATCCGATCCTGATCTACTTTTGCTTCAGATTGATGAGACTTTTTCTGTTGCTCTAACTGTTTACAAAGGTGATAGATCTCTGTTTTTGCCGCTTCAAACTGCTTATGGTACTGATCTGCGTGCAGTTTTTCTTTTTCTGCACTTTCTCTGAGCATTTTAGTGTTTAACTGAGACGACTTTAATGTGGCGATCTCGATACGAGCCTTGCCAAGGTTTTTCTGCAGTAACTGCTCAGAACTGACTTTACTCTTCAGTTGCGTTTCCAGAGAAGCGCTGTGCTTACTCAGGGCTTGAAACTGCTTCCGTAATTCAGCGATATCGTCAATATCTGCAACCGCGGCGTCTATTTCCGCTGACGATGTGCTGACGGAGCCTTTAGTTACGGTGGCTAAGGACAATGCTTGCTGCCACAACTTGGCCGTTAAAATATTTAGTTCGGCCGGAAGCTCAGTGACCGTTTTGTCATCGCTGAGCAGCACGTGGGATTTGGCTATTACGTCACTAACAGTGCCGGGTTGAAAACCCGCTTGTTCGTTAATACGGTTTAGCGTTGCAGGCTTGCACTGGCTAAGCGCATTGGACATGACTTCCAGTAAAGAGATTAGTTGGGGATCTTTTTCAGCGTTTTTTTGCTCACTCATGGCCGTTCATCAGTTCCGGTTGGTAAGAATTTGCCATTTATCTCTCTTACATTAACAACCTGTTATCGAGAGTTGGCTAAACAGGTTTCATGTTACTGTTAAAGATAGAAAAAAATTGTGATGTTGTGGGCAGAAAAAATGCTCGGGACTATTCCGGGTCCCGAGCCTAGGGGAATGGCTCTATGGAAGAGCCGTGCGCTAACTAAAAAAACACAAAAGAACTTGGTCAAACTCGTTACTTTGTTGCTTTAGCTAGCTTCAAGTGTAGACATAGATATTTAATGCACCCAAATTTTCACTTCAGCGCATTACTTAAAAGTCAGACCCTGGTCACGTACCAACTCTCTTGGCAGCTTGTTCTTTAAGCGTGATCCCGTCACCCTGGCTAAACCGATCGGTGTGCCGCGATAGGTACAGATGATATCGCCCCGTTTTGCTTGTGAACGATTTTCTATATCCTTGCCCATAAAATAGGCTTCCGCTTCGGGCGGCGATAATTCATGTTTATTTATCGCTGTTGAGCCAAACGCTATAGCAAATTCATGGGAGATACGTAATTCCTTTCTATGTTGTTCACCCACCTTAATACCGAGTCGGTCAAACTTCATTTTAGGGATCATTGGTAACAGAGCATCGGGAAACAGCCATATCTCTCTGTCTCGCTGCCAAAGGCTATGCCCATCTAGGCTGCATTCATATTGGGCTGTGATCTCCGTTTGAATTTCTGCCTGCTGTTTACGACTGGGGCGGTGGAATGGAAATTTTGCCGGCATCTCTCTGGGGGCTAATAGTTTTTTCGGGCATTCTCCATGTTTGCGGAAAGCTGAAACGAAAAAGCCCTCGCTGTCGTAATGGTGTGGCCAGATATGTAAATAGCCTTCTGGGGTCGCAGCTATTTCGGCGCCATCGAAAAGTTCATTTAGTGGGATAACGTCTATTGCATCGCGATAGGTATTAAGTAGATGCTCGCATACCTGCTGATTTTCCTGATGATTAAGGGTGCAGGTAGAGTAGATCAGCGTGCCACCAGGTTTTAGTGCCTTAAAGGCACTCTCCATCAATGCTTTTTGAGTATCACTTAGCTCTACAACGGACTCTTCTGACCAATTCTTAAAAGCATCGGGATCCTTGCGAATGGTGCCTTCACCAGAGCAGGGGGCGTCGAGCAAGATGGCATCAAACATTTGCGGCAAATACTCGCCAAATACGCGGCCGTCATAATGGGTCAGCGCGCCGTTTTTAACGCCACAACGGACGAGGTTGGAATATAGACCTTTGATCCGGCTACCTGAATACTCATTGGCAACAAGTACGCCTTTATTGCTCATGATCGCGGCAAGTTGTGTTGTCTTGGACCCGGGGGCGGCTGCCATATCCAGTACTTGTTCGAATGGGCGTTCGCCGACCGCATAAGCTAACGCCATTGGTGGCAGCATCGAGCTGGCTTCCTGAATGTAGAATTGCCCATTCATATGCTCAGCAACATTGCCAAGTGGCGCTTCGTTGTCGTGATCGATCCAATAGCCATCCCGGCACCAAGGGATCGACTTCATTGTCCAATCATGCCGGTCTGCAATGCTTTGGTCATCATCGTGATTGGTTTTTAGGCGATTAAAGCGGACACTTTTTCGCAACGGCCTTAAAGTTGCTTCCAGAAAGGCTTTCATTTCTTCCGGCGGAAGTATTTCTTTAACTTTTTCAAGGAAATCTGTGGGCAGAGTCGTAGGCGTCTTCACTGGGATATGTCATTCTTTTTAAGCTTAAACAAGATCATACCATAGGCAGATGAGGGCAGCTTGAAATCGATGGTGAGAAATAGGATATGTTGAATGTTTTTTGGCTGGCCATGTTTCTTATCGGTGCTGTGTCGGCGATAGGGCAGTGGCTCATAAAGAATGATAGCCAGGTGTTCTCACGCGTGATCCAGGCCCTATTTGATGCTGCGAGTTTGTCGATGACCATCGGTATCGGTTTAGCGGGCTTGCTCTGTTTCTGGTTGGGTTTAATGAAGGTGGCGGAAGCTAGCGGAGTTATCCGCGGTTTGTCGCGGCTGCTAGCCCCCTTATTTGAAAAATTGATGCCGGAGGTTCCAAGGGGCGACCCTGCGATTGGCGGTGTCACGATGAACCTGGCAGCGAATATGCTCGGTTTAGATAATGCGGCAACGCCATTGGGCATTAAAGCGATGCAGCAGTTGCATGAACTAAACCCGAACAAAAAAGTGGCATCTAACGCGCAAATACTGTTCTTAGTATTGAATACCTCCTCAGTCACCATATTCCCCGTTACCGTGTTTCTCTATCGGGCACAGATGGGCGCTGCAGTTCCTACCGATGTGTTTATCCCTATACTCTTAGCCACCGCTGCATCGACCCTGTCTGGATTAATCGCAGTGGCAGTTGTGCAGAAAATCAATTTGTTTAATACAGTCGTTATTACCTACGCTGCGGCGTTGCTGCTTTTGCTGGGTGCGCCTCTTCTATATCTAATGTCGTTGTCGGCGAATGCAATGGCTAATGGCTCAGCGTTTATTGCCAACTTTACCTTGCTTGGTGTTATCTGTGCGCTGCTATCGACCGCTTGGTACAAGAAGGTCAATGTGTATGAAACCTTTGTTGAGGGGGCGAAAGAGGGGATTGAGCAAGCATTTAAGATAGTCCCTTACTTGGTCGCCATGCTTTGTGCGATCAGCGTGCTAAGGTCATCTGGTGCGTTAGATAGTTTGATCGATGGCATTCGTTACCTCCTTTCTTGGCTTGCTATCGATACGCGATTTGTTGATGCATTACCTACGGGTCTACTTAAACCATTTTCGGGCAGCGGCGCCAGAGCGTTAATGATCGAATCTATGGATACCCATGGCGCGGATAGCTTTGTCGGTCGTCTCAGCTCTGTCATGCAGGGCTCTACTGAGACAACTTTTTACGTACTTGCCGTGTACTTTGGCGCGGTTGGTATTCAGCGTGTTCGGCATGCCGTGACTTGTGGATTGATTGCGGATTTTGCGGGTATGACGGCAGCTATTGGTGTTTGTTATTGGATGTTTGGTTAATGCTTGCTAATCAGTAAGCAAAGATAGTACTGTATAAAAAAACAGTTAAGGGTCAAGTTATGGCTGTCGTAGTAAAATATGTCGTAGTAAGAAATGGTGAGGAAAAGATGACGTTTACCAGCAAGAAGGAAGCCGATGCTTATGATCGTTTGCTTGATATCGCTGATGCAATGTCATCGTACTTGAATGAAAGTGAATTGGGGCTTGGAGATGACCTTTGTGATGCTGTTGGCCATTATTTGGCGATGAACAAAGACACGGTTGTGCAATTACTTAAGAGCGGTAAATTGCCCAGTGCCCCTGAGTCAAAAAAGTAGGTGGTAATGAGTACTGCAATGGATAGAAAGACACTGATACGATATTTGGATGACTTTCTGGTTGTCGATCAATTTAGAGATTATTGTCCTAACGGCTTGCAGGTTGAAGGTTCACCTGTCGTGCAAAATGTTGTTACCGGGGTAACAGCCAGCGCCGCCTTGATTGATAAAGCGATAGCCTTAAAAGCAGATACCTTACTGGTACATCACGGCTATTTTTGGAAGGGCGAATCTCCAGAAATTGTTGGGATCAAAGCGAATCGCATTAGAAAGTTAATCCAGAACAACATTAATCTAGTGGCTTACCATCTACCGCTCGATGCCCATCCTGTTGTTGGCAACAATGCGCAACTCGCAAAGCTGCTTGGTATCGCTCAAACAGAGAGTTCTGATCCGACAAGCGTTCTCGCTACAGGCGCATTTTCGCCGCCAATCAAAAGTGTTGAGCTAGCAGAGCGGCTTAGCCAAACGCTTAACCGAGCACCGTTGCATAGTGCTGTGGTTTATGAGATTAAGAGCGTGGCGTGGTGCACTGGTGGCGGTCAAGACTTTATTGAGCAAGCCGCCGATTTGGGGTGTGATGCGTTTATTTCCGGTGAAGTTTCTGAACGTACTGTTCTTCTTTCGCGAGAGCTAGGTATTGATTTTTTTGCAGCCGGTCATCACGCGACAGAGCGTTACGGCATTAAGGCGTTAGGTGAACACTTGAATGAGAAGTTCGGTCTGGATGTTAGTTTTGTTGATATCGACAATCCTGCATAAGTCGTGATGGCTTAGTGGCCGCCTAGCCATACCCACAAACGCCCCATATATTCGTACCAGGCTTGGCGAGTTTTCCTTATCTGGTCACTATCGGGGCGGTAGTACCACCAATCTCTCGGTTTATCAGGGGTTCCCCGAATATCAGCGGGGACCGGGTAGGGATCTAGTCCCTGGCGTTTAAACAAGTTCACTGCTCTAGGCAAATGGCTGGCCGAAGTGACCAGCGCAAACGGTGCTTGTTTAATAAAGGACGCTGTCGCAATAGCTTCTTCTGATGTGTCCCTCGGTGAAGGTAAGACAACTGCATTCTGGGCCGGAAGTCCTAGGGAAATCGCTACATCCCTCATAACGATAGCGCTGGCGGTATATTCCGCTCCGCCATATCCGGTGAATATCATAATACGGTTAGGTTTTTGATAGAAATGCCGTAGCCCTTCAGTCACTCGTTTAAGCGCGCATTCGTATAATCTTGCTGAAATAACATCAATGGGTAGGCTTTGGTGCCCGCAACCAAGCACAACAATATACTTAGTGTCTTCGGGCAGAGAGAGCACCGCAGGGTACTCTTTTTCAACCGCCGCGATCTGGTAATCACCGGCAGGGGGAATAGAGGTAAAAACGATCAGCAACAACGTGATTGCAAGCAGGCTGGTGACTATTCTATGGCTGCCAGATTTAATCGCCATAATTAGCGCGACCAAACACAGAAGAAAGATAATGGGCAGAGGAGAGATCCAAGCTGCTGCTAATTTTTTTAATATAAACATCTACTATTCTCTCGAATTACCTTATTTTCGTCCCTGAACATCATCTCACTCTCTATCTATCCAAAAGCTTGAGTCTGGCAGTGGGGTGTCGTCACTTAAGAATGGGTTATTTAAATGGATAACTTTTCTATCTTTTAACTGCGCTAGGTGGATCCACTCACCAAAGGCTTCAAAAAAATGCTTCTCAAATGAGCCATTGGTTTTGGCTATTTTTAGTCCTGCGAGCAGGCGTTTTGCAAGAGCGTCATCGCTGCTATTGACGTAAAAATAGCGCGGGAAAGGGTAGTATAAAGCCAAGTGTTGCTCCACTGCCAATCCTGGATGTTGCCCCTTAAACCGTTCTATCTCTTGCCAAGCTTCATTCAAGCCTCTGGGGAAATAATCAACACGCCGCTGCTCGACCATATTGAATAGTTCTTCATATTCCGGATGGCCGATCACCGGGATCTGGTTTGAATACAGTATTTGCATATCTGCCCAGTGCAAACCAAAGCCAGCGATCATGTTGTCTCTGAGTTGGTCGATATTTTCAACTCTACTAAACTTGTCTTGGCTCTCTTGATGGATTAATAAGATCCGATAGCCAAGAAGCCCGCCAAGGACAGGGAACTTCACCGATTGAAACCGTAGTTCTCTTTCTCTGTTTGTGGGCACAAATGCGACATCAACCTTCCCTTGCTCGAGCAAGCGCAAACCTCGAGCTTCATTGACCTTTTGGTTGAAAGCGACCGCTTTTGCTGGCCCATACTGATCGGCAGTATTGTCCAGCGCCATCTGTAGAAGCTCTATATCATAAGAAAACCGTGCATCATCTTGAAAGTAAACTACTTGCTTTACCTTTTCTGCATGCGCATTGATACAGCAAAAAGCTAATAAAACTATCGAAATTTTTGTAAGGCGTGACTGGCTCATATAGTGCCTCGATGACTGACAAAAAGGTTAGGATATATTTTGCTATACCAATATAGTTATAAAGAACTCAGTTAGTTGACTAGATGATCACAAATTAGATTTGGATCGACAGGAAATATTATGACGTTGCACTCACTTACCCAATCTTCCTCGTCCATTACTAGTGGGAATAACGCGGCAGACCACTTCTTTCTGCTTCGACCGTTTGATAATGGGGTAATGACTGCTGAGTTAACCAATCAGACTGGCCGTTATCAGGCCGTAGACAAAGTGGTTATTTATGATTGGCAACATGGCCTGAATGATGATGCGCTCTTATACGGTGAAGGCTTTCAAATGTTATCGCAAACCGGCGGACTGCTTGCTAAGCCTGTTGATATTGGTCGTTGTGATGATGGTAAAACCTATCGGCTGTATGATCCCAATCGAGAACAACGCGTTTACAATCTCTGCGTCCTCAATTCCGGCAACCAATTCATATTGCTTGGCTTTGTTTCTTGTCATCGCTTCGCTGGCTATTTTTCTTTGCGGCAGGGAAGGATCGAGGTCACGCTGGATCTGGAAGGGGTGACGCTTGCGCCCCATGAAACAATCCAGTTAGAAGGCTTTTGCTGCCTTGAGGGGCAATACTTAGATCAGCTGCTATCGCAATTCGGTCAATTGATGCAGGTCGCTCATCCCCGAGCGCTTCCAGAGAAGATCCCTCAAGGGTGGTGCTCATGGTATCACTACTACGAAAATGTCACGGCGGATGACGTTCGAGAAAACTTGGCAGAATTAAAGTCATACCCTGCATTAGAGTTCATTCAAATCGATGATGGCTATCAAGCGTTTATGGGGGATTGGCTGACTCCTTCTGACAAGTTTGACGGTGGCGTTCCTGCGCTGATAAAAGAGATTAAAGCCCAAGGGAAAAAAGCGGGGATCTGGCTGGCGCCATTTATTGCCGAACGCGGATCACGTTTGTTTAAAGAACATCCTGAATGGTTTGTAAAGCACCCCGAAACAGATCAACCGCTAGCGGCAGAAGAGGTTACTTATGGTGGCTGGCGCTGTACGCCGTGGTACATGTTAGACGCGACGCAGTCAGAAGTTATTCAATACCTTAAGCATGTGGTTAGTACAATGAGAAATTCGTGGGGGGTTGACTATTTTAAGCTCGACGCGAACTTTTGGGGGGCCGTTCATGGGGGGAAATTGAGCCGGGAAAACGTGACACGCGTTGAGGCTTATCGTTTGGGCATGCAAGCGATTAATGAGGCTGCCGATGGTGCGTTTATTCTCGGCTGCAATGCACCCATGTGGCCAAGCGTTGGGCTAGTCGACGGTATGCGTGTGTCCGACGATGTTGAGCGGCAGTGGTATCGCTTTAATCAGATACGGCGTGAGACCTTCTATCGTAATTGGTGCCACGGAACATTGTGGCTCAATGATCCTGATTGTTTGGTATTTAGGGATATACCTGGTCAGGTTGCAAACCAGGCAAACTATCGTCTGCATTTAACAACTATCATCGCTAGCGGTGGCATTCTGATGCTCGGTGATAGATTAAACGCGCTTACCACCGAGCAAAAGTCTTTCGTAAAAGCAGTGAGCCGGTTAATTGATCAAGGCTATGGTGCAGCGCAGTTCGTTGGTCTTGATCAGCATGTTGGTGTGGCGAACTGTAGTGGCGGACGCTTAGTCACATTGACCAATGGTGGCGAAGAAGCGCTGACACTATCAATTGCCCTGCAGAGTGAAGAAAGCTGCAACGTCATTGTGGGCGCAGAAGTGAGGCTGGAAAGTGATTGTGTTGTTGTCGTTCTCGACGGCTATGATGGCGCTGTTATTGAATTAACTAAAAGCTGATATCAATACCGACGGCGACATTACTGTCGCCATGGTTAGGAATTGCGCCAGAGCTAAACATCGTTTGAACCGTTACATCTTTATTGATTAGGTAACTGGTGCCAAAGCCGATTGCAAAATCTTTATTCAGTACGCCTGTTTGCTCACCAGCGTAGTAGTGATAGAGCGGGTCATCAGCGCCTATGTTTAGCAAGTCATTTCGTTGCTTGTCATAAAACTGTCCAAAGAGTTCAACTTGATAGCCATCATCGAGATAGGGAATGGCAACCATTGGCAGAGCGACCATTTCATACAGTTTTGAATCTGGGAAGTAGCTCTCCTGGGCCGAAGGTGCGAATTTTGCCTTCTGGTATACGTCACTCAGTGTATTAGTGATTAGCTCATAAGCTGTCGCTGGAAGCGAAAGCGGATCTTGCTTAGAGGTAGGCATCGCTGTTTGCTGATCGTAGGCCGACATAATGAACAAACGTGACCCGTCGAATATTTCGACATCCGCCGCGTTCGCGCTCAAGGAGCAACATGTTGTTAATATCGCTACGATACCTGTCAGGGACTGCTTGACCACTGAGATACACCGATTAATAAACTTTAGACGTGTTAAATGTAAACAAATTTAACAAATCAATCAAAGGGGAATTGATTAAATATTGCTCGGGATCACGAGTGAATTTGTAAGCTACGAAAAACAAAGGGATTTAAATTTTTCTTATGTAAAATATTTTGACACTGAAATTGGTTGAAACGAGGCGCAAGGGGAGTTTGGTGCGTCCTAGTGGATTCGAACCACCGACCTCTACCATGTCAAGGTAGCGCTCTAACCAACTGAGCTAAGGACGCTTTAATGCTGCTGTTTGAAGCGGCTCGTATAGTAGCAAATGAATTTTCCTGCGCAAGCAGTTTTTTTGTTTTGACAACTGTTTGGTGATTTATCAGTCGATGGGAATGCGCCAGCCTCATGTTGCAGATCATAAAGTCTGTTTAAAACTGGTCAGTATTGGTGTGGATCAGTTAGAATTCCTGCCTTTATAACGACATAAACTGGGATCTGCGCGTTCTGCGTATAGTTCGGTAACTATCCATGCATAATCTGGAAGCAATTTCTGCTGAGGCGCTAGAAGCGATCTCAAAAGCAGACGACAACGCAACGCTTGAGACGTTGCGTGTCGAATACCTTGGCAAAAAAGGTAAATTCACTGATCTAATGAAAGGCTTGGGTAAGCTAAGTCCTGAAGAAAAGCCCAAAGCAGGGCAGGCGATCAACCAAGCAAAGCAAGCGATCACGGGAGCAATGAATGCTCGCCGCGAGATGTTAAAAGAGCAAGAGCTGAATATACGACTCGCCAGTGAGTCGATTGATGTCACCTTGCCTGGTCGTCGCGCTTCAACCGGTGGCTTACACCCTGTTAGTCGCACTATTGCTCGTATCGAAAGCTTTTTCGGTGAGTTAGGTTTTCAAGTTAAGCAAGGCCCAGAGATTGAAGATGGCTTTCACAACTTCGATGCATTAAACATCCCTGAGCATCACCCTGCGCGAGCGGATCACGATACCTTCTATTTTAACCCTGACATGATGTTGCGGACGCAAACTTCTGGGGTTCAGATCCGCACCATGGAAGTGGAAAAGCCGCCGCTACGCATTATTTCTCCCGGTAGAGTTTACCGCAACGATTACGACCAAACCCATACACCAATGTTTCACCAGGTTGAAGGTTTGATGGTCGATGAAAATGTCAGCTTTGCTGAGCTAAAAGGTATTCTCCACGATTTTCTTCGCGCCTTTTTTGAAGAGGATCTGGAAGTACGTTTCCGTCCCTCTTTTTTCCCGTTCACTGAACCGTCTGCAGAAGTGGATGTAAAGGGTAAGAACGGCTGGCTCGAAGTCTTAGGTTGCGGCATGGTGCATCCTAACGTCCTTCGCTCCGTAGGTATCGATCCTGAAAAGTATACGGGCTTCGCTTTTGGTATGGGAGTCGAACGACTCACCATGTTGCGCTATGGCGTTAATGACCTTCGCGCATTTTTTGAAAATGATTTGCGCTTTCTTAAGCAGTTCAGCTGATAGCCGAGGAGAACAAGAACAATGAAATTCAGCGAACAGTGGTTGCGCGAATGGGTATCACCAAAATCAAAGAGTGATGAGCTGGCTGAACAGATCACTATGGCCGGCTTAGAAGTGGATGAAATTGTCCCTGTAGCGGGTGAGTTCACCGGTATTGTGATTGGCGAAGTGGTCAGTTGCGCTAAACACCCTGAAGCGGACAAGTTGCAAGTTACCAAAATTGATGTGGGTGACGAGGAGTTACTGGATATCGTATGTGGCGCCGCGAATTGCCGCCAAGGCCTTAAAGTGGCTGTTGCCACCGTGGGTGCGGTATTGCCAGGTAATTTCAAAATCAAGAAAGCGAAACTCCGCGGCCAGCCATCGTTTGGCATGCTTTGTAGTGAAGAAGAGCTGGGCATGGCAGAGAGTGCCGACGGTATTCTTGAACTTCCTCTTGATGCTCCTGTCGGCCAGTCTGTGCGTGATTACCTGCAACTGGATGACTCTGTCATTGACGTCGACTTGACGACCAACCGTGCTGATTGCCTGAGCATTGCTGGCCTGGCACGGGAAGTAGGTGTTCTGAACCAAATCGATGTGCAGGGCCCAGTCAGTAATTCGGTTGAAACCAGCATCACTGATGTTTTCCCTATTTCAGTGTCGGCAACAGAAGCATGTCCACGCTATTTAGGTCAGGTTATAAAGAATGTCGATGTCACCGCATCGACACCTTTGTGGATGGTTGAAAAATTACGTCGTTGTGGCATACGGTCTATCGATCCAATTGTCGATATCACCAATTATGTGCTGTTAGAGCTTGGCCAGCCGATGCATGCCTTTGACTTAGCGAAGTTAGATGCCGCGATCACCGTGCGCATGGCTGAAGCGGGTGAGTCGCTAACATTGCTTGATGGCAATAGTGTTGAGCTACGAGACGATACGCTTGTTATCGCTGACGCGTCAGGTCCTGTGGCAATGGCAGGCATATTCGGTGGCGAGCGCACGGGTGTGAATGCAGACACGCAAGATATTTTACTAGAGTGTGCGTTTTTTAGCCCGCTAGCTATTACCGGTAAAGCGCGAACTTATGGTTTGCACACCGATTCTTCTCATCGATTTGAGCGTGGTGTGGATCCCGAGTTGCAATATCGCGCGATGGCGAGAGCGATTGAGCTAGTTGTCGAAATATGTGGGGGGCAGGTAGGCCCTTTGATTGACCGCACTGAAGCATCTCATTTGCCTACACGAAATACTATTGAGCTGCGTCAGAGTCGTCTGGCTCGATTATTAGGATGTAGCATTCCCAATGAGCAAGTTACTGAGATCTTGCAGCGCTTGGGGATGGCAGTTGAACTGATTGATGGTGGCTGGTCAGCGGTTGCTCCGAGCTTCCGTTTTGATATTGCTATCGAAGAGGATCTCATCGAAGAGATCGCTCGTGTTTATGGCTACAACAACATACCTAATATTGCCCCAGCGGGAAGCTTAGTGATGGGCGAGCATCAGGAAGCTGCGCTGCCTTTAGCAGAGATGAAAAAACTGCTTGTTAGTCGTGACTATCAGGAAGCGATTACATACAGTTTTGTTGATCCTAAGGCGCAAGCAGTGTTGCATCCTGAAGCTGAAGCAATCGTATTGCCGCATCCTATCTCGGTTGATATGTCAGCTATGCGCGTTAGCCTTTGGTCTGGACTCCTACAAGCCGTTAAATATAACCAGAATCGCCAGCAGACACGGGTTCGTATATTTGAAAGCGGTCTTCGCTTTTTGCCAAACGGCGAGAATTTACCGGATCAGCAAGGGATGATCGCTGGCGCTATTACCGGGGGCAAGGTTGATGAGCATTGGGATGATGTGTCATCGAATGTCGACTTCTTCGATTTGAAAGGTGATGTAGAAGCGTTATTGTCGTTAACCTCTGATGCAGAAACATTTAGTTTCAAAAAGGAAGTGAATCCAGCCCTTCATCCAGGGCAATCTGCTCGGATATATCGTGGTGATGTTGCCGTAGGTTGGTGTGGTGCTTTGCATCCGCAAGTTGCGGATAAGCTTGGTATTGATAGCCAAGTTTTCCTGTTTGAGTTGTCATTAAGCAGCGTATTGCAGCGAAAAGTACCTGAAGCTGCGCCTGTTTCACGCTTCCCTGCTAATCGCAGAGATATCGCGATTGTCGTTGAAGAGCAGATAAATGCTGCAGACTTAATAAATGCCTCAAGGAAAGTTGGCGGAAATCAGTTAGTTGGCATAGACTTGTTCGATGTATACAGGGGCAAAGGTATTCCAGACGGACACAAAAGTCTCGCTTTAGCGTTGCGCTTACAAGATAACGAGCGGACGTTAGAGGAAAACGAGATGGCTGCCATCGTGCAACGCGTCGTGGACACCCTGTCCTCAGAATATGGTGCTTGTTTGAGGGACTGATAATGGCGTTGACCAAAGCTGACATCGCTGAACACTTGTTTGAAAAGATTGGTTTGAGCAAACGGGATTCAAAAGAGATGGTCGAATCTTTTTTTGAAGAGATCCGTTCGGCGTTGGAAAGTGGAGAACAGGTAAAGCTGTCTGGTTTTGGCAATTTTGAGTTGCGAGACAAGAATGAGCGACCTGGTCGAAATCCAAAAACTGGCGAAGATATTCCAATTTCTGCACGCAGGGTGGTGACATTTCGCCCGGGGCAAAAGCTCAAAAGCCGTGTTGAAGATGCTATCGACGGTGGTGAATAGTTTTAGATTAGTTAAATTGATGTACTAAAGAAAAGCCACCTTCGGGTGGCTTTTTTGTATCTTTGTTTTGATGACTACTTCTAAAGGGGTGGTTGGTGTAACAAAACTACATTAGGTGCTCATCAAGTGTGATCAACTGCAAATAATTAAATAATTCTTGTAAACTGACTTTGCTTTAGTTACAGTGTGACCAACTTAACACTAAGGCAACGGATTGAGACATGTATATGCGTTATAGCTTCCCTAAAGTTGTGGCACGTCGCATGTTCGTATTGGTGTTAGGCGTTATAGCTTTTCCTTTTGTGTTTAATACGAAAAGGGCTCAGCTGTTTAGTTATCTTCATCGCTACTGGCTCAAAACCAGTGATAAGCCGGTTTGGATGACTCAGTCACAGAGTGTTTTTCGTAAGATTTATTAGCCTTTGAGAAGCAATTGCTTCTATTGAATTTTTGCGCGGGAGTCTTTACTCCCGCTTTTTTTTGTCAAAAATTCAGCTCCGACCAATATTCTCTCACCCTGATCACCTAAAATTAGCCTACCGCGACTGATCCGAACCAGCGTTTCTGCCGTTAACCTTTTGTGTTGTATAAACAAATATGCTGTTGTAGGCGATGTTGATCGGATAAGGGTAGTCAGTTGGCGAAATTAGTTTGGTTCCGAGACGATTTAAGAACGTTGGATAACCCCGCGCTCTTTCATGCCTGTGAAAAGGATGAAGGCCAGGTCTTTGCGATTTACGTTATTTCTCCGACGCAATGGCTGCGTCATCACTGGTCTCCGAGCCGCATCGGATTGATTCGACGTCGTATAGAAGCTTTAACTGCCGAACTTGCCGCCTTAAATATTGGCCTTACTGTGCTGATGGCTGATACCTACAGTGAGATTCCAGAGCTAATTGCCAGCCATTGCCAGGCGAACGATATAGATCATCTATTTATCAATAAAGAGGTCGGCTTTAATGAAGGCAAAAGAGATCGCGAGGTTAAAGCTGCCTTGCAACTGCTAGGTGTCGCTACGGTCGCTTATGATACAAGAGCAATACTGCCTCCAGGGTCGGTATTAACAGGGAAGGGCAAGCCATTCTCCGTGTTTACGCCATTTAAAAAGGCATGGCTGCGCCTTTTCAGTAGTGCCGGGGTTAGCTGTTTTCCTCGACCTAAGGCGAGGCAGTGTCACACCCTGTCGTCTAGCAATAATGAAGCGTCTAGCTGGCCTGAAAATATAAACGTCAATAATAGTCAAACAGTAACTGAAGAGCAGATATTAGGTACCTTGCGCCAGTTTGTTGCTGAGAAAGTTAATGATTATCATGCAGATAGGGATGTGCCAGCCATTGCCGGTACAAGTGCTTTAAGTCCGTTTTTGGCAATAGGAGCTATTTCTGCCAGGCAATGTATTGCCAGATTGCTATATCAGGTCAGCGGTGATATCAGTGCGTTGTCCGAGGGCGAAAATGTTTGGTTAAGCGAACTGGTTTGGCGAGATTTTTATCGTCATTTGATTGAAGCGTACCCGCGATTATCCATGCACCGTTCATTTAAGCCTGCTTACGACTCGCTACAGTGGTGCAATGATGCACAGCTATTTCAACAGTGGTGCGATGGATTAACTGGGTATCCGTTGGTTGATGCAGGGATGCGACAACTTAAACATACCGGTTGGATGCACAACCGGCTAAGAATGGTGGTTGCCAGCTTCCTTACGAAACACTTACTCATCGATTGGCGCTGGGGAGAGCGGTATTTTATGCAGCAGTTGGTCGATGGTGATTTGGCTGCCAATAACGGTGGGTGGCAGTGGGCGGCAAGTACCGGTGCGGATTCCGTGCCTTATTTCAGGATCTTCAACCCACTTCTGCAGGCAAAACGTTTCGATCCGGACGGCAGTTTCATTCGTAAGTGGGTGCCAGAACTTAAATCGTTAGCCGTACCGGAGATCTTTGAACCGCACAAAAAGGGTAGAAACCTTTTGGCAGGAGATTACCCCATGCCTGTGGTTATTCATGCGGAAGCCCGTCAACGAGCGCTGGCGTTCTATAAAGGAATCAATGATGCAACCTTACCTTAAACGTTTCGAAACGCTGTTTACTAACCTTACTGTTGATAGTTTGGCTCAGTTGGATTCAATCTATACAGAAGAGGTTGTGTTTAAGGATCCCGCTCATACTGTTGAGGGGTTAGATGCTTTAACTGCGTACTTTTCAGGTTTATGTAATGACCTCACTCACTGTCGCTTTGAGATCTTCGAAAGAGCCTTCAACGACAACGTCTGCTTCTTGCAGTGGCAGATGTCATTTTCTCATCCGAAATTGCAGCAGGGAAAAGAGATTCTCGTGCCTGGCTGCAGTGTCCTTAAGTTTAACGACAATGGGATTTATCAGCATACCGATTTCTTTGATATGGGAACGATGCTTTACGAGCAGGTGCCGCTATTGGGTGGTGTAGTTAACTTCCTCAAGCGACGTTTGGCTGCATGAGGATCCTGATAACAGGCGCTACCTCGGGTATCGGGCGGCAGCTTGCGCTAGATTACGCAGGGCTTGGTTACGATGTTATTGCATGGGGCAGAAATATAGACGCGCTCAAGCAACTTGAAGGGGCACGCATAAGGACCCAGAGTGTTGACCTATTGGAAAGCGACCAGGTAGTAGATGCTGTTGAAGCGATGGCGGAAACAGGTTTACCGTCGTTAGTTATTATGGCGGCGGGTGGTTGTGAGTATATTAATGACGGCAAGTTAGACACTGCGCTATTTATGCGGATGTGGCAGGTTAACTTCCAAAGCCAGGTTGATTTACTGGCTTTGCTAGCCCCGCATTTAGCCGAAGTTACAGACGCCCAAGTCTATATTGTTGGGTCATCTGCGCGTCTGTTTCCGTTCCCCCGTGCGGAAGCTTATGGCGCTACCAAGGCTGCGCTAAATTATTTTGCTCGTTCATTACGTGTTGACTGGCTAAAAATGGATATTAGCGTCGGCCTGATTGAGCCGGGCTTTGTTGATACGCCGCTTACCCGTAGGAATGATTTTTCGATGCCGCTCCTAATGCCAGTAGAAGAAGCCTGTCGTCGGATCCAACGCGGGATCGCTAATCGTAAGCCATTAATCACTTTTCCTAGACGGCTGATCTGGTTTTTGCGACTGCTCGCCTGTCTACCCGAGTCTTGGCAGTTAGTAGTACAAAAAAGGTTAATTAAAGTATGAAGCGTATAGCTATCATTGGCGCCGGAATTTCAGGCTTAGTTACGGCGAAACTGCTTTCGCGAAAGCATGATGTCACCCTGTTTGAGAAGAACCACTACATTGGTGGCCACACGCATACTGTTGATGTGGAGGTGGGTGGTAAAAGCTACGCGGTAGATACAGGCTTTATCGTATTCAATGACCGTACTTATCCCAACTTTATCCGTTTGCTTGATCAATTAGGGGTTAAGTATAAGCCCACAGAAATGAGCTTCAGCGTCAGTAATAGGCAGTCTGGCCTTGAGTATAACGGCCATGACCTAAATACGCTGTTTGCTCAACGTAAGAACCTGTTTAGCCCAAAGTTTTATCGATTAATTAGCGAGATACTCCGTTTCAACAAGCTATGTAAGGCACAATCTCAATCCAGTTTGGGTCATGATTGCCTTGGTGATTTCCTTTCTAAGCATCAGTTCAGCGACTTCTTTCAGCAGCATTACATTCTACCTATGGGGGCAGCGATTTGGTCGACCAGCATAGAAGGGATGAAAGCATTTCCGTTGACCTTTTTCCTGCGTTTCTTCCTAAATCACGGTTTGCTGGATATTAAAGATCGTCCCCAATGGTATGTCGTTGGAGGGGGATCGCGCAGCTATGTCGAACCACTCGTTCGGCAAATAGATGGTGATATCCAACTGAATGCGCAAATCTCATCGGTGCAGCGTTTGGAATCCGCCGTCATCGTGAGATTTGCTGACGGCAGTGAGCAACAGTTTGATGAGGTGGTTTTTTGCTGCCATTCAGATGAAGCCCTATCTCTTCTCGCTGATGCCGACGCGAATGAGCAGGAAATACTTTCTGCGCTTGCTTATGCTGATAACGAGGTGGTTTTACATACTGATCAGTCATTGCTTCCGCTGGAAAAGCGCGCATGGGCGAGTTGGAATTACCTGATGGATGGCGTAGATACCGAGTTACCGCAGCTCACCTACAATATGAATATCTTGCAGGGGATAAAGTCGGACGAAACCTTCTGTGTCACGCTTAACGCCACGACAAAGATCGACGCCAGCAAGGTACTAAGAAAATTCACCTATGCTCATCCACAATATACGGTCGCTGCGGCTAATGCCCAAACCATGTGGGGGCAAATTAGTGGTTGGCGGCGTAGCCACTTTTGTGGCGCGTACTGGTTTAATGGTTTCCATGAAGATGGCGTGAATAGTGCTTTAAGGGTCGCAGAAGCATTTGGGGAAACACTATGATAGGTGAGGGGTTATATCACGGTTGGGTTGCGCACACTCGCTTTGCGCCCAAGCGCCACAGCTTCAGATACTATCTGATGATGCTTTATCTAGATTTGGATAACGAAGGGAAGTGGCCAGCCCTGCGGCCTTGGTTGGGTGAGCGTCGGTTTAGTGTGGCGAAATTTTGCGCTGATAGGCACCTTTCCCACCGGTCAGAGTCACGGCTGAAGCAGCGTGTGCAAAGTGAAGTTAATGCGTTAGGCGGCGAAGGAACACTAGATAAAGTTTTTGCACTGTGCCATCCGGCGTACTTTGGTTTTCATTTTAGCCCGATTAATCTGTATTACTGCTACCGCGGTGAAGCGCTCGTTTATATCTTAGCTGAGGTCAGCAATACACCTTGGAACGAACGGCATAGATATCTGATTGACGCAGATAATCCTTCGTCAGCGGAAAAAGCATTCCACGTATCGCCGTTTATGGAGATGGATCAACGATACGAGTGGGCCATTGCAGAGCCAACAGCAACACTTGGTTTTGGGGTGAAGAATCTGCAAAGTGACACAGTGATGTTTAATGCCAACATGCAGCTTAAGCACCAACCGTTAACCCGAACTAATCTAAAACGTATCTTCCTACGTATACCGCTGATAACGTTCAAAATCGTCTTTGCTATCTATTGGCAAGCATTGAAGATTTGGCTTAAAGGTGTGCCTTTTATAGGTCACCCATCTGGAAAAGAGGTGCATTGATGACACGGGAAAAACGCTTACTAACAGACAAACTCTATCAAGGCACAGACACTGCGAAACCTTCTATGCGCGATAAGTTCGCCAAGCAGCTGGTATTTCGACTTTTCAACGAGGTAGAGCATGGCACAGTCATGCTGCTGGACGGTACCGACAGCTGTCGTTTCGGCGAAGGAGATGCTGATGTCACGGTTGAGATACTCGACCCGTCAGCTTACCGAGCCTTTGTTTTTGGCGGCAGTATCGGAGCGGCTGAGGCATACATTCGCGGTGCGTGGCGGTGTGATCATTTAACCCGCTTGATCCAGATTTTTGCTGCGAACCTCCCTAGGTTAGAAAGATTAGAGGCTAAGTTTAGCTGGCTGCAGTCGCCACTGCGTGTGCTCAGTCATTGGCGCCGTCGTAATAGTAGGCGGAACGCGCGTCAGAATATCGGTGACCACTACGATCTGAGTAATGATTTTTATCAGCTATTTCTCGATCCGAAAATGATGTATTCCAGCGCCATCTATCGTACCCCAGACACCAGCCTTGATGAGGCTGCGGAATATAAACTGCAGGTGGTGTGCGAAAAGCTAGCTTTGCAACCGTCTGACCACCTGCTTGAAGTAGGCACTGGCTGGGGTGGTTTGGCCATCTATGCGGCGGAACACTATGGTTGTCACGTAACCACGACAACTATTTCGGAGCAACAATATCGATTTGCTCAGCAACGGATCAGAGAAAAAGGGCTTGAGCATCAGATCACTTTGTTGAAACAGGATTATCGTGAGCTAACCGGCAAATACGACAAAATCGTATCCATTGAGATGATCGAAGCGGTTGGCCACCAGTATTTACCGAGCTACTTCGAAAAGATATCGTCGCTACTGAAGCCGCAGGCGACTGCATTAATTCAGGCAATTACGATATCCGATCAACGTTATACAAAGTATGTTAACAGTGTTGATTTTATTCAAAAATATATATTTCCTGGCGGTTGTTTGCCATCTGTGGAGCGCCTCTCTACCCAGGTTTCCCAGCACAGTGACATGGTGATCAGGCAACTGGAAGATATTGGTCTGCACTATGCGACAACACTGGCACATTGGCGGGAAGGATTTTTTGCCAACCTTGACGCGGTACGCGAGATGGGGTTCTCCGAACAGTTTGTGCGCCTATGGCAATACTATCTCTGTTATTGCGAAGGTGCGTTCAGAGAGCGGGTGATTAGTACGGTGCAAGTGGTGCTAAGTAAACCAGAACATCGAGCTGATCTCGCTTTCTCAGTGAAATAAGCGGAATAACTAACGTTTGTTTGGTTCGCTGCTAAGATAAATTTGATACACAACTTAGCGAGCCAAAAAACCTTGAACTGGCTGAATTACCTAACGCTTATTGTCTTTTTTTGTTTTACATCCGGTGATCTGCAAGCAGAGGCCACAGACAATAGCAGTAAGAAAACGGTACGTTACCTTTTAGGTCACGACGAGGTACGCTTGCCGGATCTGTACCCGCAACATTTACTCCAAGCGGTAATTGAAGGTTGCGGCTCTGGTTACCAACTTGAACGGTCCGAGATCTCCATGTTGCAGGGGCGTGCGGCAATGGAAATAGCGGAAGATCCTGGCAGTTTAAGTGTTGTCTGGACTATGACTTCCAGTGAGCGCGAGTCGCTGTTAAAGCCCGTCCCCATTCCTATCTATCGCGGCCTGCTTGGTTTTCGCGTGCTGGTTGTGCGCCGCCAGGACCTAGCTCGTTTTAGTCACATCCGAACAATAGAACAGTTAAAAGAACTGCGCGCAGTGCAGGGGTACGATTGGCCGGATATTGAGATATTGCGTGCTAACGCGTTACCCGTTGATGGTTACGGCACAACATCTGAGATGTATCGTTTACTCAAAGAAGGGTTTGTTGATTACTTTCCCAGAGCGGTTATTGAAGTGGATAGGGAGCTGGAAGTACTGAATGATGATAGTTTCGCAGTTTTGCCTGATATCGCATTGATATATCCCACCGCAGGTTATTTCTTCACTAATCATAGCGATATCGAGCTGAACACCTGTCTTACCCAGAGTATGGAAAAGATGATCGCTAGCGGTGACTTTATGACAATGTTTGAGCGTTACTTTGGCCAAAGCCTTAGGCGTTACCGTTATGCAGAGATGGCCACGATTGTATTAGCCAACCCTCTGCTTGAGACGACGCGGCCTATCAATAGAAAGTATCTCGATCATGTCGCAACTGAGGTTTACAAAGACTGAGCGTAATCATACAGCGCATGTAAGATCGCCATTTTCTTCTCATTGTTTTGATGTTCCATCGCCAACGCTTCAAGTTCATGACTAAAGGTCTGAATATCTAACGCGTAGGGGTTGGGCGCAGCAAGCCGTTTTTCCCTGAATGCCTGCCATCTAAGCTGTTCCTGTTCAGATAAAAGGTGAGGGTAGTTTCTGGCCTTAAATCGAAAGAACAGTTCAGCGAGCTGAGGGTCTTCGAAGTTCGGTGTGATAGCGGGTAGATCTTCAACCTTAGTTTGGTGAATCACCTCCATCGTCGCCTTGTCATGATTGCTGGCAAAACCTTGGTAAAGATTTAGGTCTACATCGTCAACATGTCCCTCGTAAGGGGCTTCATAGACGTCAGATAGGGTGTGTTTGATCTGGGCGTTGCTTCGCCACCAGCTAAGGTGTTGTAAGCACGCATCTCGGTCAATCCCTAAGCGCTCAGCATTCTCTGCTGTCAGCATCTTTGCCGGCGCCAATACCGGGCACTTATTCAGATGAACGAGTTTGAGTGGCGGTCGATAGAGTCCGGCATCTGCTTTGGCATAAAGTGCTTCCAATACCTGCTCAGTGCTCATCTTTAACAAAGGGGTCGGATCGCAATTAAGATCGGCAACCACAATGCTGTTCTTGTTTGTCGGGTGAAACATCAGCGGCAGTACCCAGCTACAGCACCCTTGAGCTGCGGGGATCTTCGAAGATACGTGTAGCAAAGGCTGCATTTTTACAACGTCAATGAGCTTGGCGAGCTCTCGCTTTGATCTCAAGCCATATAGGTAATCGTACAGTCGTGGCTGTTTTTCTTTTATCAACTTCGCCATCGCAATGGTCGCACGCACATCTGACAGCGCATCATGGGCCTGACCGTGAGCGAGACTGTTCGCTGCAGTGAGATGCTCTAACTTAAAGCTGGGGGCACCATCTTCCCGCGTCGGCCATTCGATACCTTCGGGGCGCAGTGCGTAGCAGGTACGTACCATATCGATAATATCCCAGCGGCTATTACCGTTTTTCCATTCCCGGGCATACGGATCCATCAAGTTACGATAAAGGGTATTGCGGGTGACTTCGTCATCAAAGCGGATGGTGTTGTAACCGGCGCTGCATGTACCCGGCACACTGAATGCTGTATTCACCCTTTTAATAAACTCAACTTCAGGGATCCCATTGGCTAATGCCAATTGCGGCGTTATCCCTGTAACTAAACAGGCCATTGGTGCCGGCAGCACATCATCCGCTGGCGCACAATAAAACATCAACGGCTCGTCGATCTCGTTGAGATCTTCATCTGTACGGATCGCCGCGAACTGAACTGGGCGGTCACGTTTAGGATCAGCGCCAAAGGTTTCATAATCGTGCCAGAGGATCGTGTTCTGTTTCATAGAGTGTTTTGCTGTTTTAACGTGTTAGCTTGCTACCGATTCTAACATTCTTCTTTTTAATGTCCTGCATTGCTTTCTACTAGAAAACAACTGGTGACAGGTCAGTTTTCATTTCTTTGAGGTTAACGAAGTTTGGAGGCAAAAGAAGATATCAAGCTGATGTGACCACAAATGCCGCTGATTTATCTATCTAGAGATGGCTGTCCAGAAGAATCACGTCACAGTTCAGTCCCAAAGGAAAGAGTTTGGAGTGTCTTGCCTCCTAAAGTTCAGTTTGAAATCGTAAAATATCCCCTAAAAAATAGTCAGTTAATAAGCCTAAAGTCATGTTTTCCACCGAAGGGGTATTGAATAAACCCTATTCCGAGGTGACTATTTGTAGCTATCCAAAAATGGCTGTCCTCTCCGCTTTAGAGGGATGGCCCAAACGGCATTTGACGTATCAGAAGACGAAATTAAGGACTTGTTGGAGGAAGACGATTAATGACGCAGTTTCCTGAAAACATAGCCAAGATGTTACAGGTCATCCAAGATCCTGAGTGGCAAACAAAGCGCCAGCAATGTTGGGACGACAGTTTTAAAGAATATTATGAAGAGGACTGTAGCCGTAAAGAGTATCGCTGGTATCACAACTATTTTATGATGGGTGACTTGAGTAATCCGCCAAAAGATATTATTCGAGGGTCGGGAGATCACATTAGGCTTTTCCCTGTGCTTAATAAGGTAACGATCAGCTACTTATTGGAGACTATGGAGCCTGCTGAGGTGCGTCCAGAACAGTGGCAGGACATGTTTAGTTGTCTTGTTGGCGACCTGATGTCTCGCAGGGCCATCGCAACGGAGAGCGATTATGGTGAAGAGCAGTTGCATTTGCTTGCTGAACCAGAAGCGTTAGCACTGTTTGATTGGCTATGCGGGCCAGACTATCAAACTGAATTACCCCTGCCAGTGAAAGTAGGCAAAAAGCAAACAAGTGAGTTCTTTAAGTTAGAACCTTTGTATGTTCTCATTTCTATCATTAATAGCCATACCCGTGCGATCAATGATTACTGTGCCCACCCTTATCGTTCACTATGGCTGCAGAGAAAATCTTACGGCATTCACCTGTTTAACCAACTAAGTGCGGAATTTTTCACCCAGCAACGAGCTGAGCGACATGATGCTCTGGGCGTTGACCGATTTCAAAAGGTTATTTGGCCTTTGTTAGCCGGTCCGTGTTACAGCAACGTAAGCACTCTTCCGCGCTATGTGCAGGAACTTAATCAGTTGCGTAGTGACTTTCTGGCAGAGCTGATACCTCATCCGGATGCAAAACCGACTTATGATGGGTTGGTCAAGGCATTTCAGGCGGGACAAATACCATTAAAGAAAAAGTTGTGGCTAACCTTTACCCTAGATGAAGAAGAGCGCGCTTTTTGGCATCAGGTGTGTCGCCAGCAGATGATCGATGATGGTGAGTCATCGAGGGAATTTGATAACGAATATTGGCACTCAAGTTTTGGTATTCACAAGGTATTTGCTGAAATCCTTAAGAATTATTCAGCTGAGGCAGTTACATTATGGGAGCTCATCACCAAAAAGCATGATATTGGTAAATACCAAATGTGCCTTTATCATTGCCCTCATCGGGACGACTTTACTCATTTTATCGAAGTGTCTAACAACGATAATATCGATGAAATTGAATCAGAGTTAGTAGCACTATTTTCAAAACTTCCCGTACAAGGGATTGCTAGCTGGTGTTGGTTTGATGACATGTTTTAGGAAGAGAGTATGAGTGATATCGTCAACGTAGGCTTTACCGTACGGGAGTATGATAGAAAGACTTGGTTAGCGATCAGTGAACTGCTTGCTTCTGGTGGTAGTGGCAGTAAATTTCAGGATCTTCTAGACGAGATCCAGCCAGCGGCAGGTGATCTATTTGATGACTTTTTTGAAGAGTTTGAACCTGAAGAGTTCTTTGCTGAAGATTATCAAGTGTCAAATAACCAGTTCTTGTTAGCATTAATGGGCGGCCCCGACGGTGAGTCCCTTGGCAAAGCAATTGAAGACATATTTTCAAAGTTACCCATAGACAATTTAACTATATCGATTGGTACCGACAGTGCCGATGATTAGCAGGCTGGTTAATTAATAGGGTTATAGGGATAGGACATCCACTAAACCACTCGACGTTGACAGTTCTAGGTTCGGTTTCTACGCTGTTTGAGTGATAAATAAGCAAGGAAGCTGATATGACTCGCCCCCGTTCAGAGCTGGTTTCACCCGCGGATACGCCTTACTACCATTGTGTTTGCCGCTGCGTTGGCCGTGCTTTCTTGTGCGGTGAAGATAGATTTACCAGTACCGACTACGGCCACCGTAAACAATGGGTGCTTGAGCGTTTAGCCCTGTTAGATGAAGTTTTTACCATTGAGCTTTGCGCTTATGCGGTGATGTCCAATCACTACCACCTGGTGGTACATCTCAACCCCAAGAAGGCTGAAAGTCTGAGTGATACTGAAGTAGCTGAGCGCTGGGCCAAGCTGTTTACCTGGCCAATAATGGTTGGGCGTTACCTGGCGGGAAAACTCACCACAGATGCGGAAAAGCAGGTTGCTATCGACATCATTCAACAATGGCGTGAACGCTTATCTGATATCTCTTGGTATATGCGTTGCTTAAACGAACACATTGCCCGTAAAGCCAATGAA
>NZ_SJXE01000008.1:0-203877 GCF_004336975.1 Corallincola luteus
TTCGTTGTCCGCGGCAAGGGCTGCGCATTCTACGCTTCTCAGCCCCGCTGTCAACCCAGTAAAAACATCTTTTTTACCAAGTGACCAGAAAGAAGATAAAAACTTAAACCGTCCGTTTCTTCCCGCTGCCTCGCCCTGAGCGAGTGAGGCGGCATTATAGGCACCTTAATCCTACCGTCAACGCTTTTTTTATGTGATCCAGTTCAAGTGGTCAGTATTCAACCAAATATAACTCTAAGCCCCTGAAAAACGTAAAACGCCCTCGAAATAGAGGGCGTTACGGCAATAAAAACTGTCCAGGGTAAATGCAGCCGAACTATTTTTCCGTCTTTTCTTCTTTGTTCACGGCATCCGCTACGTCAGAGCTGTCTTTATCTTCCTGTTCTTTGTTTGAACTGGCCGCGGCCTGCGTTTCAAAGTCAGCGTCTTCTCCATCGCCAACGACATGCTCCATCTTTAGTTCTCGTACGCTACGTAACGTCACCACAGGGCCTGAAGCCGCATATAAGAAGAAAATAGCAAATAGCACCAATGCCGGATTGGTCGCGACGACGACAAAAATCAGTACAACCGCAAGAATAGCAACGAAAGAGACCTTCCCTTTCCAATCAACATCCTTAAAGCTGTGATAGCGGAAGTTACTCACCATCAATAAACCAGACGCTACAGTTATAACAGCGACTATCAAGCTAACATCTGCGCCAGCGATACCATAGTCACTACCTACCCAGACCATACCTGCAATAATGGCTGCTGCTGCCGGACTCGCGAGCCCTTGGAAGAAGCGCTTATCAGCGATCCCGACTTGAGTATTAAAGCGCGCCAAACGTAACGCAGCCCCAGCAACAAAGATAAACGCACTTAACCAACCAATCTTTCCTAAGTCTGCTAAGCCCCAATTATAAGCAACCAGAGCGGGCGCAATACCGAAAGACACCATGTCTGCCATGCTGTCATATTCCGCCCCGAACGCACTTTGAGTGTTAGTCATTCGCGCAACGCGACCATCGAGACCATCCATAATCATCGCAATAAAGATAGCCACAGCGGCGGCTTCGAAGCGCCCATTCATAGAGGCGACAACCGCATAGAAGCCAGAAAACAGCCCTGCGGTTGTTAATAAATTAGGCAGTAAATAAATACCACGATGCTTATGAGATTCTTTTGTCGTATGCTGATTCATATAAGAGTTTGAGACATTTAACAGTTCTTAATTAAGACACAAGATAGCATAGAGTGCTTTCTTTCCGCAGTGGTTATATAACAGGAAATAGTTGATGCAAACCAAGTTTCGTCAGAATAGCTTCGTGATAGCCGGGTTAATTACCTTGTTGTTTTCAGTTTATGCGGAAGCTAAAAACCTAGTGTATTTTTGGTACGACGAAGCTGGCGTTATTCATTTTGCCGAACAGCGCCCTACGGGGAAACGGGTTTACGCAGTTGAGATGCTTGACGCTCCCGCCGAAAAGAAAGAGAAAAAATACAGCTACGAATCGCTATTTCAAGACGAAGCTGACGAGCAAGCAACAGAGACAGAGTTAGAGAAAGCACAGCAAGAACGCGAGATGGCAGCACAGCGCTGTGATGCAGCAAAGCACTCGCTGTGGATAATAGAGAATAAGCATTTTGTGCGTCAAGAAAACGAAGATGGCACGCAAACCATGCTGTCTTATGAAGAGAAACAGGGAATTAAAAAACGTTCACAACAGGAAGTCGATAAATTTTGCAAATAGTAGGCGCTGGCGCCCCTTGAGCAGCAATTAAAAACAGGAGCATAAGCTCCTGTTTTTAATTGCTGCTTTTTCTCTCTACAACATCATTCAATGCGAAAAGGTTAATTCACCATCCTGAGTGCCAATTTTTATCTCGGTTCCCGGTATATAGTCACCCTGTAATAGTTTCTGCGCCAATGGGTTTTCCAGCTCAGTCTGTATTGCACGCTTTAAGGGCCTTGCGCCATAAACAGGGTCAAAACCAGCTTCAGAAAGTAGCGCCAACGCCGCATCATCTATATCTAAGGACAGCTCTTTCAATTGCAAGCGCTGTTTCAGGCGCTCGACCTGAATATGGGCAATGTTCTTAATTTGCTCCAACCCCAATGGATGAAACACCACAGTATCATCGATTCGATTAATGAACTCAGGTCGGAAATGATGACCAACGACCTCCATGACTTGCGCTTTCATCTCTTCGTACTGAGCATCTTGATGCTTATCCTGAATCAGATCCGAACCTAGGTTCGATGTCATGATGACCACTGAGTTTCTAAAATCAACGGTACGACCTTGGCCGTCAGTTAAGCGCCCATCATCTAGCACTTGCAAAAGAATGTTGAAAACATCCGGGTGAGCTTTTTCGATCTCATCAAGCAAAATAACTGAATAAGGTCGACGGCGAACAGCTTCGGTCAGATAGCCCCCCTCTTCATACCCCACATACCCGGGAGGCGCGCCGACCAATCGAGCAACAGAGTGTTTCTCCATAAACTCCGACATATCGATACGCACCATGGCTTCATCGGTATCAAACAAAAATTGTGCTAACGCCTTACACAGTTCCGTTTTCCCTACCCCCGTTGGTCCGAGAAAAAGAAATGAGCCAATAGGTCTTGCGGGATCAGAAAGTCCTGCTCGTGAACGCCGAATCGCGTTGGCCACAGCCACCACCGCTTCATGCTGGCCAATCACACGTTTATGTAGGCCTTGCTCCATATTGAGTAACTTAGTTCGTTCCCCCTCAAGCATCTTGGCAACAGGGATCCCTGTCCAGCGGGAAAGCACTTCGGCTATCTCATTCTCTGTCACGCGATTACGCAGCAGTTTCATGTCCTGCATTTCGGCCTGGCTGGCAAGATCCAACTGCTTCTCTAACGCTGGAATGCGCCCATATTGCAATTCTGACATTCGGTTAAGATCGCTAGCGCGACGAGCCGTATCCAGCTCCATTCTTGCCTGTTCTAATTCAGCCTTAATGTTTTGCGTACCAGATAACGCCGCTTTTTCTGAAGTCCATACCTCTTCAAGCTCGTTATAACGAAATTCGCCCTCTTTCAGCTCCTCATCGAGCTTATTCAGGCGCTTTTTACTGGCATCATCCGCTTCTTTTTCCAGCGCCTGACGTTCCAACTTCAATTGAATAATTCGACGCTCTAAACGGTCAAGCTCTTCCGGTTTAGAATCAATCTGTATACGAATGCGTGAAGCGGCCTCATCAATCAAGTCGATCGCTTTATCTGGCAACTGGCGATCGGATATATAACGGTGAGACAAATTAGCAGCGGCCACAATAGCCGGATCAGTGATCTCTACCGCGTGGTGTAGCTCATAACGTTCCTTTAACCCGCGCAAGATGGCGATAGTGTCTTCCACGGATGGCTGATCCACGAGAACTTTCTGGAAACGACGCTCTAACGCCGCATCTTTTTCAACGTACTGACGGTACTCATCCAGCGTGGTGGCGCCAACACAATGCAGTTCGCCACGTGCCAATGCGGGTTTGAGCATATTCCCCGCATCCATAGCACCTTCACCTTTACCTGCCCCAACCATGGTATGGAGTTCATCGATAAACAGGACGACTTGACCTTCCTCTTTCGAAAGCTCATTAAGTACAGCTTTTAAACGTTCTTCGAACTCGCCACGATACTTAGCCCCAGCAAGTAGGCTTCCCATATCTAATGAAAGCACACGTTTGTTTTTAAGGCCTTCGGGGACTTCACCATTAATAATCCGTTGCGCCAAACCTTCAACAATAGCGGTTTTCCCCACCCCCGGTTCACCAATAAGCACAGGGTTATTTTTTGTGCGCCGCTGGAGCACCTGGATGGTTCGCCGGATCTCTTCATCCCGGCCAATTACAGGATCCAACTTGCCCTGCTCGGCTCGTTCTGTCAGATCAACAGTATATTTATCCAGGGCTTGACGCTGATCCTCTGCATTTTGATCATCGACTTTTTGACCACCGCGGACTTGCTCTATTGCCTTTTCGACGGATTCTTTAGTCAGACCCAGCTCTCGTAACTGCTGACCAAGTTCGCCTTTGTCGTCAACAGCCGCTAATACAAATAGCTCGCTAGAGATAAACTTATCTTTACGTTGCTGAGCCAGTTTGTCGCATAGATTAAAAAGCGAGATAAGCGCCGACGACAATTGCACATCACCACCGATCCCTTCTACTTTTGGCAGGCGATCAAGTGATGCGCCTAACTTACTACGCAATGCATTGACATCTACACCGGCACTTTGAAGCAAGTGACGACCACTGCCGCCTTCTTGATTAAGCAAAGACATCATTAAGTGGGCAGGTTCAATAAATTGGTGGTCACGACCTAAAGCCATCGACTGAGCGTCAGATATCGCGAGCTGGAACTTACTGGTCAACTTATCAATACGCATATTTTCCTCGACGGAGTAGCGACGTTTGTCTTAGTAATTGGTATCTACAGAGGGATATTTCAAGTATAGAAGTCTGAAAAGCTGATCAAACTCAATCGCTCAGCCAAATAATAGAGGCCATACGACCTGTCACGCCATCTCGGCGATAGGAGAAGAAAGAAGCGGCATCCGTATAGGTGCATAAGTGGCTAAATGTGACATTCATAACGCCGATTGACGCCAATCTTTGTTGTGCCAGTAACGGCAGGTTTGCCAGATATTTTTCGCGATATTCAACAAACGCTAAGGCAGCCTCGGGGGACGCATCTAAAAATTGACTACGCACATCCTTGCCGACTTCAAATGCCTCAGGGCCAATACAAGGACCTAACCAGGCGACAAGAGATGCTGGGTCACCAGGATACTTCGCCACGGTCTTTTCAATGATGCCATCAACCAGTCCGCGCCAGCCAGCATGTATCGCGGCGATCCAATCGCCCTGCTGATCACATAGCAATACAGGTAAACAATCTGCAGTCATGATGGCCAATGGCATCGACAGCGCTCGGCTGGTCATAGCATCGGCACTTGGTGCTTCGCTATCATAAGGACAAGAAACGTCCAAGATAGTAGTGCTGTGCACTTGATTCAACCAATACGGCGACTGAGGCAATTTAGCCGCCCCTTGCAACATGGCTCTATTCGTTAGAACGGCATCGGGATCATCAGAAACATGCAAACCTAAATTAAGGGAATCGAATGGTGGCTGGCTTACCCCACCTTGGCGTAAGGAATAGATAGCCCGCACTTGTTTCGGTGCAGGCCAATCAACTGGCTGCCACAACTTTACCACTGCGGTACCGGGTTCTCTTTAAAGTCAGCTTTAAACGCCGCCACCATATCAAGCATATCTTCAGGTACAGGCGCCTCCCAGCTCATAAACTCGCCGGTGATAGGGTGAACCAACTCAAGCTTGGCTGCGTGCAGCGCCTGCCGACGAAACCCTCTCAATACGCTTAACAACTCCTCTGATGCACCTCGCGGCGGTCTTGGACGGCCACCGTACGTAAAATCACCAACGAGGGGGTGCTTGATGTGAGACATATGAACACGGATCTGATGGGTACGTCCGGTTTCTAAACGCAAGCGCAGTCGGCAATGGGCGCGATACTTCTCCATCACCCGATAATGCGTCACAGACTCCCGCCCACCATGGACAACCGCCATATGAGTACGCTGCGTAGGGTGTCGACCAATTGGCGCATCAACCCGCCCGCCAGCCGTTAGCAACCCGTTAACCAAAGCCTCATACTCACGGGTTATTTCACGCGCCTGCAGCTGCTCGACAAGATGCGTTTGAGCGGGCACAGACTTCGCTACCACCATCAGCCCTGTCGTATCTTTATCTAAACGATGAACAATACCAGCGCGAGGCACTTCGACAATACTAGGACAATGATGCAACAGCGCGTTCAACACCGTTCCGGCAGGATTGCCCGCGCCTGGATGAACTACCAAACCAGCAGGCTTATTAATAACCAGGATATGCTCATCTTCAAATACGATATCCAGAGGTATATCTTCAGCTTCCCACTCCCCCTGCTCTTCCAGCTGAGTCTCAACAGTAACGCGCTCCCCACCGACTAACTTAAATTTCGGAACAGTATGGACAGTTCCGTCGACACATACGTGCCCATCAAGTATCCACTGCTTGATACGACTACGAGAATAGTCAGGGAACAATTCGGCAACGATCTGATCCAAACGCTTGCCATTAAGCTCAAACGGCACTTCGCCATTCAAAGAGATTTTTTGCGCCATGAGCGACCTTATTAACACTATCAATAGCTCTTATTGTACAGTGCTATCCTGACTGGGGTACAATCCTTGCCCGAGAAAAAGCCTGTTCTAGGCGGTCAATTGGCATGATAACGATTAAATAATGAAAAAAGCCCTATTAGTTGCCGCACTTATCTCACTGTTAAGTGCCTGTTCAAACACCAACGAAAATGTTGAGCGCGTACCGGAAAAGTCACCGGCCGCACTATTCGAAGATGCGCAGGAATTACTTGAAGTGGGTAATTTTTCTGGTGCAACAAGGACGTTAGAGGCTCTATCATCACGCTATCCGTTTGGTCCCCACGCGAATCAAGTTCAGTTGGATCTGATATACGCTTACTACAAGCTGGGCCAGACAGCCCAAGCGTTGGCTACCTCCGACCGTTTCATTCGCTTAAACCCTACCCACCCAGATAACGATTACGTGCTCTACATGAGAGGGCTAACAAACCTGGATGCTGATCAGGAAGTTCTGCAGAATCTACTTGGCATTGATCGCTCAGACCGAGATCCAAACCTTGCGCGGCAAGCATTTGAAGATTTTTCTAAAGTACTGGGGCGCTACCCAAACAGTAAATACGCTCCAGATGCGCGCCAGCGGATGATTTATATTAAGGAGCGCTTAGCCAAACATGAGCTATCCGTCGCGCGCTACTACATCAAACGTCAAGCCTATATTGCCGCAGCCAATCGTGGTCGATACATAATCGAAACTTTCTCCGATTCTAGTTCCACGGAAGGCGCATTAGAGGTAATGGTTCAAGCCTACGACAAGTTAGGCTTGCAAGATCTGAAAGCAGATGCACAAGCAACGCTACGCTTAAATTTCCCTGAAAACCCTCTCGCTCAAAAAAGCTAATAGTTTAAGGCTCTCAGTAATTGAGAGCCTTAAAACACATCAAAACCGCTCCGTCAGCATAATTTACAAAGCAACCCACCACCTAACACGCCTACAAACTTAACGGATTGATTTAAAAGACCTTATTTGCATGGTCTAAATTTTGCTAAGACTCATTCCCTTTTATTCAACTCTAATGGAATAGTTAAAATGCTACGCATCAAACAACTATCAGTTAAAACCCTTATTTTCCTCACTAGCATATTACTTACACAGACAGTAAATGCAGGCGTTATCGTCGACCTAATTGGTGACAAAGACGGCTTTGGCATTGGCATTCAAGATGGAGAAGGCTTCAGCTACAGCGATGTAGGTCCAGGCGATGGCGACGGTACGGATGTTTGGCGCAATGGCGACTACATCTTTTCACATACCTTTGACCTGACCAGTTTCGGTAGCATTGTTGACGCAACATTAGAGATATTCACTGGTGGACAAGGGCTAAATGGCCAAAGCACAGTTTACTTGGACGGGGTTAATGTAGGTCAGCTAACGGATGGTGATGACACAGGACCAGAGTATAACTATGCAACGCTAGATATCTTTCAGTTAACAGACTTTGCTGCTTTACTCGACAATGCTGCAGAAATACGTATTGATACTGTATCAAGTGGCGACGGTTGGGTTCTCGATTATTCAGAGTTAACCATCTACACCGCCGATGCACAGGTTCCAGCACCAGCCTCGGTGTTACTCCTCGGTTTGGCTGCGCTAGGTTTCGTTGGCTACCGTCGTAAATAGTTAATAATAACGTAAGTAAAAAGGGAGCTTTTGGCTCCCTTTTTTAATTCGTGAAGCAACTCAACCGTTAAAATTAAACGGCGTCGGTACCCTCTTCACCAGTACGAATACGTACAACACGAGACACATCAGAAACGAAAATCTTACCGTCGCCGATCTTGCCTGATTTTGCCGTATTGGCAATTGACTCAATGACACGATCCACATCTTCATCGTTAACAATCAAATCAATCTTCATCTTCGGCAAAAAATCCACCATATACTCGGCACCACGATATAGTTCTGTGTGCCCTTTTTGGCGGCCAAAACCTTTTACCTCGGTGACAGTCATACCCGTGATACCGATTTCCGCTAGGGCTTCGCGAACATCGTCAAGCTTGAACGGCTTGATTATCGCTTCAACCTTTTTCATTCTGAATTCCTCTTTACTTACCAATTAGTTCGACCAAATCCTGAGCAAATAGGATAACGACGACCTTTGCCAATATTTCGTTTTATAATTTTGAGCCAACGACGGATTGACGCCCCTTGCGCACATAAAACCCACCAAACGCACAACATGACGAGCCACCCTTTCACTGTAACCAGCTGAAACAATTTCTGCTACTGATTTGTCCTGTTAGAGATAGTATTCGAGAATCAGATCAAGTTGATCGATTAGAGGTAACCAGCTCTTGCCGTTTTGCGCAGCAAAATTGTCGCCTAGACAAACAGAATACAAGCGTTAGCTTAAGCTATGACATAACGAAATACGCACTTCGTTTGGTGTGCGAAGAACCTGAAAAAGACACTAAAGAGAGGATTATTACCCTTGTGCTTACGGATCAGACTTACTTCACAGAACTTAATGTGAAATGGTAATAGAACTGTATTTATCACTCAAACGCTGGGCTCTGGTGTAATATAGGGTGCTGCAAGAAACATCTTAATGGTACGGGAATATCATGCGTAGTAAAGAGATTGGATTTACCCTACTTGAATTAGTCGTCACAATGGCTATCGTCGCAATCGTTGTTGCCGCTGCAGTACCTAGCTTTACGACAACGGCCGCGAACTCAAGAGGCTTTGCCATGGCCAACGATTACTTCAATACGTTATCAGTGGCAAGAGGTCAAGCTGTGACCCTGTCAACAACCGTCACCGTCTGTAATCTTGATGCAAGCAATAATTGCAGCAGTAATTGGCAGGATGGTGTCACGGCCTTTATAGATTCAGATAACAACGGTAAGTTTGATGGCACAGATCAGAAGTTACGAGAAGTCGATGCTATAGAAAATAGAGATAAAGTGATTGCCAATAACAATGGCCGAATAGTATTCAATCCCGAGGGTATGGTTTCAGGAACAGGAATAACAATCACAGTTTGCCCTAACAAAAAGGGCGATCAAGGAAGAGAAGTTATCGTTGCCATCTCAGGGAGAATAAGAGTTGAAAGCTGGAGAGACCTGACTGCCATCAATTGCTAAAACTAGGTCTGCCGAGAAAGCAGGCCTAGCTTATATCTGCAACAGCCAAATGATTTTATTACCTACTCACTTTCTTCTAACTGTGCCTGCCAAACATTTTCTATTGCCCTTGATGGGGCACTATCGTAAGAGCACTCAATCAACCGATAACCAGATTTACTGTTATTCCAGTCTTGTACTGGTCTTAACTCTTTTACTTGCTGCCGTGCAAGCATCTCATTGTTATGGGCAAAACTGATCCGCTGAACGTGTTGAATCACTTCCGTCCCTTGGCTCTTTTCATACAAACATAGAAGAGATACTTCAGCACTGGCACTAGTAGCCATAAGCAAAACAGCGAACGCTGATGTCGCACATGTTATAATTTTCATTTCATTATCTCCAACAGTCAGCGACACTACCCTGAGCACCCTTAGTGCCAAGGTTATCAAGTGTGAGGTATCCGCAGCTTGAATCCCTTGTCGCTTGGACTCCCTGCGGGGACGCTTTTAGCGTATAGTCAAAAACGGTTGTTTGACTCGCACTAATCACATAATGGCCATCCTCGGTCTCAAATCCACTCGAGGACGTTACTAAACCAAGTTTAGACAGATCTGTCGGGTATTTTCTGCTATCAAGAAAGTACTGTTCCATCAAATTCGATAACCTGACAAGTTCCCGCTTACCTTCTGTGCGATATGTCTTAGCCATATAATTTTGATACGACGGGTAAGCGAACGAAGCCAAAATAGCAATGATAGCGACAGTTATCATTACCTCAATCAAGGTAAAGCCTTGGGGTCGCCTCATTATTCCTTCTCCACACTATGGGTATTGTGCTTAATTAGGTTGAACAACGCAGTACCCGGAGGCTCAGTAGGTATAGGATTACCATCATCATCTGCACACTGCCCTCCTTCACACAAGACATCCTTCACACCGCCTGGGAGGAGTAACTGTGGCCGATCGGTCGTATCAGGATCTGCATCAGCTTTGGGGGGCACTATTGTTGGAGCATCATACATAGGTAGAGTGCTGACATTAAAACTGGTCAAAGTGGTATTCACTCGACATAAATTACTAATATATAAACGCCCCACGCCAAAGCCTGGCTTACATCCTTGGGACTCCTCGCCAGGAGTAAACGTCGTATGAAGTGAATAACCAGCTAAAACCCTTGATGGCCCCATAATCTTTTCACCCACTCCATGGCTGATATAACAACCTCTAAAGTCAGATGTGTATCCCGCCAAAACACTGAGTTTTTCTTCATCTGTTGTCGCGGCAGCGTAGGCTGTCTGTGCAATATTTAAATGATACATATCAGCGATAGCGATGGTTGATGGCGGCGTTTCAGTATTCCAATCAGTTGGCTGAATATAGTTATCCTGCAGCATAAATTGGTAATCATTGGTATCAGTTCCCAGCGGGCTTGGAATATCACCAGAACCTAACAGAACAAAATCTGCAGGTAACTCTCTCCGCCGAAAGATATCCACACTATCAACCGTCTCTTTTGTTATCTCATCGTAATAGGTACGCGTGATCACCGGCTTGGTAAAGAAACGTCGGTCATCAGCGGCGACATCGCCACCGACTGATGCGAACTTAAACCCGCCCCATGTGGCCTTATCGGCTTCAGGAAAATCGAAGCGCCAAATATTACCACCAGTATCCGCGGCATAAAGACGATCAACGAAGCCATCAATCACACTGTCTAACGTAGCCACTTCACCCGGGAAGCTGTCTGTCATCCCAGTCATTTGAACGTTTTTAGATGTGGTTGCAGCAGGAGTGAAGCTAAAAATAAGACTACCGTCTAAACCATCAACGGCGTAAATGCCCCGACCAGTCGAGTCGTTAGTACCCACCCCATCGGTGTCTTTATTAACACTATAACCAGCACCAAAAAACAGCACAGGTTTATTTGCACCAACGTTGCGAAGGAAACCGACTGTCGGTTTTGACCAAGTTTGCGCCAATTCACCGAAGCCGGCGGAATCACCGTCAATGGTCCATAAAAGTTTAGGAGCATCTGGATCGGAGATATCTAGGGCATAATAACTACTGCCACCCCGTCGCATGCCAAGGTATGCAATCACCTTCTCACCAGCATCAACCTTGCCGTTACTATTAGGGTCTTCCTTATACACGGTAGCAGTGACGTCCATGCCGTATACTTTCGGCGTTGATGACGTATTTTTTCGCAACAAATTAGCTCTAGGCAGCAGCTCAAACGGCATAAATGCCCAACTTTCTTCAACCGTATTTCCATTGTCTTTAAAAAGGTGAACGAAGCCGGTGTTAGTACCAAGCAAGATGCGAATATCATCGTCACCATAATTGATCGCTACCGGTCGAGCATGCATAGGATCCCCCATGGAATCTTTACGCGCATCAGTACGAGAACCATCAGTATCTTGATCTTCGGTATCTATACCCTGCAAAAAACTGAGTACGGTATCGATATCTTCTACAGCGATTTGCATATGCGAAGCAAGCTGCTCTTGGCTACCGGCTAACGCCTGCAAATTGGAGCGATTCATCACTTTTAAACTGCCAAGTCCATCATTAAATTTTAAAGCACGAGAACCAGCATTTGCGGTTAAAGTCTCCGCCACTCCGCCTTTATCGGCAGCACCACCATCAGCAGAGCTTGATTGACTCCAGAAGGTGAAAGCACCATCTTTAATGCCTCCTTCGGGATCTAAAGCTTGAGCCCCCTTGCGGTCAACAACATCAGTTCCTGAGTCATTGAGCTTCAATTTTTTCAAGTTACCAGCCCAACGTGCAGTTTCGGATGGACTAAAAACCGCGTAGTAGAGATTATCAAGGATCTGGGTTCTATCTGAGCTATCAGTCGCGACAGCAGGAGAAGTCACATTGGCGTTAGCACCCAAAATTTCAACAATCGCTTCTAGCAATTTAGCCTGTAACTGTGTGGTATTTTCTGCAGTAAAAAAGCGTCCACCAGAACCTTCACCCGCTTGTTTCAGGATCTCTTTACCATTTGAGCTAAGACCTGTACCAAAACCTACGGTATAGGTCGTTACTTTCTGATCGCCCTCTTTTAAGGCGTTCACATCATTGGTTGCCATCCACTTTGTTAATGCTGGCAAATAGTTACCATGAACTTTCCCACCTAACCCTGTGAACTCACCAGAAAGAGTACCGTTCAGCGCATTATCTCTAACGGGATCACCATCAGACATCAAGATAATATATGTATCTCCACTACACTCTTTATATGGGTCTAAATAGGCGCCAGAACTAACGCCACCGGCACGAATTGTGTAATCAGGGTTAGGGTAGCGGGTAGTATTCCAATTACGACTTTCATCGTTACCCCATCGCGCATTTTTTCCAGCAAGATAACGATAAGCTTCATAGGTTGCCTCACACAAAGGCGTATAGCCGTCACCATAAAGGCCATTAATCAGATCTTGTAAATCGCTGGTTTGAGAGTTCGTTCGAGACTTAATCCCTGCAATGATCCTCCCTCCATGATCAGCTAAGCTTGGCGTGTCGTCGCTACCATCATTATGGTTAAAAACTAACAAACCAAAGTCAGCACTCAAGGTCGCGCCAATGACGTTAGTCATTGACTCCTGAGCAATTTGCATCCGTGTATAGCTTTTATTTGCAATACTATCGTTATGATGCCAACGCAGGTAATTCTCTGAATAAAGGGTGACCGCCTCTCCCAAGCCAAATGCCGTATTATTGACATAGCTGCCAGAATTATCCCAATATACTCGGCTATCGGGATCGCCTTGACCATCAACAGGAAAACCATCATAGGTGCTAACATAAGCCCCTGTGTGGTCTTTCATCTTGCCGTTATTTTTGTTATTCCCTTCTTCAATATCAGCAAAGCAATCGATCGGTAGGCCACTTTTAGTATCTGAATTAACGCCACCCACAAGCGTGCCATTCACATCTTCATCAGGAAACTCTTCCCAGCTGCCATCGTTACCTGAATATTTATATTGACGAAGATAACCAGAGAAAAATCCCTGCTCTGCGATGGTGTCTCTGGCTAACCGGCAATTAAGCAATTTACCCTTGAACTTTTGGTTGTTACCACTCAATTCTGGTGGCTCGCCGCTGCTGGAGTTACCCTTCACCCAATAAATATTCGAACCATTGAAACCTGGCACGGTGCCACATGTACCACTTGACCACGAGCCGTTACTGCTGGTGCGACACTCCCTGGTGCTATTATTAAAACGCACCTCAAAATATCCAGATGTAGGGTAATTTACTTCCTCATCGAAAAACTGTTTAGTAGAAACAGAATTGGTTCTCATACTACCGGAGGTATCGAATACCAATAGAATTTGAGGGCGGAAGCCAGTTCGAGAGCTTATCTCTTTTACAAATAGTTCAGTGTCATCTGCCACCACGACAGTGCTAAGGCACGCAGCAACAGCAATAGCCAACCGTTTAAAATTCTTTATTCCGAAATTCATACTGCGCCCTACCCTTGTGTGTAATAACGCTGAAAGACCAATGCCTCAGCCCCTGATCTAGGTTGTTCTGCCTGTTCACTAAACTTGTGATCTGAAGTAACACGGGCACTTTTGCATTTAATGTCTTGCGATTCCCATGCTTGCCTGTCTCTAGGGCAACTCGCTATGGGTTGCCCTGTCGCGGCATCATTTAGCACTTTAACGTTTGCAGTGGTTCCGGGGGTATCAACAGCAATTACTTCATCGAACGTATCACTCAAATTGACCAAATTATTGCAAGTACCAGCGCAAGCCAGTGCCCCACGAGTCCCCTGATCAACCACTTCATCAACACCACCGAAGGTCGCTTGTGTCGACTCCACCTTCATGGCCGCTGCACCCGAGAGCTTCAAGCCAAAGCTCGACGAGGTCAGAACAGCGACACCTACCGCGGTTAATATTCCCATAAACAACATGCCCGCAATGAGGGCAGCGCCTTGCTGATAGCGATAGAAAGGATATCTCATTGAATATTCCTCAGTTTTACCACGGTCGAGATAAGTATCCGGTGATAAGTGTCATTATAAGGACCAAAAGTGCCACTCGACATCGTATAGGTCTTAGTATCTTTGTGCTGCTGATCTTCTGAGGTAGAGCGCCCTAGCACTTCCACCTTAGCAGTAATAATTTTGCCATTTGTTCCTTCCCAGTCTTGGACAGTCATATCATCAGTAGCGATATAGCGATCAGGAATAAAGTCACCATTAACATCCAAGCCAAATTGAAATGCGAGGGCTTCAATGCCTGGTACCAATGCGCCACTGACAGAAGACATCTTCCCGACACCTCCACTGCGTAATAGGTAGCGATGGAATAGAGATGGTTGACCGCCGTCATCGCCTACCCACCAAACATGGTGCTGATACTGAAAAACCCGGCCATTCACCGCAGTATTCCAAGCAGGCGCTGTCGCTACGTCACCAGGATAAAACACAATATTTTCAAAATTAGCGTAGGCGTAATAGCGGTTGCTACTCTCACTAAGGGCAATTGGATCCAATAGATCGGTCCCTGCTGGCATGTCCGCCAACGAAGTGCCTGGCGCGGCAATGAAACGTTTTAGTTGCAACACATCACTCCCTGCAACAGCCGTATGATAATTAACACTTGTGCACGGTTCCAACGTCGCGAGGCTTGCCACCCCTTTATGCTCAGCATGTAAAGCACGAAATGAGTATGGAGATGCTAGGTTAGGAAAACTTGCATTGTTATCACCGCCTACACAATCATCGGCTGCAGCAACAGGGGCGGCGGCGTTCATACCATGGAAAGTGACTGCGGCATCAACATTCAACATAGTATGGTCTAAGTCCCCCATAAAACCGGCTTGGGAAAGGTCTCTCGCAACCAAATTCAATGCTAATCGAGCATTCTCTTGTGCTTCATTAACGGCGTGGGACAGCTCGCCGGTCCGAATTTGACCGATAAACAAAGAGCCGACACCAGCAATAAGAAACGCACCGAGCACCAGCGAAATTAATACTTCAACCAGCGAAAAACCTTTTCTATTTACCATCTCGAAAGCTACCTGCCTGTCTTATATGGTGACAAATGTTTTAATAACTTGCTGGCGACGATAATCATTATCAGTTCCACAAGAGGTAAAACCGGAACTGTCTGCTGCATCTGAAGTTTCATCTCCACCACGCCAAGCAAGAATAACGGTAACAGTACCGCTATCGACCAAAATACAACCTTTGCCATCGACAAGCCCACCAGCACTCTCCCCTCCACTAGCGGTATCCTTGCCCATCACTGCTCGCTCCCATACCGACAGGTCCCAAGAAACCATATCTGCGGGTGAACAGGTAGCGCCAACGGCGCCACAATCTGATGAGGGAGATAGGTAGCTACCATTGCCAACGACAGCGTTATTGTAAGAATTCAACTGAGTTGCGTTAGCACGCATACTTTCAACAATTTGTGCAGAGAGAGCAGCGGCGGTCGAGCGCTGAGAGGCATCGAGCGCACTCCCTATCGATGCTCCTTGCATAGCGACAACGCCAAGCACACCGATAGACACAATAATCACAGCTACCATCAATTCAATCAGAGAGAAGCCTGAAGCTCTTCGCTTGGAGTAATGCATCCGTTTATTCATAATCCTAATATTCACTGCCTTGTCGCCATACCTTGCAACGAAATGTAAAACTGACCCCATCAGTTTAACGCAAAAGTGTCAGCTTTTTTTACATGCCGTCACAAATCTTCAATGTATATGAGGTTTTTTTATTCAATTATTTACTAAAAAAACACAAAGCAAGATCGATTGACTATACCCCTGATAAACAAATGCCTTCAATAAATGAAGGCATTTGCGTGATCTACGTCCAGTATTTCTTTACTAAACAAATGATTAATCCGTAACGGTGTCAATCCTAAGTTCAGGAGGCACAGAAAAGGTAATGGTTTCTTCCCGCCCAGGGTTTTCTTCCACTTGCTCGCCACCCCAGGATTGCAGCTTTTCGATCACTTGTTTCACTAGCACTTCAGGGGCCGACGCTCCGGCTGTCACGCCAACACACACGACATCATCTGTCAGCCACGACTGCTGAATATTCTCTGCGGTATCGATCAGATAAGCAGGGGTATCATGCTTTTCAGCCAACTCGCGCAGACGATTGGAATTTGAGCTGTTCTTCGCGCCAACCACCAGCATTAACTGACATTTGGCTGCCAGATCACGCACTGCATCTTGACGGTTCTGGGTCGCATAACAGATATCGTCTTTCCGTGGCCCTTCAATGTTCGGGAAGCGCACACGTAAAGCATCTATCACCTCGGCAGTATCATCGACGCTCAATGTAGTTTGGGTGACGTAGCACAGATGAGTTTCATCTTTCACAGGCAAGGAGGCTACGTCAGCAGGCGACTCTACTAAATGGATAGCACCATCAGTATTACTGTACTGCCCCATGGTGCCTTCCACTTCCGGATGTCCTGCATGACCAATCAGCACGCACTCATGGCCTTTACGGCTAGCACGGGTGACTTCCATATGCACTTTAGTCACCAGCGGACAGGTGGCATCAAATATCTTCAGGCCACGAGATTTAGCTTCCTGCCGCACCGCCTGACTTACCCCGTGGGCACTAAAGATAACAATGCTGTCATCGGGAATTTCAGACAGTTCTTCGACAAAAACAGCACCGCGATCGCGCAAGCCATCAACTACATATCGGTTGTGCACCACTTCATGGCGCACATATATAGGCGGCTGAAAGATATCTAAAGCACGCTCAACAATGCTGATGGCGCGATCAACACCGGCGCAAAAACCGCGGGGGTTGGCGAGTAAGATCTTCATGATTTAGCCTCGGGCTGAGCCACAGTAATAACTTCGACATCAAAAGTAATCGTTTGACCAGCCAATGGGTGATTAAAGTCCACGGTGATCGACTCCCCCGCTACGGCGCGAATAATGCCGGGCAGTTCCGCGCCATTTGGCTGTGAGAAAGTCATTATCGCTCCCTCTTCTGGCGCCAAATCTGCGGGAAATTTACTGCGTTCAACATGATGTATCAGATCGGGGTTTGACAAGCCAAAAGCATCTTCCGGCTTAAGCTCAAACGCTTTTTGTTCGCCAGCACTCATACCAAGCAGACATTGCTCAAATGCTGGCGTTAGCGAGCCATCACCCATCACCAGCTTGGCTGGTTGCTGGTTCAACTTGGTTGTTTCTGCAACTGAGCCATCGGCCAGTTTTAAGGTAAAATGCATCACCACTTCAGAATGTGGATCAATCACAGCCTTACTCATGACTTGCCTTTTGCTTCTTCATGTCTGGATTCACCTTTCAGCGCATCCAAGATCAACAATACAGCACCGATGCAGATGGCACTGTCGGCAATATTAAATGCAGGCCAATGCCAGTTGCCGATATAGAAATCGATAAAATCGATAACATAGCCGAGATACACCCGATCGATCAGGTTACCTATCGCACCACCCAGCACTAGCGAAAAGCTCACGCTTTGCAGCAGCATGTGACGGGAAATACCTTTAAGCCAATAGAGCAGTACTCCACTGATGGCAAAAGCGATAAATGCAAAAAACCAACGTTGCCAACCTCCCGCATCACTTAAAAAGCTAAACGCAGCACCTTCGTTATGAACATAAGTCCACTGTAGATAGGGAATAAACTCTACTGTTTCGCGATAAGTAAAGGTGTTGGCCACCCACAATTTAGTGGCCTGATCGGCGATCACGATGACAAGCGCCAGCCAGAGCCAGCGCAAACCAGTTTCCTGCCACGCTAACTTAGGCGAATTCACGAACTTCCCCTTCTCCAGTCACGTTGGTGATACAACGAGAGCAGATAGTCGGATGCTCAACGCTCTCTCCGACATCCTCACGGTGATGCCAGCAGCGCTCGCATTTCTCTCCGGCAGAACGGGCAACACCCACTTTCAGGCCTTCAACCTCACAATCGACGGCATCCGCCGGAGCGTCAGTCAATGGCATGACCGCAGCCTTTGAGGTCAACAACACAAAGCGCAACTCATCGCCAAGCTTGTTTAGTTCTCCCGCCAATGCTTCGTTGGCGTACAAAGTCACTTCAGCTTGCAGAGCACCACCGATAGTCTCTTCGCGGCGTGCAGCTTCCAACGCCTTGTTGACGTCATTACGGATCTCGATGATCTGTTGCCAGAAAGTATTATCCATCGCGATCCCTGAAGCAGGTAAACTCGCTAAATCATCGAACCAGGTATCAGTGAAAACAAACTCACCGCGCTCGCCTGGCAACAATGCCCAGATCTCATCAGCGGTAAAACTCATGATCGGAGCCATCCACCGCACCAAGCCTTCAGCGATCAAGTAGAGTGCTGTTTGACAGGAGCGACGAGCAACGCTGTCTGCTTTCGCGGTATATTGACGATCTTTAATCACATCCAGATAGAGGCTACCCAACTCGATTGAGCAGAAATGCATCAGCTTCTGTACCACTAGGTGGAACTGATAGCTGTCATAAGCTTCCAGGATCTCGGCTTGCAGATCAGCAGCTCGCCCCACGACCCAGCGGTCGAGCGCCACCATATCTTCTAAAGCGACCTGATCGTTCTTCGGATCAAAGCCATTTAGATTCGATAGCAAGAAGCGGGCGGTATTACGGATACGACGATAAGAATCAGCGGAACGCATCAGGATCTCATCGGAAACCGTCATCTCAGCAGAATAGTTAGCAGAGGCGACCCACAAGCGCAGAATATCCGCTCCCAGCTTGTTCACCACTTTTTGTGGCGACATCACGTTACCGAGAGACTTAGACATTTTGCGTCCCTGACCATCAACGGTAAACCCGTGCGTCAGCACTTGACGATAAGACGCATGTCCTTTCATCGCTACAGAGGTCTTCAGTGACGACTGAAACCAACCGCGATGTTGATCTGAGCCTTCCAGATACAGATCGGCAGGCCCGCCTAAATAATCACGGTCATCGACGACTGCCGCATGGGTTACACCAGAGTCAAACCAAACGTCTAACGTGTCAGTCACTTTGCGATACTGTTCAGCTCCCTCTTCACCGAGCAGTTCAGCAGGATCTAAATCGAACCAGGCTTGGATCCCCTCTTTCTCGACACGTTCAGCCACTTCGCCCATCAAGCGAATAGCGTCTGGGTGCAGCTCGTTAGTGTCTTTATCAACAAACAGGGCAATTGGCACCCCCCAGGTACGCTGGCGTGAGATACACCAGTCAGGGCTGCCCTCAACCATGCCTTCGATACGACTCTGGCCCCAATCTGGTAACCATTCCGTCCTCTTGATCTCATTCAAGGCCGCGGCACGCAAACCCGCCTGCTCCATGCTGATAAACCACTGTGGTGTGGCACGGAAGATAATCGGTGTTTTGTGACGCCAGCAGTGTGGATAACTGTGCTCATACGCATGGTGATGCAACAGCGCATTGCGTTCACTCAGCACATCGACCACATCGGCGTTAGCTTTAAACACATGCTTGCCAGCAAAAAACTCTGTATCAGGCAGGAACACGCCATTACCGCCCACCGGGTTAACCACCTCGAGGTCATATTTTTTACCGACCACGAAGTCATCCTGACCGTGCCCAGGCGCGGTATGCACGCAGCCAGTACCAGAATCAGTAGTCACATGATCGCCAAGGATCAGCGGCACTTCACGATCATTGAAAGGGTGTTGTAACGACAACAGTTCCAGATCGGCCCCTTTGGCATAACCCAAAGCATGAAAATGTTGGATGCCATAGCGGTCCATGGCTGACTGCAACAGGTCATGGGCAAGGATTAACCGCTCTTTACCCTGCTCACCTTCAATCTGCACCAGAACATATTCAAGATCAGGATGTAAAGCTACCGCTTGGTTAGCTGGCAAAGTCCATGGGGTGGTCGTCCAGATAACAGCTGAGATGGTACCCTCACCCACATGACCTTCAGGGTGATCGAATTTTGCTTCCACTGCCGCACTATCAACCACGGCAAACTTCACATCGATGGCAGGCGACTGCTTATCTTTGTATTCCACTTCCGCTTCAGCCAGTGCTGAACCACAGTCTGTACACCAGTGCACTGGCTTCGAGCCTTGCTGCAAATGACCGTTTTCGATGATCTTACTCAACGACCGAATGATATTGGCTTCAAAGCGGAAATCCATGGTCAAGTAGGGGTTCTGCCATTCGCCCAAAACGCCTAGGCGGATAAAGTCTTCACGCTGACCATCCACCTGCTTTTTAGCGTACTCACGGCATTTTTGACGAAACTCAGCGGCGCTCACTTTTACGCCCGGCTTACCCACCTTTTTCTCTACCTGCAGCTCAATAGGCAAACCGTGACAATCCCACCCCGGTACGTATGGCGCATCAAAGCCGGACAGAGTTTTCGACTTCACAATAATATCTTTGAGGATCTTATTAACTGAGTGACCAATATGAATATCGCCGTTGGCATATGGAGGGCCATCATGAAGAATAAACTTCTTGTGGCCAGCACGGGCTTCGCGGATCGCTTGATATAAGCCTTTTTGCTGCCATTGCTGCAAAGTTTTTGGCTCACGCTGTGCCAGGTTACCCCGCATCGGAAAAGCCGTTTCAGGCAAATTCAGTGTCGCTTTATAGTCAGTCATCTAAGTTCCGATCCCTCATGCAAGAGGCTTTCTGTGTTCGCAGTATTAAATCCGAGTGCCCAAACCATCGGCAAAACAAGCTTTGGCCTGTTCGACATCTAGCTTGATTTGAGCTGTTAACTGTTCAAATGCTTCAAATTTTATTTCATCGCGCAACTTGCTTAGAAGTTGCACTTCAATCCTTTGGCCGTAAAGATCACCTACATAATCAAACAGGTGCACCTCTAACCGAGCCTGCTGGCCATTCATTGTTGGACGATAGCCAATATTAGCGACACCATCGCAATCAGGCTCTCCATTGAACAACCTAACCTTGACGGCAAATACGCCAGAAAGCGCAGCCTTATGCCGCTTCAAAGCCAGATTGGCTGTAGGAAAGCCGAGTAAGCGGCCTTTCTTGTCACCATGACTGACACGGCCACTGATACTGTAGGGGCGGCCAAGCATGGTAGCTGCTTTATCCAATTGACCATCGGCTAACGCCTGACGGATCAAAGTGCTGCTTATTCGCTGTTGCTGCAAGCGAAAACTTTGTGTGCTTTCCACACCAAAGCCGTAACGCTGTCCTGCCTCAACCAGCATTTTAAAATCACCGCGGCGTGCTTTGCCGAAACAAAAGTCATCACCCACGACCAAATGCCTTACCCCCAACTTTTCGACCAGAAGTTCACGTACAAATTGCTCTGGTTCCATACTCGCCAAACGACGAGAAAAAGTAATGCAGAGAATACGTGCCACAGCCAATTCACTGAGCTGAACCACTTTCTCAGTCAGGCTGCACAAGCGAGGCGGTGCCAGATCTGGTTGAAACAGTTCCTGAGGTTGCGGTTCAAAGGTCATCACGGTCACAGGTAGCGACAACTCTCTTCCCTTATCCGCAAGGGACTGAATAACTGCCTGATGCCCTAAGTGCACACCGTCGAAGTTACCGATAGTTAGTACACAGCCATGATGCTGCGGCAATATATTATGCGCACCGCGGATCAGCTCCATTACTGCCCTAACCTTATAACGACCCAAACCGCGGGATTATATACCACTCTTCCCATAGGATCAGCTTCCATGGGCAGCCAAGTGCCGAGGACGTATACCAAGCAACAGTAAAGCCAAGAGATAAACCACACCACCACCAACGATAAGACCTGCTAGAGTCATCACTCGAGCCCCAAAATCCATCGCTATCCATTCCGCTTCAACCGGTTTCATCCAGTTAATCATTAATGCCATCAACACCGCAGAGAGAATCATTTTGCTAAGAATAATTAGTGTTGCTGGTTGTAATTGAAAAACATCCAGCTGTTTCAGGCCGCGATAGAGTAACCCGGCATTCAACGTTGCCGAAAGACTGGTGGCGATAGCCAGACCAACATAACCAAATGGGATGGCAAAAATCAGATTAAAGAGCATATTGCTAGCCATAGCGATGATGCCGTAACGTACCGGAGTTTTAGTATCCTGGCGGGCGTAATAACCCGGAGCCAAAACTTTCACAAGCATAAAGCTGACTAAACCGCTGCCATAGGCGATTAAGCTGTAACTGGCCATACGGCTGTCATTGACATCAAAAGCCCCGTGCATAAACAGCACCATGAGCATCGGTTGTGCCAGCACGATTAAACCAAAAGCGGCAGGAAAACCGAGGCAGCACACCGTGCGCACGCCCCAATCAACAGTCGCCGCAAATGCCTCTTTGCCGGCAGAGACATGGCGCGAAGAGAGGTGCGGCAAGATAACCGTGGCGATAGCAATACCAAACAAACCCAATGGGAACTCAAGCAAGCGATCCGAGTAGTAGAGCCAACTGATCGAGCCGGTCATCAGAAATGACGCGATCAAGGTATCAAATAGCAGATTAATTTGGCTGACAGAAACACCGAATAGCGCCGGGATCATCAGAGTTCGGATCTTTACCACCCCAGGTGTATTCCATCCCCATGATGGCCGAACCAACATTTTGGCTTTAATCAGAAACGGGATCTGAAAAGCAAACTGCACCATACCGCCGAAAAATACACCCCAAGCCAATCCCATTTCGGGTTGCTCTAACGAAGGAGACACCCAAAGTGCAAAACTGATAATAACGACGTTAAGAAACACTGGCGTAAATGCCGCCACGGCAAACTTACCCAAACTATTGAGCACCGCGCCCGACAACGCAGTAAAGGTAATAAACCAGAGATAGGGAAAAGTGATCTGCAGCAGCAGGGAAGCTCGCTCAAACTTCCCCGCATTGGGGCCATCATTTACCCAGTCGAGAAACCAGCCGGTACCAAAGATCGCGGTCACCACGGGCGCACCAATCACACCGCACAAGGTTACTATGGTCACCAATACACCGAGCGTACCAGACACTTTAGCAACCAAGGCTTGCACATCACTGAGCTCCCCCTTCTCTTTGGTCTCAGTGAATACAGGCACAAAAGCTTGAGCAAACGCGCCTTCAGCAAATAGACGGCGAAGAAAATTGGGGATCTTATTGGCAAAGAAAAATACATCCGCCTCAGCCTTTGCCCCCAGCAGATTTGCAATCACAACATCACGTACCAAGCCAAGCACACGGCTGACTAATGTCATTGCACTAACGATGGCGCCAGAACGCAGCAAACTCTTACCCACGAACACTCCCTGAACGAAACTAGAACTTCAGCTACCCAGCGGCAAAGATTGCTGATAGAATTCCGCGCCATCTTAGCGCTGCTTTGCAAAGGAAACCAATACTGATTTCCTCAGCAAAAAGTGTTGATTGACTTTTGGTCGAAAAAGGAATACCCTCCTCGGCCTTTTGATAAACCCTCTGAACAAGTTTTAGGAGTCAACTTTGGCTAACATCAAGTCAGCTAAAAAGCGCGCAGTGCAGTCGGAGAAGAACCGTAAGCACAATGCTAGCCGTCGTTCAATGCTTCGTACTTACCTGAAGAAGGTAATTGTTGCAATTGAAGCTGGTGACAAAGCAGCTGCTCAAACAGCATTCGTAAGCGCACAACCTATTCTGGACCGTGCAGCAGCTAAAGGCCTGGTACATAAGAATAAAGCAGCCCGTCACAAGGCTCGCCTGAATTCTAAAATCCAAGCGCTGTAAGCGAAAAGAATTCGTCATTAAAAAAACCGGCCTCGGCCGGTTTTTTTATATCTGCAAATCCCTACCTTGTACATTACCACTTAACTCAACTTGCCACCTCAAACCGCCGTGGCCAGATCCGGCAAATTGGTGTCTCGATGAGCTGATCACAAAATTCAGGCATTAAAAAATCGGCCTTAGCCGATTTTTTTTAACAGGATGCGTATGCTCTCCTGCTGGCACACTAAGCAGCTTATTTAGGCTGCAGCAGCCTCTACAGGCTGTTCACAGTACATGCTATGCAACAGTGAAATCATCTGGCCAACTTCTATACTTGCCAGAGAATAATAGACTGTCTGTGCTTCTTTGCGCGTCTTCACCAAACCATCCCGGCGAAGCCATGCCAAGTGCTGCGATAACGCAGACTGACTCAAGTCTACTAATCTTGCGAGCTCTCCAACTGATAATTCACCATCATGTAGATGACACAGTATGTAGAGGCGCCGTTCATTTGCCATTGCCTTCAGCAGCTTCACCGCGGGTGCCGAATTGGTTCTTATTTGATCCAGGTTCATCTCCCTTCCCAGTACCTTATTTGCCGAAAAAGTGACACTATTCTATCAAGGAATCGTCAAAAAAACAGGAAAAAGCGTCATTTTTTTGTCGCATCGGTCACGTTAGCATCAAGTAAATCAAAATATCAGCGTCTAGTCATTTAACCGTCACCTCAATGTCACTACTTTTTCACATCCACTTTCTATCTTTCGATCAGCTTCCGAAAGAGAGGAAAAGTGACATGACAACACGAACGGTGCTCCATCACTACAGGGCGATTTGGTTATCAGATATTCATCTGGGTAGTCGAGATTGCCAGGCCAGCTACCTGCTCTCTTTTCTTCGTAGCATGAAAACTGACACACTATTTTTAGTCGGTGATGTCATTGATTTGTGGGCACTTAAAAAAAGGAGCTACTGGCCGGAGTCTCACCAAGCAGTACTCCATGAACTCGCCAAGCTAGCAAAAAATGGTACCCGAGTGATCTACATACCCGGGAATCATGATGAAGACCTAAGAGCCTTCACTCAGCTTCCCTTACTAGGTTTAGAGCTACACCTGCAATATGACTACACGACTCATCAGGGCAAAAAATTGTTACTGGTACATGGTGACCAATTTGACGCAGCGGTGAAATGTGGCCCTTTAACCACTTGGTTTGGTGATCGGGCCTATGACTTTTTGTTATGGCTAAATCGTAAAACTAATCAACAGCGCCGGAATTTTGGCTTTAGCTACTTTTCCCTCGCCAGTTATCTAAAACAGAAAAGTCGTAAAGCTGCACAAGCCATTGCGCGATTTGAGCAAGCAGCTATCCACGAAGCTAAGCGCCGCGGCTATGATGGCATTGTCTGCGGTCACATCCATGTGCCCCGTTTGCGCCATGAAGATGGCATCATCTATATGAATGATGGTGACTGGGTTGAAAGCTGCACAGCTTTAGTGGAGCAGCGCAATGGCGATCTTGAGCTATTACATTGGAGTGACCAGACACAGCAATTGGCTGAACTACCCATAAATCATCAAGCAGCTTAGTCTGTCGCCATGAGTCGCCAACACTGACATATTACTGCAAGAAAAACGCATCATTTCCGTCATCAACAGCAATTAACTTGTGAGCAGGAGATACCAACGGAAATAACGCTATGTTGTCAGTCGAAAAGCTGATCAATGAACACTACCCGAAACTGCAAGATAAACCCTGGCTGCATAAACCGGTCAAGGCGATGCTGCGCACTCTACTCAACGAACAAGAGTTCATCCGTTTCTCCGATGACTATCCGCATCTGCGAGGATTGGCGCTAATTGAGCAGATATTTGAACACTTTAACTTCACTTACACGGTCAAAGAGAATGAGCGGATCCGTATCCCCTCTTCCGGCCGAGTCGTTATCATTGCTAACCATCCCATTGGCTCTCTTGATGGTTTGGCATTGCTCCACTTAGTGAGCACCATACGTCAGGACGTAAAAGCGGTCGCTAACGAACTACTTTATAGTCTAGAGCCGCTTAGGGATCTGCTATTACCTGTTAACGCTATGGGTGGGGGCAGTAAACAAGCCCAACTGCGTTCAATCAGTGAATACCTCGACAACGAGGGCGCCATAATTATCTTCCCAGCGGGGGAAGTATCGCGGCTTAGGCCACAAGGGGTCAGAGACACACGTTGGCAAGGCGGTTTCTTGCGGATCGCCAGCCAAACTCAGTCACCCGTCGTTCCTGTGTTTATCAAAGGCAGAAACTCCGCGCTATTTTATGGCACCTCAATGCTATACAAGCCGCTTTCGACCCTATTGTTAGCAAAAGAGATGTTTCGCCAATCCAGTGGCTCTTTGTCAATAGTTATCGGAGATCCTATCCCTTTCGATGCGTACAAGGGTGATCAACTTGCTCGCCGGGCGAAGGTAAAACTGTTTAAACGTCATCTTTACCGCATCGGTAAGAACCAAAGCCCGCTATTTCGCACTGAAACAGCCATTGGTCACCCTGAGAATAGGAGCTACCTGCAGCAAGCCTTAAAAGCCTGTGAACTCTTGGGAGCCACACCTGACGGCAAGCAGATCTTACTTTACAAGGCTGGGGTTAATTCGACCATCATGCGGGAGCTAGGACGGTTAAGAGAAATCGCCTTTCGCGCTGTCGGTGAAGGAACAGGTCGCAAGCGGGATCTGGATAAATATGACAACTACTATGAGCACCTATTACTTTGGGATCCTAATGATCTAGAGATCGCCGGTGCCTACCGCCTTGCACCGACGGCAAAAATCGTTGCTGAACAAGGTATCAAAGGGTTGTATACCAGTTCGCTGTTCAGCTTTGACAAAGAGATGAGCCCCTATCTCGCCAAAGGGTTGGAGTTAGGCCGTAGCTTTGTCCAGCCTCGCTACTGGGGCAGACGTTCTTTGGACTATCTATGGCACGGCATTGGCGCATATATCAGCCGCTATCCCGAATGCCGTTATCTGTTTGGCCCTGTCTCTATCAGCAAAGAGATGCCAACCGCAGCACGGGATCTGATGATCCAGTTTTACCTGCAATACTTCGGCTCAGCATCGCAAATAGCAAGATCCCACCATCCCTATCGCGTTGCCGAAAATAGTCAGCTAGGGGTCACATTTTCCGGTGAAAACTACATCGAAGAGTTTGCTCTACTCAAAAACATGCTAGCGAACATGGAGTGCAGCGTACCGACCCTCTATAAACAGTACAGCGAAGTATGCGAACCGGGTGGCGTGCGGTTCCTAGACTTTGGTATCGATCCTGAGTTCGCCGCCTGCATTGATGGCCTGGTGTTGGTAGATACCCATCTATTGAAAGAGAAGCGGCGTCAACGCTATATGCCAGATGCAGCGTTGGCCGAGCCAGCAACGCCTAACTCACCCAAAACGGCATTACCGATGCAATAGCGCATTAAAAAAGGCTCCAACCATGGAGCCTTTTAGCAAGCGGCTTGTGCAACAAACTAATCGGCGATCACCTCAAACATAGGTTGGTCATCCAGTAAGGCAACAACCTCTGCGATACGCTGGATCGTATTGTTGTTCAGACGAATGCCTTGATTAAGCATGATCTTCCCTTCTTTGGTTGTCACAGGCGCAGCCAATACCATGCCCTCTTCGAGGTGCTCCAGAGTAACCTTTTGTGGCTGCCCAACAGGTAGCTCATCGGCCTCTAGCGGCTCAACCACATCGGTACGGATCACCTCATAACCTATCCTTGGGCGAGCCTTAAATTCGGCGTTAATCGCTTCTGAGATCTTGTGAACCAGCTGCTCAGGTTTTGCCGGTTTAGCAACTATGCCATTCACATCCAGCGCGATAGCCGTGCCCAATACACTCGCCTCGGTATGGCTGGTCACCACTAACACCGGTGTTGCACTGGACAAGCCGGTCTGATTACAACGGATACGTTTGACCAGCTCAAGGCCATTCATACCGTCCATCTCAATATCAACCAATACGAGATCGATATTGCCCGCTTCCAGCATCGCCAGCGCTATCTCTGCACTTTGCGCAGTTTCAACATGGTGCAGCCCCAGCTGATTTAACACCCCAGCCATCATGTGAAGAATAATCGGTTGATCATCAACCGCTAATACTCTCAGTTCACTTAACGTCTTGTTTAAGCTCATGACAACTCCTACGCTGGCGCTTTAAATAGCGACGGGCGCTTTAATATGGGGATGGGATTCGTAACCAACAATCTCAAAATCGTCAAACTTATAGTCAAATATCGACGCTGGACGGCGTTTAATATTCAACTTAGGCAACGCTAACGGCTGCCGTGTCAACTGCAGCTTCGTCTGTTCGATATGATTAGAATAGAGGTGTGTATCCCCTCCAGTCCAAACAAAATCGCCCACCTCTAAGTCGCACTGTTGCGCCACCATATGGGTCAGCAAAGCATAACTGGCAATATTAAACGGTAGGCCGAGGAAGACATCACAACTACGTTGATAAAGCTGACAGGAGAGTTTGCCATCTGCCACGTAAAACTGAAACAGCGCATGGCATGGTGCCAAAGCCATCTTATCCAACTCTCCGACATTCCAAGCCGACACGATGATACGGCGAGAATCGGGATCTTGCTTTATCTGCTCAATCACTCGACTGATCTGATCAACATGGCCACCATCAGGTGTTGGCCAACTGCGCCATTGCGCACCATAAACTGGCCCAAGGTTACCCTCATCATCAGCCCACTCATCCCAAATAGAAACACCGTTTTCTTTTAAATAAGCGGTATTCGTGTCGCCTTGTAAGAACCAAAGCAACTCATGAATAATTGAGCGAAGGTGCAGTTTTTTGGTTGTAACCAAAGGAAAACCATCAGCCAAATTAAAACGCATCTGGTGGCCAAAGATAGAGAACGTACCGGTACCGGTGCGATCATCTTTACGAGTTCCCTGCGCCAGCAGAGTCTGCATCAAATCTAAATACTGTTTCATAAATCCTACGTCTATGACTTAGCGGCTGCAGGAGCAGCGCGTAACATCAGGTATGCGCCATATATTATCATGGGAAGCGAGAGCAATTGTCCCATCGTGATCATATTCATCAACACTCCCAAGTGTGCATCCGGCTCACGCACATATTCAACCAGGAAGCGGAAGCTGCCGTAACCCAGCAGAAATAAACCTGCGACGGCGCCAGGCTTCCGAGTTTTCGATGAAAACCACCAAAGCAGCGTAAATAGCACCACACCTTCCAGGGCGAATTGATACAGTTGCGAAGGATGGCGCGGTACCCCGCCAGACGCAGGATCAGGAAAGATAATCGCCCATGCCACGTCGCTCTGACGCCCCCATAGCTCGCTGTTAATAAAGTTACCCAGGCGCCCCAATCCTAACCCGATAGGGATCAAAGGTGCGACAAAGTCAGCCACCTGCCAAAAGGTTTTCTGCTCTTTTCGGGCACGCCAAAACATCGCTGCTATAACCCCTAATAAGCCACCATGGAAAGACATACCGCCTTCCCAAATACGGAACAAATAGAGCGGGTTATCCAAAAACAGATCGAAATGATAAAACAACACATAGCCAATCCGTCCGCCAAGGATCACCCCGAGAAAGCCATAAAAGAGTAAGTCACCAACCTGCTCTTTCGTCCACACGGAACCAGGCTTTTGCGCACGATAATTGGCCAATAGCATGGCGGCAGCAAATCCCAACAGGTACATCATGCCGTACCAACGTATAGACAGTGGCCCAATAGAAAAAATCACCGGGTCAATCTTAGCTAACACCATAAACTCATAGGCCATGTAACGATCCAATCTCTAAAACAGGAGTAATTTAACAGCAACCAAGAGCAACATGATTGCGACGATCTTTTTTAACCTACGTGTTGGCCAACGATTCGCCAACTTGGCACCTAACGGAGCACTAAACAACGCAGTGATAGCAATACCTAACACTGCGGGCAGATATACATAGCCAATACTGAATTCAGGCAAGTGGCTCACCTGCAATCCACTACTTATGTAACCCAACGTACCCGCAGCGGCGACGATAATACCACAGCATGCCGAAGCGCCTATTGCGCGTTTCATGATCATACCGTGACTGCTCAAGTAGGGAACCAATAGCGTACCTCCAGCGATCCCCAACAGTGCCGAAACACCACCAATGATCGTTGTTGCAACAAGCACATGGAACTTCCGATAGGGCTTACTCTGTTCACTCTTAGCTTGGCGTTGATCCAGCCACATGCGAATACTCATAGCGCCCGCAAACAGGGCAAACGCGAGCTCCAAAAACCAAGCAGGGATAAGTGCAGCCAAATAGCCAGCCATTAAGGCACCGCTGGCTAAACCAGACAACAGCAGCGGAATATTTTGCCACGGCACGTTACCCAATCGAGCATGGGCCAGGCAGGAAGAGAGTGAGGTGATAATGACCGCCGCGAGTGAACTGGCCAATGACATTGTCATCAGGTAGTCAGGCTGCACACCCGCAAGTGGTAGAAGCAGATAAAAAACCGGCACTAATACCAGCCCACCACCAATACCCAGCAGGCCTGAGATAGCCCCCACTAAAACGCCCACAGGTAGCGAGCAGAGCAAAATAAATAATGCAGAAGACACTGGGGCTATTTACCCGCGCGAACCAAACCACCCAGCCCTAATGTCTCAAGGTGTTGTGACATGACACGCCTCACATCATTGGGAGACTCTAATGCCAACACTTGATCTAAAACTTGTTTCGACTGGTCAAGGCGTGCCTTACGGATCACCCACTTAATTTTAGGAATGTTGTGAATGTTCATACTCAGTTGGCGATAGCCCATTGCCATCAAAAGCAGTGCGCCGGCAGGCTCACCAGCCAATTCACCACACAAGCTCACCGGAATTCCGCACTTATGCGCTTGATCAAAAATATGCTTCAGTGCCAGCAATACCGCTGGGTGGTAGGAATCATAAAGCTCGGCAACACGGGAGTTATTCCGATCGACCGCCAACAGATATTGGGTCAAATCGTTAGATCCTACAGAAATAAAATCTACGCGAGACGCCAACGCTGGCAGTTGGTAAATAATCCCAGGCACTTCGATCATCACACCGATTTTAGGCCGAGCTAACAGTTGATCGTTACCCTGCGCAGCAATCTCTTCGCTCACCTCACGGTAAGCTTGCCGAGTTAAGCGCAATGCTTCATCGACTTCACTGATACTGGTGATCATGGGGAACATGATATTCAGGCTATCCATACCCAAGTTAGCCCGCAGCATGGCCCGGATCTGCACCAGAAAGATCTCCGGATGATCCAGCGTCATTCGGATCCCACGCCACCCCAAGAAAGGGTTATCCTCATTGATTGGGAAGTAAGGTAACGATTTATCGCCCCCCACATCTAAGGTGCGCATGGTGACAGGGCGGCCACAGTAACTTTGCAGCACTTTACGGTAGATATTGAACTGCGCCTCTTCCGATGGAAAACGATCCTCCATCATAAATGGGATCTCGGTACGATAGAGGCCAACACCATCGGCGCCAGAACTGTGTGCAATATCGGTATCAGCACTTAAACCCGCATTCAGATGAATACGGACTTCAAAACCATCAGGGGTGGTGGCGCTCAGATCGGCTTGCTTGGTATAGACGCTGCGCAGTTCATCTTCTTCGCCAATCAGCCGGCGATATTCACTCAGAACAGCTTCATTCGGCGAGACATAAAGTTCGCCGCTATAGCCATCAATAATAAGCTCTAAACCATCCAATTGCGCAACGGGGACTTCTTCAATACCCAGCAGCGCCGGTACCCCCATCGCTCGCGCCAAGATAGCTGCGTGGGAGTTATTCGAACCACGCATCGACAGTAAACCGGCAAGCTTACGCCTTGGGATCTCGGCTAACATCGACGCAGTGACCTCTTCTGCCACCAGGATCACTTCATCTTCAAGTTGCCGTTGATCGCGTTTATTCGGGTTAAGCTGCGCCAGCAGCCGCTGTCCCAGATCTCTAACATCACTGGCACGCTCACGAATATAAGGATCTGTCATCGCTTCAAACTGATCCACGAAACCTAGCAGCACCTTCTTCACAGCCGATTGCGCAGCCAGCCCTTGCTCGATCTCCGCTTCGACAGCATCGGCAATTGAGGCATCTTGCAGCATCTGCTGGTACATCTCGAAGATGGCAGCGACTTCAGGACTCACCAGTTCGGTCATACGATTGGCCAGCACCCGCAACTCCTGCCGAGTGGATGCCAACGCATGTATAAAGCGTTTGAGTTCAGCGTCTTTATCTTCTGCTTGAACAATGGGTACAGATTCCAAGCGATAGCTTGGCTCAGCAACAAACGCACGGCCAATAACCACACCAGGCGAGCCGGGTACCCCTTTAAGGGTTTTCACCCAACGCCGCTGACGTCCACTCGCCCGTTCAAGCACCCCACGCGCTTCTGCATGGGCAATAACCGTCGCCAACTGCGCCGCTAGGGTAACAAGAAATGACTCTTCGTTAGCACTGAACTGGCGGGCATCTGCATGCTGTACCACCAAGACACCCAACACTTTGCGGTGATGAATAATCGGTGTACCGAGGAATGCACAGAGCGTATCTTCTTTTGCTTCCGGGAAGAATTTAAAGCGAGGGTGTTGTTGCGCATTTGCCACGTTAATCGGCTCTTCTCGCTGTCCGACTAACCCAACTAAGCCTTCAGAGAATCCGATAGTGACTTGACCAACCGCAGCCTGTTCAAGTCCATCGGTGGCCATCAAGAGAAATTGTTGCTGCTCATAATCCGCTAAGTAGACAGAACAACAATCAACCGACATGGCGGCTTTGGTTTCAGCCGCCAACAGGTCTAGCGCATGCTCAAGATCGGAGGTTTGATTAACCTGCTGAACAATTCTTCGCAGCGTGGTCAACATCTCCATAGCAAAAACGCTCCTCTATCTATTCCGTCTACGTGGCCGCCGCTTATGCGAAGGCGGCTGAGCAGCAATGGCGAACTCTTTCATTGCGCGGCGATACACTTCCCGCTTAAAAGAGACGACCTGTCGAACCGGATACCAAAAACTCACCCAACGCCAACCATCAAATTCGGGGTGATGGCTTGCCTTGAGGTTAACGGCATCCTCTTTAGATTCCAGTCGAAGTAAAAACCAGCGTTGCTTCTGGCCAATACACATTGGAGATGAATCTCGCCTGATTAACCGCTTGGGTAGTTTGTAACGCAACCAGTTTTTGGTTGTCGCAATAATCTTAACGTCTTGCGGCTTTAACCCTACTTCTTCGTAGAGTTCTCGAAACATCGCCTGTTCAGCGGTTTCCCCTTCGTTTATACCACCTTGAGGAAACTGCCAGGAGTGTTGTCCAAAGCGACGCGCCCAAAACACTTGACCCAATCGGTTACAGATGACGATACCGACATTCGCGCGGTAGCCTTCTGAATCGATCACAATTCGCTGTATCCAGCTAAAAAACTTACATGTTTCGATTGTTCCACAATCAGTGGGTGGCGGCAATCATCCATTTCTGCAATAAGACCTGAGTCTCAGTGGATAAAATCAAGGCAAAAGGAAAGTTGTTCACAGAAGCAACGAATGCGATGAGAACTAATACACAATTTCTGTGAGTAAAACTGTGTTCTATCCTGTGGATAAAAATATCTGATGAAATTAAACGACAGGCAACAAAACTCAAACCACAAACTGGAAAGTATATTTTTTCCTTTAATATCAGAAACAAAAAAGCAGTTGAATGATCTTTTTTGACGATCAAAGATCGTTTCGAGGTGATCGAATCAGATCGAAAAGTTGCCCACAAAAAGATCAGAACAAAAATCAACCACAGTTGGTTTATCCACAAGCCATCTGGTTAGATAGTGAACCAAGAACCAGAGTTTGCTGCGCAACAGCAAATGTTGCGCAAGTATATCGTTGAGATATGGCGTTAATCTCGAGTTATCCAGAATTACTGTGGATAATCATGTGAGCAACTTACCTAAACTAAGTGAATAGTCTTTATAACTCGCAGTGAAAGCCATAACAAACACTAATAAAACAACACAAAATCAGCCAGTTAAAAAGATACTTGCCAGTTCAAACATAAGCGCTGGTGAAGAAACAGCCATAGTTTTATGCTACCCTACTGCTTCACTTTTAACGTGAGTATCCACAGTGCAACCTCGTCCATCCGCGCCAACATCCCTTGATATATTAATTGCTCGCGCCGAAGCCATCGCTGGGCTTTCCTTGGCAGAGCTCGCGGAGCACTACAGCATCCAAATGCCGAAAAACCTGACCAGAGAAAAGGGCTGGGTCGGGCAACTAATTGAGTACGCTTTAGGCGCCGACGCAGGCTCCAGGCCGGAACCTGACTTCACCAAGCTCGGAGTCGAATTAAAGACCCTGCCAGTGAGTCACTTAGGTGAGCCGCTGGAAACCACCTATATCTGTGTCGCGCCGAGATTAGGACAAAGCGGTGTGTGCTGGCGACAATCACTCGTCTATAAAAAGCTAGCTCACGTGCTTTGGGTGCCAGTTGAAGCTGAACGACAACAGCCGTTACATGAACGCCGCATCGGCACGCCACTATTGTGGCAACCCACAGAACAACAGGAAGCCTTGCTGCAAGCGGACTGGGAAGAATTAATGGAGCTGATCGCGCTTGGACATTCAATCAGTGCACGCCATGGCGAATATTTGCAGCTCAGACCAAAAGCCGCTGACGGTTCAGTGACCACCAAAGCTTTTGATGATCAGGGCAAACCGATCCAGGCTCAACCGAAAGGGTTCTATTTGAAGAAAACCTTTACGCGCATGTTATTACAGCAAGCTTTTGTCACTGTTCCGATTTGAGTTTTGGCACGAATGATGAATAATTACACTAAAATGATGGGAATTTGACCGGTGTAATGAAAAATTCAATATTTGTACTTACACTGTTGCTAAGTCATTTTGCCGAGAAATGGATCCTAAGTTAGCTAAATGGAGGGGCATCACTATGTCCGTTAAGAAGCAGTTCCTAAAATCAAAGCCTGTAGTAAAGGTAACCTTTGAAGTAAGCAAAGAGGCCGCTCAAGACGCCAAAGATGTTTACTTACTTTGTGAACACAACGGTTGGCAGCGCGAACCGATGAAAGGCTTGAAAGCAGGTCATTTCAAGGCAACCGTCAATCTGCCAACAGATGAAAAAGCAGACTATGAATACCGCTTCTGCTTGGTTAAAGAAGATGGTACGGAAGTATTTGATAACGATTGGGAAGCTGAAAGTTATCGTCCTAGCCCCATGGGTGGAGATAACTCGGTCATCAGTGTTTCTGAGTAGATCACTGAGTACCACCTCAGGATAGAAACCGCCTTAATGGCGGTTTTTTTATCCTGTGGCACATACTGCTACAAAACAGCAGTGCCGCACCACCATTGTGCGCCAGCACCAAAGTGGTCGCTATTCACGTTACAAAGTGTAAGTTAAATAACTCGGCGCCGATGCAACGCTTGCTGCTCTCCATCACTGGGCATAAACGCCGCGTCCACTAAATCATCAATGGTCAGCATAAAAGAAGGCATAAATTTCTCCATAAAGTAGCCAACCTCCGGCAGACGTTCACAATAGTCAGCCAGCACCTTATCGAGCTTCTCTTTCGTTCCTTTGAATTCAGTATTGTTTGCCCGTAATTCTGACAATGCCTTAGCATAAGCAGACAAAATATCGGCCGCCTTAACAAATAGCCCCTCTTCACTGCCCTGCTCATGCTGTTGAATTAGCGGCCGATAGATATCAGCCATCTCCTCCGGCACCGTATTTACCATCATGTCGCAAGCGATATGTTCCATTTCTCGGCATAGATTTAGCATTCTGTTATCACTGTACTTAATCAGGCTATTCACATCTTCGGTCAACACTTCCGGACCATCATGAAACAAGGCCAGGGTCGCTAATTTGTCTTCATTTACCTTAGGGCGGTCTGTGTAAATGGTATTGCGGATCACTCCGAGGCAATGCGCAAACATCGCAACCTGTAAACTGTGTTCAGCAACATTTTCAGAGCGGGTAGGATTCGATTTACTCCAGCGTTGGATGTTTTGCATGCGGGACATCAGAGCAAAAAACACATTTCGCATAACATACTTCCTTTAATCTCGAGCTAACTCAGACGAATGGTCTGCCACGTAAAAGGCAGAAAAAGAGCGGCATTGGTAACATCATCTGTTCTCACTGCTGCATTAAAGACTAGAACAGCCATGCCTATCACTCCACCGAAACGTCGGACTAATCATCGATTTAGCCAACAATAACCACTAAGCTGTAGTTTTAACTACTCAGATCAGCCATGCCCAGTCACTTCGAAAAGAAATTTAGCCAGCCCTCTGCCATCTCATCGTTAATGGAAGACCTCAATCAAGGGGTGCAAAACGACCAGATGTTGATGCTAGGTGGTGGTAATCCGGCACAAATACCCGCCGTTAAGGCACTTTTTCAACGCCAAATCGAAGCGGCTGCCGAAGATCAAACTCTGCTGGAAGGACTAAGTAATTATGCCGGGCCGCTCGGTAAAGATAGCTTTCGCCAGCATCTGGCAGTGTTACTTTCTAGTGTGTTCGACAGCGAGATACAGCCACAGCATATTGCCCTGACCAACGGTTCACAGAGCGCTTTCTTTGCCCTGGCCAACCTGTTCGCTGGACAGCGTGAGGATGGCTCGCTGAAAAAGATCCTGTTACCTATGTCACCGGAATATATTGGTTACAGCGATCTCGGGGTTAAAGATGACATTTTCACCAGCATTAAGCCGCAAATTAATCTTTTAGATAACCGCGAATTCAAATACCAGATCGATTTTGAACAGCTAGATATTACAGAAGATATCGGATTGGTGGTCACATCATGTCCAACGAATCCATCAGGCAATGTCCTAACCGAAACAGAGCTTTCAGAGCTGGATCGTAGATGTCAGGCTGCCAACACGCCCCTGCTACTTGATTGCGCCTATGGTGCGCCATTTCCCAACATTGTGTTTTCAGAGCTTAAACTGCCCTTTAATGACAATGTGATCCTCTGTCTCAGCTTATCTAAACTCGGACTGCCTGGGGCGCGCTGCGGTATCATAGTCGCCGCTCCCAACATCATCAAAACATTAGCCAATCTTTCAGGCGTAATGAGTTTAGCACCTGGCAATATCGGTCCTGTCATCGCCGAATCGATGGTAAGCAGTGGCGAGATAGTGAAAGTCAGTAATGAGTTAATACAACCCTACTATCATGATAAAGCATGTTATTTGGCGGCCAAGCTTAAACAGGCAATTGACGATCCACGATTCCGGATCCACAAACCAGAAGGCGCTATCTTTCTCTGGTTGTGGTTCAAAGATCTGCCCATCAGTTCACAAGCACTGTACCTGCGCCTCAAAGAGAAGCGCTTAGTCGTGGTGGCAGGACAACATTTCTTTCCAGGTTTGCAGAGTGACTGGCGCCATCAGCAGGAGTGTGTTCGCCTCTCTTACGCCCAGTCAGAAGAGGTACTCGATGAAGCCGTCACAATCCTCGCCGCTGAGATTAAAGCCATCTACGCTGAGCATGACAAATAACGCGGTTATCCTTGTGATTTCACCTCAACAGGTACCAAATTAACCAACAGTTCTGGATCGGGATCGCCGTTGCGATTGATCGCGGCAGAATGCTTGGCGTGATGATGATGTCGCCCGCCGGCGTCTGCCAACTCAACTACAAGTTGGTAGTCATACCCTTGCTGCAGATCCGCATTCACAAAATAGAGCGAAAACGGCACAGTGCCGTCAGCTTGTTTGCTATGAATGCGGAGCTTATGTGACAGCAAACGATGGGACTCAGCCCCCACGGCACCATCACTTTCTAATATAAAAGTCAGCGTTGAATCGTTCTCCAGCTGCGCCACTGGCAACACCACTCGCCCAACAATACGGCTAACCGCATCATCGCGACGCAAATAGCGACCTGAAAAGTAATCAGATTGGGTTTCTAACGTCATGGTGTGACGATCTAACTCCACCACCATCATCCGCTTAACCGTTGTGGTCAACTCAACAGCCGTATTGTCTTCATAGACAGCCAGCAATATAGAGCCATTCTCCCAATCCCAATGCGCCGCTTGCACCGAGCCTATACCGAGGACGGATGCTCGACCGTCAGCTTCTAATACAATCCCCTCGTAACCATCGCCTGAGGGTTGGGTACGCAACCATGCACCGACCAACGATGACTTATCTGGCGGCAACTCGAACTTAGAGGATGGCTCACAGCCAACGATTGCAAACAGCGCAATAAGCAAGCCGCCAATAATTGAGGCGCAACGGGAGAAAGGCATTGCTGGTTCCGCGAACGAATTACAAAGCCAACGCAGTCAAATCGAGACCACCTTGATTCGATTTTGGCGGACACCAGAAGTAAGCGGTGCCTTGGGGTTGGCTAAAGTTAAACAATCCATCAACAATGCCATCTTCCAACCCCAGCATCCGTTTCATTTGCGCTTCAAAGGGATAAAAGCTGTTAGCAAAGCAGACAAACATCAAACCACTGCCATGGGGATCTGACCATGGCATTGAGCGACGGGACATAAAGGCTTCCGGGGTGAAGCTTTCCTGCGCGGTGCGCTTCACATGTGCCGAAGGGGGCGCCTCAGAAAACTCAACGTTATCGCTCTGCCGACGGCCAATACAATCATCTTTAGCCCCCTGCGTCATCTGATCAAATTCACGCCAGTTATGCCGCCACAATTGTGCAGTCACGAAACTACTGCCCGCCAGTCCAGGTTGCTCACTGGCCAGTAAAGTTGCAGCCACAGCAGCCTCTCCCTCAGGGTTCTCTGTGCCATCTTCGTAGCCGGTCAGGTCCCGCCCCTCTTTATGTTTAAAGCCGTCGATTTTTTGCTGCAACTCAAAGCTACCGGCAAGCATCGTTTCGATCTCACGGGCGCGGTGCAATAGCTCGCCACGTTCGTCACCACGCAACCAGCACCACAAGGCGGCAGGTGTCGCAGGAGAGGAAACTCCAACCCCCGTCAACGCAGCCACCTCTTTCATGCCATCAACCGTGACGTTCAGCGCATTCAGCGTAGCCAAACCTATACCCACCACACAAGCTTCGCCATCGACTGACGCCGCCAGCGCTTGCAGATCCGTGCAAAGCGTCTCCGTACTCCGTAGAGAAAAAGTCAGATAACAGCCAGCTGCAGGAACGGCGGCTAAGATGCCCGCTTGGGCCAAAGAAGATACGGTCATGCATCACTCCATAGTGATCAAAAAGAGAAAGAAGACTGATTTAAAAGCATAGCAAGCTCAAACAACAGGGCTTTTGATATAACAACTAATTCGAGCCATTTTGACCGCCAAGAGGCAGCGAAGTTCGACGCTCGCAGGCTGTCAATCAATGACTGCCCTATATTTAACTATGCTGTTAGACAGCACATGCATTTTCAAATAGCGATTCACGTTGGCAGTTCATCCACCTGACAACAGCTAACCGCAGGAGAATAGCCATGGAACTAGACCATAAATATGTCGCGCGGCTCAAGCATTGGACCATCTTTGAGCTAACCGACATTAATGATGCCATGCTGCAACAGCAGATGGACGACCCATCACTTCACCATTATTTGTTAGTAGGGGAAGTCGAGTCAGACAACAGCGGACAATGGCAACCGGGAAGCATAGTGAAGTCAGGCTGGTTGCGGACTTGGGATTTTGAAGCACACGAGGTTGAAGCGTTGACCGGGCGATTTCAGTTGGCTGGCGCGGCACTGCAGCAAAACCCGCTGATTAAAGCGAGTACTAAACAGCTGTTAGAACAATTAGGCTTGAGACAAGCCAGCGCAGAGCCAGCAAGACACTGAGACCGATCGTCCGTATAAAAATATCCCGTTACGTTGCCGCTACTATTTCATCCAGTAGCTGCAAGGCTAACGTTTCATCCATGTGGGCAATGGCGGTCAATAGTGCACTGCCATCAATATTATTAGCAGCCAATGCTAATGACACCTGCTGCAACATATCTTCATCAATATATTCCGATTGCTGTAATGATTGGCGCAGCTCAGAAAGCAGTGTCTCAAGGGGTTGAACCGAAACGTCGACAACCTCCTCCTTTTTAACCGTAAGCAGGTACTCCTCAACCGCAGCAAATGCTCGCAGTAAAGCGTTACACAAGCGTTGTACATCATCGTCATCCAATTCGCCGTCATCTAAATAACGCTGCTCAAATGCCGCACTGAGCGCTGCGACTTCCTCCACACACAGATTGCCACTCACCCCTTTCAAACGATGCAAAAGATTGATCATCTCTTCTCTGTTCTGAACGCGATACTGTTGCTGGAGTTGCACCGAGAAATCACAGAAGTCATCAACGAACATCGTTAGCAAACGTTGGTACAGCGCTTCATTTCCGGCGCGCACGCTTCCAGCTTCAGCATCAAGAGCTGCCATAGGCTGCCCTGCAGCAGAGTCGATTCGTGACGATTCGTCCCGCTCTGGCTCTACCAATGTTTCAGCCAGATGAACTTTATCGCTGGGCTCACCTTCTAACCAGTAGGCCAATGTTGGGTACAAGCGGTCGCCTTCAATCGGCTTAGTGATATAGTCATTAAAGCCCTGTTGATAGGCCTGCTCCCGATGGGCCTTCATGACATTAGCACTCACAGCAATCACAGGTAGCTCTGTCAATCTCGGGTTCAATCGGATCTGTCGGCACACTTCATAACCATCCATACCTGGCATCTGAATATCTAACAATACGGCGTCGAAGCGTTGTTGATGGAGTGCAGCCAATGCGGCAGGCCCATCCTCAGCCTGATACACCCGTACCTGTTGCGCCTGTAGTTGCGACTCCAGGATCTCTCGATTGACACCATTATCATCGACAATCAAAACATCTTTATCGGCGAGTACTGACAGATCAACGCTGGCAGGTGTCACCCCGGCAGCATCATTCGCTTGATCGTCTGCTGCCAGCAACGCTAGGCTGAATCGAAAACAGCTGCCTTTACCCTGCTGGGAATCGATCTCTATCGCTCCCCCCATCAGGTTCACCAAGCGCTGGCTTATACTCAACCCCAAGCCACTGCCACCGTACAATCTTGCCATAGACGCATCAGCCTGCGTAAAGGGCTGAAACAGATTTGCTATCGCCTCGTCAGCAATGCCAATGCCTGTATCCGTCACAGCAAACGTCAGCTGCCAACGTTCATCGGCTAACGGTCGGCCGCTCACCTGTAACTTGATCTCTCCCTGTTCAGTAAATTTCAAGGCGTTGGAAACCAGGTTAAACAACACCTGCGCCAGTCTTAATGGATCTCCCACCAAATTCGCTGGCACATCGTCAATCTCGATCGAAAACTGAATGCCTTTCTGTTGCGCTGCACTACTAAACAGCGCATCGACTTTGAGCATGACATCATCTAATGAAAAGGATACCTGCTCTATTTCTAGCTGCTCAGAGAGTATCTTCTCCATATCCAACAACTCATTTAGCAACTGAAGTAAGGTATCGGCAGAAACTTTAACCTGACCTAAACGTTTGCGTTGGTTCGATGACAGCTTATCGCTGAGCAACAGCTCGGTTAAACCGATAATGGCATTCATCGGCGTGCGGATCTCATGACTCATGTTGGCAAGGAACTGTGATTTGGCGGCATTTGCCCGCTCAGCCTCCTCCTTCGCCATGCGCATCTGCTCAGTACGCTCCACCACGGTTTTGCTGATCACAGCGTTGGTTCCCGTCATCACAAATGCGAATAGCTGCAATAAGCCTGTAAACAGCATCCCCAAAACCAGAGTAGACCAGCTGAACCAATCATCTTTTGCAGTAACAGCAGACGTTCTAGGAAAATAACTTAACTGCCACTGCCGATTATGGATAGGTATCACTTGCTGAAAAATGGGCAGTTCATCAACACCAGCCCTCGCCACCAATGGCGCTCTTTGTTCCCCATCAGTAATGTCATCGACGTTGAAAACATAGCCGAGCTGTTCGGCCTGCACAGTTAAGTCAGCAAACAGATCGTTGGCACGAAAGACCGCTTCAACCAAGCCATCCGCAAACTCGCCCTGCTCCTCACCATGCAGCCACACAGGATAAAGTAATAAGAAGCCATAACTTGTACCTGTCTCTTGCACCAGCTGAATTGGCGGTGTAATGCTAAGTTCAGATTGCTGGATAGTTCGACTCACCACCCCCCTCGTCAGCGGGTGAAACAGCAGATCCAAACCCAATGCCTTTTCGTTGCCAATATATGGCTCGTTATAAAATATCGGGTAGTAAACATCGGCCGGCTGTCGACGCACCATCACACCGTTATCATTAAGCTGGGTAAACTGATAATCCTTAAAACCCGCCTGGTTCGCCTGCGATTCATACGCCTGACGCTGAGCATGAGTGACTCTAGGCACCCAGGATATCGCCTTTATTGCCGGTAAGTTGCGACGGATCACGGTAACAAAGTGAACAAACTCTTCTCGACGAACTTTTTCTGAAAATTGAAAAAAGGCAGTGAGAGACAACAAAGGCTCGGCACTTATTTCCAACATTTTTACCACTTCAGCATGTAACTGCTGAAAAGCAGCTTCACGTTCCAAAGTCAGCTTTTCTTGGTGGGCTTGCCGGCTAAGATTAAAACTCCAGGTCACCAACAAGAAGGTAATCAGTGTCGGTAACACCACCAAGAGCCGCCGGTGACGACCAAAGACTTTCTCGCCACCCAAAACCAGCAAGGTAAACGGCGCAAATAGCAAAGCACCGATACAATCACCGGTGTACCAGGTCAACCAGCTGCTGCGCCACGCTTCAGCGGGGATCACATCAAACCCAGTCAAAGCGGTCGCGCCGATCAGCGACGATATAAGGGTACTTACCGGCCCAACTAACAGGGTAAACAGAATGATTTTGCTTTGCTTAAGCAAGGGATCTGGAAAACCAACAAAACGGCGAACCAGCGCAGCACCAACAGCTGCGTGTAAGGTCGCCCCCAGCGACATAGTAGCGGGGAGAAGGAAACTCCCCCAACTGAGCGCATCCCAATTAATCTGCTGAGTAACGTAGAAGGAACCCAGCCAAATAGCAGGCCAAGCAATCCGGCCGAATAGCAGAACAGTGGCCAGAGCAAAACCTGCTGCAGGCCATATTGCACTGGCGGGGCTGGGTGGTATAGCAAAGTACGAGCCCAAGTTAGCCAGTAGTATGTAACCGAGACAAACCACGACAAAATGGGTCGCCTTTATGCTGATCCGCATGCCCTCTCCAATCAACCAACCTCCGCATATAGGATGCTAGTTTCAAACACCACCCTTGGGGACTTTGAGCCACCCAAAACGCAGCAGATAATTCAGCACTGAGTATAGTTGTTTGGTAGTTAGGTAAACCAATAAATCACTGGGATAAGCGCACTAACTCACAGATTTTTTTGAGGTTATTATCTGGCTCAGAGCCGAGCATCAGCCTCGAAAGAGCGTATGGGCGTTAACCGTACGCTAAACAAGCGCCCACACCGCACGCTATTTAGATTGCTCATACTCACCGATACAGCACTCATCTTGTAAGAAATCGATGACCGACTGCAATTGTTGATATTCCGCAACACAGTACAAGGTTCGCCCTTCTCGACGCTGAAAAATAAGCCCTGCAGAGCCCAAACTAGAGATATGGTGGGACAAAGTGGACCCCGGTACCCCTAACGCCTCCTGCAATCCACCAACAGCAACTCCCTGTTCACCCGCTCTAACCACTCCTTTATAAATAGCAAGACGTGTTGGATGCCCGAGCTCTTTTAGCGCCTTAGCGACTTGTTCTATGGTCATCAGGATCTCCTCAAATACAGCGGTCATTGTGGCACTATTCACAAGCGTAATTGGCATACTTCGCCATATCTTATTTCGATATTACTAGAAATATCTTGACCTGACCATGTTGATAGAATTATATTTCCATTATTCTAGAAATATAGATTGAGATGCATACCCGATGCTAAACTTTTCAATAGACCAAACCATGTTGATGGATACGCTCAACATGTTTCTGTTCCTTAGTCTGGAACTGACCTTACTGTTCCTAGTCATCAGCTATGCTGTCGGCGCTTTACAGACCGTGATCCCACCACAACGGATCCAAAGCATTCTCAGCAGCCGCAATGGCAAAGGTTTCTTAATTGCAGGATTTCTTGGAGCCATCACGCCGTTTTGCTCCTGCTCCACCATCCCTTTTCTGAAAGGGCTACTCAGGGCCAAAGCAGGATTTGGCACCATGATGGTCTTTCTATTTGCCAGCCCTCTACTCAATCCAATCATCATTGGCTTATTCGCCGTGACCTTTGGGGTCAAAGTGGCCCTTTTCTACTTCATCATTGCGATGGCTGTTTCTATCATCGCTGGCGTAGCGTTAGAGCAGTTGGGATTTGAAAAATATGTCAAACCAGAAGCGTATGACACCCCTAAGACATCTAAAGCATGCTGCGGAAAAGCGAAGTCGGAAAGTAAGTGGCTAACTATTTGGCGTTCGACCTGGAGCGACTTTAAAAAAGTCCTGCCCTACCTGATGGGAGGTATTGCGATTGGCTCAGCGATCTATGGTTTTATGCCTGCAGAACTCATTGCTAGCGTCGCCAGTGACAGTAACCCTTTTGCTATTCCAGTTGCCGCGGTGATTGGTATTCCACTCTATGTTCGGGCTGAAGCCGTGATCCCTTTAAGCGCAGCACTTGCTGCAAAGGGCATGGGGCTTGGGGCAGTTATGGCGCTTATTATTGGCAGTGCCGGAGCAAGCTTAACTGAAGTAGTATTGCTAAAATCACTGTTTAAGAATCAAATGATTATAGCCTTTCTGGTGGTCGTATTAGGCATGGCTGTCAGTGCAGGTCTGCTCTATCAAGCGATTTTCTAAATGGGTGCTCTATAACAAATAGAACATCAACGAATAAGCTGAGCATCGTCAACAAGATGCTCAGCTAAAACAGTATCACTGTCAGATCCCGGTAACTAAGCTGTTTCCCGTAACCGCTGCTCAATCATCCGCAAATCGTATAAGTATTTAATAAGTTTTCGCTCTCCGCCGAGATAATGCATTTGTAATTCGTCATTACGCGCAGCCAACTCGGGTGACTGACGCTTTAACTTACCTGCATTTAATTCATCGTAAAGGATCTTTTCAATGGTAAAGCTCTTTACATAACGATGGATCGAGGTGACGTTTTGTACAAACTGAGTAGTCAGTTCCCGGACTTGCTGCCACTGAGCCGAAACGATGATTTCACCATTAAATTTTTGCTCTGCGATATCCAATAAACGATATTGGATTAGCAAACTCGCGCCTAGCATATAAATAGGCAAATTGTACTCAACATTACCGAAGTCATTGGGACTACGCTCATCGTAAAGCATTGCTAAACCTTGGGTCAGCCCCGAGCTTGGACCAATCGCATCGTTAATGGCGCTGGCCAGCGTATCTAAATCTCGGGCCGAAAACTCCTCCCCGCCTTCAGCTCGATTAACGTAACTCTCATAGTAGGTGTATGCAGGTTTAATCTTTGACCAAGCGATCCGCGCATTATTTAGTACGAAGTGCTCACTAACGGTTTTATCAATTACCTCTTCAATAGGTGGACCCTGGTCCTCCTCTTTTCCACCATAAAGGTTTAACACTGTTCCGATAGAAGCTGCCAGCAAGAACATCGGGACCCCTGCTGGTCCCATTGCCGCAGCAGCCCCAGAGAGCACTATAAATGCAGCGGATGCAATATCGTTTCTTTCCATGATTACTTTTCCCTAATCAAATAGGCGTGTGAAATAAAAGCGTAGTTGAGGATCATTCGTAATCTGAGAAATATTTACGCTCAAGCTTGGCCGCATTGTGTGCAAATACATTCAACTAAGGGATTATGTGGGTAGGCGTTATATTGGGTTGTAGAAGTCTAAAGGGCGGAGCATTGGGTTAGGATCAACGCTGTAAATCACTTCACCAAGGGTTGATAGTGCTTTACCCGCTCTTGATACAGTTTGTCTAACGCATCGGCGATCGAGAGTTCAGCATCTTTATCCAGATAACGTTCGATTTCATTGACCACGAAACGATGAGATTGTTTATGCTGCTTGGCAAATGCGGCGCACTGTTTTCTTAATTCACGCTGAAACATGGCGTGTTCTTGTTGTTGCTGCCACGCCATCACGACCGCTTCAAGGTTATTGTCATGTTTTGCCATCCCTTCAACCAGTTTGGCCTGATTGATACGGTAGCTTTTACTGACCGCCACCAGTGCATCTTTAACACTGGCATACTGCTCACCAAACACCTTGATCGGTGCGGCAGTTGGCACTAAGCCAGTCGCTTTGGCACCGTCAATTTCATAGGCAAATCCGACATAATTACTGCGCCGATGAGACTCTTCCCCCAGCTTTAATCCGGCAGCGATGCTGTGATGCAGCGAGAAGTCCAATTCCTCCAACTCATCCTCATTCCAACGCAAGAACACACCAATTGCCTTTTTATATTTACTGGCTATTTTGGTATGCACTAATTCGCGACGCTGCTGTACCAATCCCATGGTGCAGCCTTTGAGCAATTTAATGCACTCCATACACGAGGGGACTTGCAGGTTGTCTGCTGACAATTGCCGATATTGAAACGACTGCCAATGAGCTTTGGGCGGCGCAAAATCAAATTCAGTCGCGATACAACCACAGTAAAAACAGGTGTGGAAGTCATTGGCATCGATGGCGCGTAACTGGCGATAGCGTTGATCTAACAGGCTCATACCGATTGACTGTGTGTCCGAAAAAGCAAGAATGCAGGCTCGCGATATTAACTCAGAACGCTCGCCACAGCGATGCTAAGTTAGGCTAACAACACAGCGAGCTTTGCTTGCAGGAATGTTCGTAGCTCTTTCACCAAGGGTGTCATCATCCGCCGATTAGCACACACCATATAAAGTGGAGCAGGCTCCCCCACCCATGTCGGACACAGTTGCACCAGCTCGCCGGAGCGCAGATAGCGAACCACATCCAGATAGGAGCGGTAGGCGATCCCCTCACCATTTAGCAGCCACCGGCTCACGATATCGCCATCATTGGCCATACGCCGGCCCAACACCATCACTTTTAACGGCTTATTCTGTTGCTTGCTCTGTTGCTGAAAATTCCACTGGGTTTGTGGCGTATCACTGAACGAGAAACACAAACAGTCATGCTGCGTTAGTTCGTCAGGGGTTTGCGGCTCCCCCTTTGCAGCTAAGTAACTGGGAGCAGCACAAAGCACGCGATAATTATCACTCAGCACAGGCACAGCGACTAGGCTGGCATCTTTCAACTCACCATAACGCAGCGCCACGTCAATCGGCTTGCTATAGATATCGGCATAGCTATCAGACAAATGTAAGCGCAACTCAACCTTAGGATGTAACGCCATAAATTCATCTAACCAGGGCAGCAGAATATTACGCCCCAAGTCAGACGGGGCCGACAACTTAAGCACTCCAGATAGCCCCTGCAACTGCGTTTGTACTGCCGCTTTGCCATCATCAATCAGATCCAGGGCCTGCTGACAATGCTCCAAAAACAACTCGCCATCGCTAGTTAACCTGATCTTTCGGGTAGAACGAGCAAACAATGATACCCCAAGCTCTTGTTCTAACCGCTTCACCGACGCACTGACCGCCGCAGCGGTTAGCTCCATGTTTCTAGCCACCTGCGAGAAGCTACCCAACTTGGCAGCTTCAACAAAAATACGAAGATCATTCAGCGCTTTCATTGGCAAATTATTTTTGAAAGTTATTTTCATACACCCTAGTTTTTCAAACGATATAGGTCAACTACACTTGCTGTCATCGAACGGTGGTAAACACCCTTCCCCGCTAATCCTGCCACTGGAGCACAGACATGAAAGCAATCGGTTATCAACAAAACCTGCCCATCTCAGACGCCCTTTCACTGCAAGATATTGAGCTACCCGAGCCGCACGCGAAAGGCCACGATCTGTTGGTAGAGGTGCAAGCCGTGTCAGTTAATCCGGTGGATACCAAGATCCGCCAAGGCGTCCCCGCGGCCGATGGCCAATGGAAAGTAGTGGGTTGGGATGCCACCGGCATCGTCAAAGCCGTTGGGGCTAACGTCACCCTGTTTAAGCCCGGCGACAAAGTCTGGTACGCCGGTGATATCTCCCGCAGTGGCAGCAATGCAGAGCTGCAGTTAGTAGATGAACGCATTGTTGGCCATATGCCAGAAAGCCTCGGCTTTGCTGATGCCGCTGCACTGCCGCTAACCTCAATCACCGCCTGGGAGATGCTATTTGACCGGCTGCAAGTGGAAGTGGGTAAAGCAGCGAGCAAGAAATCGATCATGATCATAGGCGCCGCAGGTGGTGTGGGTTCAATCATGGTGCAGCTAGCAGCACGCCTCACCAATCTCACCATTATTGGCACAGCATCACGGCCAGAAACCAGCGCATGGCTAAAAGAGCTTGGCGCTCATCATGTACTGGATCACAGTAAACCGCTGAGTCAGGAGCTTAAATACGCCGGACTGCCGCTGGTTGATTATGTGGTGAGCCTGAACAACACAGAAAGTCACTATGCCGAAATCATTGACAGCTTAATACCACAGGGAAAATTCGGCCTTATCGATGATCCGGAAAGCCTCAACGCGGTGCCGTTAAAGAACAAAGCTATTTCACTGCACTGGGAACTGATGTTCACCCGTTCACTGTTCCAAACCGAAGATATGCAATCGCAACATGATCTGCTAAATCAGGTTGCCGCCCTTATCGACAGTGGCTTAATAAAAAGCACCGTAGGACAACACTTTGGTCAGATCAATGCGACAAACCTGAAGCGTGCCCATGCCGTATTAGAGACGCAAACCGCCAAAGGTAAAATCGTATTGGAAGGATTTTAACGACAATAGCGAAAAACTCAGATAACAAGGAGCAAGTGCCCATGCGACAAACCCATCATGGGCATTTGCAGTTACACAAGAAACTAAGCGCCAGTCACAGCACGGCATAGATTAACAACGCCCCAGAGACACAGATAACCGCGGTCGCCGGCAGGGCGGGAATGGCGACCTTGGTTCTTGGTACCCCGCTGATGATGCCGTGTAATAGGGTCATGACAAAAAATGTCAGCAGCAGCCAAATACCAATGGAAGCTGCAACTGCTTGCGCACTGTTACCATGAATGAGGACTGACCAGCCCAACAACGACAATGAGATCAGGAAAAAACCAAACAGCACCAATTTGTCGAATTTAGTCAACTTATCACCTTCCTGCCACAGGACGTATCCGCGAGCAGGCACGGACATATGCCACAGAGAGACCTATCGCGCTTTCACTACCGGCCCGAGCCGGTGTAACTATCTGATTATAATATATTTGAATTGTCTATCAGCAAAAACATTCTAAAGTAGAAACTAACTGCCAGAAGCAGATAGAAAGCAGACGTATCCAACACACGCGCTTTCTATCTTGTCACTCCCCTCTAGGCCTAAGCCCTAGGTGACTGCCCGTTAGGCCGTTGCAGCCTGCGCTGGCGTATCACCAAACAGCAGTGCCGAGGCTTGCTCAGGATACCTTGTACCTTGCACATTAAATCGATTCAGGATCCCTTTAATCGCGTCGAGATCTGCCTGCGATAATACAATGCTCTCAGCCGTGGCATTCTGCTCCAGCCTCACCACACTGCGCGTTCCTGGTATCGGGGCGATGTGAGGGTGCTGCGCCAATAGCCACGCCAATGCCAGTTGCGCGCTCGTACAATGGTGTTGCGCTGCTAATGATTCAAGTTGCGTCACCAACTGCAGGTTCAAGGCGAAGTTCTGCTCCGAAAACCTGGGATTAGCCAAACGCCAATCCCCCGCGGCCAAGTCACTCCGCTGCTTGATAGCTCCGGTTAGAAAACCCCGCCCCAACGGAGAGTAAGGCACAAAGCCGATGTTAAGTTCAGTACACAGTGGCAATATCTCTGCTTCCACATCTTGGCTCCATAGCGAGTACTCTGACTGCACGGCCGATATCGAATGCACCGCGTGAGCGCGGCGAATAGTGCTAGCACTCGCCTCCGACAACCCTAAATAACGCACCTTACCCTGCTGCACTAACTCGGCCATCGCTCCCACGGTTTCCTCAATCGGCACAGTAGGATCAACGCGATGTTGATAGTAGAGATCGATATGATCCACTCCCAAACGTTTAAGGCTTGCGTCACAGCTGGCCTGGATATAATCAGGCCGACCATTTACCCCGACAAATTCACCATCGTCAGCACGTACCACACCAAATTTCGTCGCCAGTTGCACCTTTGCCCGCGTCTGAGGATTTGCCTTGAAAAAAGCCCCCAGCAAACGTTCGTTATCTCCCTGACCATACATATCGGCGGTATCCCAGAAAGTCACCCCAAGATCGATGGCTTTATTTAGCACCGAAAAGCTCTGCGTACGTTCACTGCCGCCATAAAACTCCGACATCCCCATACAGCCAAGGCCAATAGTGGATACGTTAAGCCCCTCGGTTCCCAATTTACGCTGTTGCATTTGAATGCTCCTGTCTATCACGATAACTCACCAACCAAAGGCGAATGAATGCCAATACCAGCCAACAGACTGGGCATCGACCAAATCACTTCAAGCCAGGGCAGTATGGTGAACAACAGTGAGCCAGAGTTAGCACAGAACTACACAGCTTTTGCCTGATCCTACAAATCGTCATATCCAGACATTACAGTCACTGCCACAACGCTTATGCTAAGCAGCATCGACAAACGACTTAATCTGTTACAACTATGCCTGCTGGAATAAGGGTTGTGACGTTAGCAGAAAGCGCAGTGAACAGTGGGAGACGTAAATGGATATTCAGCCCCATCATCAGATGACCACCGAGCTGAGAACACTGCAGTGTGCCATGATCGAAAAGATGCAGGCGCTAACACCTGAGCTTGGCCTTACCGCCATAGAGCCGCAGGGGATCACGTTGATCCGTGCCGAAAGCCCGACCGAAAGAAACGCGATCGTCTGTCAGCCGTTTATCTATGTGGTGATCCAAGGGAAGAAAGCCAGCTATTTGGGAGATGAAAAATACAGCTATGATCCACTCAATTTCCTGGCGTTATCAGTGTCATTACCGCTGGAAGCCCATGTGATAGAGGCCAGTCCGGAAACGCCTTATCTGGCGATAAAAATTGATATCTCTACCGAGATGGTGAGTGACCTATTACTGCATCTACCGACACTACAACCACAATCACCCAGTCAACGTGGGATCTGCGTGTGCCCCATGTCGATAGCTCTGATGCAGACCATCGATCGCTTGCTGTCAGTTCTCACCGAGCCGAAACACACCGAGGTGCTGGCACCGCTGTGCATCAAAGAAGCACTGTATCATGCCCTGCTTGGCCCTCAGGGCCCCCAGCTTGCGGCCTTTGCCAGTCAGGGGCGACAGCATCAACGTATTGCCGAAGTGATCCGGCATATTCAACAGCACTACGAGCAACCGCTAGATGTAGACGGACTAGCCACCATTGCCAATATGAGTCCCAGCTCACTACACCAGCACTTTAAAGCGGTCACCAATGCATCACCACTGCAATACATCAAGACCATACGGTTGCATCACGCCCATCAGTTAGTGGCGGTGCAACAAACCAGTATCAGCCAAGCGGCCTATCAAGTGGGTTACCAAAGCGTGTCGCAGTTCAACCGCGAATATAAGCGCCTATTTGGCCAAGTGCCCAGCGAAGCTAAGGCTGGCTAAAGCCAATAGCATAATGCCTTAGGTTACGGGACGAGGGCGCAAACAGGGTTCGCTTCCAGAAATATTAGGAACGAATGTTCCACATTGAAGATCGTCGCATTCACTTAAAAATTTACTTTTGCCTCAATAGCCAACGTAAATAACTCCATGTTTTAGAGCCGATAACGGTACAGCTTGGCTTTAGGGAGTGGTTCTCGTTCTTCAAAAACATTTTAAGCTGCCCCACACACATCTTGATAGAGCTTATCAGCCAAGCGCTGCAGTACCTCGGCTTCGGGGTGGGTTTGCGCAAAGGTACGCAAGCCGTAAATGCCCATAACGAAATAGCGGGCTAAATGGGCACAATCTTGATCGGCACTAAGTTCGCCGTTGGTTTGGGCTTTTCGTAGCACATACTCAATCCCCTCCTGCCAGCTTGCCAAACTAGCCGAGGTAATGTTTTGGATCTCATCGTCCTGTTCAGCCAGCTCATTCAGCGCTTTAATAAGCAAACATGCCTGTTCTGACTCACAACTCAGACATTCCTGAACGATATGATCAAGATAGGTTTTTAACTGCGTCAGTGCAGCTTGGTCGTCAGTGAAGAAAGCATCGAACTCTTTTCCGCGGTCCTGTATGTACTGTTCAATTGCAGCCAATAGCAGGCCACGCTTATTGTCGAACGCACAGTAGATGGAGCCGGGGTGCAGACCTGTGGCCTTGGTAAGATCCTGCATACTGGTTTTGCCATAGCCTTTCGCCATAAACGCGCTCATGGCAGATCTCAGTACTTTCTCTCTATCGAATTCAGCATTACGCATCAGCAGGCCTTCACTCTCTGTGAGTCACATCTATTGTCATTGTACTTATTTTTGAATGTTTGCTCAAAAACATTCTTGAATAAACATTCAAAACATTCTATCTTGAACAAACATTCAAGATTCAGAGGTCGTTATGACGGATATCCTTTTTCAACCCTATACCCTGAACCCTACCCTAACACTGAAAAATCGCATCCTGATGGCGCCACTGACCCGCTGCATGGCTGACGCAGACCTGGTACCGACCCAAGCGATGACTGAGTACTATGGCCGCAGGGCTGAGGCAGGTCTGATTATCTCTGAAGCGACAATTATTCGTGCAGACGGCCAAGGCTATCCCAATACCCCCGGTCTATTTACCCCGGAGCAAATTGCTGGATGGCGCAAAGTCACAAATACAGTGCATGCCAACGGCGGCAAAATGTTCGCTCAACTTTGGCATACCGGCCGCGTTGCTCATCCCCACTTTTACCATGGTGAGCATGTGTTGGCACCTTCCGCTGAAGCAGTCGAAGGCAGCGTACCAAGAATGCGTGAACTGACTTACCAAGTGCCTAAACCAGTGACAAAGCAAGAGATAGAGCAGCTGGTAGCGGACTATGCGCAGGCAGCAGCGAACGCCATAGATGCTGGCTTTGATGGTGTTGAGATCCACGGAGCCAACGGCTATTTGATAGACCAGTTCCTGCACCATGACAGCAACAAGCGCACGGATCAGTATGGCGGTAGTCCAGAAAATATGGCGCGCTTTGCACTGGAAGTGGTAGACGCCGTGATCGACCGCATCGGCAACGACAGAACCGCCTTGCGTGTTTCCCCTGGCGCCTACTTTAATATGGCCGCCGACGACCGCGACCGTAACGTATTTGACTACCTGTTACCGGCACTGGAACAACGTAACTTAGCCTTTCTTCACGTCGGGATCTTTGATGATGCGATGGAGTTCGAGTATTTAGGTGGCCGTGCTTCCAGCTACATCCGTAGCGTTTACCACAACACATTAGTGGGTGTCGGCAGCTACACCGCCGAGACCGGCAGTGAAGCAATAACAGCGAATAAGTTCGATCTGCTCGCGATCGGCCGTCCGTTTATCGCTAATCCCGACTATGTAGCGAAGGTGAAATCAAAAGCCCCGCTGGTAGCGTACAGCGACGAGATGCTTACCAGTTTGGTATAAGCTTTTTTACCGCGACCAAATCACCAATAAACAGAAAAAATCATCAAGGCTAACTGAAGGGTTAGCCTTGTTTTTGCCGTTGTCTAATCGAGTTACAGATAAGTGGCGCGGCTACCGCAAAACAGCGCACCACTTATCATCACTTAAGCGAGCTCTTGCGAACGATAGCCCTGACAGAGTGCTTTTTGTTGCGACACCGGCACCGGCTCAAAGTGACTCAGCGCCAAGGTGAAGTGCCCTTCGCCCTTGGTGATCGACTTTAGCCGTTGTGAGTAATCACTTACCTCGCTGAGTGGTGATTTACAGTGCACCGTGGTACGCCCGCTATTGCCGACATGGGTGTCAGTGATGACACCACGGTGGCTGGCCATATCGGCTGATACATCACCCATGGCATCCGCAGGTACCGTAACAGCTAGATCCACAATCGGCTCAAGTACCACCGGCTTAGCTTTCGCCACCGCCTCAATAAACGCTTTTCTGCCAGCAGCGACGAAGGCGATCTCTTTCGAGTCTACCGAGTGATGTTTGCCATCGATCACCGTTACCTGCAGATCTTGCATCGGATACCCGGCAATAGCGCCCTCTTCCAAAATCTGCCGTACGCCCTTTTCAACAGCAGGAATAAACTGCCCGGGGATCGCCCCACCCACGACCTTGTCGACAAACCTGAATCCCTCACCTCTAGACAACGGTTTAACCGACAAGTGCACTTCACCAAACTGACCGGCACCACCGGTCTGCTTTTTGTGGCGATAATGCCCATCAGCTGCGACAGTGATGGTCTCGCGGTAGTCGATACTGGGCGTACTGGTTTCTACCGCTAACTTGTACTGGTTGCGCATCTTGTTAATCGCAGTTTTCAGGTGAAATTCACCTACCCCGGTCAGCAGGGTCTCGTTCAGACTGGCTTTATGAGACACACTCAGGCTGGGATCTTCGGCGGTTATTTTGTCGAGCGTTTCCCACAGTTTTTGCTCCTCACCTCGACGACTCGGCTTGATTGCCATACTAAACATCGGTGGCGGCAGGGTCAGACTCTGCAGATGAAAATGGTCTTCATCATGGGAATCATGAATGACCGAGTCGAAAGCCAGCGCATCGATCTTAGCTATCGCCACCCAATCCCCCGGATCCGCCTGGCTAACCTCTGCGCGCTCCTTCCCTTGCAGGCGAAACAGGTGGCCAGGTTTGAAGGGTTTGCGGCCATCACCAATAAACAACGCGCTATCAGGCTTTAACCGTCCTTGGTGCACTCGCGCCAAGGCCAAACGTCCCATAAACGGATCGATAACCACTTTAAACACATGGGCAATAGCATGACTACCCGGCTCTGGAGATAAAGTGACCGGATTGTCGTAATTCATAAATAGTGGCGGATTACCTTCAAGCGGGGTGGGCATTAACTCAGCTAACACTTGCAGCAAGGCATCCACACCGGCACCAGTGCGCGCAGACACAAAGCAGACCGGCACCAGATGCTGCTGGCGCAAGGCCTTTTCAAATGGATCATGCAACTGCTCGGGCTTAAGCTCGCTGCCCTGCTCCAGATAGAGCTCCATTAACGCTTCATCGAGTTCAACCACTTGGTCAATCAAAGCATCGTGGGCGCTTTCGACACTGCTAAACGCCGGTGTGCGATCGTATTGGGGATCAAAGTAACAATCGATGACATCATCACCGCTGGCCACAGGCAAGTTGATCGGCAACAAGGTGGGCCCCAACCGGGTTTGCAACTCATCCAATAAAGTCGCCAGATGTTCAGCATCGCTGTCAATCTTGTTAATGATCACCATGCGACATTTCTTTCGCTCGCCAGCCGTTTGAAACAGCTTCTCTGCCACATTGCTCACCCCTTCGGTGGCGTCTACCACCAGCGCACAACTTTCCACCGCTGGCAACACGCTAATAGCACGGCCAATAAAGTCGGCTGATCCTGGGGTATCCAGCACATTGACCTGGTGGCATTGATGCTCAAAATGCAGCCAACTGGTATCTATCGATTTTTGTAGCGCGCGTTCTTCAGCGTCGAAGTCACTCACTGTTGTGCCTCGGCTTAATTCACCGAGAGTATTGATGGTGCCTGTGTGAAAGAGCAACTGCTCGCTCAGGGTGGTTTTACCAGCGCCGCTTTGGCCAAGCAGGGCAATATTTCGGATGTTATCTATGCTCATGTGGGCGTCTCCGTAGGCGTTATTTTTATATCGGAAATGCAATTAAAGAAGGGTAGCCCTAATCGGGGCCAGTTGTGGCTATGGGTCATGCGCCGTCTGGGAAGGAACCCGGAACACGGCGCGGCCGTTTTTGTCATAGGCAGCATCCTCGGAACGAGTTAACACAAGTTTGCGCCCGAGACTCACTGAGATCGTTGACATTGATCAGCCATTGAAACGAATACAAATATGGAGGTCTAACTCCGAGCAACTAATAAATAGGACCTGAACAAACCAGCTCTAACTACCAGTGGTTCATGATACTGAAAGCTGATTCATTCATAAGTGGTTAGCAGCATGTCAGCCGACTAGCCGAATTTCGCTGCTGCCGAAGCGACAAAAAACGTGTGCATTAAGTTATGTAATATATCTGGTTGCCAATCAGGTACATGAACGCCTCTATTTGAGGTGGTAAATTGCATCGGTATATTGCAGTTTTGAGCAATCTCGGTGTCAGCTGTACGACCAAGCTCAAGTTCTGGCAAATGCACAGAGACAAATTCATCAGAACATTGGTTGTGGGCTCGCCAAAAATCAAAAGCATCCCAAACGGCAGGGCTAGAATAACGCGTTCCTCCGTAGTTACCGCCGCCATGATAAAAGATGTCGTTATCCGCCGTGCCGTGAACATAAGCAATGCCAACACTGTCGTTCGGCTGGCAAAATCCGTAAGCACCATCATCTTCCCAGTGGAACATCTGACCGGATGCCGAGAAGATACCAGTGACTCGATCAGCGTAATCACACGCAACCAAATTACTTAAAATCGAACCATTCGATATTCCAGCCATAAACACTTGCTGATTAACCGGGTAACTCCCTTGGATCAGATCCAAAACTTCAATCACAGCGGTGGTTCCCGCTTGATTAAATGGCCAGGCTAATTGTGGAGACTGCGCTAGCAGGAGGATATATCCATATTGATCGGCAAATTCCCGTGCCTGGTATGTGCTTTCAACACTCCTGTATGTTGCTGTCGCACCGGGAAGTATAATCAGTAACGGCGCATTTTCATCAAGGCTGCTTGGTTGATAAACAGCATAACTAACCGTACCAATCCCTGTTTCCACCTGACTGCATTCGGTGTATTCACACTCACTGGTATTATTCCCCTCGCTCGCAACTGCATCGCTTCCTCCAGAGCCACCTCCACAACCGGTTAGCCATCCGCTAAGAACAACAAAAAATCCCCATTTAACCGCTTTAAAACACTGCATATTGGTCAATCCCCATAAGATTGGAAAAGTTATGTACTTGTATCCAATTTATTTTATTTTTCGTCTGCCAGAGGATGAATCAAGGGATGAAATTAATGGTATTTTTTTAGCTAAATCACAAAGATTAAAGCGTTGAGAACAGATCGTCGATGTTAAGTGCGGTTAGCGAATTAGCAGCGCAGGCACGCGCTCAATTGCCTGACGACGACTACGCACTCCCAATTTTTTGTAGGCACGTTGAATATGGCTTTTTAACGTGTTTATAGATGTATGTGTTTGTTCGGTGATCTGCTCATTACTTAAGCCATCGCAGATCAAGGTTAGTACTCGCCACTCCTTTGCGGTAATACCGAACAATAACGCAGCATGCGGAACTTGTGACTTTCCAGTTAGCTGTTTCCCCTGTCTAAGAACGGACAGCAGCCGCTGTGCAAACACTCGCACTCCACCCTCTTCCAATGATGGAACAAGCGCTTTCAAACGAGGCAAGTAAAATGTCTTGTCATACATAAAAACCGCCACATTCCTCTGTTTTGCTGCCAACGAGACCATTAGCATAAGAGAGCCAGACAGGCTATCGTTTTGGAGTTCGGCACAAATATGGATCAACGCATCCAAACAATACAGCTGCTCTAATGCCAGTCGCAAACGCTCAGCTTCTGCTACCGCAAAGGTATATTGCCTTAACGCCTTTTCGTTCTCTCCCATGGCCTGTGATGCCCGAGCTTGTTGACGTAACCAGACTAAGTACTTCTCTCCATACCCTTTAGCAGTGGTCTCTTCACCCAACCAGTCCACAAGTTTGTGATGCTGCTCCTGCCGCAGCCAATATCCAGTCAATAGTTCATCAAAGTGGATACGAAGCCCAGTGCGTGCAGCATCGACTCTTCGGACTTCCATCTCTGTAATCAATCGAGTGACTTCAGACTGACGACCTTTTATCTGTTGCAGCCTGCAGCGCAATGGAAGCAACTGTTCCTGAAAATATTGAGGCAAGCAGTCAGCGATCTGTAATGCCTGACGTAAATGCTGATCTGCGGTCGGCAGTTCAAGTTGCTGTAAATAGATAAATCCGGCAAACAGGTGAATAAAGTACATATTGTCGCTGTACTCTAAACAATAGCGGCGAGCAAAATCAGCACCTGCGGCATTAGTAACTGCAGCTTCACTCAGTTGCCCATTCATCATCAGTAGATGGCTCAGGAATGCATACCCCCAAAGCGCACCTTCGAGTCGGCGTTGTTCAACCAACATAGGTAGATGTTGCCTAAGGCAAATAATTGCTTGTTCAATTTCACCCAAATCATATAACGCAGCCGCCAAAACCAACTTCGCTAAATGGAAAGCAGGATGCTCTACAGTAAGTAACTCAAGCGCCTGATTAGCGACACCTCTCGACTCCGCATAATCTGCCCGAAGCAAGTGATACTGTGCCCAATTGGCATAATAGCTACCCCAATCAGCGTCACCACTGCATTGCTGTTGCAGAAGCTTTTTACAACAACCCAGATGCTGTTTACCCAAAAACAGATCGCCACGCAAAATTTCGACCAAACTGTAATCAAGCATTAATTTCAGGTTGGACTCACGCTTATCTTTAGGCAGCATGTTGAACAACCGACTCAACAGCGAATAAAGCCCCCTGTCAGCCAATTCCGTTGTACCTGTCAGGAATGAAATCGCTAGCTCAACGTCACTGCTTAATTCACAGTGGTGTACGGCATCACTATAAAGGCCACTATCAAAATAGTACTTCGCAACCTGACCATTCAAAGTTTGCCAACGAGATAGATCCTGCTGTTTTAAACGTTCACGCAAGAACTCTGTGACCAAATGATGAAGTCGAAACCACTTCCCCTCTGAATCCAGTTCAACAAGGAAAATCTGATGGCGCTTCATATAGCTCAAACATTGAGTGACATCACTCGATAAGGCCAGCCGTGATGCCAGCTCAAAATCGAAACGTTCAACAACCGCGATATCAGAAAGAAACTGTTGCACGGTTCGCGGCAAAGCTGCCAACAGTTCACAGGTCAAGTAGCCACTCAATCCTGAGTTACTTAAAGTCCCCTGCCGTATCATTTGTCTAAAGCTTGAATGACTATCGGCCGTCAACGCCATCAATTTGATACCTGCGATCCAGCCCTCAACCAATCGATGAAGTTCTCGAATATCTTTTCTGTCTGTCACAAATTTCAAATTTGTACAGACATACTCCTCTGTCTCAGAGTCAAGCAGAGCTAGGTTTTCAGCAGAGAGATAGAAACAGCTATTAGACAGTAATGATCTCGACAACTGAGCAGGAAGTTCACTACGAGATGTAAATACGAAGCGGATATTCGCAGGGGTTGAATCTATCAATAGCCTCAGAAGATTCAGAGTTTCATAAGAATCAACTCGATGAAAATCATCAAAAAAAAGATATAGAGGAGACACCACAACACTGAGTTCATAAGCTAGACGCTTAACCAATAGCATTGGCGAAGCACAACCAGACCTAGACAAATTCAGTAAATTTTCAGATAGAGGCTGTTGTGCATCTACTGCTTTAACTAAATAGGCGACAAATAGATGCTGATCATTGTCTTCTTCGTCTAGGGCATACCAACAAGCATGCATTGTGTCGTTTGAGTCCAGCCACTGTTGGACCAATGTCGTTTTTCCATAGCCAGCGCCTGCATGAATCACCATGAGACGTTCTTGACTCCCCTGATCTAGCAACGACAATAAGCGCGGACGAATTAACCAATGTTTACAGCTTGGTGGCCGAGTAATCTTTGATTGAAGTAAGAAGAGTTCGAATACGTTCGCACTGCTCGCCTTAACTTTCTCAAGAGAGGTTTCTGACGGCGATGATGTGTCCACTAATTTCGCTCTTTGTCGCGGACAACACCGCGCAACACATAAAACATATCTCTATTTCTCCGTAGGTAACTCATTGTCTTTCCTTGAACACGCCAATCGGGAAAAATTAGCCTACAGAGGCTGTCTCTATGGCCCGTTGATTTACGGCAAGCTATCCCTCTTTTCTGCTAATAAAGACACCTAAAAGCCTAGTACAACAAATCGACCTAGGAGGCTATGCGCCCCGAACACTCACGGTGTGAAACGGCACTCGTGGAATACAAAGCTTTCACCAAATCAACAAAACGTGATCTTCATCAAACTGTCACCTGACTGTTACAAATCGCAAGAATACTAACAACGCCTTTTTTCAAGGTGTTGAAGGCAAGTCTCCAGCGCTAATCAAACGCGCAATCATTTTAAAAACAAACGCGCTTGCCTATTCATTTATCAAATTTTACTTATTCAGGGATTTAGTTATGCGTATTAAATTTTGTAAGCATTTGCTGTTGATACTGGCGCTCGTCGCCGGCGTAACAGCCTGTGACGACGGCTCCGATGGCGACCAAGGTATTCAGGGCGAACAAGGGGCTCCGGGCTCTGATGGCCAAGATCTGACCAATCCGGATCTGGCCACCAGTATTGATATTGGCCCCTACCAATGTACGGAAGATGAGCAGGCTGAGAACCCAAACAAAAACTGTCGCCTATATATCAAAGGCAGCATGAACAGCTGGTCTGCTCGTCCTGAAGCGGAACTTACCCACCAAGGCAACGGCATCTACATCGCCCTATTTCGTATGAGCCCTGGCGATTACAGCTTCAAAATTTCCGACCCAGATTGGAGCCCCGAGCGGGATATTGCCATCGGTACCGATGTCGCGGCCGACGTTGTATTTGATGCACCGATGCTGATGCAGCGCAAGTACACAGCCGATGACGGCACTGAATACAGCAATCAAAACATGGATATCTCGGTCACCGGCGACGAAGATCAGGTATTCCGCTTTACCCTTGATGCCTCAGAAACCATTAACCAACCGCCATTACTGCTCGAAAATGTCACTGAAACAGACAGTAGCGATTTAACCAAGCCACTGTACTTGGTGGGCACGTTCAATAATTGGAGCGCTCATCAAGACTTCCTGTTCAACTATGTTGGCGCAGGCGGCTATGAAGTGGTTGTTGCATTTGAAGAGCCACAGTTCATCAGCTTCAAGATCCAACAAGGCGATGAATATGGCAACAAATACGGTTCGTTAAAAGATACGCCGCTGACCCTGGAAAATGGCAGCTCTGTACTGACCACTTATCCAGGCGGCAACATTGCAGCAGAAGTAGAAGCTGGCGTTTACGTGTTCAATATCTCCATGCTGGGAGATAGCCAGATCGGTGTCCCCGTTTCGATGAATAAAGTCCGTGCCACAGCGGGTCACGATCAGATCGCTGTCACCAACCAAGCAACCAATCTGACAGCAGACGGCAGCTTGTTCGCCGACAGTTTTAGCTGGGCAACCTCAGGGACTGTCACCCCAACATTGATTTCTGACGCTACTCAGTCGCAAACTGATGCACGTGTTAACGCGACCGCACCAACCACGGGTCAGTTTGATGCGGCGTTGACCATCAATGCCGATACAGAAACCGAAGCATTAGACACCGTCAGCATTGAAGTAGTTGATGCCGCGCCAGCTAAAAATGTCATCTTCTTTATCGGTGACGGCATGGGTTTCCCGCAAATCGAAGCGGCACGTCACTTCAACGGCAGTACACTGGCGATGGAACAAGCGCCTGCCAACGCTGAAATCTATACAGCCAGCGCCGACACTCTAGGCTATGAGCTAGATGAGCATCACGGCGACAACTACTACACCGACTCTGCCGCCGCAGCAACAGCCTTTGCCACTGGCCACAAAGCCACCAGCGGTACGATCTCCGTAGCGCAACCGGGTAACGGTGATGACTACCCCACGATCATGGAGTACGCCAAAGCGAACGGCATGTCCGTTGGTGTTGTTGCCACGTCGGATTGCGCCCACGCTACGCCTGCTGCGTTCGTCGCCCACGGTCCTAACCGTAGCGACTACGAAGCATTATCCATCAGCATCTATCAGGAAGTGCAGCCGAACCTGACACTGTGTGGGACACGGACCTATGACCGCACCGATGACATGCATACAGTTAACGCCACAGCCGGCGGTTATACCGTCATAAACACAGAGACCGCACTCAATGCCGTGACTGTGGATACTGCTACGTTCGGCAATAACAACTTCAAGTTCGCTGGTATTTTTGGCCCACAGGACTTCAGCAACAACAGCAGCGGCATCCCTTATGTGTTGCCTCTTGAGGAACAAGCCAACAACGGTCATACCTATGAGGCATACGACATCCCAACACTAGCTGAGATGAGCGCCAAGGCAATCGAAATACTGTCTCAAAATCCAAATGGCTTTGTATTGATGGTGGAAGGCTCACAAATTGACTGGGCGGGTCACGTTAACCTGATTGAGCAAAACGTACAGGAAACCATAGCTATGGATGAAGCAGTTGCCGAGGCAATTGCCTGGACCACTAACCGGACAGACACCATGCTACTGGTCACTGCCGATCACGAGTGTGGCGGCTTGGAAGTGCAAAAAGATAACGGTGCTGGTATCTATCCCGACGTAACATGGAAATGGGGCAGCCACACCAACGTCAATGTGCCACTGATGGCTTGGGGTGTTAACGCCAACATTTTCAACGATAAAACCATTGATAACACCAGTATCTTTAATGTGATGCTAGGTGCAATCCAGTAGTCGTCAATCCGATTAAGCAGCAGACTAGAAGTAAACCAGGGCGTCCATGGCATTCATGGACGTCCTGCTTTTTCGCCATCTGGGAAGAAACCCGGAACATGGCGCGGCCATTGTAATCATAGGCAGCATCCTCGGAACGAGTTAACCCCAGTGTGCGCCCGAGACTCACTGAGATCGTTGACATTGATCAGCCATTGAAACGAATAGTGCGGTGCAGATGATCCTCCGCTGCAACTTTAGCGCCCTACCTATATCGGCGGAGACAAATCGCACCGCTTACCGAAACACCTTATCGAGAAAAGGCATGAAATAGCCCTTTTTATGGCTAGTAAATGCCGAATAATAGGTATGTTCCCCAAGTAGGTAGCGGTTTACTTCCCAGCGCATCGTTTTTGCCATCATTAAGGACTGAAACGTATAAAATAACTGGAAGCACAGATATCCGAGCAGCACTACGCCGAACCAGTCAGCCATGCCGAAACCTTGCTGTGTAACATTCTGATAGAGAGGTTGTATCGTCGAGAAAGTTAACAGAGAAATAAGTATAAACTTTGGCAACAGTAACGTCTGATACCGACGAACCATCATATCTTCGCTAGTAAAGTGAAGGTTTTTAAGCGCATTTGAGACCTCCTTCACAGGGATACCGTGCAGGTTCGCCATCCAACGATTCTCTTCTGACTCCACTAGCACATCAGACGACTCTCGCCATCGATGAATTATCATGGACACAACAACCGAATAAACCAGCTTTATCAGTAGCAGGTAGCCAACGGCCGCAGGGTAACCTGCGATAGTGATAGCACCACAAGCTATAACCATCACCAAATATAGTGTTGGCCCGTAGTAATCTTCTGCATGACTCATGCCTAACTCCCTTCATTCACTTCTTCCAACCAAGCAGCGCTGTCAGTATATCCTTTAATATCTCCTAAATTCAGTTAATTAGATCCTAATTATTGACTCCTGTAAGCACCAAGTTTCACCCGATGAGTGACGACTAGGCGCCTGTATCAAATGAGCTCTCCCACAGGCAAGCAACAACGGAGAAAACGGAGAATCCATAGCTCATAGAACACTAAACATACCGCCACAAAAGATACAGCTAACATTGACTAACAGTTGACCCCCTATTGTTCTGGACTCAATTCAGCACCTGCAAAGGTTATATTAAGCATCGGCACAACGCTGACGATGACCACATAAACAAAACCTAATACACCATTGTTTTAAATCGGTTTAATTTAACTTAGCGCAAAAACAAATCGATTTTTCCGCTGTTTATTTGCTCTACCTCTCGTATTTTGCTGAGTAAAAAAACAGCAAAAACTATCCATGCTAGCCTGCAGAACTCGGTGCGCAGATGCGCAAGGACAGATCCAAGGAACGCAAAATGATATCGGTACCCAAGCAGGCAGAATGCCGCCTCTGGCGGACAGTGTTAGGCCTCTTTTTACTGTGCAGCATGTCCAGTGTATATGCTGATAGCTGGCAGTTTAGAGGCACACCAAATAGCTGGGGCACAACCCCAATGGTAGCCAGCGGCAACAATGACTACGTCACCTGCCAGCAGTTCAGCGGCAGCAATCCGCGCTTTAAGATTGATCACTACGGTGATTGGAGTGAAAACTATCCCGATAGTGACTATCTGATAGAGAACAGCGGCAGTTACCAGATCACTTTTAACAGCGGTTCAAAGCAGGTTGATGCCACTGCCGTGGCTAAATGTGATGATGGGGATGACGGTGATAACGATACAAGTAACTTGGTGTTCTATTTCGACGCCAATGACTTCTCATCAGCCCCCACCATTTGGGCCTGGATCCCCAACGGTAGTGCGATCTCTGAACTAGAAGGTTATGGCTGGAATGCCCAGCAGGTTTTAACCATAGATGCTGACAGTGGCTATTACGTCTGGTCACTACCTGGTAAATACCAAGGGGAAATCGATTCAGGGCTTCAACTGAACTTTATTATCGACAAAGCCGATGAATTCAGCCGCAGCACCAGCGGTTGCTACAGCGATAACCGCTGGTTCGACAATCTCGGAGATTGCCTTGAGCAGCCTTTCTCTCCATATATTGGCCCCTACCTCACACTGATCCAACCGACAACTACGGGCGCGTACAACACGGCAACCGTCCTTAATCCTGCCAGCAATATGGTGATCAATTATGAGCTGGCAGGCAGTCACAGCAACTTTACTGCCCAAGCCTACTTCCGCAAAGCGGGTGATACAGAATGGCAAGTACAGGCAGAGGACAACGTTGCCGATCTCGCACCGGGCTGGGGGAAGGTGCATCACATTACCCTAAGCAATTTGCAGGCGGATACGGAGTATGAGTACAAAGTCACCAGTCCTGCCGGCGAATTCTCCAGCCAATATGCCTTTATCACCGCCAAAAATGAGATGGACTACAGTCGCTTTCTCGTGGTTGGTGACATGCAAGATGAACAAGGCCAACAACGCTGGCATGACGTCGCCCAGGCGATCGTCAATGAGCATATGGATGACTTTGATTTCATCATCACCGTCGGCGACATGGTAAAAGATGATATTCCACAAAACGGCGAGCGTTTCTATTGGTGGAAGGTGTTCTTTGATAAAGGTCAGACACTGTTTGCTTCCAAAGCCATGCTGCCAGCCATGGGCAACCATGACACCCCAGGCAACAGCAACGTCAGCGACTCTGAACAGTATTGGAGTAACGCTGAGGACACTCGCTCATTTAGAAAATACTTCTATCTCACCCCGGATATGAGTTACCCCGATTACTACAGCTTCCAATACGGTAATGCCTGTTTTATGAGCGTGAACTCAGAGATCCCTGTGTTCTATGGCCGCTATCCTGAGCGCGACCACGGCAACAATGCAGCGGCCCAAGGCAACTGGCTGCAAGATGAAGTCAATCAAGCGCAATCATGTCCTTGGAGTTTTGCGTACTGGCATGTACCGGCGATCAACCCGGCAGGCGGCAAGGATGAGGTCAAATATCTACGCCCGTATGTAAACTACTTTAATCAAAAACTCGATTGGGCGATTACCGGCCATGTGCATGAGTACCAGCGCTTGAAGCCTGTCACAGCCACCAGCCATTCACTGGACTTCAAGGCTGAGTATGGCCGTGATGCGAATAAAGGGGTGGGCTATATGATCGCAGCGCCAGCGGGACAATGGCCCCGGAATAACAGCAGCAGTGATATGCATATGCTTGCCTATTACCCCCACAACAGCAATGGCGTCGCGTATGAGATCGGCTTTAGCATCATCAATATTTCGGGTAATCATTTTGACCTGAAAACCTATGGCATGGGCAGTGTTGGTACTCAGGAGCAGCCATCAGGCTACCGCTCCGGCAATGATCGTAGCAAGCAACTCATTGACGCTGTGTCTTATAGTAAACAGGGGCTAACCGCAGATGCCGGTGACGACATCACGGTGATGATAGGCAACACAGTGCAGTTTGACGCCAGTGGCTCAACATCGGCTAACGGCAGCATTGTCTCCTATCAATGGTCCAATGGCTTAACTGGCATCTTCCCAACTAAACTCTATGCCGACGCTGGGCTCTATCCTGTCACGTTAACGGTGACTGATGACAAAGGCGAAACAGCGACCGATACCATCACCATCACGGTCACTGACGACACCGATTACAAACAAGACTTTAGCAGTGTTGATTTTCGCGGCACAGCAAATGGCTGGAGTAAAACCGCCATGCGCTTAGTGGGCGATTATCGCTGGCAGATCACTGTCACTGTCACCGACAGCAACCCCAGCTTTAAGTTTTACGCTGACGGAAAGTGGTATGGCGATGATGAGCCCGACGGCGAAACCCACAGTAACGAGTACGCCAATATTGCTATCACTCAGGGGCCAGGGACTTATCAGATCACTTTGACAGATAACATCCGTCGCTATCAGGTCAATAAACTCTAGGTTATTGAAACATCAGCGTGTTGCGGCATCGATTATTCATCGATGCCCGTAACCCTTTCTCAAGCTCTGATTAGCCCGCCGCCCTTCTCGTCTGGCCTGGTGGCTCACCCACGTTGCTTCGATAGGCTTTACGAAACGCAACTTCAGACTGATAACCACAAGCTTCGGCGATATCCATCATCGAACGATCGCTAGTCACCAATAGCATTTTGGCTTTTTGCATACGCCAGCGAGTCAGGTATTTCATCGGGGTCAGCCCAACCAGCTGATGAAAACGTTCTGCAAAGTTGGTGCGCCCCATGGCGGCTGTTTGGGCGAGAGAGACAAGATCCCAACTGACTTCAGGCTGCTTATGTATTACATCTAAGGCTTTACCGATACGGCTATCAAATAGAGCGGCAAGTAATCCTGTGTCCACGCTTTCCGCAATTTGTAGCCGCAACACCTGCACAAACAACAGATAGCAAATCTGGTTAACAGCTGCATAGCTACCCGGTTCTGAATTTTCCAGTTCGGTAACCATCAACTGTATCAAGGTACGAATGTGGGGATAACGACTCTGCTCTCCCAATTCCAAAACGATCACATCAGGCAGCTGGTCGAGTATCGGTGAGTTCCCCAGACTCTCAAAATCGAAAAAACCACATAAAAGGTTTACTGCAGGACCATCCAACTCATTGCCAGGGTCATTCAATCGAGTACCGGCACAGATCTCTGTTTCACTTGATACTAGATGTTTGACGTCATGGGGGAAAACAACTAAATCCCCTGCCTTCAGCAATCTGGGCTGGTTGCCTTCAATATGCAACCAGCCTTGCCCGGAACCAAGCATATGAAATGGGATACGACGCTGGCCTGAGGTATCCACAGCCCAATGGCCACAAAAATCTGCGTGCACATACACTTCCGCCCGCAGCTTCAAACTATGTAGTAGCTCACTCAATGGGTCTTGGTTTTTCAACATGACGCACTCTCTACCACCGTCGCTAATTTTTATTTAGGGGAGCCACCAAAAATCGTACTCATGGCTACATTTGGCGAACTTTTAGACATTATTAATTCGCAATAGTCACACTATAGTCTCTTCCGAAAGTTAACTGAACCACTTTCATCACCTAACTGAATAAAAGGAATAGACCATGAAACTCATCAATATCCTGAAGCGCGCAACGGCTGTTATCGCCATCACTTTTGCTGCAGTTACCGCTGCCAATGCAGACACTCCAATAACCCGTGATGACGGCGTCACAGTCATCCACTTGGATGAATACAGCGGCTATTTTTCTGCCGAAGAAACGGTCGCAGGACTAAAAGCTGGCGAATACGAGTTCGTCATTACAAACAAGGCAAAAAAGCTGGTGGGCTTTCAGATCCAACGCCTATCCGATAAAGAAACACTGGATATGTTTCCTCTGGAGCCGGGCGAAACCCGTATAAGCCGCGTCACTATTGGTGAAGACGGAGTGCGATTCCGCTGCCCAATCAACCCGACACCTTGGTATGACTTGGATGTGATTAAAAAAGGCTAGTTAGCACGCGGTACTTTCGGGCAATCCGGTCTTTACAACGATTTGACCGGGTTGCAGAGCAACAGTTAAAACCTTTGGAGCAAGCCATGCGCCAGATAACCCTCTACACCAAAGATTACTGCCCCTACTGCAAGGCAGCTAAACGCTTATTGCAAAACAAAGGGTTGTCATATCACGAACTTGATATCACCCATAACATCAAACTACAGGCCGAGATGCGTCAGCGGAGCCAGCGACGCACCGTACCGCAGATATTCTTTGACGAACAACATGTCGGCGGTTGTGACGACCTCTACCGCTATTTTGACATGCATTAACGCTGCCATAAGTAAGGAAGCCCCATGAACCAATACCTAACAGAAGTGAATGAAGAAGATTTTTCCGAGCTGCTGAAATCTGAACCGGCTATTCTGGTCGATTTTCACGCTCCCTGGTGTGGTCCCTGTAAGGCGTTTACGCCAGTACTTGAAAAGCTCGCTGTTGAATATCGTGACACGGTTAAGCTGATCAAGGTGAATGTTGACGAGAACCCGGATCTTGCCAGCCTGCTAAGAATACGTTCCATGCCTACGCTAGTGTTTTTTAACCATGGAAAGATCAGCGGCGCAAATGTCGGGCTGCTATCACAGGGTGAAGTGCGGCAATTTATAGAACAACAACTGAATGCCGTTAACGATGCAGCAACGACAATCTAAGATCGGGACATCCGACTGGCCTGCCGCAAAAAAACAACCAAGCCATCGATCAGGCTTGGTTGTTTTATCGTTGTCGGAACATCTCCCATCGCAGGCAGCCACCAAGATCAACTATGTGATCCCCCAGCTATAAAACATTTAAGCGCACTTGGTAACGGCAATCGCCACCGCTTAGTTCCAGCTTATAGTGACCATTCTTATACTCACTCGCATTTACATCAACCCAGTTAATTACTGATATGTCAGGTGCAGCCGGCACCATTGGTGTAATCAATAGTTGCCCAGATTGAATGGAGCCATCCGCCAATATTTCTGGCTGAACCGGCAGATTTATCTGCCAAATCGCTTCAACATCACTGCTAATCACGCACTGATCAAACACCATCACTTCGTCGGCAGTAAAAGTGATATCGCGCTGCCACGATGTAATGCTGTTGTTTTTACCGTAGACGGGACTCAGCTCCATCTGGATTGTGGTTGTATCACCCACAACTTGATAATCCATAGAGGATTCCGCATCCAGATTCTGGCGCACCGTTTCGCCATTTTCGACAAAACGTAAGGTGTTATGCACCTCGGTGGCTTGATGAATACCACTGTGGGACCAGATATTCTGGGTCACAGCTAACCACTCGTCTTTAAACAGAGAGAACGCGCCTTGGTCTCGAGAAGCGTGGGACTCATCATAAATACCTGCGACAACAGATAACCAAGTGGCATCGGGCTGCCAAGAGGATCTCACAAACAAGTGACCAGCACCTTTTGAGTGATAAACCAAATCAGTAGGGGCAACCGGTTCCGATTCTTGCGCTAGTAGTGTGGTGTGCAAATTGAAGCCATAAACAATCTCCGTCACCGAATTATTATCCAACCACCATTTACCCCGCTTGGCCTCAGGCGAACCAATATTAAGCGAAGCAGCACGGTGTATCAGGTTTTCGTGGTAATCAAACAAACGGGGAAATGACACTCTGGATTGATCACCGATAGGAGAAAATTGATCCAACGTAGGCGTGGTGGCATGGATCCAGTAATCAATCGTTTGTCTTGCATGGGGCGACCGTCCAGCTAAATCCATGCCCGTGGCATCCTTCCAGATCCGGTACAGATCAAACAAATTCCCTTGGGCGACGCCATAGCCGGTGCCTTCACGACTACCGCCACCCTCAAAGTCTGCGAAGTAGGCGACTAACGTCGGTAGTTTTTGTTCTTTTAACAGCGTTAGCCAGTGTTCATTTTTATCTGCCAAGCCCCAGGTCATGGTCGCTTTTAAGAAACTGAAGTGATAGTTATTACCCGGTTGCGTGACCGCCCAGCCACTCCATGGGAATGGCTGTCCTCCCCACTCAGCCTCTTTATGATGCCAAACGTTCCACACAGCCTGTTCAGCATATTGGCGCCAACGCAGCTTTTGACCATCACTCAGCAGCTCACCGCCATAAGCATAGGTGTACGCCAACTCAGAGATAAAACGACCGACATGAAGATAAGAGTCGGAGCTGACTTTCGGTCTTTGGCCTTCAGCGATCTTGGTTTCAGCGTCTAAAACCTGCTGCTCCACCAGCGTAATCGCGTGCTGAATATAACGTTCATCTGCAGTGAGGTAATAGAGATACACGGCATCGACAGGCGAAAAACCATAACCGGGGTTGCCGGCCACCGCACGCTCCACCCAGGCGGTAAAACGGCTCAGATCTTGATCTGAATCTTTGAGATGATCCAAGAAAGAGAGCGAAAGCTCAGCAGACACCTCACTGACTTGTTGCACAGTAATCTGCAACTCGGTACTTAATCCTTGCCATTGCACACTACAAGTTACTTGGCCTGGCGCGACGGCAGTCAACACATGGCCAACCTGACCAGTACGTTCCCCACTCATTGAGACGGCATCACTGTCACACTGCCAAACTAAGCCTGAGCTAATTTGGGTATTTGAATCATCAGAATAATGAGCGAACACACCCACTGTTTGTTGTGCGCCCACAGTGAGCGTCAGCGGACCGAGGGGCGATGTGCGGATCAGATCAACCACCACAGAGCTTTCAGCGACTGAAAAGCTCACCAATAAACTCAACTGCTGCCAATTTGCCGTGCAATCGGTGGTGCCAGATTGTTTTGCAGTGAGCAAGTTATTTTGATCAATCTCCACCGCCGATGAAACACATTGCCATTGCAGATCGGATGCGGAGACAGGCTGACTGCTACCATCATCATAGGCAACATTAAGCACGAGTTGACTGGTGTCCCCCATTTTAAGCTCGGTTTTACCAGCGCTCAGGCTTAAAGCCATCGCAACAGGTGCATCGTCAACCGGAGTATCAGATCCACCTCCCCCACCGCCACAGGCAACCAACAGCAAAGAAGTCGCCAAGATAAAAAGTGGGGAATATTTAGGGCGCTGTTCTGTAATTCGTTGTATCACAACACATCCTTGTATCAGTATGTCAATTAGCGGCTAGCGGCCACTATCGCATATCAGATAAGGCAGAACTTTGTTGCAGTACAACTCTGGAACAGATTTCGCACCAAGCTCAACCGAAGTGCAACATAGCGCAAATAAAAAGTGATCACTCACATCAAGATGTGATGACAAACCAAAATGATTAATCCTATTGAGCCATACAGCCACACAATTAACTGTAAAAATATTCGACACCCCTCACAGTCGCAACAATTCTCCTGTTCAAAAGGTGAGCAACCTCTCACCCACCCAAAAGGAGGTATGTCAGTAACTCAAAGTTATGTCAGCATCCGCCGAAAATTGATACCCAGCAGTTGGTCATTCATTTTGGCCTGAGGTACGAAACACCATGAAACAACGCTCAACACGAATTAAGTACTTAGCCCCTTGGGCCCTTTTCACTCCTGTTTTCTTATTTGGTTGTGGAGGCGGAGGAGGCTCATCTGCAGAGCAAGATCTACCTATACCAGAACTTGCTATCACTCCTATTTCAGCAGCAATATTCGATGAAGTGGATCAGATATCATTGATTGCGGAAGTAGAAAATGTGGGCACCAACCCAATCTATTCATGGACGCAATTGTCTGGGCCTGAAGTCGAACTATCCAATTCAGAAAAAGCTCATTTACAGTTTGAAGCACCTAAAGTGTCCGCGGACAGTGAACTGCTGTTTCAACTTCACATATCGAATAACGAAGGCCAAGAAGACAGTATCTCGGTGCCTGTAACCATCCTCGACTCCCATGAACAAGTTATTGTTTCTGGAACCAGTATGGCTGGCGATACTCCGTTACTAAACGCAAATGTAGTGCTCACTATCGGGACACTTGTCGTGTCATCAACAACCGACTCAGAAGGGGTATTTAGTATTCCTACCGACATAGATAAGCGCTCGATGGAGCGTGTCTATACCCTAACAACCAAAGGATCTGGTGAGCAAAGCGATATAGAACTGGCAAATATAGGTGCTGTGTCAGAGTTATTGCCGGTTCAAGAAATCCAGCCCACGGCGTTTAGCTTCTCTACAAGTACGCAATACCAACGTGCTAAAACAATCCATCAGGATTACCTATCGACGTCGCTGAGTTCACTTCTCATGCGCTACTATTCGAACAATTTCAGCTACACCACATGGACATGGCTCGACTTTCAAAACCGACTAAAACGGATAGATACGGAGTTGCTTTGGGATCTTGCGGCAGCTTTTACCATTGATGGTTCACGCACCAGTGTTCATGAGTCTCACCTAGACGATATTATTCGTTGGATCAGTGCTTACAAAACTGACAACGCTTCAGTTGAAAACTTCATCGAGAAGAAAAGAAAGATCCGCGAAAACGCCCGCAAAGAAATAGAAAATGTGTTAGATGACAACACCTATTACTACCTATCTCTTGGTAGTGCGCCTGGAACCGTTCGCTTAGGTATATCTCTAGGTACGGAGCGGATCAGGCTAAGAAACGGCCTTTTCGAAAGCTACGGATTTGATACGGTCACCACCGCACCTTACCAATTTGACGATGGACGTATTTTAATAGATACGACAAATTGGCCAGTGCATGTTGAAGAAAATGTCTATTTCGCTGAGCACAACTCACACTTTACATGCACCACAACACTCACCGAGAAGAGCATTGAACCACTAAAGCTTATCGAGTACGGGGTTCAACATATACTGTTTAGAGACAGCACATCGCAAATTTGTATCAACGCAGACGGCCTGTCATTAGATGAAAAAATAGAACAACGTGAGACTCCTGTAATCGCCTACAAGCGAAATAATATGGAAAAGTGGGCTGACGCAGAAGTTGCAGGAAGAGAGTTCGCTTTCCGCTTTTATGGACCCGGTGTTGATGGTAACCCGCTATTAGAATCGGACGCGCCAGTCGTCACCTATCAATTCTTAGAAGGCACCAGTGGCTACATACCTGAGTACGATGAACACTTTAATTGGATTATAGATACCCACGGTGAGCTAGTCTTGATGTTCGAAAATGACTTCACGATTATTTGGCGTCGACTCTACGACGCCCGTGACGTTGGTGTTGACGCAGGGCCAATGGCCATTGCCGCCGAATATCGCGCCTCTGAGGGACACAAATACTTCCAAGGTATGGCCGTGATAAAGGATGAGAATACCCCCTGGCATCAAGCGATCTTTCCAGGGAAATGGAATCATGGCTTCAACCTAAGTGAACCTTCAGACCAAGCTTCTGATGCACTGTTCTTCTTTGAATTTGAACAAGGAGGCCTAGGCTCAGCGAATAATTACGATCGCCCTTCTGCAACCCACAACTGGAGCGCACCAATGCTCTGGTACTTCGAAGAAAGTCTGTTTCAAGCCTCGCGAAACTACATTTGGCAAGATGGTTCTTTCGTTGAATGGAGCCAGTGTGATCATCGCACTGATGTTGATTGCTACTCATTCCAATTCCGCACTTGGGAAGTACTGGCGAAGGTGGGTGAGCGCTACTACGTAAAAGAAACACTATACCATGACGGCGACGCTTTCCGCCGCGGGGCTCCGGCCGCTCAAGTTAGTGATATTCCGTATTCTGTCCGGATTAATTTTTACGAACCAGAAACAAGAGCATACTAAGCTCTACATTAACGAACTCACTTCGTTCTACCAAAGTCCCCAGCACTCGCTGGGGATTTTCATTAAAAGATCCACAATAACTAAACACGGTTAAGCGCGGCTATGCGCCAAAAAATTACGTCCCGACACACCTAAGTTGTCTCCTAAACCTCGACAACAACCTTGCCCATCCCCTGACCACTGGCCAACCGGGCATGAGCATCGCCCACTTGATCCAACGTGAATCGGTTTTCGTCCAGCACTGGGCGCAAGCCGCCAGCCTCAGCGATCTCAGCCAACTTACGCAAAATATCGGCGTGGGCTTCTCGATGAAAGTCATGCAGCATGGGGATCAGCATGAACACCACGTGCAGCGACAACCCTTTGAAATGTGCAGTGGTTAAGTCCAGCTCCACCATAGAGACCGTAGAAGCCACTTGGCCATTCAGCGCTGCCGCTTCAAATGAGTTGGCCATATTCGCCCCGCCCACCGAGTCAAACACCAATTCAAACCCTGCACCAGCAGTATGCTTCGCGACATAATCCGCGACAGATTCAGTTTTGTAGTTGATCGCTGTTGCACCTAGCTGTTCAATCAGTTCGGATTGTTGCTCTCCGCCACCTGTCGCATAGACTTCGGCGCCAAAATAGCGCGCCAGCTGCAAAGCCACGTGGCCGACGCCACCGGAGCCACCATGCACCAGCACTTTTTGGCCTTTAGCGATTCCCGCTCGGATCAAGCCTTCGTAAGCCGTAATACCCACCAACGGCAACGCAGCCGCTTCGCGCATAGATAGATTTTTTGGTTTATGAGCAATCAGGCGCGCATCAGCCACCACATACTCGGCCAAGGTGCCCGGCAGATCAGCTAAACCACCCACACAGCCGTAAATCTCATCACCGACACGGTATTCCGTGACACCCTCGCCCACGGCTTCAACGGTACCGGCAAGGTCCATCCCTAAAAGGGCGGGCACCTCGGGGGACAATGGCAGCTCACTTCCCATTTGGCGGATCATGGTATCGACTGTATTAACGCTGGTCGCAGCTATGCGCACCAGCACATGGCCAGGTTTAAGCTCTGGTTTAGGCAGTTCAGCCACTTCAAATACCTCTGGGCCACCAGCTTGACGAATTATCATTGCTTTCATTGGGATGGATCTCTGTTGAGTTGTGTTTTACAACTCTAGTTACTAAAGTGGATAATGAAAATAACGCCAACTGTGTAATCAGTTTTTAGATTTAATTGATAATAGTTAGGCTCTCAACACAGAAAGCAGATATGAATATTGAACATCTACGGCTCTTTGTTCGCCTCACAGCCACCCGCAATATCAGTGTCGCAGGCCAAGAGCTAGGTCTATCTCCTGCCGTCGCCAGCACACACATCAGTAAACTTGAACAAAGTTTGGGGGTGCGTTTAGTCCATCGCACCACACGCAAAGTGTCGATGACCGAGGAGGGCAAAGCGTTTCTTCCCCACGCCGAAGAAGTTTTATCCAGCGTTGAAGCAGCTCGCGCCGCCGTCGGTGGCGGCAGCGCTATTCCTACAGGCACACTGCGCGTCGCCGCCCCCGCCTCTTTTGGTCGCATGCACCTAATGCCAGCACTTAAAACGTTTCTGATCGACTACCCAGAGCTTGCTGTCGATTTTCGTTTCTCAGACACCATCGTCGATCTGGTCGAAGGGGGCTTTGATATTGCCATTCGCAATGCCGAACTCGAAGATTCGACACTGATAGCAAGAAAACTGGCGCCAGATACCCGCCGTGTCTACGCATCCCCTGATTATCTTGCCAAACATGGCGAACCTAGCACACCGGAGGAGCTGCTAAAGCATGAATGTATCAACTTAATGGGACTGGAGAGCTGGGTATTTGAAACCCCCACAGGGAAGCAAACGATTAAGACCAAAGGGACCTTACGTACCGATAATGGTGAAGTCGTACGCGATGCTTGTGCCAACGGACTGGGCATTGCATTCAGCTCCAGCTGGTGTGCCTATCAACACGTTAAAAGAGGCGAGTTAGTGCCGATACTCCGTGACTTCCCGCTAGTATCAGGCACCGCCATTTGGGCGGTATACCCCACTTCACGCCTGCTGGCACCTAAAGTCAGAGCATTTATCGATTATTTTGCAGCGCACTTTGGCAGTACGCCCTATTGGGATAAACAGTGAAAAGCTCGCCAGCGCGAACAGCATAGAACTCGGTTGGCAATCCACACATAAAAAGCGCAAGCCAGTTAAAGCTGCATTCAGCGTCTATACCACAATCCGCTTAGTTCTGTGCGTGCAGAAATTTAGGCACGGCCGCTTTGCTTTTACTGCAGATCTGCTGCATCAATTTAAAACTTGGCGTGTGCAACTGGTAGCTTTGTTGTAGCTCTTCAAGCAGGCAGTTCCACAACTTGGCGGTCATTTCTGAATCCGCCAACGCTCGGTGAAACACCCCGTCGTTGGCAATATTTTTATATGCCACCAGGCTGCCTAGCTTATGGTTAGGTGCATCAGGAAAAAGCCGTCGGGAAAGCAACATTGAACAGCTGAACTCACCGCTATAGCGGCACCCTATTTGCGCGAATTCGGCATCAAGAAAGCGCTGATCAAATGACGCGTTATGGGCAACGAGGTTGTGTCCGCCGATAAAGTCATAAAAACGGGTCATAACCTCTTCACACGGAGCTGCGGCTTTAAGCATCTGGTTGCTGATACCCGTGTAATCTTCAATAAACCGACTGATGCGAAACCCAGGGTTCATCAACTCCTGAAAACGCGCCACAGGTTGCCCCTTTTCCAGCATCACCGCACCAATTTCAATCGCCCGGTCACCCTGATTCGGCGAAAGACCTGTGGTTTCAAAATCCAGAACAATAACGGTATTCGCGGGCGCAGAGGTACTCAAAGGGCTAATTCACGTTGCGGAAAGATGGCTTAATTCTACCGACCGACAATCCAATAGAGAAGCGACGTTAACAAAGAATTATCGACAACAGAGGACAAAAACGCTCTCCGTTGCCTTGCGCCACCGACAATTAAAGCGGCATCAGAGCCAACTCTTTTTCGTTAAGCCAGTGGGTCACGTCATCAGGCGGCATTGCTGGCGCATACAACCAGCCTTGCATGGCATCACACTCAAGATCTCTCAATAGGTCGAACTGCGAACGCAGTTCAACCCCTTCGGCGAGCACTTGCATACCTAGATTATGGGCTAAGTTAATAATGCCATTCACGATGGCGACTTCCGCGTCGCTTTCATGAATATCTTTGATAAATGAACGGTCAATTTTGATCTTGCTGACCGGCAAAGATTTCAAATAGGCGAAAGAGGAGTACCCCGTGCCAAAATCATCCAAAGAGACGGTAAAGCCACGGGCGTTAAACTGGGTGATGGTTTCAATCGCCTGTGCGACATTTTTAATCAGCGTGCCTTCGGTGATCTCAAGCTCAATCAACGAAGGATCGACCCCTTTCTCGGCTGCGATTTTTGAATAGCTGTCACAAAGATGAGATTGATAAAATTGCAGCGCTGATAAGTTGATGGCAATGCGGGTATTCAACCCCTGCTGTTGCCATTTTTTTAGCTGCTCGCAAGCGGTCACCATAACAAATTCAGAGATACCGTGGATCATTCCGTTTCGTTCAGCCAACGGAATGAAGCGATCAGGCGTACTTCGAGGCCATCGAATCAGTGCCTCAAACCCCATTACCTGCTCACTTTGCAGGCAGATCTGCGGTTGGTAGTTCAGCGTGAATTCTTGCTCCTCAATCGCAGTAAACAGTTGCTTGCTGGTTTCCCGCTCCCACACCAGATCCACATACAACGAGTCAGAAAAGAATTCGTAGCAGCGCTTCCCTGAAGCTTTGGCCGAATACATAGCAAGCTCTGCATTTTTCATGATCTCTTCAGCACTGACGCCTTCGTCTGGGAACAGACACAATCCGATACTCGCGCTTAATTGAACATGACTACCGGCAAGATCAAACTCCTGCTGTCCCAACGCATCAAGCAAGCGCTGACACCCTTCCATCAAATAGTGTTGATTACAGCCCCGAACAATAATCGCAAAAGCATCACCCGACGCTCGGGCAACCATTTGCTCCCGGAACCAATGGGTACCATGAAGTACCTCGGCAAATGATTTTAATGCTTCATCTCCCAACGAGTGCCCTAGGGTATCGTTCAAAGCACGAAAATCATCAATATCCACAAACGCCAGCGCACATTGCTGACCACTTTTTGCCGCTTGGGAAGAAACGGTTTTCAATTTGTCGAGTAATAGGTAGCGGTTCGGTAGCCCGGTCAGTAGGTCTGTGGTCGCCAGTTTGATCAGCTCTTGCTGAGACTCATATCGCTCGGTGATATCAACACCAATGTCCCACGACTGCCATTCAGGAATAACCTCAGCGTTTTGTGGCAAGCAATACCAGGAGACAATACGTTTGGAGCTGTCCTTGCGATAAAGCAAACTATTCACATCACCGTCTGAAAGCTCTCTGAGGGTCGCAGCCATGGCAGGAGGCAATTCGTCGCTAGGGAAGATAGCGTTAGTAATGTCGCGATTCCCAATCACCTCATCAGCGGCGTACCCACTCACCTGCTCTGCCGCTTTATTCCACTCAATCAATTCACCGGCATGGTTATAGGCGCGCAAAATCACCGGCATATTGGTCAGCACATCTCGCGTTTGCTGATAAGCCGCTTTTAACCGGCGCGCTTGCTCGGTCTGAATGAATATGTAGAGAAAAAGCCCCCACAGCACGGGCTGGAGAACTTGAAAATAGTCGTGAAAGAGCTCTCTACCATGATCACTTAACGCGACACCTTTAAACCACAATTCATACCACTCGATGGCACTGAAAAAATTTATATAGGTGGTGACAGCAATGAGTGAAAATAGCGCCCAAAACGCGCGTTTTTGCTTAACACGTTTATGCCTTAAACTCAGCATGACCAAGGCTAAAACTGAGAATACAGAGGCGAAAAAATCGATGGCTGCAATCATCCATCTGCATCCTTCGCCATACCCTCTTCGGTGGCAAGAAAACACCATGCAGCCATCAGTACGGCGTTTAACAAAAAGCCGATATGCTCGAGGATATTAAAAAAGCCTGACCAAAATATGTGTTCAACGGCGGTACATACAGAACCAAAGACAAACGCAAAAAGTGAACCTAGGAGCAATCGTGAGTAGGGGATCTGAGCTAGGCTAGAGCGAAACGCAAAAACCATCCCCAACAGCCCAGAGCAGAGCAGAAGTACCAAAATTTCCGCTTGAGACACCATTTGTCTTCACCAACATGCATCGTTGAACAATATATAAAAGGTAGCTATCGATGGCGACAGGCGCAAACATAAGTTTATGAACTTACTTAGATTTCTTCCTCAAATAATCAAGAAAAATCAACACAACACATTTTGAGGCAACTAACAGATGATTAATTCAATTGGGCCTGAGCTTTCCACCAAGAGTTACACCCCCTAGTGTTCCTGACACTGATTTACCTCGATCGTCAAATGTGAAAGCTGACGGAATGGTGCTAACAAAGCTCTGTAGTGCTCAATAGGTTTAGGCTCATGAGTAACTACTGCGATAATCGCAGAGTAATGATTAGCACCGATCTTCCAAATATGAATATCCGACACCCGGTTATCAGCATCACTTTCAATAGAGGCTACAATTTTTTGACGAAATCTAGGCTCGATATTTCTATCAAGCAAAATAGGGCTGGTCTGTTTGAGTAAGCTAATCGCCCAACGGGTTACAATGACAGATCCAACAATGCCCATGACAGGGTCAAGCCAATCCAGTCCTGCAAACTTCCCTGCCAATAAAGCGAAAATAGCCAGCAAAGAGGTCAAAGCATCAGCCAGTACATGCATGTAGGCAGCATGCAAATTATGATCATGGTGGTGGTCATGATGATGGCTATGCTCATCTTTAAGCAAAAAAGCACCAATAATATTTATCAATAAACCGATGACAGCAACGGCAATCGCATCATCAAAACTGATACTTTGCGGCTCAATCAAACGATGTGTCGACTCCACTAACATCAGTAGCGCAACCACAGCCAATGCAATCGCACTGGCAAAACCACCTAGTACATTCACTTTACCGGTACCAAAGGAGAATGCAGGGTCGTTCGCATGCTTTCTCGCATAGTGATAAGCAAACAGCGTAATCATAAATGCGGCCACATGGGTCGCCATATGCCAGCCGTCAGCAAGTAACGCCATAGACCCTGAAATAGTGCCAGCAATGATTTCAGCCACCATCGTAATGGCTGTCAAGATCAGCACATACAAGGTTCGACGTTCACCTTTGGCGTTTTTCATTGCAAAATCATGAGAATGTTGCCACGGGGCGATATTTTGTTCGTGCATAATTCCGGCCAAACCCTGAGTAAATGATAATCATAAACATTACGATTAAAATTTTTACAATCTAATTACATAACTTCAATCCTATTCGAACACTTATTTGATCTAACAGGGTATTTTCAGCCTTTCCCGATAGTAAGGCGGCAGTTCTAGACCGGGTATCACGCAACCTGACAAATCGAGAGCATAAAAAAGGCGAGCCCAAGCTCGCCTACTTTAAGCCGTCAGCAATCTAACGAACAAAACGAATCGCTTGTTCTGCACCAACACTCACCTCGCCCAATACCGCCACTAAGCCACCCTTGAGAAGATACCAACCGATATCACCGCTCTGCGGGGTCACTTGTGGCAACTTTTCGCCATTCACTTCGACCTGACTAATGGTGTCTTCGGGGGTGACAAAAGTGACACTAAGCTGCCTTTGTGCTGCGGAGGACTTCGCAACCTGATTGGGACTCAGCGTAACCAGATAGCCGTCGGCTTGTGGCGCAAGCTCAATCACGGTTTCAGCGAGGCCATCATTTAGATAGCTCTGCGTCAGGCCGTCATCCTCATATAAGGAAAACTGGTGAGACTGACTATCGGCAACAACGTTCAGCTGCAGATTTTCAAACCATTGAATATCAGCTGCAGCCACTCGACCAAGATCGGCAACGTCTTCGCCCAGCGTCGGCACGATAGCACCGGCACGCATAAACAGCGGCGCACGGACAACGGTTTCGCCCTCACTCAACGGGCCCGTCACCGAATGTTGGAACACGGCTCCTGACGATTGCGTGACCTCAGCAAGATCGTAATAGTTCACCCATGAACCTGCAGGCAGGTAGCTATTCACCTGATCTTCATTATCTGTGATGGCAGTGAACAGCAAGCTCTCACCAATCATTTTGGTCTGGTCGACATCGCGCGCGTTGGCATCTTGCTGGAAGTGATACACCAGCGGTGGGAACATCGCCTCACCGGTTAAGGTGGCGTGGTGAGCCAAGCTATAGAGATATGGTGTTAAGCGGTAACGGGTACGCAGATTGGCCAAATTACTGACCTGATCACCGACTCGATCCGGGGCCGTCTCTTTACAGTTACATAGGTTTTCGGTGTGGGGGCGTAAAGGGATCTCCATCAACACAGAGGTCGCTAACCAACGGGTATAAAGGGTATCCAGATTCCTGCCAGAGGTACCGCCACGATGAAATCCACCAATGTCCGAGCCATAGTAGTCAAATCCGGACAGGCTCATGTTGGTCTGTGCGGGCATCTGCGCTTCTACAGCCAAAAAGCGGCTGGCGACATCTCCCGACCACATCGCCACACCGAAGCGCTGACTACCTGCGGCACCGGAACGACTGAGGATCCAAGGGCGGCGATCTGGATGGCTTGCAGCCGTCTGCTCGGCAATGCCCTGACTCCAATAGAAATTTAGCAGGTTATGTACGCTGGGATGATCAGTTCTCGACTCGCCATACCATTCAAGTCCGCTGTAAATACTGCTGTAATCATAGAGTTCAGGCTCGCCTAAGTCGGTCCAATGACCCAAAAATCCATCATCGATGAGCGCTACCCTTTTCTCATTGTGCCAATCAACCCTCGCCGACGAAGAGGTCCAATCGATCATCCCACCGATCCCCCACCAGGGATTGGAGCTGAGCTTACTGGGCGTTGTACAAGGGGCTTCACAATCCATCGCCAACTGGCGCTTCTCTGCCAACTGCTGGTACTCCGGTAAACCAGCACCGACATAGCTCTCTTCAATATGTATCAGCGCAATATTTTGTTCTGCCAGCGCTACCACTTTTTTCTCAGGCTCAGGAAAAGCTTCACGATCCCAGGTCAACGAGCCCATCTGAGTATCTTCAGAGCTGGTCTCAATACCGCCAAACCATTGCAGATCCATCACGAATCCATCGATGGGAAATTGCGCCTGTTTCAGGCTAGCGAGTTTACTGTCGAGTTCTTGCCAATTGTCATAGCCATATTCGGAAACCCATAAGCCGAAAGCCTTCAACGGTGGCACAGGTGCGCGCCCAGTCAGATCTAGGTATCGACTGCGTAGCTGTTTTAGGTCGGCACCGGTAAACAGGAACACGCCTAACGACGGCTCTTCACTACTCACCTGCCATTGAGGTGATTCGAAATCAAACGACAACGGATAGTGTGTATCGAAGAACAGACCGTAGTTATCCATCCCCTCCCCGAGCACATAGGCCACGGGGATTTGGGTATCACCCGATGCGGCGATATCGGAATAGGTCATCGCGTTACCGGTAGAGGTTGCAGGTAAACGCTCCTCACCGAGCCAATTCGCACCGTCGTCACTGGTATCTAACTTCTGGCCCAAACCATAAATATGACTAAAGTTTTCCTGGCTCAGTGTCAGCTCAAGCTCGTCACCGTCACTTTCAGCCAGACAAAGACGGGTTAACGTGATCGGCTCAGGTTGACTCAAATCGGTGGTCAGCAAACAACCCTTCTCTAATGTCACACTCAACAAGGCAGTACTTAACGTCTGAGAAGAGGGGTCATATTGATGACTGGCAGGCCCATCGAACTGTGTCTGCGCCAGCATGGGCGAAAAGTAAGGTTGTCCGGCAGACAATTCACTGTGGTAGGCGATATGAAGGAGATCATCATCCAATAATGTCACCATCACATCCCCCTGCCCACCAGTGATCAACAGTTGCGGCTGTTGCGCGTCGATATACTGTGATTGCAATGGGCCTTCAACCGAAGAGGAGCCTCCGCTGGAACAGGCCGTGATAGTTAAAGTGATGGCAGATAAGGTCACACTGGGGAGACCGCGTAGTAACGAATGAAGGCCAAGCATACTCATAGAGCGCTCCCTGCAATAGCGAAAGTGATAAACCAACGTAGGTAAAAGCAACCCCGCACTCTAACTTGAGCAATCCATAAATAAAGTGCTATCTGTCAGATAATTAGCATTGGTTTGATCGACTCCCTGCAAGGGCTACTCAAATAACTGATATCAACAATCTACTGTTTGGCTGCTAGCTTGACGACGGAGTCGACCAATGAGGCTGTGCTGGCGTCCCCCACCTCACGCAACGCATCTAAAGACCATTTGGTGATCAGCTCACTCACTTCAGCCTTTGCCTTCCTCTGTTCTCCCTGATAGGTATCAGCCAGTATTTGCAGTTCAAGCAACTTTTGCTTTGCAGAAAATGGGATGTCACTGCGCGAAACTAAGGTCTCTATTTTTTCCACGGTCTGCAAGCTTGGTCCATCAATAATAATTGCAGCCCCATGACTTGCTATTGGTAACCACTCTTGGCCTGACTCTTCCGCCAGCTCAGCAAACAACGCTTCGGCCGCTGGCCCATCTCCTTGCGATACTGCAACCATGCCTAAGATCGCCTTTGCCGTAATTCGAGACTTCTGATATTTCCGGTCCAGCTCAACACCATTGGCCAATAGACGTGCTTTAGCAGCATATTCTGCGCCCAACCCTTCCCACCCATTGCTGTAGAGTGCCAGTGAAAATGCCGAGTAAGCGACATACTTGCCAGGGTCATCACTCGCCGCCTTCCGCGCGAGTTCTGCTTCAGCCAACGAGAACACGGGATATTGTCCTAGCGCTAATCCTACCGAAGCCATCGAATGCACCAGTTCCTTATGAACCTCATCTGCTTCAGCACTTTTCACCTTCTTGTTGTAAAGCTCCAAGCTGGGATCCACAGTGTGCTTTGAGAGCTTCTGAAAGCTAACATAACTAAATGATTTACGGGTTTCTTCATACTGCGCTTTTTCGCTTTTTTGCGTGCTTGCACAAGCAACCAAAAAAAACACACTGACACTCATCATGACGACTTGAAGCGATGATCTCACACGACATCCTTATCTACTCGGGGATAAAAACGAACCAATTTTGACAACAGCTCCGTTAGACGGATGAAGTCTACTGAGCAAGCAAATAATTAGCAATATGCACACACGCTAATGCGAGTGAAGCAAAAAAAGCAATTAACCAACCCAGATATCCAATCCTATCTGATCTACGACTCTGGCCTCATTAACCTAAAAATAGTTGGGCAGTGCTGAACAAAGCCAGCACTGCCCATCTTGGCTATAAGCCTTTTTTATAGTGCCGAGATTCAGACATGACCGCTTTCACCATCTTGCCAAACTCCTTATCTTTTGCCCGCTGTTCTGCCAGAGAGGCGCTGTTTCTCGCTTGCTCTCGCATCAACTTGAAGTAGTTTGCCAAACGCCGCGGTGCCAATTCACCACGGTCGATCGCTTGTTGCACCGCACATCCAGGCTCACCGGTATGCTGACAGTCGCCAAATCGACACCGCTGCGCCAACTCATCGATATCAGCAAAGGTCTGACTAACCCCCTGCTCACATGCCGTTAACTGCAACTCACGCATTCCCGGGGTGTCGATCAAAACCGCCCCCGATGGCATAAAATGCATCGAACGCGACGTAGTCGTGTGCCGCCCCTTGCTGTCATCCTCACGAATAGATCCGGTATCCTGGATCTCATTGCCCAATAAGGTATTGATCAACGTCGATTTACCCACGCCGGAGGATCCCAACAACGACAGCGTGCGCCCCGGTCGGCACCAGCTCAACAGCACTTCGCAACTTGTACAATCTAACGCGTTGACCGATTCCACCAGCAGCAGGGGGTCTAAGCTTTGGATCGCTTGTCGTTTTTCATCCACATCGTCGCAAAGATCCTGCTTAGTTAATACGACGACGGGTTCAACTTCGGCCTCATGGGCAAGCGCTAAATAACGCTCAATCCGGCTCAAGTTAAAATCCTGATTTAGCGAGCAGACAATAAACAGCGTATCAACATTGGCAGCGATAAACTGCTCACCGAGCTTACTGCCAGGAGACTTGCGCTTGAACAGCGACTTACGATCCAGCTGACGCAAAAATCGATTGTCACCATCAAGCAGCAACCAATCGCCCAGCGCCATTGGCGGTAATGATGGAGTAATCGGCATCCGGCTCAATGCCTGTTCAGTGCGCACCACATATTCACTGCGGTGGTGGGCAACAACACGAGCAACGGTTGTCTGCTCAAACTCGTCTAACGTCAGTTGTTGTTGAAAAAAAGGTTGCCAACCCAATAGGTTGAGAGAAATTATAGAATTCATTTGTTTTCCCTACGCACGCAAAACCAACGTTGCGTGAGCACAGATAGATCATGCTTGGGGCAAACGAAAAATCATTGACCCCGGTGAGAGTACACCGGGCAAAGGAGAAGGAAATAGACGCGGATCTTTGTTTGTAGTGCTGACTATTTCTCGGCCTTCACCGGGTGGGTTTTAACTACAATCATCAATATCTCCTGTACTACTTCAACGCTTCATTAAGGGCAGGAATATAGCAAACAACGCATGATCTGTATATCGTAATCCACAACCATTGTATGGATACCCCACGACATCAACACTCCGTGAAAGTAGCGTCCCTCAAAGTAGGGACGCTACTAAACATGGCACTTTCACGCTAGGTTTATGGCCGCTTCAGACAAATATCATAAGTAGCGCCAGGGGTACCGCTCAGATAGGGGTAGTAATACCCTTCGGTGCTGGTATAGCTGAGCGATGTTGTCGATGAACGTTTCAGCTCCCACTGACTGCTCTTCCACTTATAGAAAGACATCGTCAAGCTGGTGCCAATATTCTCCATGCCGTGGGTACCATAACTGGATGCATAGTAATAACCACCGTCCACCGGGCTCGCTTTACCATCCGCGTTAAGCGTACCGTTGTAATGGGTGTATCCGCTTGGGCAGGTTCCACTGCCACCGCCACTCCCATCAGTGAGCGTCACCGTCACATACGAAGAGGCTGTACTCGCTTCACCACAACTATTTAGCGCTGACACATTGAAGTAAACCACGGACTCCTGCTCGTCAGTCACACTGATTTTCGTATCCGTGGTTGTTGTAAACTCCTCCCACGCCCCCTTTGCTTCGTTCCAGCGCTTAACTAAATATCTGTCAGCACCACTCACGCCATCCCAAGAAATGGTATATGAACTGCTAGTGATACTGCTCGCCACGGGGGGGGTTGGCTTTGCCAGCGCTTCACATTGGCCACCATCCACCTGCATAGTAATTGTCACGTAGCCCGAAGTGCCACTTCGCTCGCCGCAATCGCTCAATGCTGTCACGGTCAAATAGACTTTCTCATCTTGCACACCCGTGACTTGCAAAGAGGTCTCTGCCACCGTCTTGTAATCTACCCATTCTCCAGCGGCTGAATCCCAACGCTTTATCAGATAGGAGTCAGCGCCAGCCACGCCAATCCAGGAAACAGTAAACGACGAAGTTGTGACATTACTGGCAACGGGATCGTTTGGCGTTGTAAGTAGATCGCATTGGCTACCACCTCCTCCACCAAATCCGGTATCAGAAATAGACCCGTTCTGATTAACGATTTGGATCAGGTCATCATTGGTAATTTTCAACGCTTGCAGGCGACCGCCATAATAACTCGCCATACCAACATCAACGCGCCATACCTTTCCGTCACAAGCCTGATTAATACTGCGTTGACGGGTATGCGCGATCACCATGCGCGACGCATTTAGCGCACTCAGAGTCTCGTTCAATTGCTGGCAATCACTGGCAGACAAGGTGTCGTCACCGTAATCACGATTCCACAAAGGGCCCGAACCGCCCACGGAAGACGGCTCGCGGGAGTACCCCTTCATCCACTCACTGATCTCAGCATTAATGTTGTCAATCCCGTAACGGGCATGGGAAGGAGTAATGCCACCATGCACAAATACGGTACGGCCAACCATCACAATGGCATTATGCTCCGACAGCACCTTGGCATAGGGTCCTCCAGGCTTAAAGGCAACAGCTCTGCCGCGTTGGCTCGATGGCAAGCTAACCACATCAGAATCAGTAATGCTGTTGTTGTAGTAGCCCTCAAACTGGCGAAAGCCTCCTGTCGTTACATAGCGAAAATCCAGCTCCACGTTCATGGTTTCATGATTGCCGTTAAGGACAAGCACTTGGCCGCCGCTTTGTTGTGCCTGAACAATCAGATTTTCAAACAGATCCAATATCTGCTTTTCAGTGTCGCCACGATCTAGCTGGTCACCCACTTGCACCAGTGTTTTGCTACCACCAATCCAATTGTTACTGCCATCAATCAGCTTTGCTGCACGCAATATGGACACCATGGCACTGTAATCGCCATGCAAGTCCCCAATCGCAAAAACCTCTTTTTCGGCAGGCAGAAAGGTAGAGGGCCTGGCAAAAGCGACATTAGCTACGCTAATTAGCAAAAATGACACAAATACGTTAAGCACAACTCTATTTAAATTCATGTTTACTTAATTCCGTTCATCTAATTAATTAGCCGCGAATAAAACCACGAAAAATAAAAACACGCTCACTCACGAAACAACCATAAAACTTCTGAACAGCCGCCCTCAAAGCAGTGATTTAGAAATATAAAAACAATACTAACTTCTATTTTTAATGCCAAACAACCTTACATTACAAAGGTACCGGTGATAGAGTGTGTCAATAAATTGACACACAATCAATGTTTTTAACTCGCTAATTAAGATAACTATTTTGGAGGGGTTCATGGACAAATTGATAACCGTAATGGTGTCAATTGTATTGCTGACATCATTCTTATTAATAAATTATAAAGATTCACTGTTTCCTGATGCTCAACCGCAACAAAATATGTCAACAGAGCTGCAATCCTCCACACTCATCAATGATGCTGGAGAAGCACAACATGAAGGAGAACAACAAACATCAGCAACTGACTTAGCGCACCACTCGGTTGCTCAAGAGATGGAAATGTTGCCGCCAAAACTCAGCCCAGACGTTGATGAGACAAGACTTTGGCAGACACAAACCTCTGTTCCATCGACTTATGCCTCGCTAGAAAATGAGCCGGTTGACAGAACCTACCTAAAGGTCAATCCAGATGTTCTATCAGCGATCGACACTGGTGATGAATTTGAGTTCTACATCCCACAAGTGAATGAACATTTTGAAATAAGTGCCGACGAAATTGAGTACCACAGTAATGGCGACAAAACGATTAAAGGCCAGGTGCAGGATCAATATGGTGAAGGCTACCCAGTGACAATCACGGTGGGAGAAAATGGTTCTTTCGCCAATATTTCGACACCCAAAGGGGGGTTTATCATGGAAAGTGATAACCAGGATGGATGGATTGCATCGACAGTAGATATTCATAACCTTCAGGATTTCAACAAGCCTGATTATGTGATTCCTAGTCAACCTGAGCCTTCAATACCAAGCCCGTCTAATTAAATCTAGAAATAGAATTAAACAATAGAAAATAAATTTAATAATCACATAGGTAATACGGATGTCTTTCTCGCAAAAATTTGGAAATAGATCAAAAAGCGTTGCGCTTTCTTTGATCGGTTCAGTATCAATGATGGCGGTAACCACGGCGGTCGCTGCTAACGATATTGTTGATGTAATGGTGCTCTATGATACGGCTGCAGAGCAGGATCGCCGAGGTGCAATAGAAACCTACGTAAACCAACTTATCTCCTATTCCAATAGCGCATACCAAGCCAGTGATATGAACGTACGGCTGCGCTTAGTACACCAACAAAAACTCGCTGTTAACGGTGTAAATGCTGTTGATGGGAGTAGCTTGAGCAATTTCCTCAATGACGCAACCGTCAAGGAGATGCGTGCCGAACACGGCGCCGATGTCGTCGCCTACCTCACGGTCGCTTCAGGCGGCGCATGTGGCTTAGGCTATGTCGGCTCTGGTGATGGACAGATGAGCTCATGGTTTAAGAACTATGCATTCTCAATTTCTGGTTCAAACTGTGGTGCCTTAACCTTTGCTCACGAAGTGGGCCACAACATGGGACTAGGCCACGACCGAAAACAGGACACCAGTGGTGGCATCTTCACCTATGGTCTAGGCCACGGTGTTGACTACCGCTTTGGTACCATCATGACCTACGCCCATCTGTTCAATACCAATAACTATATCGACGTATTCTCTAACCCCCGCATCAGTATCTGTGATGGCCTGCCCTGCGGCGTAGACAGAAACGCCGCTAATTCAGCGGATGCTTCCTACGCAGTAAACCAAATCTCAGCTCAAATGGCTGATTTCTATCCAACCAAGCATACCGATGGCGGTGATGGTGGTGATGGTGGTGACGGCGGTGACGGCGGTGACGGCGGCGATGGCGGTGACGGCGGCGGAGATACAGATCCGGCTGATCCGATCCGTGAAGTCCCCACTATCGACGGCAACCTAATCACCAATGCCAGCTTTGAAAATGGCTTAACACCGTGGTTCGGTCAATATGACGCCCAAGTCGCACTGGACCAGATCAAGCGATATACCGGCGAGCAAAGTGTGCGTTCGTTTAGTCGCCCATATAGCTATTCAGGCCCAGCATATACTTTGACAAACAGCCTAACACCAGGCAAAAAGTATAAAGTTTCTGGGGCGATGAAGTTAAAGGGCGACGGCTCTCAACCGGGTTCGGCCACTATAGGAATCACTGACAATAACGGTTCTCGCTTTATTAGTCTGGGTAAAATCGGTATCTCTTCAGACAGATGGACTGAGATAAACGCCGAATTGGATCTAACGGATTCAACCAGCATCGAAAGTGCCTATATCCTGTTCTACGGACCTGAAGCGGGTCGCGAGTTCTACCTGGATCAAGTCAGCGTTGTCGCAGAAGACCAAGCCCCAACGGACCCAACCGATCCAACAGATCCAACAGATCCAACCGATCCGACCGAACCTGATAACCTGATCGATAACGGCAACCTTGAAGAGGGTAATGTCACCAATTGGACTGAAGGTTTTTGGGGAAGAATAAAACTAACTGCGAGCGCCCACAGCGGAAACTATGCGCTGCAAAGCTACCGTCGTTGGGCCTGGTACGATGGCCCCAGACAGTTGGTCACCACAAAACTAGACAACGGTAAGAGTTACGCACTTGAAGCATGGACTCGCATGGCTTCAGGCAGTGGCAACATTGAAGCTCGATTGACGTATGTCGATGACACGGGTCGTCATTGGATCAGGCTTGATAAAGTCAGCGCAACCACAGAATGGACCATGTTAAGCGGTGAAGTCACCTTAGAGCTATCGGGTGCACTGCAGGAAGCTGCGATCCACTTCTTTGGCCCGAACGCCGGTAGCAGCTTTATTGTTGACGACGTTAAATTAACAGAGAAGTAAACAGCACTTATTAGCAAAAACAGCACCCGTTCGGCATCAGCAGGACGGGTGTTTTCAAGCAAAAAACATCCCTAATTAGTCTTACCAAGCCGCAAATATCTTTAACGGATGACACATGATCTGGCATCGAACATCTCACCGCAACAGCCAGATGTTAAGAATCATTTTGCTTAACTTAAAAATTAAAAAAGTCGAACTCTAATTGACCTGGATCATTTCAATTTTCAATATTATAAGAATGCCAGGCGAATAGTTTCAATGACACTCAACCGCTTTACTTTCAAGAGGTTACTTAACTACACCTAATTAGTGTGCGTCAGATCTTCTTTGTTCCACTTACCATGAGAAGAAAATCACACTTATTAAAACTTGCTCAAAAATAAACCTAAAAATGGTTTATTTTCACCCACGTTAACGCTAACACCCGCCTAGCAAAACTGACTTTCAACGATGATAAGCAAATCAGCTTATATCGCCTTAAAGCAACGCGGAGCCAACGCGTTGAAGAAGCACCCTACTAACCATTTTCTATTACATAATTAAAATAAGGATCTCTTATGAGGTACCGTACAATAGCTGTAGCGGCCGGTCTGTCCCTACTCACGCTACCCGCACAAGCGGATTGGTTTTTTCGAGGAACCGCCAACAACTGGGGCACCACGCAACTCGAGCAAGTCACTGATAACAAATATCAACTATGTACCACGTTTGGGTCTGGCGATGCCACAGGTGGGCCGCGTTTTAAGATCGACCGATACGGTAACTGGAACGAGAACTACCCCGACAGCGATGTTACCGTCGATCCAAATCAGAGTTACCTCATCACGTTCTTGGTAGATAGCACCAGCATCACGGCAGATCCCGTCGGCAATTGTGACGGCGATGACGATGATGGCCAATTCGCCCATAACTTCGCCAGTTTGCATTTCCGCGGCACGCCAAATAACTGGGCTGCCACCCCGATGACATTGACGGCGAATAATACCTGGCAAACAACGGTCAGCTTCGACGGTCAGACCGAGCAAAGATTCAAGCTTGATGTTACCGGAAACTGGTCTCAGAACTATGGCGGCAGTAATGGCCAGCTCACTTTTGGTGGTGGCGATATCTTTACTAATGTGATTGGCAATTACGTCGTAGAGGTTAACGACGAAACATTGCGTTATACAATCACTCTCGTCGATGACGGCGGCAATCAGAAACCCATTGCCGTTATCAATCCAAATACAGCACAAACGGTCACTCTGGGTGATTCCCTTACTTTCGACGCTGACAACTCTAGCGATAGTGATGGCTCCATCGTTACCTATGACTGGAGCACAGGCGACAGCAGCACCAGTATTACCGTGGTATTTGACACCCTCGGCCAACAAACCATCAGCCTGACAGTGACGGACGATCAAGGTGCCGATAGCACCGCTAGTGTCACCATTTCGGTCGAAGAAGATGGCCAGGGCGATGATCGCTGGTATTTCCGAGGTACGCCAAATGATTGGGCGACAACCTTGATGACCACCACGGATAGTGTGAACTACTGTACAACGCAAACATTTGGATCTGACGATCCACGCTTCAAGATCGATCATCATGGTGACTGGATCGAAAACTATCCGGCGCAAGACTATACCGTCGTAGGTAACACCACCTATGACATCTGCTTCAATGCTAACAGCAAAGATATTGACGTTACGGAGTTTGATGACGGTGTCGATAGAAAAGCGCCAGTCGTCACTGCCTCACCAAACCCTGGCACCTACCTGGAAGCACAAACAATTAGCTTAAGCGTGACCGACGACCAGGATCCCGCCGCTAAGATCTACTGCACCACCGATGGGTCAACACCCACTACAGCTTCAACTCCTTGTAACGACAAAACCTACCAAGCAACAGACATCCAAGACACGGGTGCGGATTTGGTGCTGAAAGTTCTCGCAGTTGATGCCACCGGCAATGACGCAATCTCAACCTTCTCATACACCATAGGCGACAACGGCAATGACGGTGATTTCCGTTCTGAGAACGTCTATTTCATCATGACTGACCGTTTTGCCGACGGCGATACCAGCAATAACAATATTTGGGGTGATGAATACCTGCCAAACGGTGCGGCGGATAAATACAAGATCAGCGATACCAGCAAAACAGGTCCTCTGTCCTACTATCACGGTGGTGACTTTAAAGGGATCATGGATAACCTTGATTACATTCAGGGCATGGGATTCACCGCCATTTGGATCACACCGGTAGTGAAACAACCTGAAGGGCGTCGCTTTAACGCTGACGGTCAGTATGAAGCATCTGCTTTCCATGGCTATTGGGGCGCTGACTTCGACCAAATCGATCCGCACCTGCACTCCTCTGGCAAAGACAATGACGGCTGGAGCGACTTTGACGCACTGGTTGAAGCGTTGCATGCCCGTGGCATGAAATTGATGCTGGATATCGTCGTCAATCATGGTCAACCCGGCGACTCCGTAGTCGGCTCAAAGAGTAAGTGGGCGGACAAAGCGCTGGAAATTAAGATGGATGGCCAGATTTGGAAGTTTGGTGATCAAGACCCTTACTACGAAGGCACAACAAGCAGCAACGGTTTCTTCAGCTACAGTAATGGCACCTGGCTGTTAGACCTGCTCGACTTCAACGAAAACGGCGAAGATGGCAAAAATGCTAAAGCCCACCTGATCAACGTCTATAAGCGCTTTATCGACCACGGTGTAGACGCGTTCCGCATCGATACAGTGTCTTACATGAGTGCCGATTTCTGGGAAGAGTTTACGTTAGCGATGGACGAGCACGCGCGTAGTAAAGGCAACGACAACTTCTATATGTGCGGTGAAGCATGGACCGGTGATCGTACGGCAGCTGTTGACCTGATCTATAACGGTGAAGGTAAGAGATTCCACATGCTCGACCTGCATGGTTCTTCGATGGACTTCCCAGGGTGGATGGGCAAAGCCTTTAAAGGTGAAACGGGCTTTGACGATGGCAACGGTTACGCTCGTATTGCCGGGGCAGATGGCGATGCATCAGGGATCTACGATCCAACCTATCTAGCTACGTTTGTCGACAACCACGATGTCACCCGTGCCAACGGTATCCTGTCGCAAACGCAGTACATGAATAACCTTAACTTTGTTTACCTATTCCGCGGCTTGCCGGTCGTGTTCTACGGTACAGAGGTACTCTATTCAAGCTGGCCACATTACATCACCACCACAGAAAAAGATGATGTAGTCGCGCGTTGGATGTTGGGCTCAGAAGGGATCAGCTACGCCAAAAATAATCGCCCGGCACTGTATAAGCATCTGCAGATGCTTAACAGCCTACGAAGCTCGTCTACCGCGCTGCAGAAAGGGACTCAGATCGACCTGCTTATCGAAGGCGATCACGCCGCATTTAAACGTGATTTGGGCGGCGTAGCAGCCTACGTAGCCCTGACCAAAGGCGCAGCGTTTAGCTACACTTTCAACAACCTCACTGACGGCAGTTATCGCTTACTCACGCCCGATAGCGCGAATGGCACATATAACGAGACCAACGTGACCGTCAGCGGCGGCAGCTTCAGCGTCGACGTGGCAGCAAACTCATTTGCGGTACTTGAGATACAGTAAAACGCACAGATAAACCGATACACAACCCCAAAAGCAGCAGGCCTGGCCTGCTGCTTTTTTCATTTTCAATGCCCCTTCTATGCCTCGTCCGTCCAAGATTTATTAACAAAAGAATACAAACGTAAAGCTAGGTAAATTTGATTGAAAACAAGCCATCACTTGGCGTAAAAAAGTTATCGAACCTATGCTCTAAATTCAGTTTTTGACTTCGTGATAGTCGCATCAAAAAACAGAGGCTCCCCTTATGAGTAAGAAGCTAACAACGGCAGCAGGCTGTCCTGTTGCCCATAATCAAAATGTAGAAACGGCCGGTAAGAGAGGCCCACAGCTGCTGCAAGATGTTTGGTTTCTAGAAAAACTCGCTCACTTCGATCGCGAAGTGATCCCAGAGCGTCGAATGCATGCCAAAGGCTCAGGCGCTTATGGCACATTCACCGTGACTCATGATATTACTCAGTACACCAAGGCGAAGATATTCTCAGAAGTAGGTAAGAAAACTGAGCTGTTTACACGCTTTACCACGGTAGCCGGCGAACGGGGTGCAGCCGACGCTGAGCGTGATATCCGTGGTTTCGCAGTGAAGTTCTACACTGAAGAGGGAAACTGGGATCTGGTGGGGAACAACACCCCGGTATTCTTTTTACGTGATCCCCTGAAGTTCCCGGATTTGAATCACGCGGTGAAACGCGATCCAAGAACCAACATGCGTAGCGCGAAAAACAACTGGGATTTCTGGACATCCCTGCCCGAGGCACTCCACCAAATCACCATTGTCATGAGTGATCGCGGCATTCCAGCAACCTATCGTCATATGCATGGTTTTGGTAGCCATACTTTTAGCTTTATCAACAGCAACAACGAACGCTTTTGGGTCAAATTTCATCTCAAATCACAACAGGGCATTAAAAACTTATCCGATGCCGAAGCCGAGGCACTAATAGGCAAAGACCGAGAAAGCCATCAGCGCGATCTGCTCGACAGCATCGACAACCAAGACTTTCCCAAATGGACGATGAAAGTACAGATCATGCCGGAGGCAGACGCCGCAAAAGTACCCTATAACCCGTTTGATCTGACCAAGATCTGGCCTCATAAAGACTACCCATTGATGGAAGTGGGCGTATTGGAGCTGAACCGCAACCCTGAGAATTTCTTCGCAGAAGTCGAGCAATCCGCCTTTAACCCCGCAAGTGTGGTGCCGGGGATCAGTTTCTCGCCAGATAAAATGCTGCAAGGCCGTCTGTTTTCCTACGGCGATGCACAGCGATACCGCTTAGGCGTGAACCATCACAGCATCCCGGTGAATGCACCTCGCTGCCCGGTTCATAGTTACCATCGCGATGGTGCTATGCGTGTTGATGGCAATCACGGCGGCACCTTGGGGTATGAGCCCAACGATCAGGGGGAGTGGGCAGAACAGCCTGATTTCTCAGAGCCACCGTTAAGCTTGGACGGCGCAGCAGCGCATTGGGATCATCGGGAAGATGAAGACTACTTTAGCCAGCCTGGCGACCTCTTCCGTCTGATGACGCCAGAGAAGCAGGCGATCTTATTCGATAACACGGCAAGAAATCTGGATGGCGTACCTAAAGAGATCCAACTACGTCATCTTAAACACTGCTACAAAGCCGATCCCGCTTACGGTGAGGGCATTGGTAAGTTGCTAGGAATTGATGTCAGCGAATTCAGCTAATATCGACAAACGCAGCAGTGATGACAATAACAAGTCATGACAATAGAAAGTGGTGACAAACAACTTGTCGCCACTTTAGTCATCGGTGCTGCAATCACCGCGGCTTCATGTAAAAACTTCTGTTGATGTTCAACTTCAAAGGCGCCGCGTCGTTGTTCTCATACAACGCGAACAAGCCTATCTCAGGTGATTTGAATCCGCCTAAAAACTAGAAAATGACAGAGCATTTATGCTGCGGTAGCCATAGACACTCTGTCACTCTTTTCTCAATCTAAAGGCAACAGCTCAAGACAAACTTAACGGCTGTAATTACGGCCAAAGTTGTTGTCCCAATACTCATCACCATTCACGCGATAGCGAATTGCGAACTCAACATGCTGATTAGCGACTTCACTCTTTAGTGAATAACTCCATTCCTCAGACGAGCCATCATTGTTTGAATCAACGTACCTGGCTTCAGCCGTTTCCACGGTTTGCCAACCATCGGTGGTGTAAACAACATCCACCTGCTTCTCGAAACCTAAGTTTTGCAGGTAGAGCGTGCCGGTCATGTAGTAGAAACCATCTCGAGAACGATACCAATCATTCATCTTCTGGTTCTTAATCATGAAATCAGAATGCAGGATAAAGTTATTCTCAACTCGCCCACCTTCAACCTTGGTCAGAAGGTAGTCAGAGTGGTTGTTGTTATCCCAGAAAGTTTCCCCATTCACTTCGTACTTGATGGCAAACTGGTACTCAGACAAAGAATAGGGGCTCATCTCAGAAAAGCGCCATAACTCCAAGCCATTGTCTAATGACTCTGCGTAATTAGCTTCATACTCCTGCCACTCTTCCCCGTTGATGCTAGCAACGACAGTGACTTTTTTGTCATAGGCCAGATTCTCAACCAGGATGTCGCCTTTAAAGAAATTGGCAAATGAGAAATCAATAGTGGATGTGGCTTGTAGCAGCTTTACTTCTTGTGCATTAACCCCATGACCAAATAAAACAGCAGCGCCCAATAGCAATGATAAAACAGCTTTCATTAATTACTTCCTTATACAGTTCAGACTAATAATTGAATTGACACAATGTATCATTAAGCGATTATAACTATCGCCTTACTGATACACCGTAACACCTTACATGTGACAAAATTATTTATTCAAACGAATAAATAACTATCTTCAACCGATCACAAAACAAAAACAAAGGCACATCAAATCAATGAGCTAGATCAACACCGCTTAATATCAACTTAAACTTAACGTGGATAAAAATAATACAAACAAGAGACAGCTAACACATTAAATCCTAATATGGTTAGCGATACCAAAAGGCAACACAAACAACCTAGATGCGTCATCTAAGATATGTATATAGCCATTTATGAATTTTCTAAAAATAAGTGTCCAACTCTGCATCTGTTGTGCGTCATTACATTGTTAGTATGAAATAACCTGCTACACCTCAATAACAGTCAGGAGCCAAGTAATGAGCAATAGCGTGGGTAATAAAAAATATATGTGTATTTTGCGAAACTCTGCAGGGGGCTGTGAAAAGCCCTCACCGTCAGACATGGAGGCCATGTATGCAAAATATCAAGCTTGGCAAAGCCAGTTTGCAGACAACATTCTTGATATGGGGGGCGCCTTATCAAAAGAGGGGGCAGTAGTAAGTAGCGATGCCGTTAAGGATGGCCCTTTTATTGAAGTAAAAGAGATGGTCGGTGGCTACATGCTCCTAAGCGCCGATAGCCTGGCGACAGCGGTTAGGGTCATTCAAGCGAGTCCAATGGTGGCAAACCCAGCCACCAGCTTAGAGATAAGAGAAATATCAACGCCTTGAACAATAAAATCCAACAAACGTTAACGGAGCATTTGTTTCGCCACGAGTATGGCGCTCTCGTGGCGAGCTTGGCGCGTAAATTTGGTATACAGCATCTTGAGACAATCGAAGACGCCGTACAAACAGCCATGTTTAAAGCGCTAACGCACTGGCCTGGCAATCAACCGCCTGACACCCCTGCCGCTTGGCTTTATAAAGTAGCCCTAAGAGAGATCCTTTCTGAATTGCGGGCAGATCAACGGCACCATCACTTATTGCATCAAGAACAAACAGCACGGGATGAGCCAACAAGTGAGCACCTTGATGTTAGCTTTTCCTCCGAATTAGCCGATTCACTTCTGCGCATGCTTTTTCTGGCGTGTGACAAAAACATTCCAGTGGCCTCACAGCTGGTGTTTACCCTCAAAAGCCTCTGCGGATTTAGCGTGCCTGAAATAGCCACCAGACTTTTTATAACTGAAGCCAATGTCTACAAGCGGCTCACCCGCGCAAAAAAATACTTAAAAAGTCAGCCACGGCTCCTCAATGAATTATCAGACAGTCAGGTAAACGAGCGTATCGCGACGGTACATAACGTGTTGTATCTCATGTTTACCGAAGGCTACCTCTCTTCTCACCCTGACACCGCTATTCGCAAAGACTTGTGTGAAGAAGCGACGCGACTGACCTTGGTTTTGTCTCAAAACAAGTTAGGTAATGTGCCAGCTACTCTTGCTTTGCTAGCCCTCATGCACTTTAACTTGGCGCGATTAGATAGTCGAAGAGACGACTCAGGATTGGTACTGTTGGCAGATCAAGACAGATGCAAATGGAACCAATCACAAATAGTCCAGGGCTTGGTTTATCTAGAACAATCGGCCAGTGGAGACGCTATTTCAAGATTCCATATCGAGGCAGGTATTGCTGCTGAACACTGCCTGGCAAAAAATTACGATAGCACCAACTGGGAGAAGATCGCTGCCGCATATAAACTTTTAGAAACCTTCGCTCCCTCACCTATGCATTTGTTGAACCGAGCCTTAGCCACGGCACAATACAAAAATCCGGCTGATGGCTTACAAATTATTAAACAGGCAAACATCCCAACCTGGCTTAGCTGCTCATATCATTGGTATGCGGTAATTGCCGATTTACAATATCGCGCCAATGAACTCGATTCAGCAGAGAAAAATGCTGAGCAAGCCATTGCTCTCGCCCCCACCGACGAAATAAAAAAACTGCTTAAACAACGTATGAATACGCACAGAGTCGTCAATCTAATTGAGTAGGCGTTCATATATAAACCGAGTCACAGGTTCAGCTAAGCAGACAAATCAACAGGCGCTGCCAAAATCCATGTACACAGCGTGAACAGCATAAAACATGCATCATTTAGCCATCGCACCAGATGGGGATTATGGCTAGTCAGGTCAACGAGTTAAATCAAGCGCGACGCACACGCACTACCTTCATAAACTCCATCTCAAATCCTGCCACGGACTTGGTCTCGGGGTAGTAACTAAGATTAACCCGCGCGCCCTTTAGAGACTGATATTGCTTCTGCCGCTTAAATACAAATGGCACCTCGTAACCTTCGATCATCAATGTGTGGCGGATCCAATCCCCCTCCTCCCGCTGTACATGGGAGTTCACCTGGCAATCATCGGTATGAATAAGCTCAGGCCGCTTTTTTAGTAGTTTTTCAGGGGTGGTTTTCATGACATAAGTACCGAAGAAAACAGCGTGCTGGTAACGTCAACTATATCAGCATCCCAGTTAAAACCAATCTCTGCGCAACTACAGTCACTCTGGGCTTCAAGCGCCGCAAGACTTGTGGGTGTCGGACATTGTCTGGTGATCATATAGGACTGGCTCAACAAGCAGTGACTCAGAGCACGGTGCTCTGAGTCACTCAGCCAGCTTATTGTAGTGTCTCAGGAAGCGATGGATCTTTCGCGGTCGCAACACCGACACTGCTATGCCTGAAGATAAAACGGTCTACGTTGAACTTTGTCGAGCGGCCGCTCATCACAAACCTATACTCCGTATCCGCTTTCAGTTTGTACACCGGGTTATAAAACTCCCCATGTTTAGGGTTGAGCTGCGTAGCCCAGCCCCATCCAGTGGCGCTGCCACCAAAAATTTTAGTGTCGTTCTTCAGTAGTGCTAATGCGGCATTTTTTTCATGACTCGTACTGGCTTCAAAATCCCCTTCCAAACGGAAAAATGCATCATTGTTTTTGTCAGCAGCTTCGCCGTCTAATCGCTTATGCGCGCGGATATACAGTTGATAATCACCTGGCTGCGAGACTTTAAAGCGATAGGATATTGCTGACTGCGGGGCGGAATATGAATTTGGACCGGTGAATTCAACATGACCGGAACCGGTATACCCGGCTACCGCTTGCTTCACAATCCATTCACCCAACGCATCGGTGGTATGTTCGGCCTCAATAATCACCAGGCCATCCACATCAACGTAAAGGTCTTCATCAGGGTCAACAGGTGGCACAACCGGAGGGATGACCAAATCATCATCTCGTCGCACCAAAACAACCCAATCAGAAGAAGGCTCCTGAGGCGGCTCACCCAAATCAACGAAGCCACCGCCAACAACACCCGTCACAGATCCCTGTTGCAGTTCTCCCCCGTTACGAGGGTCGAACCAGACAACTTCATATGTACCAGATGCACCATTCAGATCTAATTCCGTACTGCCACCCTGCTTCAAATAAACCACATAAGTGTCGTTCGCTTTATAGAAGCCATAGTCATTTTCAGCACTACTGATACTGTTGTCGTTAACCATATCCCAGAAAGGGACGTTATTGTTTTTAAAGAACTCAAGGCTATAGCGTGTGACATCCCACCAAGCGTCTCGGCTCCGAAAATCTTCCAACGTTAAATCTGAGTGAGCATAATCGTAGCCAAAGTACCATTCGTTGCCGGCTCCCCCTGCCATCAACGTACCCCAAACACCATTTTTACGCCCATCGACCTGACTATCACCAGCGTTATCATCTGGCCGTAACGCAAACTTCGCATCACCGGGTTCATCGACCGAAATTATCCAGGCTTTCCCGGTCTCTTCTGAGCGCCGAATCCACTCCAGTACCTGACTATGAACATCGCTGAAGTCTGCTTGGCCCATTTGCATTGAAGCACCATGCAAATCAGATTGATCACCTAATAGCGGCCCATAAACCTGATCTTTTTGGCCAGGGTATGTGTGCAGAACAACGGGATGCTGATAAGGATCGTTCGCGGCAAAGTAGCTCGCCATATCCTGTACCTGCTGAGTCGATTGCGTGTTCTCCTCACCTAAATTCCAATTCAATGCCAGGTGGTAGCCAAAACGGGCGATCAATTCACGGTAGTAAAGCTTGCGCTGGGCACCTAATTCGCCGTTATCAAGCAGATGATCATTTTCAGTTTCTTGAGTTTTGAAATGCAGGAAGATGCCGTTGTTCTGCATATGGGAAAAAACAACGTCCCACTGAGCTAAACGAGAAACATCAAAACGATAGCGCTCATCATAATCTGTGTAGGGGAAGACGTTTTGGTCGTCACCCTCAATATTCATGGTCAGAAAAGAGATAACGTTCTGACCTTCGCTGACGAGATAATTAACCGCGCCGATTAAGCCCTTTCCTTTATCATCCTGCCAAGTCGGATCACCGTTATTCCAGTCTGCAACATGGGGTTGCCAGGTTTTTATCTTATCGTCTTTATGACTGTCCGACTTAAAGTCACCGTCGAAGTCAGCATAAGCCAGCAAATTTTCAGGGGAATCAGAACCCTGTTTCAGAAAGTACTCTCCGCTGTCCGCAAAACGTAGATAACGTTCACCGACGTACTGTAAGCGGCCTTTACCGCGGAAATCCCTGCCAGTTTTGTCGCTATCAGCGACAACAAATACCCCTGAGACACCGTCGATGTCGCCACCGGACTGCCCTGCTAATGCATTCGCATTTAGGGCAACATTCTCACCAGTGCGAAATGATACTTCATATTTCCATTCTCCCACCTTGTCAGGAGAGAAATGAACCCGCCATTGGTTACCTTCGTCCGCAGCGCTGTTAGCCGCATCACCGTCTGCGGCAAAAAAGCCCGGCACCACATAACGGCTATCACCGTTAGAGAAAGTGACATCCATACGATAGTCCGTGAACGGGTTAATCGTGTCTGTTTCAGCCACTTCAGGCCCATTAAAGGAGATGGTGACCTTGTGCCATTGACGTAACTCACCCGTGATCACCTCATCACCGCCCGCAGCTGGAAGCTCTACACAACCGTCACTATCTACAACGCTACCTTCCGGTGTATTCGGGCATTGATCCACCGCATCAGCAACACCGTCACTGTCTTGGTCTGTACCTTCAGTACAAATATTCAAACTAAACCAACGAGCGCGGGCGCTATCGGCGACATCACCATTCATCACCAAGCCATTGGCATGATTAGTAAACTCTAGTTGGATAAAGTCGTTCGTTTGTAATGAGAAAAATGCACTATTCAGCACATGAGTTTCGAGGCTGTACTCTGGCGTATCAGTGCCGTGTATGCGGGTATTAGTAGCCTGACCAACCGAGGTGCCATTAACTTTGAGCACATAGCTCGGCTCACCGTCCGCTTCTTGTATGGTATGCAGCTTAAATATCACATCACTATCGATACCAGTGTATGTCTGTTGTGCAGCAGCAGTCGCTCCCGATTCAGCTATTTGTAATAGCTCCAATCCGGCTTTGGTGTCTTTAGTCGCATTAGAAAAACCAGTGATATCGGCATATCGTGCAAAATCAACGGCCTTTATCTCAGTACACACCTCGGCAATAACCTCATTGTCGTCATCACCAACGGTATCGTCGTCATCGCCAACCGTATCGTCGTCATCGCCAACCGTATCGTCGTCATCGCCAACGGTATCGTCGTCATCGCCAACCGTATCGTCTGGAACGATCTCACATCCTTCACTATCAACAGTCATACCGGCCGGGGTATTTAGGCAAGAATCGACATTATCAATAATACCGTCTTGGTCAGCATCGGCTTGCATAACGGGATCATCACCGCCGCCTCCTCCTCCACAACCAGCACAGGCCATAGCAAGGCATAGAATCGACAACTTGAACGTATGAATAACCAACTTCTGAGACCTCTAGAGAATAAAAGAGAAAGAAGACAGTTAAGGCTCAAGACGCATAACTACCGGCCTCTAGCTCAACTCACCCTCGGACAAAACGAACAAAAAAGTAACAAAAAATCAACAAGTTGACAACACTCTAGAGAGAACCGGATAAGTATTCCATGAGTGAGGTCAAAGAAAGCTGACCAGAAACGAACGTGCTGCGACTTCTGAGACATGACGACAGAGTAAGATCATAAAAAAATCAATGAATTCAACTAACAGTAGAAGGTAGCATTATCGTCAAAGTAGAATCTTGCAGTGAGTAAGCTCCTGATGCTGATTCTGATTGCCAAACAAAAACTTTTTGGCCCCATCGCGGCACAAAAATTGGCTTAATGAGGTGAGATTGTGCGAAGAAATAGTTACCTGATAGCGGCTTTTTTCAGCCTGCTAATAACAACGGCATGTGCTGAAGATGGCAATCAGCAAGACGCAGAGTTTGGCTCACTAAAATGCCTTGGCACCGAACCTTTCTGGTCATTGGAGTTAAAGGACAAGACGATTGTCTTAGAAGACATGGATAGCGTCCAAGGCCAGTTTAAATTAACCAAAGCTATCACCAGTAGCAATCACACCAACCGTTGGTTTTTAACTGCAACCGGTGCCGATAGCGCGTCGGTATCCGTAGCTCTCAGCAAAACCAATCAGTGTTCAGATGGCATGTCCGATTTCAGCTATGAATATGAAGTCATGTTGCTCACCCCAGAGCAACAACTACTAAGCGGTTGCTGCAACCGTATAGAACCAGCTAAATAAACGTCCAGTGGTATCCGCCTTATCCCAAGGGCCAAGTTGAGCTTTGGGATAAAGCGTATCAGATGGGTAACGACGAGCATCAACTGCTGCCTGACTCCTTCAATCTGAGCCCAACTGCAGGGAACAACAAATAGGTCAACCTAGCGTATGAGTAGGGGGAGATGACAGTGATTAAGATAAGCCGAAGTTCAATCATTCTGACGGTGGTGATGCTTGCTTACATCGCCTGGTCTCAGGTGGCTCTGTATCTAAAAGAGGAGGCACTTGCCATCGAAAAAGCAAGAGTGCTAAGCATTGCCGATCACTTGGAGTTCTGGAAGCACACCTTCTTGCAACAGCATGCCGCCATAGACGTTGAGGCGTTAAAGGGCGGTGTTCGGAATGTTCAATTGACCTTGATTGAGCAAGAAGCCCCGATACAAGACAAGCAAGATAAAGTGTACGTGATGTATTACAACGCCCCTACAGACGAACAGCTGACCGCTTTAAATCGCTATCAATCTGAGCTCGTACTAAGCCGCTATTTTTACCTTGTCGTGAATGAGAATGGCCAAGTGACAGAAACCTTTTGGGACAAACCGTAGCCCGTTAATGAGTGCACACTCGTAGCGACGCCTATAGCGTTAGGTCGCACCAAGGAAATTGGTAACAGCTATTCAAGCGGACGGCTTGTAGGCAGAAGTTAGCGCTAGAAAAATGGATTTAGGAAGTTAAGTCGATGAAAAAATATTTTGCTTATACACTGATGGGCGTCTTAATTTGTGTTTTGAATTTCATCATATACAACTATTCATTCAATACTCAGGCGACTCCATTTCTAACCGAAGAACAACGCGTTGAAAACGGATTAATGATGCTCCAAACGACCGTACCTGCCTACATCGTTTCGTCAGTGATCATTACTCTGTTATTTAGTCTGTTGGCTAAGAAACTAAATGACTAGAATAACCATCCAGCGCGCAACTTATTGAAAAAAACAGGTCATTGGAATGCATACGTGAAATCAATAGCTCTGATCTTTTAAACAGCAACACAAAAGGAAAAAGTAATTTAGAAATTAGTCAGTTAAGTAGACTGTTATGTTGATTACATAATCGGCAATCAAGGTTGTCAGTGCATACTGAGAAAGCTATAGTCCCTTGCGTCACGGAGGACCAGATAATGAACAAAGCCAACAACTTCCCCAGCCGTCTTTTTTTTACATTAATCGTTATATGCTGCTCGTTACTAAGCGGTTGCAGCGAACCGACGCCCCCAGCTGGCACAGCCTACCATAAAGATGGATTTTCAATGGTGCTCCCACAAGATTGGGACGTATCACAGGATGACTACCTACAAGCAACACAGCGCCTTATCACACTTTCAACATCGATAGCATCTAGAGCTCGCATCGAGATCTTCGATAACAGCGCAACCAGACCAAACTTAGAACTATACCTGCAACAATACATGGCTGATGCCATTCCCATGGCACAGCGCGATTCAGTCAAACTCACTCACGGTGAAGTCGATCGCCAGCAGGGCCGAGGCTACTTTGTCGAAGTTAATCTCAATGACGAGCTAGACACAGCCTACTATGTCGAAGTGATTGAGATGCAATATGTGGATCATCAATCGTATGTCACGCTTCATACTCCCCTTGAAAGCAAAGAAAGGATTCTTGCTCAATTTAATCAGCTGATAGATAGCATCAACAACAAATAGTAAAAGGAATTACTCATGGCTCATGATGGAAACTTAGTTAGCGAACTGGGTGTTAAGAAGTACGTTCAAGCGTACAAAGCTCTCCCCTTCTCCAATGTCCAACATATGGAAAACGACGCCTTCTACCAACGAAAGTGGGAAGCATGCGACTTTGGGTGCCACACCCCCTCATACCGGCGTGTCACAGCCGATACGTCATACGATGTGTTCATAGGTAGTCTAAACGACCAATCTACGCTACTTGCGGGTGTCGTTGACGGCGTTCACGCACAGGCAATTAAAAAGCCGACACGTATCGCCCAAGGCGCAACGAGAACCGCAGAAGGATTAGGGTTAGCAGGCGAAGAGCGATTCAAACAGGTCGGGGGAGAAAACCTTGTCGTATTGGATGCGTTTACGGCGGTAATACGCAAATCGATGGACCTGGATATTGCTGCCATTCTTAGTCCCGTGGCACAGTGTGTAACAACGGTTGTCAGCACCTATGTCTCTTTGTTGCCACATGAATACATTCATGCGGTCGCTAAAGCGGGTGCCATTAAAGTACCCACAGATTACGACAAGGGCTTTCTGAAAGTGGCTGGCGAACTAGGCATTATTCCGACCCCCTCGTTACCCGACTTGGCAGACGCCCAAAGCCTGTTGCAAGGTACCAGCGGTCGAATCATTGGTAAACAGATAGGCGTGAGAACCACGCAAGCACTCACCTCCATCATCATCTACAACATCTCTCTTCAAATACTTAAGTCGCCTGATTTAAGCAGAAAAGTTAAAAAAGAATTCAGAGCCCTAAGAAAAGCAGCCAAAGGCAACTTGGCAACGGTTTTAGCTGGTCTACTACAAGCGAATGGTATGTTAGCTGACTGCGCATCATACAGCCGTCGACTAAAACAAGACTGCCCCCGACTTTGGCAACTGATGCGATACGACCTAAAAGGTGTGGATATGCTGCTGTTCTTGGTGTCAGGTTACCTGTCTGAGTACCTGGACAGAATCAAACTGCTCGAAACAGATCCCGTCATGTTCGCAAGCACGATGCATGCATTGATTCGTTCAGGAAAAACAAAAGAGGTCTTTTTCCCGAAGCGAATTTAGTCAGGTAACAAATGCAAAAAGGCGCATGGGTTACCTAACATGAGCCTTTTCTATTGGAGGCAAGCCTCAGCCCCCACCCCTCACCCTCTCAACAAGTGTTCCTCAAGTCCAGTAGAGGTAGTGTTAAAAGCATTAAATCTGAATCAGTTAACCATCGCGTCGGGGGGGCCCGCGAGCCTGCTTAAACTGGAGCAAATCAAAGGTGCCAGTCTTTCCGCAAGAGATCGCTGCGATGGCCAGCACCAGTCTTGAAAAGGTACGAATGGCCGGATTTAACGGAGCAGGGAAAAATTAGCATTGATGCTCTCAGCCAGACAATCCAGCAACGTTGGAGACATGCCTCCGCTGGCTTATGAGAAACTTAGAAATTACAACTAACGAGTGGTCTACGAAAGGCTGGTCGATTCACTCTGTTGTCAACAACCACATGCTTCCACTTGTCGTTTAATGAGGACACCACAATGTTTTTAAGAACTATTATTTCCGTGCTGCTACTCGCTGGCTGTGTTGCATGTGAGGCGACGACTAGCGCGGTAAAAGACACGGCAGCTATATGCCAACAATATCATTCTGGGGATGCTATCGCTGTAGTGGGAAATACAAAGCCTGACGATAGCGAGTGGTACGCTGATTGGTCAGCCTATCTAAATGACTTTGCCATGGCTAACGCGGATAAGATTAGAGTCTATCATTCCAGCGATCATCCCGAATTCAATGTGTCTGACTACACGGTATTTTTTGCAAAAAAGGGGCACCCTAGCTTTATCATTTCGGAAGCGGTTGAACCTCAGTACTATGAGTATGTCGCTATGACCTATAACGGTGAAGTTATCCCTGCGTCCATTTCGGCTTTTAAAGCCGAAACACCAAAGACAGACGAGATAGCTGTATATTGCGGTCAGTAGTTTTACATGACTTCATGCTTGTTTCATGGCGCTTTTTTAAGGAGCTTTCACTAACTCTCGCAGCTCAACAGAAAGCAAAACACACTCACTTTTTCACCTGACGAAATGAAAAGCGACTTGTAGAACATCATCCATCCCATCGAGCGAGTGACTGGTGTCCCACCGGATTGAGCTCAACAAGAGCGAGAAACTGATGTTTTCTCTCGTGCTGCAGCAGGAATGTCATTATAACATCAAGCTACCGCCGGGCTATTTCGTTGTGTTAACGCTTTGCTCAATAAGGAAGTTTACGATGCTTAAACGTCTTTTTAGGCGATGGAAAATCAGACAGCTTACGAGATTGCTTAAAGATCTAAGGGCTCAGTACGGCAAGAAAAGATACTACTCAAAGCGTGAAGTTGAGCGCGCCCTTAAACGGAAGAGGTTAATTAGATCAACCAGTCATATGTCAGCAAACAACTGTTACGCTTACGCTATGTACTGCTCCCCCCAAGTAAGCGCTAGAGCCTGCAGCACTGCGGGGGTAGACACCAGCTACGCATCTATGAAGCGTGATATTTCTGAAGTGGTCTTTGGTCGCCAGCGTGAGTTTGATATGAGTTCGCTGGCACATGCTATTCACGCTGATAATAGCTCAGGAAATAGCAGCAACAGCAGTGTTCATGGCTCTGATGAGCTGTAACAGCCATAAGCTAATGCGACTTACGCTTTATCTTCTTTCTCGTCTTCGATGTCTAAATGTTCGGGGCCACCAGAAAACAAACCTGTAGGCTCATCCTCATCGATAGGTGGTACCTTCAGGTTTTTTCGCATCTCTTCTGCTTTTTGGCGAAGCCGGTTTAGACCATTTTCACGCTCGTTAGTCATTGGACACCTATGTGTTAGAAGGAAATATTAGTATCCAACGTTCAAGGTAATCTGTCGATAACGAGCGAACCCAAACAAGCCATAACTAGTTAACTTATTGGACGTTAAAAGTTCGCATCATGATTAACTCTCAACGCCAAAATTGCGTTTGTTCCGCAAACACCTGTGTGCAATAATTCACCGCGCACTAGGAGTGGTGCGCACATATTCAAGGATGATAACCATGGGACAGTCCCCTAAGAGCCAATCTCACCATTTTATTCCTCACGACGCCAATATCGAACGAGTTCGCAAAAGCTTCGAACGTGTTCGAGAATCAAAGAAACAAGAGTCTGAAAAGAATCAGCAGTTCGTAGAAATAAAACCTGAGGAGCTAGCAAAATGACCGCTGGTAAAGCCTCTGTTTTCGTTCATCCCCGCCTAAAAGTGGAAGGCATAGTAAACTCAACACTTTCAGCGCTCGTTAAAGACTTTATCAAGTACAAGAGTGGAGAATACATTCACTACTTCGGTAAGGATGTAGGGTACATTCGTCCTGAACCCTATGCAGAAAGAGCGGAACTAAAGCACCTACATGTTCTCGACAAAGTAAAATCTATACAGATGCGTGGGAATACCAGTAACGCAGCGCTAATATACACAGTTGCGGCGACACGACTAAATACTTATTGCATCATCGACTTTGTTGCTGAAGAAGCGCATGAGACAGCCAGAGATATGAAGCAAATGCGAGAATGGATAGCAGCGGCAGAATCATTTAGGGACAAATTCTGATGAAGAAAACCAAACTAAACATAGACTGGAAAAAAGGCGCTCCCCAGCAAAAAGGCGTCTACCTAGTTGCAGTGTATTACAGTACAGGCTTCGGAAGCTGTGACTTTGCATTTTGGAATGGTGAAGTGTGGGACGTACAGCAACAAGTCGTTGGCTGGACAAGTGTAGGGGTTATAACGGATACGTTTACAACCAATTGGCCTGAGTGGGACGACAATATGGCTGAAATCGAAGATTCCCTTCGGAAAAATCCTCCAAAACCTTCCGCCGACGACGATTTCGTTGAATTCAACTAACTAAATTGCAGTTTTTCAAACGTCCACTTTTCTGAAAGTGGACGTTACAACATGCACCGTTCGACTGCTTGACAGCTATACCCTCACGACAACAGCCTTGTAGCCAGCAGTCTCATAGTAAACAAGCGCACCTGAAAGCCCTCTAACACAATACAACAGCACAAAACCTGAATCGGTTGACCATCACGTCGGGAAGGTGTCCCGCGAGCGGCCATCACTCAACAACCGCTCATTCACATATGCCTATAACACCTGCTGCTATCCATCTCGCAGATGACCTTCTTAACGTTCTCGTCATATCGCTGCATTGCTAACGCCTTATCTGGAATTAGCTCTGAAACATCATCTATAAAGAGATTGGTTTCAGAAGATCCGTTGTCCTTAGCCATGTTCAGCCAGTAGTAAGAAAGCTCTGTATTATGAGGCAACTTGCACTCATCAGAAGTAAAGCAGAACCCCAAGTAAAGCTGCGCAGTGCCAAGACCAGATTCCGCAGCTTGAGTAAGTAACTCGAAGCCTTCCAGATCATCTTTTTTGTTATCGTTTCTAACATACAGAATGCCCAGTAACTCAGCAGAGTGTTGTTCGCCGAGCGCAATTGAGCGTTGTAAATAAGGGATGGCATCTCCAACCGAGCCTTTATGAAGCAATAAATCAGCATAGCGGTATTGCGCTATGGGGTTGTCGCTATCAGCAAGCTTTTTTAGTTTGGCCACTTCGCTTTCATAGACACCAGAATCTTGAGACTCCAGATCCAGGCTCTGCACCTCAAAAGAGAAGTCTCTACTCGGAGTACTGGAATCCGAACACCCAGCTCCGAACAGCAAAAAAACAAATGAGGTGAATACAATGCATTTATTCATTCTTACCACTCTCATTTAAGATAAAGAATGGCATAGCCATTTCAAAGAACTCACAGCAGGCTTTTACTGCTCGTCCTTCTTAAGGTTACCCTTTATTTTATCACTCAAGAAACCACCCATAACCAAGCCAACCACAGCGACAAGACCACCCGCCATCAGCGAATCGAAACGAGCCCAAACAAGTAAACAGATAATGGCCAAGATAAGCACATAGACTTCTAAAAAATAACCTGCAGCAAAAGATCTCACTGCCGACATAAAACCATTTCGTTTGTGCTCACTCATTTACAAAGTCCCTTCAAATTGACGTTTTCTGGGCGTCGGCAAAACTCTTTAATCGGAACTGGTGCAGACGTAACCGTAGTGTATTCCAGTGCGTCAACTAACGCTAAATTCAAGTTTGCGACAACTTGTCTCTCTTCATCTGAAACAGTGATAACGACACTTGAACGATAGTTACTTGGTGCGATTTCGGGGCGCCCCGTTAAGACTGACTGTAACACTGACTCCAGATCAGTGATGCCACTAGCAATAGCAGCGATGGCGGCACCATATGTTGATATCGCGAAATTCACACCACTAACTGCTGCCTTGGCCTTCCCTTTGACATACCGCTGACCTATAGCGCCCCCAGTACTAGCGTAGTTAGTGAACTGCGCTCCAAGCAGACGCCCTGCAATATCTGCTTTACGATATTTAAGGTTGTACCGCACAAGCAAAGAGATCACTGGTGATATATCACCATGAGAAAGTTGCTTGAATTCACGCTTCAGTGGATTTTGAAGTTGAGCAAGTAAATTAGCGCGCACAGCCGCCTTGCTCTGCCATTGATGCCCCCAAACTCCCAACTGCATTTGTAGTTGGAATATCCCAACCCACCAAGTAATCGGATGATTATAAACGCCTTTAGTGAAGCGCAGCCATGCAGGCTCCCTTCCTGCAGCCAACATAGCCATCAATTCATTTGATTTTTCAGCCGATGCCTCAGAGAGTGCGTTAGTAACTTTTTCGACGAGAATTTTATCGCTAGCGTTCAGCTGCAAAATTGACATGTTAAATCCCTTTAGATGAAGAGGTAAAAAGAGCTATATCCATCAGCTCGTTAAGGTAGAGAATGTAGACAAAAATTGTGTTTACAGCAACCGGCGTTCTCTATATTAACAATTACTTTATCTAAGCGAGGAAATGAGTCCCCCACTGAGCAGTGGTGATCTTGGACACGGGTTGGAATCAATGACTCTGGCCCCCTTTGATCAGATGGGCACCCAAAGTGGCCTTTCAGCGCCAGCAAGCTTGTTTTCTGAGCCTAGAATGCCAGAATTGAGATAGAACATATCTTTGATAATCCTTGCAACGAAAACCGCATATCTTGTGCACCACCTCATTGAGCATTTAAGGAATTTCTCTTATTCTCGAACACCGGAGAATTGATAGTAATCCTGCGGCTAAAGAATATTAACAACAAAGCTTATGAAGGATAAAGGAGCGTCAGTGATCCCCAGCTACCAGCAATTTATGCGACCATTTTTGGAGATCGCTAATGCGGCGAACGGCCATGAGGTTCGTTTGCGTGATGTCATCAATGAGCTAGCGGACAAGTTCAGCCTCAGCGAGGAAGAAAGGGCCGAAACGATCCCCAGTGGAAAACAAACTATATTGGACAACCGTGTTGGCTGGGCCAGAACCTACCTGACCAAAACAAAACTGTTGGAAACTAAGAGACGCGCGCACCTCGTCATTACCCAGCGGGGAATAGACGCGCGGAATGATGCGGGCGCAACTATTGACGTAAATTACCTCAAGCAGTTTGACGAATACCACCAATTTGTCGGTCAGCAAAATACGTCTAAAGATCCATCAACCCAGCAGTCCAACGATGAAGACGTCACACCTGATGAAGCATTGCGGGCAGCGTACAAGAAGATTAACGATGCGCTTTCTGAAGAGATTTTGGAACGTACTCGCAAAGTCACACCGGCCTTCTTTGAAGCTCTGTTAATCGAGCTGCTACTGGCTATGGGCTACGGAGGTAGCGGAGAAGGCGCAGCACATGCGCTAGGTAAATCTGGTGACAATGGCGTAGATGGCGTAATAGACCAAGATCCACTAGGCGTTGATCAAATCTACATCCAAGCCAAGCGTTATGCCGAAGGTAATAACATCAGTGCAGGTGACATCCGAGACTTCTTTGGAGCTTTGAACTTAAAAAAAGCGCAAAAAGGTATTTTCATTACCACATCCGATTTCACATCATCGGCTATGCAAACAGCTAAAGATCTGGGTACTCGCATCGTGCTTATCAATGGCAAAGAGCTAGCGCGTTTGATGCTTCGCTACAACATCGGTAGCCGAGACGAACAGGTGCTACACCTGAAGAAAATAGACGAAGAATTTTTTGAGAATTAATAACGAGACCACACATGAATAATGCAGAACAGCAATTTTTAAAAGAACTAGACATTAAACTTTGGTCAGCGGCTGATAAATTACGTAATAACCTTGATGCCGCTAACTATAAGCATGTTGTACTAGGTATCATTTTTTTGAAATATGTATCTGATGCTTTCGAGGAGCGCCAACAAGAGTTACGTCAGTTGTTTACTCAGGACGATAGCGATGACAATATTTATTTCATGCCTCGTGAAGATTATGACTCGGACGAAGAGTACAACGAAGCAGTAAACTCAGAGTTAGAACTGCACGAATACTACCAAGAGAAAAACGTTTTCTGGGTGCCAAAACAGTCACGCTGGGAATTTCTTAAAAGTACAGCGGCGCTGCCTATTGGTACAGAAATTGAGATTCAAGCAGCCGGGCCTAATGACGAAAAAGAAGTTTTTAAACTTAGCTCAATTTCTAAACTCATCGACAATGCATTAGAAGCAATCGAAACCTACAAGATTGATGAAAAGCTGGCCAACCCCAAGCTAAAAGGGGTTCTGCCTCGCATCAGTCGTTATGAGGTAGATAATCACAACCTTACTGAGTTAATCAACCGCTTCTCTGATACTAGCTTCCGTAACCCAGAGTACAACGGCGAAAACCTCGATTTACACAGCAAAGATATTTTGGGTCATGTTTACGAGTACTTCTTGGGCCAATTTGCCCTAGCAGAAGGTAAACAAGGTGGCCAGTATTACACTCCAAAAAGCATCGTTACACTGATCGTTGAAATGCTCCAGCCTTATCAAGGCCGAGTCTATGACCCTGCAATGGGGGCCGGTGGCTTCTTTGTGAGCAATGATAAGTTCATAGAAGCTCATGCCGCTGATAAACATTACAACGCAGCTGAACAGCGCAAACATATTTCTGTTTATGGTCAAGAGAGCAACCCGACTACTTGGAAGTTAGCCGCCATGAACATGGCAATTCGCGGAATCGACTTTAACTTTGGCAAAAAGAATGCTGATACCTTCTTAGATGACCAACACCCCGACCTGCGTGCTGACTTTGTGATGGCCAACCCGCCGTTTAATATCAAAGACTGGTGGCACGCCAAACTGGAGGGCGATACTCGCTGGAAATATGGTACACCGCCGCAAGGTAATGCCAACTACGGCTGGATACAGCACATGCTGCACCACCTTAACGATAACGGCTCAATGGGCTTATTACTCGCTAATGGTTCCATGAGCTCCAATACCAACAACGAAGGTGAAATCCGTAAAGCATTGATTGAGGCTGATCTAGTCGAATGTATGGTTGCTTTGCCAGGGCAACTATTCACCAATACGCAAATCCCTGCCTGTATTTGGTTTTTAACCAAAAACAAAAAAGGCGGTACGTCACCAACACAAAAAGGTAAGCGTGACCGCCGTGGTGAAACCCTGTTTATTGATGCACGTAATCTTGGATTTATGAAAGACCGAGTGCTGCGCGACTTTACCAATGATGATATTGGCAAAATAGCCGATATTTTCCACGCTTGGCAATCTGGAACAGGCTACGAAGACGAAAAAGGCTTTTGCTTTAGCGCCAAACTAGCAGACATGCAAAAGCATGATTATGTATTAACGCCGGGGCGCTACGTCGGCGCAGCCGATGCAGAAGAGGATAGCGAGCCATTCACCGATAAAATGCTGCGATTAACTGCGCAATTGAAATCGCAGTTTGAAGAGTCAGACCGCTTAGAAAAGGCGATTAAGGATAATCTTGCGGGGATTGGTTATGAGTTCTAATTGGCCTCTTAAAAAAATATCAGATGTTGCATATTTTCGGAACAATAAACGTATACCACTGAAAAGCTTAGATAGAGCCAAACGACAAGGTGAATTTCCCTACTATGGGGCATCAGGTGTCGTTGACTATATTGATGATTACATATTTGACGGTTCTTATTTATTAATCTCTGAAGATGGCGAAAACCTTAGAACAAGGAAAACACCAATTGCTTTTCAAGCTCACGGTAAGTTCTGGGTAAATAACCACGCGCACATACTGGAAGAAAAAGAAGAAGGAATCTTAGATTATTTAGAGTACTATTTTTCAACTTTAGACCTTACCCCATACATAACAGGTGCGGTACAGCCTAAGTTAAACAAAGCTAACTTAGATACAATTGAAATACCGATTCCGCCTATAGATGAGCGTAGATCGCTAAACCGAACCCTTAACCATCTTAGAGACAAAATTGCAGTAAACACACAAACCAACCAAACCCTAGAGCAAATCGCCCAAGCATTGTTTAAAAGTTGGTTTGTCGATTTTGATCCGGTCAAAGCCAAGATGGAAACCTTGGCAGCGGGTGGTAGCGCTGACGATGCCGAACTGGCTGCCATGCGTGTTATTTCTGCCAAAACAATTGATGAACTAAATAGTCTAAAAGCCAGCAATCCCGAGGCATTTAACAAACTCGCTCAAACCGCCGCGCTGTTTCCTGCGGCAATGCAAGACTCTGAGCTTGGAGAGATACCTGAGGGCTGGGAGGTTGTAAAAACTGAACAACTTGCCGAAAAGATTGCAATGGGTCCATTTGGTTCCAATATAAAAGTTTCTACTTTTGTCGATAATGGCGTTCCAATTATTAGCGGTCACCACTTAAAAGAAACATTGCTCACAGAAGGTAATCATAATTTTATTTCAACTGGACATGCTAACAAACTGAAAAACTCGTGTGTCCATTCTGAAGATATAGTTTTTACTCATGCTGGGAATATTGGACAAGTGTCCTTAATCCCCGAAAACACAACTTACGATGAATATGTTATATCTCAGCGTCAGTTCTATTTAAGAGTAGATAGAGAAAGAGCATCACCTTATTATCTCGTTTTTTTCTTCAAGTCAAATTACGGCCAGCACGTCTTGCTTTCAAATGCGTCACAAGTTGGAGTCCCATCAATAGCTCGCCCTTCGTCACACTTAAAAAATATAGAGCTGATTAAGCCCACCTTAGAGTTAATGGAAAATTTTGAGAATATTTGTAAATCCTTATTGAATGGTGTGGGCGCCGGCAGAAAGGAGTCTTTAGAGTTAGCTGAATTAAGAGATACTTTACTTCCTAAACTGCTTTCCGGAGAAATCAATTTAATGAGTGAGGTCGTTGCATGACAGCCTCAGCTTTTGATGCCAGTAAAATACCTGTTTGGAATAGCGAACACCCAGAAAAAAGCTTTGATATTCTGCCAGAACAGCCAAGTGGACGAATTCCGGTAACCAAAATTGAACACTGGCGGGACTTTACTTCACTATTGGAAAGCCCTTTTTTTAATCGTATTGATACCCAGTTTATTTTTCGTGGGCAACGTATGTACGACTGGGGAATGACGCCAACTTTAGCACGTATGACGAAAAATGACATCGTAACAGAGGAGCTAGCTAAGCGTCAGTTGGATATGTTCCGTAAGGCAATTCGTGGGCGAATCTCTGATCATTCGTTGTTAGATGATGGGGATGAACGTGAGCACGATGAGCTTTGGTCAATCGGCCAACACCACGGTTTGATGACTCCGTTGCTAGATTGGACCTACTCGCCTTATGTAGCCCTGTTTTTTGCTTTTGCCAAAGAAGACCAGCAAGACGAAAAAGATAATCCTTACCGTGCGGTTTATATTCTCAATAAAAGTTTTATATCAGATGATGAACTTTGCCCGGATATTCGCGTATTTGAGCCGAAAAAAGACGACCATGGCCGCTTGGTGAGCCAAGCTGGGCTGTTTACCTTTTCGCCTTATGACGCCACGATTGAAAACAAGTTAACCGAAGTGTTAACCGATGAAGACTTTCCAGATGACGAACTAAAAACAGCGGCTGAAGGAGAGCAATCAGGCATTCTTGCTAAATATATCTGCAAGGTGTACATCAAAAACGAAGAACAGCAAGAGTGTTTAAAACACCTTAGACGTATGAATGTTCATCACGCCAGTTTATTCCCCGATTTAATTGGCGCGGCTGATTATTGCAACATTTTTATGGCGGAGATTGAGCGTGATAAAGCCTTGCAGCAACAACCAATTGAGCCTGTCCGTGAACCCTTAATTGTTGAAGCTGGGCAGCCAGAACAACCTTCACTGCCATTGGGTCAAAATGCTGGTTCTATTCTCGGATTACTGACGTCCACGCCTGAAAGCCAAGAAGTAGAACCCAGTCGAATTCAGCTAATTGCCGATGAGTTGAATAAGTACCTTTCAAAATCAATGGTAGTGGATTGGCAAGCTCGCGACACGGTGCAAGCCGAAATGAAAAATGCCACCCGCGTATTATTGCGTAAGTATGGTTACCCCGTGAATGCGAGGGATACCATAGTCGAGAATATTTTAGAAGTTGTGGGTGGAGGGAATAACCAATGAACGAAGAGCAATTAGAAAGCATCTGCTTAGACTGGTTTCAAGAGGGTGGTTGGGATGTTTTGCATGGCCCTGATATTGCCCCAGATAGCGACAGCCCACTTCGTAATGACTACGCGCAAGTGGTATTGGATGGTCAACTTAGAACGGCATTTGAAACGATCAATAAACACCTTCCTGCCATACAGATTGAGCATTGCTACGAGCAGTTTAAAGCGATTGTTTTAAAACCTGAAAGTTTGGATTTAATCACCAACAACCGCGCATTTCATCGGTTGTTATTGGAAGGTGTGCCTGTTGAATATAAAAAAGACGATGGCGAGCCAATTGCAGACCATGCTTTTATCATTGATTTCGATAACCTAAACAACAACACCTTTTCAGTTGTCAATCAGTTCACGATTACTGGCACTAAACAGCCACGTCGGCCTGATGTCATTTGTTTTATCAACGGCTTACCGATTGCTGTGCTTGAGCTGAAAAGCCCAAGCGATGAAAATGCCGATATTTGGGATGCCTTTAATCAGCTGCAAACCTATAAAGATGAAGTTTCAGACCTTTTCATTTTCAATGAGGCGTTAGTAGTCAGTGATGGTTACACCGCTCGGGTAGGCTCTCTAACTGCTAACCAAGAGCGTTTTATGCCTTGGCGCACTATTAAAAGTGAAAACGATAAACCGCTACTGGAGTGGCAGCTAGAAACCATGGTTCGTGGTTTTTTTGATCGTGAGTTACTGCTGGATTACATACGATTTTTTGTATTGTTTGAAACAGACGGTGAGACGATCATTAAAAAGATTGCTGGTTATCACCAGTTTCATGCTGTGCGAGAAGCGGTAAAGGCGACAGTCATTGCGGCTCAGCAAATTGATGGCGTAACAGAGAAGCGGGCAACCTATGGTGATGAGGTTGTACCTGGTAGTAAAAAAGCAGGTGTGGTTTGGCACACTCAAGGCAGCGGCAAAAGTATTTCAATGTGTTGCTATGCCGGTATGTTGCTTCAGCAAAAGGCTATGAATAACCCAACGCTGATTGTCGTTACTGACCGCAATGATCTAGATGGTCAGCTCTATGCCACGTTCTGCAACGCAGTTGAGCTCTTGAAGCAAACGCCTGTTCAAGCATCTGACCGAGATGCGTTAAGACAGTTATTAGCTGAAAGAGAATCCGGCGGTATCATTTTTACCACAGTACAAAAGTTTGCCCTGCTTGACGATGAGAAACATCATCCAATTCTCAATGATCGTCACAATATTGTTGTTATCTCAGATGAGGCACACCGAAGCCAATATGGCCTGAAAGCCACTCTAAGTGCGGATGGCCAATATAAGTTTGGTTATGCTAAGCATATGCGCGATGCCCTACCATCTGCTTCTTTTATTGGTTTTACTGGCACACCCATTTCGCAAGAAGACAAAGACACTCGCGCCGTTTTTGGTGGCTATGTGTCCATCTACGACATTCAAGATGCAGTAGATGATGGCGCAACTGTTCCTATTTATTATGAGTCACGCTTGGCAAAGCTTGATTTGAACCACGCTGAAATCGCCGAGTTGTCAGATCAAGTTGATGAAGTGGTCGAGGATGAAGAGGACGTCAGCAACCGTGAGAAAACTAAGGGGGAATGGAGCCGTCTTGAAAAGCTTGTTGGTGCGACTCCTAGATTAAGCCAAGTTGCGGCTGACTTGATCGAGCACTTTGAGACACGCAATGCCACTATGGATGGTAAAGCCATGATAGTGGCCATGAGCCGTGATATCTGTGCGCACCTTTATAATGAGATTGTTGCATTGCGTCCTGAATGGCATTCGGATGATCCTGAAAAAGGCGCCATTAAGATTGTTATGACAGGATCTGCTTCGGATAAGCCACTTCTGCAACCCCATATCTATAACAAAAAAACGAAAAAACGCTTAGAAAAGCGCTTTAAGGATATTAACGATCCACTGAAGTTGGTCATTGTCAGGGATATGTGGTTAACGGGGTTTGATGCGCCTTATTGTCACACCATGTATGTAGATAAGCCGATGAAAGGCCATAACTTGATGCAGGCAATTGCTCGGGTTAACCGTGTGTTTAAAAATAAGCCTGGCGGGCTAGTCGTTGATTACATCGGAATAGCCAATGAACTTAAGCAAGCATTAAAAACCTATACAGACTCTAAAGGTAAAGGCGAGCCAACACTCAATGCAGAAGAAGCGTTTTCAATTCTTTTAGAAAAAATTGATGCTATCCGTGGCATGTTCGGGAAAACTCCAAAATCCGATGGTTTGGACATATCAGGGTATGAAACGCAAGCGCACAAACTCTTGGTGCCTGCCGCTAACTATGTACTCGGCTTAGAGGATGGTAAAAAGCGTTTCTTAGACTTAGTGTTGGCAGCAACAAAATCATACTCACTATGCAGTACTTTGGATGAAGCTAAAGAATTAAGGAAAGAAATCGCCTTTTACTCAGCCATTAAGGCCGCTATTAGCAAGTTTACCAGCGTTGATAAAAAGCGTACTCAGGAAGAAAAGATCTCGGCACTGAAACAGATCCTAGATAACGCAGTGATCGCCGAAGGCGTTGCTGACGTGTTCGCACTTTGTGGCTTGGACAAGCCCAATATTGGTTTGCTATCGGATGAGTTTTTAGAAGACGTGCGACAGATGCCGGAGCGCAACTTGGCCATTGAGTTACTTGAAAAACTACTCAAGGATGACATTAAAGCGAAAACACGTAATAACGTTGTGCAAGAGAAGAAATACGCAGACCGCTTGCAAGAAACGCTTAGAAAGTACAATAATCGCGCCATTGAAACAGCTCAGGTAATTGAAGAACTTATTCAAATGGCCAAAGAGTTTCAGGAAGAAATGATGCGCGAGGCTGAACTGGGGTTAAATCCAGATGAAATCGCGTTTTATGATGCTCTGGCCAACAATGAAAGCGCAGTGCGTGAACTTGGAGATGAGATCCTTAAGAAGATTGCTGTAGAAATTACTGACAAACTCAGGAAGTCAACCACGGTTGACTGGCAGGTTCGTGACAGTGTTCGAGCTAAATTAAAAATACTGGTGCGGCGTACATTGCAGCGTTACAAATATCCACCTGACAAAGCCGCTGAAGCTGTAGAGCTTGTGTTAAAGCAAGCAGAGTCATTATCAAACTCTTGGACTAGCTAGCCAGAAGAGAAAAAGCGAACCTACCGGTTCGCTTTTTCAGTCTAAAACTCAGAAGTTAACCAACTTCATTAAGATAACCATCTTCATTAAATCGTTAACCAACTTAATTAATGATCCTCAAAAAACTAACCCCTACTCATACTCACTCATCGGCACACAAGCGCAGAACAGGTTGCGGTCACCGAACACATCATCGATGCGGTTTACCGATGGCCAGAACTTGTTGGCTTTAACGGCTGCTACCGGATAGACGGCGGTTTTGCGGTCATAGCTGCGCTGCCAGTCGGTTTCGATAATGTCGTATTGGGTGTGCGGCGCATTCACCAGCGGGTTGTCGGCCAGTTGCCACTCGCCCTGCTCTACTTTGCTGATCTCTTCACGAATAGACAGCATCGCTTCGATAAAGCGATCCAGTTCCACTTTCGCTTCTGACTCAGTGGGCTCTACCATCAGCGTGCCTGCTACCGGGAAGCTCATGGTGGGTGCGTGGAAGCCGTAGTCGATTAAGCGCTTGGCCACGTCCATCTCGCTGATGCCGGTGGCCTCTTTGAGTGGGCGCAGATCCAGAATACATTCGTGAGCCACACGGTCGTTCTGGCCAGTATATAAGATCGGGAAGTGCCCTTTCAGCTTGGCCACCAGATAGTTGGCATTGAGGATCGCCACTTCGGTGGCTTTTTTCAGGCCGATACCGCCCATCAGCGCGATGTATACCCATGAGATAGGCAAGATACTGGCGCTGCCAAACGGTGCCGCTGAGACGGCGCTGTTGCTATTGCCCAGGTCAAATTGCGTATGCCCGGCTACAAACGGTGCTAGGTGCTTTTTCACACCGATAGGGCCCATGCCCGGGCCACCACCACCGTGGGGAATACAAAAGGTTTTGTGCAGATTAAGGTGCGATACATCGGCACCGATAAAGCCCGGTGAGGTCACGCCTACCTGTGCGTTCATATTGGCGCCATCCAGATACACCTGACCGCCATGTTCGTGGACGATATCGCAGATCTCTTGAATAGTGTCTTCATAGACGCCGTGGGTAGACGGATAAGTGATCATGATACATGACAGATTCTCGGCCACTTCTGCGGCCTTAGCGCGCAAGTCATCCATATCGACATTGCCCTGCTTGTCGCAGGCAACCACCACCACTTTCATGCTCACCATCTGTGCCGATGCCGGGTTGGTGCCGTGGGCTGAGGCAGGGATCAAGCAGACGTTACGGTGACCTTCGCCACGGCTCTCATGGTATTTGTGGATAGCCAGTAAGCCTGCGTATTCACCCTGCGCACCGGAGTTAGGCTGCATGCAGATAGCATCGTAACCAGTGATATTGACCAACCAGTCAGACAGCTCATCGATCATTTCACGATAACCCACTGCCTGTTCTGGCGGGCAGAATGGGTGCAGTTCACCAAATTCAGGCCAGGTCACTGGGATCATCTCGGCGGTGGCGTTGAGCTTCATGGTGCATGAACCCAGCGAGATCATCGAATGGTTGAGCGACAGATCTTTGTTTTCCAGCCGCTTGATATAGCGCAGCATCTCGGTTTCGCTGTGGTAGCTGTTGAAGACGGGGTGTTGCAGCACTTTGCTGTCGCGGAGCAGTTCCGCCGGAATAGAGTGACTACCTGCGCTGGTCAGTTCGGCGTCGAGTTCCACCACAGAAAGGCCATGGTTATCACCCAGTAAGATAGCGAACAGTTGCTCGATATCTGCACGGATCACGGTTTCGTTTAGGCTGATGCCGACTTTGCCATCCAGATCTAAGCGGAAGTTAACCCCCGCTTGTTGCGCACGTTCAACAATATCGGCCTTGGCTTCGCCTAGATCTAAGGTCAGGGTATCAAACCAGTGGCCATTCACCGGAGTCATCCCTTTCTTGCTTAAGCCCAACGCCAGAATATCGGTATAACGATGGATACGTTCAGCGATGGTTTTCAGCCCTTCAGGGCCATGGTAAACCGCATAAAACGCCGCCATGTTGGCGAGTAACACCTGGGCAGTACAGATGTTGGAATTGGCTTTTTCGCGGCGGATATGTTGCTCGCGGGTTTGCATCGCCATGCGCAGTGCGGTCTTACCGTTGGTGTCTTTCGACACACCGATAATACGCCCCGGTAATGCACGCTTGTATTTATCACGGGTCGCAAAGAAGGCAGCGTGTGGGCCACCATAACCCATAGGCACACCAAAACGCTGGGCGCAGCCCAATACCACGTCGGCACCCAGTTCACCCGGTGATTTCAGTAGCAATAGGCTCATGATATCGGCAGCAACACAGGCGACGCCTTTGCCCGCTTGTACCGCAGCAATCAGCGCGCTGATATCGCTGATATCACCCTGACTGGTGGGATACTGGAACAGTGCACCAAACACATCTTTCTCGGTCACGCTTGCTGCGGGGCCAACTTCCAGCTCAAAACCAAACGCTTCGGCGCGGGTTTGCAGCACGTCGATGGTTTGTGGGTGTACGGAATCAGCCACAAAGAACAGGTTAGATTTGCTCTTACCTGCACGTTTAGCTAATGCCATCGCTTCGGCAGCCGCAGTGGCTTCATCCAGCAGTGAAGCACTGGCCAGCTCCATCCCTGACAGATCCATGCTCAGCTGTTGGAAGTTAAGCAAGGATTCTAATCGCCCCTGGGCGATCTCTGGCTGATAGGGCGTATAGGCCGTGTACCAGCCGGGGTTTTCCATCACGTTGCGCAAGATAACGTTAGGCACTAACGTCGGGTGATAACCCATACCTATGTAGGATTTAGCGATGACGTTCTTGGCGGCCACGTTTTTCAGGTAAGCCAGCACTTCCTGTTCGGTTTTAGTCTCTCCGGTCGCCAGTGGTTGTGGCAAACGGATCGGACCGGGTACCGTCTGGGTCATCAAATCATCAAGCGAACTGGCATCTGTTTGTTCCAGCATCTGCGCTATCTCAGCATCGCTGGGGCCAATATGGCGACGAACAAACATATCTTTTTGTTCCAGTTCATGAAGGGGGCGATTTGAAAGTGACGTCATCTAGGGGCACCTGTCTGAATTACTGCGTCAGGGATAAAAATCAATAAGGCCCCGGCAACCACCGAGGCCTTATCTATTATTCGATTAATTAATCTTCGTCGAGAGTGTTTTGGTAGCTCTCGGCATCCATCAAGGCTTCTAACTCTTCTTCGTCAGAAGGTTTGATGGCAAAGATCCAGCCATCACCGTAGGGGTCGGCATTGATCTTCTCTGGCGCACCTTCCAGCTCTTCGTTCACTGCAACGATCTCGCCGCTGATCGGCGCGTAGATATCGGAAGCAGCTTTCACTGACTCACACACGGCCACATCGTCGCCGGCATCTACTTCATCGCCCACTTCTGGCAGCTCAACAAATACCATGTCACCCAGCAGGCCCTGGGCGTGTTCGGTAATACCTACCACGTAAGTACCGTCATGCTCATTCCGTACCCACTCATGGGTGGCGGCATATTTGAGTTCGCTAGGCACATTGCTCATCAGTTCTTCCTTCTTAAATTCTCTGTTCTTATAACCAATTCAGACGCTTAAACCACAGGCTTACCGTTTCGGACGAAGACCGGGGGAACCAGCTTTACTGTAACCCACTTTTTGCGCATTTCCACCTCAACTGAAGCAACCGTGACCGATGGAATACGCGCCATGGCGATCCCTTTAGTCAGTGTTGGTGAAAATGTACCAGAGGTAATCATCCCCTTATGCTCGGTACCATCTTCGGCAATAACTTTGACAGCTTGTCCGCCACGCAGCACGCCTTTGCTTTCGAGTAGCAAACCGACCAGTTGTTCCGTGCCCTCGGCGGCTTGTTTTGCCAGCACATCACGGGCGATAAAATCACGGTCAGTCGGTTCTAGCGCTACAGTCCAAGCCATGTTCGCAGCCAGTGGTGAGGTTTGCTCATCCATATCCTGACTATATAAGTTCATACCCGCTTCTAAGCGCAAGGTATCACGGGCACCTAAGCCACAAGGCGCAACACCAGCATCCAGCAGTTGTTGCCATAACGCCGCAGCTTGATCTTGTGGTACAACGATTTCGTAACCGGCTTCCCCTGTATACCCTGTGGTGGCGATAAATAGATCACCGGCTTGCACACCAAAGAACGGCTTCATGCCATCAACGGCAGCATTTTGCTCGGCGCTGAATACAGTAGCAGCTTTGGCTTTGGCTTCTGGTCCTTGTACCGCGATCATCGCTAACTCCGGGCGCTCTTTTACTTCAACCGTAAAGGCTTCAGCTTGCTGACGGATCCACGCCAGATCTTTTTCTCGGGTCGCGGAATTCACTACCAGACGGAACCAGTTTTCACCAAGGAAATAGACGATAAGGTCATCAATCACACCGCCTTCCGGGTTACACATCGCGGTGTACAGGGCTTTGCCTTCAACTTTGAGTTTGGCAACGTCGTTAGCTAGCAGATAACGCAGAAAATCGCGGGTGCGAGCGCCGGTCAAATCAACGATGGTCATGTGCGACACATCAAACATACCTGCGGCTCGGCGAACAGCGTGGTGCTCTTCGATCTGTGAACCGTAGTTGATCGGCATTTCCCAGCCATGAAAATCAACCATTTTGGCGTTAGCGGCCAAATGCTTATCGAATAACACAGTTTTCTGCGACATTGCCATGCTCCAACGGGGGGATCTGTTGGTCGCGGATTATACCTGTCGATATTAGTCGGAGAAATAGCTAACTGAGGTCGTTTGACTTTGATTTAGGTCAAAACTGTAAAGTGTTGACGACATTTTGCTGCCAAATGCCAGAATACGTCTCTCCCCCAGCCAGCGGCATAGCAAAAATAGACATAATCAAAGCCTGAGTTATGTCGGCTAACCAAGGCGTTAATTTACCTGAAACTCAGAAACGATAAGCAATATCGATGGCTAATACGTCAATACCTGGGTTGTTCTTATTGGTATCAGCGTTGGATGTGTGTTGATACGTTAAACCTAAATGCCACTGTTCAGAAGGAACGAACACCGCACCGAGAAGAAATGTACACTGCAGTTCACCACCTGCATCGTAGTTTTCAGTTTCATCATCAAAAAGATAGGTTGGAGCAATACCTAGCTTGATATGCACAGGGAAATCCCTTTGCCGGACCTTGAATGTAGGGCCGATCGCCACATGCCAAAAGTCGTCTCCGTCAATATCATACCGTCCACCAGTAAAAGTGATTTCAGTGCTAATACTCCGGTGTTCACCGACTTGCCAAAACCAGGGGGTTGCCAATGACGCATATATGGCAGCCACTTCTTCATCATGGCTGCTACTAAAATCAGCACTACCGTATTTTACGCCCACGCCCACCAATGGAAATTGAGTACGGGTTTCAGCTATTAAAGGAGAGGAATAACAAGCACAGAGACACGCGAACCAGCTCAACCGATGAGCAACCGACATAAAGCAATTCCCTTGTGACAACCAACTAACCTCGTTTAAATAAAATAGCTGACACGTAAAAATGCAAAAAAAGTAATAAGTTAAATAACTAGCCGGTACTGAATAGGTATGCATCGTCAGGAACTGCGATCCAAACAGCCCCGTCACCTAAAACTCAGAGCTGGCGTCCTGACGTGGAGATGAAAAAGGCCGTATGGTAAGTAAAACGTGACGGTGCTAACGCTTAGTTTTATCGTCAGGACAGTAAAAAGAAGTGAATGCTTTATTTAAAAACGATAGGAAACATCAAGCGACAGCACATCGATACCTGGGTTTTCTTTATTGGTGCCGGCATTTGAGGTGTGTTGATAGGTCACGCCAATATCTAACCATTTAACAGGATTGGCAAGCACGGTGAGGTGCGTTGTCATATGCAAAGGGCCGCCTGCATCGAACTCTTCGCTTTCATCATCAAACAGATAAGTAGGTGCGGTACCCAACTTCACCACCACAGGAAAATCTGCATACTGAAAACGTAGATCTACACCAAACATCAAGTAACCAAAATAGTCTTCATCGACCTTATAGCGACCCAATGTCGACTGAACCTCTGTGTCCATGCGTATATTATCACTGACTTGCCAATCCCACGGCGTGCCGAGATTAGCGTAAACGGCCTGATTCTCGATGTCATGGCCATCACTAAAGTCATCAATACCGTATTTCGCACCTAAGCCCAGTAAGGGAAACTCTTCAGTGGTATCCGCTTGCGACATCGGCGCAAATAAAAGACCCATCAAAGCAATAAGCCCGAGTCGGCTACTAGTGACCATTGAGAACATCCAACCCGCTAACCAGTTAAGTTAATGTTAATAAAAACAGCCTACCTAGGATAATTCAAGCAAAAACAGTTGGTTTTAAGGAGAGAAGACGGAATTGTTAGAGTTCAACCACGAAAATCACAAAATGCATTCGGTAATCAATCCCTTGCCTTGATCTATCCAAGCTACGATGTCACACCACGGATCGCCAGTTTCGCCAACAACGATTTGAGCGGCGACAACTCGTCAACTCCGCGCATACCTATGCCTCTGACAAACTTCAATGGTGCAATGTCCAAACTAAATAGACGCTTGATCCCTTCCATTGCAGCTATCATCGCCACGGTTTCAGCTTTGCGCTCACGTTCATAACTGCGTAGATGACGGCGTTGCCCAAAATCTTTATGTTCAGCTTGCAACGCTAACAGGTGAGTCGCCAGAGCACTGGCATCTTTAAAGCCTAAATTAACCCCCTGCCCCGCCAAGGGATGGATGGTGTGAGCAGCATCCCCCATCAACACCACACGATCACAGCTCCAGTCTCGCGCGTAGCGCATGGTTAACGGCAACGCCACGGGTGCATTAAGCGTTTCACAAAGGCCCAGTCGCATATCAAACGCGCTGGCGAGCGCTTTGTTAAACTCGTCAAGAGGCAGTGATGTCAGGCGCTGAGCTTCACTGGGCGGCAGTGACCAGACAATCGAGCTTAAATGCGGATCGGGTAGCGGTAAAAAAGCCAACGGGCCACTGGCAGAAAAGGTCTGGTAAGCCGTGCTTTGGTGAGGCTGTTCGGTTTTCACTGTCGCAACAATGGCATGATGATCATAATCCCAAAAGGTTAACGGCAGCTGTGCTTGTTTACGTAGCCATGAATTAGCGCCATCACCGGCCACGACCAGCGGTGCAGAGATCGGTTCGCCGCTATCAAGCAGTAGCCAGGCATCTCGCTCGCCGACGGTGAGCTTTTCCGGTGCCACCCCATACATTAATTGGATATTAGTGGCGTGGGTTAAACGCTGATGCAAAGCATAACAGAGGTGGCTATTTTCAACGATATGACCAAGATAATCGACGCCCAAGTCATCGCTGTTAAAGCCAATTCTGGCAAAGCTATCTTTTTCCCAAACTGCCATTTCGCGGTATGCAGTTAGACGGCTTTGATCTCGATATTGCCATGCGCCAATACGTTGCAAAAAACTATCGCTGGCATGGTTCAACGCGCTGACACGATGACTGAACTCGCCACTCGGGACAACCGGTGCTTCGCCTTTATCAACCAAGGCCACGCGAAGTTCACTGTCAGCCAGCGCCGCCGCCAAACTTAGGCCGACCATGCCGCCGCCGACAATGATCAAGTCAAAACTGCTCATCTATCATTCCTTAAAATCGTGATCATGTCGGCGAATGGCCAGACAAGAACGAGCGGGCGACTAAGCCCATACCCAGCTCTGCCACTGGTTTCTGTAATGGCGTAATAAACTGTAATGCGGCCAACCCGCTACTTCTGGATAGTGCCAAGACACGAGAGCCGTTGGAAAACAACCGACAAAGACCATCGGTAAACTGAACCACTTGCTGGATATCCGGCTCCCGCTGATCGCGATACTGGCGTAACAGCTCGTAGCCGCCAATATCACTGTTCACCGTTTTGGCTTGCTTAATCAACTCAACCAGACATTGAACATCTCGCATGCCCAAGTTGAACCCTTGCCCGGCAATAGGATGCAGCGCATGGGCAGCATTGCCCAGCACCACGCTGCGATGACGCACAATATGATCCGTACGCATCAGCTGTAATGGGTAACTGTCCCGTTGGCCAACCTTGTTAATTCGACCTAAACGATAACCAGCCACTTGCTGCAACTCAGCGATAAATTGTGTATCACTCAATTGCTGCACTTCGGCAGCGCGCTCTGCTGATAAGCACCACACTAACGAAGTACGGCCACCGCTCATCGGTAGCAGAGCCAGAGGCCCTTGACTGGTAAAGCGCTCAAATGCCCAGCCATTATGAGGCTGCTCACACATCAAGTTAGCAATCACCGCAGTTTGCTCATAAGGATAAAAACTGGCGGTGACCCCTAACTTGTCACGGGTTGTCGACTTCCCGCCATCAGCCACCACCAAGAGTTGACAGTTGAGTCGGTGGCCACTGGCTAAAGTTAACTGGGTGAGTTCCACCGCTGGCGCCACTTCAACCACAGTGTCAGGGGCAAACCACTGCACCTGCGGATGAGAGCTCAGTTTCGCCGTTATGCTCTCGCCAAATGGCTGTACTTCTAATACTTGGCCAAAACAACGGGCGCCGAGTTTTTCCGCATGGAGATTGGCAGCACCAAAATGGCCACGATCCGACACCTGGATATCGGTGATAGGCGCGGCTTTATCGCCCAGCCCCGACCACAACCCCCACCGCTGCAGTTGACCCACGGTATTAGCTGACAACGCCAACGCGCGATGATCAAAAGAGGGATGGTTATCGCTATTCTGTGCGCTGCTTTTTAGCGCGGAGCCGTCCACCAACGCAATAGCCAACTCAGGTACAGCTTGCAGCAGACCCCAAGCAAGGGTTGCCCCCACCATGCCGGCGCCAACAATAACTATATCTACCTGTGTCGTTTGCGCTGACATATGCCGATATCCTTAAGCGAGGGCGTTAGCGGCGGCCATCAAGGATTCGATATCGCTGATCTCCTTGATCGCGGCAGCGGTCAGCACTTCATGCCCTTCGGCAGTCACCAGCAGATTGTCTTCGATACGGATCCCGGTACTGCGCCACTGCGCGTCGACATCAGCGTCGGCGTCGATATATAAGCCCGGTTCAATGGTCAACACCATGCCTGGCGCAAAAGGCCGCTCAACATCATCGAGCTTATACTCACCCACGTCATGCACATCCAAGCCAAGCCAGTGGCCGATACCATGCATGTAATAGGGGCTAAATGCTTTCTCTTTGATTAGCGTGTCCAGCTCTCCGTCGAGAATACCTAGCTTAAGCAGCCCTTGGGTTAGCACCCGGATCGCGGTGTCGCCAACCTGCTTTAAAGTGTTACCCGGTTTAACCATGGCGATGGCGGCTAACTGCGCATCCAGCACCAGCTGATACAAGATTTTCTGTGGCTCACTGAATTGACCACTGACGGGGAAGGTACGAGTAATATCAGCAGCGTACATCTGTAATTCACAGCCAGCATCAATCAGTACTAAATCACCACGGTTCAAACCGTCGCTATTTTCGGTGTAATGCAAAATGCAGGCATTGTCACCGCCACCGACAATGGTGCCGTAAGCAGGTGAACGAGCGCCACGCATGGCAAATTCGTGATGGATCTCAGCTTCGAGTTGATACTCCGTAGCGTCAGCATTGGCAAACGCCATGGCGCGGTGATGAGCATCACAAGAGATAGCAGCCGCTTCACGCATCAGAGCGATTTCAGCGTCCGATTTGAGCAAACGCATCTCATGCAGCAGTGTCCGCGCGTCAAAAATTTCTGTCGGCGCTTTCCAGCCTTTTTTCGGGCCGCTACGTAGCAGAGTGAAGATATCAAACAGGCGTTGATCGAATTCCGGGTAAACCCCTTGGATCATATATACGCGCGACTTACCGTTTAACGCTTCACGCAGGCGTTCACTTTGCTCTTCGATGTCGAAGGTTTGATCGATGGCTAACACTTCTTTGGCCTGTTCAGGGCCTAAGCGACGCCCTTGCCATACCTCTGCCAGCTTGTTTTTACCACGGCATAACAGTTGGGTTTGCTGCGACTCCCCCTTAAGCAAAAGCAACACAGCATCTGGCTCATTAAAGCCAGTCAGGTAGTAAAAATCACTGTCCTGACGAAAGGGAAATTCGGTGTCACGACTGCGGGTCAACTCACTGGCTGCAGAAAATACAGCCACGCTGTTTTCCGCCATCTGTTCTAAAACACGCTGCCGGCGCTGAACATACTCTGCTGTCGAAATTTTTAGGGATGCGCTCACTACGTTACTCTCTTCAACGAAACCGGCTTCAATGAAACAGGCTGCAACAAAATCGGGAATTAATGCAATCTCGGCTTCGGCTCTGCGAGCCCCTTGCGATCACCAAATTCATTAAAGCAGTACATCGCGGACACGCGAAGGTACTCAACCACTTCAACGAAAGCCGATTCCATCTCTTCCGTATCCTCCCCTTCATCACCCAGTGATACCCGGGTCAATTCGGAAAGGTCACTAAGCACTTCCTTTAACTCATCAGACGCCTCTTCCAGCGAGCCACAAGCCAAAGCAAAACCCGCAAGAAAGCCATCAACCCAATCTGCCATCGCATCCACCCGCGACAGCAGTTCGGTTTCATCGTCTGGTAACAGTGGCGCAAACGCCATGGTGTCGTCGATCAACACCTGACACACCTGTTGATAAACACGGCCACACGCTTCTTCAAGATCTGATGGCAGGCCATAGCCTTCATTTATCGCATCGGCCAACGGCGCGCGCCAACTGCGCCCATCCAGCGGCGTTCCACCACAAACCAGTCCGGAGATAACACCATGAACTTCAGCAGCAGAAGCCAACATTTGAAACCGAGTTAACAGTTCGCTGAAATCTTCAAAATCGTAAATTGAGTTCGCGCTCATCGCCCAACCATTTGCGTAATAAATTCATTGGATATCCTAGCATTGACCCGATGCCAGACCAACGGCAGTCAATGAGTTAGATGAAAAATCTCTCTCCGTCATCTGTATAGGGTTGACTTCAGCCCCATCTGCCACAGACAATGGCGGCACAAGCGAAGCTTACCTTTTAGCTTTCCTGGTGTGTTTGCCAGCGGGTTACGTCCCTGAGCCGATATCCACATTTAAAGGGTTTTCTCGTCACTGCTATTGTGCATGCTCAGCTCGACTGAGACGCCTACGGCAGAGCAGGATTCCCGCCTTGAACCGGAGGGTTCAAGGGCTGACACTCGCAGCGGCACACTGGGAAACACCTTACTTTAGACAGCGATTATCATTGAATAGCAGCCGTCAACAAATACGTCAGCAGATCCGCCTGCGACGTCAACAGCTTTCAGATAGCGAGCAGCGCCTTGCCGCTGAAAGCCTGCTTAGCCAATTACAGTCGTTTCAACCATTTGTTGATGCACAACGGGTTGGTCTTTATCTCGCCAATGATGGCGAAATCGACCCCGATCCGATTATCCAATGGCTATGGCAGCAGCAACGGCAAGTGTATCTGCCACTGCTGCACCCTTTTTGTAAAGGCCACCTACTGTTTCTCCAGTATCAACACGATACCCTGCTGATACGAAACCGTTTTGGTATTCCCGAACCTAGCCTGGATGTGACGCAGATATCCCCCTTGAACGAGCTGGATATTATCCTCTGCCCTTTGGTGGCCTTTGATGCCGACGGCAACCGTCTTGGTATGGGCGGTGGCTTCTATGATCGCACCCTCAGTCGATGGCAAACCAATGCCAATAACAAACCCTTGCCTGTGGGTCTGGCCCACGACTGCCAACATGTCGACAGCCTGCCGCATCAGCATTGGGATGTGCCATTGCCGACAATCATTACCCCGAGTAAACAATGGCAATGGACAATCAAATCTATTTAGACGTCTAGACTTCTACTGCGCAAGATTCTCGGCTATAATTCCGCCTCCTTCAGTCAGTACTCCGAGATAGGGGCAGGCATGACACAAGATGAATTGAAAAAGGCGGTCGGTTGGGCCGCACTTGAATATGTTGAAGAAGGCACCATTGTGGGTGTCGGTACCGGTTCGACCGTGAACCATTTCATCGATGCCCTTGCCACGCGCAAGCATGATATAGAAGGCGCAGTATCCAGTTCGGAAGCCTCAACTGAGAAACTCAAAGCTCTCGGTATTCCTGTGTTTGACCTCAACAGTGTCGGCGAACTGGGTGTGTATGTAGATGGCTCTGATGAGATCACTGAACATCTGCACATGATTAAAGGTGGCGGTGCCGCACTCACTCGGGAAAAAATCGTTGCCGCGGTGGCAAAGCAGTTTGTCTGCATTGCGGATCAAAGCAAGCTGGTACCGGTTTTGGGAAGCTTCCCCTTACCCGTAGAAGTTATCCCGATGGCGCGTAGCTATGTTGCCCGCGAGCTGGTCAAGCTCGGTGGCGATCCGGTATGGCGCGAAGGCGTTATCACCGACAACGGAAACTATATTCTTGATGTTCACAACCTAAAGATCATGGATCCACCGGCACTGGAAACACAGATCAATCAACTGACCGGGGTTGTGACCAATGGCATTTTTGCTCGCCGTAGTGCAGACATCGCACTGATCGGCAGTGAGCAGGGTATCGCTAAGGTTACCCTAGACTAACAGCCAGCCCGCTCGGCGCGGGCGAAGCTCCGATTTATCCGTTTGGAATTAGGTTTCAGAATGCGCAAAATTTCGCTAGATAAACACAAAATCAAAATCCTGCTTTTGGAAGGACTGCACAACAGTTCAGTGGAAGTACTCAAGGCCGCGGGCTACGAGAACATCGTTTACCACAAAAGCTCGTTGTCCGATGCAGACCTCAAAGAAGCGATCAAAGACGTTCATTTCGTAGGTATTCGTAGCCGCAGCCAATTAACCGAAGAAGTGCTCGATTGCGCAGAAAAACTGGTGGCCATAGGCTGTTTCTGCATCGGCACCAATCAGGTAGATTTAGCGGCCGCGGAAAAGCGTGGCATCCCGGTATTTAACGCGCCGTTTTCAAACACGCGCTCGGTTGCTGAGCTGGTATTAGGTGAGATCCTGTTATTGTTACGTGGCGTGCCTGAGCGCAATGCTAAAGCACACCGTGGTGAGTGGGATAAAAGCGCTGTCGGTAGCTTCGAAGCCCGCGGCAAAAACCTCGGCATCATCGGCTATGGCCACATCGGCACCCAGCTGGGTATTTTGGCTGAAACTATGGGCATGAAAGTTTCGTTCTACGATATCGAAACTAAGCTTCCTTTGGGTAATGCCAGTCAAGTAGCCAGTATGGAGCAGCTATTAGCACAGTCTGATGTGGTATCACTGCACGTACCTGAAACCGCACAAACCAAAGATATGTTTGGCGCCACTCAATTTGCCCAGATGAAGCAAGGTTCTATTTTCATCAATGCTGCACGTGGCACTGTCGTTGTCATTGACGAACTATGCGACGCGTTGCGGAGTAAGCAGGTATCAGGCGCCGCTATCGACGTATTCCCAGTAGAGCCTAAAGCTAACGGCGAAGAGTTTGAGAGCCCGCTACGCGAGTTCGACAACGTGATCCTGACCCCCCATGTGGGCGGCAGTACGCAAGAAGCACAGGAAAATATTGGTATTGAAGTGGCGGGTAAACTAGCCAAATACAGTGATAATGGTTCAACGCTGTCTGCGGTTAACTTCCCTGAGGTATCACTGCCTGAACATGCCGGTTGTAGCCGACTATTACACATTCACCATAACCGTCCGGGCGTAATGAATCAGATCAACCAAGCGTTTGCCGCGAAAGAGATCAACATCGCAGCCCAGTATCTGCAAACCAGCGCGGATATAGGTTACGTCGTTATTGATATAGATACAGAGCAGGCAGATATAGCGTTAGCCGAACTGCGTGCAATTGACGGCACTATGCGCTGCCGTATCTTGCACTAAGTTACCCAGTCGGGTGTTCGACCTGACAAGCAAAAAAATACGGCGTCTAACTAAATAGTTAGACGCCGTTTAAATTCCAAACCAAGCTAGAAATGGCTAAGCTTATTCACACACAGCTATTGTTTCTAAGCATCCTGCGTATACCGCAATAACCTTTAAGAAAGCACTCTTTTAGAGTAGACAAGCTTTTGAAATTATTGCGATATTTCAATATGAAATTTAGCAATATCGATCGCAAATAGAAGTATACAATTGAAAGCTTACCCTCGCTGGTTGCGAGCAAGACCGCCTCAGAAACTATAGAGCAGGGTTAAGCTAGTACGGGTGTCAACTTCCTCTAAGGTTTCATCTTCAAAGCCATCATCATCCACGGGCTTACTTTGATAAACCATAAAGAAACTTAATCGAAGAGAAAGTTGACCAATTAACTCCGCCGAAAGAGCGGTTTCTGAACGGGTAATACGGTTCTCTTGGCCAATCTCTGTAGAGAACACTTCGGTGAGAGTAGCAGTATCACTGACCTGCCATTCAAATCTAGCCGCCCCCCGGGCGATCGCCTCCTTGTCCTTATCACCCGCCTCATTGCTCCGAAAACCCGGTCCCAATTCCAAATCTAGAAAAGCAATATCGGCCTGCCATGCGCGCCAGCCATACCCTGCTGAAATAGTGATCAGATTGCGCATACCGTTAAAGCGATCATTTTCGTAATCACCAAGCACAAAAGTATAACTACTGGTTTCGTTCCACTCTTTCTCTGCTTTCAGCGTTACCTTGTAACGCTCCTGCGAGGTAGATTCGTCATCTTTTTTAAAATCTGATTCGAATGCATAGCGGTTACGCCAACCAATTAGGAAGTGATCAACCTCAATACGGCTACGATAGCTGGTGGTTTCTGTATTACCAGTAGAGTTATTGAAGCCTGCTTCGACAAAGCCAGCGAAACCTCTACGAGCCAAATCTTCATCACTGACTTCATCATCCAGTGGCGACCAAAGATCAGCGAAAGCGGAACAACTAAAGAGAGAGAAAAGAGACAAGATAAAAGGGATGATGACTAAACGCACTCTCCCCTCCATCTAGATTACAAAAAAACAACAATATGCGCCTATGTTACTCAAGGCTGACCGAATGGCAATCCTTGAGAGCACAGAGCGGAGCGAACATAGACCCGCTCCTTTTAACAAGATCAGAACTTGTAAAGCAAAGTCACAGCCGTTCGAGTATCAGTACTATCCAGCTCTTCGCCATCATCCTCTTCCGCAGGATCGGTCTGGTGAGTAACAGTAAAAGAGACTTTCAAAGCCAATGAGCCAATCACGTTGGCTGTCAGCGCACTTTCAGAACGACTAATCGTATTGTTTTGACCAATTTCAGAACTTAGGCGTTGAGTGAACTTGGCTGTATCACTGATATCCCAAGCTAAGTTACCGGCAAGACGCGCAATCCATTCATCATCTTGCTCATTGGCATCATTAGTACGATAACCAGGACCACCTTCTAAGTCTAAAAACAGAGTTTCTGTTTCTAGAACCCGTTGACCATAACCGACAGAGATAGTGTTGGCATCTTCCATACCGTTAAAGCGGTCGTTCTCATAGCTGTAACGGAAGAAGGTATAGCTGTTTGGGGCAAACTCCCACTCGCGGTTGCCCTGAGCAGAACCAAAGTAACGCTCTTCTTTGGTCTCTTCATCATCTTCTTTGTAGTCTGTTTCGATAACGTAGTTGTTGCGCCAACCAATCAGGAAATGGTCTACATCGATACGGGTGCGATAAGCGGTGGTCTCAGTGTTACCCGTCGTCATATTGAAGCCAAACTCAATACCGCCAGCAAAACCCCGTTTCTTTAATTCTTCTTCAGTTAAATCTGTTTCAGCAAAAACAGGTGCTGATAACAACGATGCAACCGCCAGCACAGGCAATACAAAACCTTTCATAAAATTCCTCTAACTTTTTCTGGGGCAACACTTTGTTATGGTAATGGGTGTGTTACTTAAATGTGACGTGAAAACTAGGTTAATAATTCGACGGGGATTATGCCTGTATTCAAGCAAAAGCTCTAGCACTGTTGCAGTGCTAGAGCCTCTGCAACAAGTGCTTTGCTAATTCAGCGCAACATTACGGCTTGCTGAGATGCACATCCATCTGCGGGAATGGAATAGCGACGCCTGCTTCGTCATAGGCCCGTTTGATCTGCTCATTAAGATCAAAGAAGACCGTCCAGTAGTCAGGGGTATTCACCCAGCAACGTACAGCAAGATTCACCGATGAATCCGCCAGTGCAGCGACGCCAATAGTGAAATCATCATCTAGCACGAGGGCATGTTGCTTCATCACTTGCTCCGCAACACTCTTTGCCTTAGCTAGATCGCTGTCATAAGAAACGCCGATCACTAAATCGACCCGACGCTTAGATTCACGACTAAAGTTAGTAATCGCACCACCGGTGACCTGTGCATTGGGTACCACAATCACTTTGTTGTCTGGCGTTTTCAGTACCGTCGAAAATATCTGAATAGATTCTACGCTGCCCGACTTGCCGCCCGCTTCCACGTAATCACCCTTATTAAACGGGCGGAAAATAACAATCAGCACACCGGCGGCAAAATTAGATAACGACCCTTGCAGCGCCAAGCCGATAGCCAAACCGGCCGCAGCAATAACTGCCGCAAAAGAGGTTGTTTCAATACCCAACTGAGACAAGGTGACGATCACGGTTAACGTCATCGCCGCGTAGTAAACCAGATTGCCAATAAAACCGACTAACGTCGCTTCTACAGATTTAGCGTTCATCATTTTTTCGACAATATTACGCACAGAGCGGGAGATCAGGCGTCCAACGAAAAAGATGACTAAGGCCAGCACCACATTGGTGATCAATGCTTGCAACATTGGCTGGCTGTCAGTGATCAAGACTTCAATTTGTTCCATGGGAGTCATTCCTTACTTTTGATTCTTATACGTCTCTCTGAATATGAGACCCCTGTACAACTCTTCCCAGGCGATCCGCCCCATAGTGTGAGCTAGAATCGGCCATAAAAAAACCCGCCTAACGGCGGGTTTTTAAAAATGCTAAAAACAGTTCAATTACAGAACGTCAATCGCATTCAAGTCAGCAAATGCTTTTTCCAGGCGAGTAACCATGCCAGCCTGACCAGCACGCAGCCATACGCGAGGATCGTAGTGCTTCTTGTTAGGTGAATCGTCACCATCAGGGTTACCGATCTGGCCCTGCAAGTAAGCTTCTTTCTCTTTGTAGTAATCCATCACACCTTCCCAAGTAGCCCACTGGGTGTCAGTGTCGATGTTCATCTTGATTACGCCGTAACCGATAGACTCTTGGATCTCTTCTTGAGTAGAACCAGAACCGCCGTGGAATACGAAGTTCAAAGAGTTAGCAGGCAAACCATGCTTCTCTGAAACATAGGCCTGAGAATCACGCAGGATGGTTGGAGTCAGAACAACGTTACCAGGCTTGTATACACCGTGTACGTTACCGAAAGACGCTGCGATAGTGAAACGTGGGCTAACTGCGTTCAGTTTCTCGTAGGCATAGTCTACTTCTGAAGGCTGGGTATACAGCAAAGAAGTATCCATGTCTGAGTTATCAACGCCATCTTCTTCACCACCAGTACAACCCAATTCGATTTCCAGGGTCATGCCGATTTTGCTCATGCGCTCAAGGTACTTGGCACAAGTTTCGATGTTTTCTTCCAGGCTCTCTTCTGACAAGTCGATCATGTGCGAGCTGAACAGAGGCTTACCAGTTTCTGCGAAGAACTTCTCGCCAGCATCTAACAGGCCGTCGATCCAAGGCAGCAATTTCTTAGCAGCGTGGTCAGTATGCAGGATAACTGGAACACCGTAAGCTTCAGCCATCTGGTGAACGTGCTTAGCACCAGCAATAGCACCCAAGATTTGCGCTGTTTGACCTTCGGCTTTCAGACCTTTACCAGCGAAGAATGCAGCACCGCCGTTAGAGAACTGAACAACAACAGGTGCTTTCACCTTTGCTGCCGCTTCCAAAACACCGTTTACAGAGTCTGTGCCTACACAGTTAACAGCAGGCAGAGCAAAGTTGTTTTCTTTAGCGATGGCGAATACTTTCTGAACATCATCACCGGTAACAACACCAGGCTTTACAACGTCAAAGATCTTAGACATAACAAATTTCCTAATTGAGATACGTTTTCTTAGTGTTCCAAATTGTGACTCAGTTCCATCACTTATGGTTTGCTAACAAATGTAGCAGGAACACAGCAAAAGGCGGGTAAACAACACCCGCCAGCTTGAATTAACCTTTCGCGCGTTCTTCCAGCATTGCTACTGCTGGCAAAGTTTTCCCTTCAACAAACTCAAGGAATGCGCCGCCGCCAGTAGAGATGTAAGAAACATCTGCTTTAATACCGAACTTGTCGATAGCAGCCAATGTGTCACCACCACCAGCAACAGAGAAGCCTTCGCTCTCTGCAATTGCTTTAGAGATAGACAGTGTACCTGCTTCGAAGTTCTTGAACTCAAAAACGCCGACTGGACCATTCCACAAAATAGTCTTGGCATTCTTCAGGATCTCAGCCAGTTCAGCAGAGCTGTTAGGACCAAGATCGAAAATCATGTCGTCGTCAGTCACTTCACTCACGTCTTTAATTTCTGCTTCAGCATTTTCGTCGAATGCTTTGGCACAAGCAACATCAGTAGCAACTGGGATAGAGCACTCTTTCATCAGCTTTTGCGCTGTAGGGATCAAGTCAGCTTCATAAAGTGACTTACCTACATTGTGGCCAGAAGCCGCGATGAAAGTGTTAGCAATACCACCGCCAACAACCAGTTGGTCAGCAATTTTAGACAGTGACTCAAGTACTGTCAGCTTGGTAGATACTTTAGAACCACCAACGATAGCCACCATTGGGCGCGCAGGCTCAGCCATTGCTTTGCCTAATGCATCCAACTCACCCGCCAACAAAGGGCCAGCACAAGCAACAGGCGCATACTGAGCAACACCATGGGTTGAACCCTGTGCACGGTGAGCCGTACCAAAGGCATCCATCACGAATACGTCACACAGTGCAGCGTACTGCTTTGCCAGACCTTCTTCGTTCTTCTTTTCGCCTTTGTTAAAGCGAACATTTTCCAGAACAACCAACTCGCCAGCTGCAACGTCAACGCCTGCCAAGTAGTCTTTTGCCAAACGTACAGGTGCTTTAACAGCGTCCGCAAGGTAGTTAACTACAGGCTGCAGTGAAAACTCTTCAGCGTATTCGCCTTCAGTTGGGCGACCTAGGTGAGAAGTCACCATCACTTTTGCACCGGCTTTCAGGGCAATTTCGATGGTAGGCAGTGATGCTAGGATGCGCGCATCCGAAGTCACTTTGCCATCTTTCACAGGTACGTTGAGATCTGCACGGATCAGGACGCGTTTACCGGCCAGATCCAGATCAGTCATTTTAATAACAGACATGGTGATTCCTCTATGTTCGACTGAAGTTAAGCGAATTGGGTTGAGTTTGGGAGACCGCATTCATTATAGACCGACATGTATCAATCATCCGGTTTGCGAATCCCCATTCGTTGTCACACCAAACTAGTAATTTGATCAAATGATGGTGGCTGACTCGTGTTTGCGTTCCATCCACAATCGATGAGTGTGGATCATGATTAAAGTCAGCAGAAACCAAAGGTTCGTCAGTATAAGACAGGATTTGGGAGAATTCTCCCTTAGCTGCGCTTTGTAGTAATTGATTTACATCACGGATCGATACTTTCTTGTGAACTGTAACCGACAAGTCCATCGCAGTCACGTTAATCGTCGGCACTCGCACGGCAATTGCCTCAAATCGACCCGCGAATTTCGGCAAGATCCGCTCCACTCCCACAGACAACTTGGTATCAACAGGAATAATGGAGTGGCCAGCGGCGCGAGTTCGACGTAAATCCGGATGATAGGCATCAATGACGGGTTGATCATTCATCGCCGAATGGATAGTCGTGATCGCGCCAGATTCGATGCCAAACTCATCATCCAATAGCTTGATCACAGGCACGATGCAGTTGGTGGTACAAGAACCGTTAGATACGATCCGATCTTCGGCCTTCAATACAGCTTCATTAACGCCCCAAATAACGGTGGCATCAACGTCTGTTTCGGTACGGGCAGGTTGCGAAAACAAGACCTTTTTCGCGCCAGCAGCAAGATGTTGCTCTGCGTGTTCACGGCGATTAAAGCTACCGGTACATTCAAACACCACATCAATAGCCAACTCATCCCAGGGTAGCTGAGAGATATCGGCCTGCTGTAAGAGTTGAATATCATCATCACCCACCCGCAAAGTCGTCTGTTCCAATTCTACTGAACAGTTAAAACGACCATGGGTAGTGTCATAGCGAGTTAAGTGAGCAATGGCGTCAACATCAGCCAACTCATTAATCGCTACCACCTTAATATCTTGTTCGCCACGCTCATAAAGTGCACGCAGTACACTGCGCCCAATACGGCCATAGCCATTTATCGCAACTCTTATCGTCATACCACAGTCTGATAGGTGCAATTTAAGAAGAGATATAAAAAGGCGAGCCTAAGGCCCGCCTCTAATATCGAGTGGAATTAGCCCAGTAACTCGCGGCAATTTTCCAAAACATTTTTGGTGGTGATACCAAACATCTCGAACAACTGATCCGCAGGAGCGGACTCACCGAACGTTGTCATACCAATCACCCGACCATTCAGGCCAACATACTTGTACCAGTAGTCGACTATTCCGGCTTCAACGGCGACGCGGTTACTTACCGCAGCAGGCAATACAGCTTCTTTATACGCTGCGTCCTGGGCGTCAAACACGTCCGTTGATGGCATTGAAACGACACGCACCTTACGGCCTTCCGCAGTCAACGTGGCATAGGCTTCAACTGCGAGTTGAACCTCAGATCCGGTAGCAATCAGGATAAGCTCAGGCTGACCTTCACAATCCTTCAACACATAACCACCGCGGGCGATATCAGCAACCTGCTGTGGGGTACGATCCTGATGAGCCAAGTTCTGGCGAGTAAAGATAAGGCTAGTAGGCCCCTCTTTACGCTCAATCGCCGCTTTCCAAGACACTGCTGATTCAACCGTGTCACATGGACGCCAGTTTTCCAGATTAGGTGTCATACGCAAGCTGGAGATCTGCTCTACTGGCTGGTGCGTCGGACCATCTTCACCCAAACCGATAGAATCGTGGGTATAAACAAAGATGCTACGCTGCTTCATCAACGCGGCCATACGTACCGCATTACGAGCGTATTCAACGAACATTAAGAAAGTAGCACCGTAAGGTACGAAACCTTTGTGCAGAGCAAGACCATTCATGATGGCTGACATGCCAAATTCACGCACGCCGTAAAAGATATAGTTGCCGTCAGCATCATCAGCAGTGAGGCCTTTCGCCCCACTCCACAATGTCAGGTTAGAACCCGCGAGATCGGCTGAGCCGCCCATGAATTCAGGTAACAATGGGCCATAAGCATTCAGGCAGTTCTGACTTGCTTTACGAGTCGCAATGACTTCGCCTTTGGCTTGCAGGTCAGCAATGTACTGATCTGCTTGCGCTGAGAACTCAGCAGGCAGGTCACCCTTCATGCGGCGCTCATACTCAGCGGCTAACTCAGGGTGTTCGCCACGATAAGCAGCAAATTTGTCATGCCAAGCGGCTTCTTCGGCCTGACCCGCATCTTTCGCACTCCACTGCTCGTAGTGATCAGCAGGGATCTCAAATGCACCATGCTTCCAACCAAGGAATTCACGTGATGCAGCGATCTCTTCATCGCCTAATGGCGCACCGTGACAGTCGTGGCTACCAGCTTTATTCGGCGAGCCGTAACCAATCACGGTCTTACAACAGATAAGGGTTGGCTTGCCAGTTTCTGCACGCGCCGCATCGACTGCTGCTGCAATCGCTGCTGCATCATGGCCATCAACCGCTGGAATAACGTGCCAGCCGTATGATTCGAAACGCTTGGCCGTGTCATCGGTAAACCAGCCTTCAACTTCACCGTCAATTGAGATGCCGTTGTCATCCCAAAATGCAATCAACTTACCTAGACCCAAGGTGCCAGCCAATGAACAGGCTTCATGGGAGATACCTTCCATCAAGCAACCGTCACCGAGGAAACAATAGGTGTAGTGGTCAACCACATTATGAACACCACGGTTAAACTGCGCGGCCAATGATTTTTCTGCGATCGCAAAACCAACCGCATTGGTGATGCCCTGACCCAGTGGCCCGGTGGTAGTTTCTACACCCGGCGCATAACCATATTCAGGATGACCAGGGGTTTTAGAATGCAATTGACGGAAGTTTTTCAAATCATCAATTGAGAGGTCGTAGCCTGTGAGGTGTAACAGGGAATACAACAACATAGAACCGTGGCCGTTGGATAATACGAAACGATCGCGGTCAACCCATTCAGGATTAGTTGGGTTGTGCTTCATATAATCGCGCCAGAGAACCTCCGCGATATCAGCCATACCCATAGGTGCGCCGGGGTGACCCGACTTAGCTTTTTGTACACCATCCATGCTCAGTGCACGGATTGCGTTGGCAAGATCACGACGAGAAGGCATCGAATACTCCCAGCTCTATAATTTGAAGTGTCTGAAAAAATGGACGCATATTGTCAATGTTTCTGTGTACATTAGCAACGAAATTCTACGCCTCTATATATGTAATCTATTATTTACGTTTACACGTACAACAAAGCGGTTATGCGCTTTTTTTACGATCGGGGCTAGCACATTTGCAGCTCTCTTGGTTAGAATAGACGTCTAGACGTTCATACATATATAAGTCTATCTATCTGGATGACACCCATGGCACAACATTTATTTACCTCCGAATCCGTTTCTGAGGGGCACCCCGACAAAATCGCAGATCAGATCTCTGATGCTGTTCTCGATGCAATTCTCGAACAGGACTCTATGGCACGCGTAGCCTGTGAGACCCTGGTTAAAACCGGCATGGTGCTAGTGGCAGGCGAAGTCACTACAGAAGCATGGGTAGATATCGAACAACTGGTACGTGATACCGTTCGAGATATTGGCTATGTGCACTCGGATATGGGCTTTGACGCTGACTCCTGTGCTGTCGTTAACGCTATCGGTAAACAATCGCCTGATATCGCTCAAGGTGTTGACCGCGGTGATCCTCGCGAGCAGGGGGCTGGTGACCAAGGCTTGATGTTCGGTTACGCCAGCAACGAGACTGATGTCCTGATGCCTGCGCCAATTACTTATGCCCACCGCCTCGTAAAGCGTCAGGCTGAAGTACGTAAGAACGGCACACTTCCTTGGTTACGCCCAGACGCTAAAAGCCAGGTAAGTTTTGTTTATGAAAACGGCAAGCCTGTTGGCATTGATGCTGTGGTGTTATCGACACAGCACTGTGACAGCGTCAGCCAAAGTGACCTGGTAGAAGCGGTTCGCGAAGTCATTATCGATCCGGTACTACCCCGCGAATGGCTAAACGACAAGACCAAGTACTTCATCAACCCCACCGGTCGCTTTGTTATCGGTGGCCCGATGGGTGACTGCGGCTTAACTGGCCGGAAGATCATCGTTGATACCTACGGTGGTATGGCTCGCCACGGTGGCGGTGCGTTCTCCGGTAAAGATCCGTCAAAAGTTGACCGTAGCGCCGCTTACGCTGGCCGTTACGTGGCAAAAAACATTGTTGCTGCTGGGTTAGCTGAACGCTGTGAGATCCAGGTAAGTTATGCCATTGGCGTAGCCGAACCGACCTCTATCAGCGTCGAAACCTTTGGTACAGGTAAAGTGGCTGACGAGCTGTTAGTTAAACTGGTTAGAGAACACTTTGACCTGCGTCCATATGGTCTCACTGAAATGTTAGATTTAGTGCAGCCTATCTACAAAGAAACCGCCGCTTATGGTCACTTTGGCCGTGAGCAGTTCCCTTGGGAGCAGGTTGATAAAATAGACGCTCTTCGCGCCTCTGCAGGCTTATAATTGACTGACTAAATTTGCCGCCCCCGTGCATTAGCACACCCCACAAAGTGCTGTGGGTGCCATACACCTGCGGCATTTTTTCATCCCAAAGATAAAGGTAAGCGAAAGCTTGCCTTTTTTGTTTATACTGCGTTGATTGATCACGAAAACAGGCTTCGCTTTCTACGCACTGCTTTTCAATATCGTTTGGTCAGGATAAGAGTTACATCATGCGCAACATTCGACTATTTCACCCAGAACCGCTGACCTCTCCGTCAACGGTCGAGCTAAGTAGTGATGCCGCGGGTCACGTGGCGCGCGTACTCCGAATGCGCCTCGGCGATCCGGTGACGCTTTTTAATGGCGACGGTCATGAGTATCTTGGAACACTCAGTGTTGTCGACAAGCGCAATGTGTCAGTGCAGATACAGCAAGCTCACCCCGCAGATCGGGAAAGCCCACTTGCGATCCACTTAGGCCAAGGAATAAGCCGTGGTGAAAAGATGGATATCACAATACAGAAGTCAGTCGAGTTGGGCGTACAAGAGATCACACCACTGATTACTGAACGTTGCGGCGTCAAACTCAACAATGAACGCTGGGAGAAGAAAGTCGCACATTGGCAGAAAGTGGCTATCAGTGCCTGCGAACAGTGTGGCCGCAACAGAGTGCCGCGTATCAATTCGCCCCAGCCGCTATCGGAATGGTTGGCCAGAACAACTGACGCCACTCGTCTCACTTTGCATCCTCATACCGATACCAGCTTTAGCAACATGGCGGCGCCTGGGGATCAGGTAGAGATACTTATCGGCCCCGAGGGCGGACTCTCCGAACAAGAGATTACCGTCGCTGAGCAAGCGCAATTCTTTACCGTCAAACTCGGTCCTCGCATATTACGAACAGAAACCGCAGCGTTGGTTGCTATCAGCGCTTTGCAACTCAGATTTGGTGACTTGGGATAACAGAATGACTATTACCGTCGGTATCGTGATGGACCCCATCACAGATATAAATATCAAGAAAGACAGCAGCTTTGCCATGCTAGTGGCGGCACAGGCTCGGGGTTGGCAACTGCGCTATATGGAGATGGCCGATCTTTACCTCGACCAAGGCAAAGCCTACGGCCGAATGGCACCACTACAAGTACAGCAAGATGCAGAAAACTGGTTCACTTTAGGCGCGGCCGAAGAGTTACCGTTGACGGAACTTGATGTGGTATTGATGCGCAAAGACCCCCCCTTTGATACCGAGTATATCTACGCCACCTACATGCTAGAGCGGGCCGAAGATGAAGGTGTACTCATAGTCAATAAGCCACAAAGCCTGCGTGATGCCAACGAAAAGCTGTTTACTGCTTGGTTTCCCGAGTTAACCCCCCCTACGCTAGTCACCCGTCGAGCTGACAATATTCGTCGTTTCTATGCCAAACATGACGACATTATTCTAAAGCCGCTGGACGGCATGGGCGGCGCTTCGATTTTCCGGATCAAACCCAACGATCCAAACCTAGGGGTGATCATCGAAACCCTGACGGAACATGGCCAACGCTACTGTATGGCGCAAGCGTTTATTCCAGACATTAAAGATGGCGACAAACGGATCCTGATGATCGATGGTGAACCGGTCCCCTACTGCTTGGCGCGTATCCCCGCCAAAGGAGAAACCCGTGGCAACCTCGCCGCTGGCGGCCGTGGTGAAGCGCGGCCTCTGAGTGAAAGTGATTGGCGTATTGCCCGTGCTGTCGGACCGACGTTAAAAGCCAAAGGGCTGATCTTTGTTGGCCTGGATATCATTGGTGAAGGACTGACTGAGATCAACGTCACCAGCCCAACCTGTATTCGTGAAATAGAAGCGGCATTCGATATCGATATTGCTGGTCAGTTAATGGACGCTATTGCGCAGCGATTAGCCAACTAACCCTTTTTCAATATGGCGGCTAAGGAATTATGGCCGCCTTAGCTGAGTTTTACGCCAGCAACTGCCATAATAATAGTGTCTGTAGTAACCGAGTGAAATGTATGGAAAGTCTGCGCGATCACCTGCTTATTGCCATGCCGTCGCTGAAAGATCCGTTTTTTTCACGCAGCGTCACCTATATCTGTGAGCATGATGACAAGGGAGCGATGGGTCTCATCATTAACCAACCCGCGCCCATCACCGTTAGCGAGCTACTCAAGCAGGTTGAACACCTTGACTTGGATGACCTGCCTGAAACCACCCGCCAACGCAAAGTCTTTTCCGGTGGACCAGTCAGCCCTGAGCGTGGTTTCGTCCTGCACTCCGCCCAACACGGCTGGACCAGCAGTCTGAAGGTCAGTGACCAAATCATGGTGACCACCTCGAAAGATATTTTAACCGCCCTGGGCACAGACAAAGCACCGGAGCAATATATCATCACTCTTGGCTACTCTGGCTGGTCGGAAGGGCAGCTCGAAGAAGAGTTGGTCCGCAACAGTTGGCTCACGATCCCCGCCGATGATGAACTGATTTTTAGTACCCCAGCGGATCAATTATGGGAAGCGGCAGCCAAACGGCTGGGTGTCGACATCTGGAATATCAGCCCAGAAATAGGTCACGCTTAATGGGTTCACAAGCGGCACAAAGAACCCTGCTGGGCTTCGATTTTGGCACGGGTAGCATCGGTGTGGCCATCGGCCAAGAGCTGACAGGTACCGCATCACCACTGCCCGCGTTGAAAGCCAAAGATGGTATACCAGACTGGGATCAGCTCAAACGTCTAATCGAGGAGTGGCAACCCGATCTATTAGTGATTGGCCTCCCACTCAACATGGATGGCACAGAGCAATGGATAACCGCCAGAGCCAAGAAATTCGCCGGACGATTACATGGCCGCTTTGGCACACCGTTTGAGATGCAGGATGAACGCCTGACGACGGCAGATGCAAAAGAAAGATTGTTTGAGCTGGGTGGCTATCAAGCACTCCAAAAAGACAAAATTGATAGTGTATCGGCAGTACTCATCATCGAAAGCTACATGCAACGAGCCTATCAGTAGCTAAAGGGAAGCCACGAGACTAATCAACTTCACAACTTCACGTTTCTTAATATTGTCTGGTGCCGATATCCGTTAGCATATACTGAGCTTCTTGATAGCAAGCAGTATCGTAGCGCAACGGATTTGGACAGCAGTTGAATGGCAAGCCAAAATATTTGTACCGCACTGATTTTGATAAGCCTGTTATCGGCGTGCTCAGGTAAACCCCAAGCAGAGCTTCCCCAAGCGACACTCAATTACGAAGCCTTAGATGACGGCTCAATTAAGTTTGTTTACACATTGCCGTTTACCACTCCCACCCTGAATAACGACAAAAAACGTCAGCAACCTCAAGGGGGGCAATACCGCAGCCTGCGCGAACCACAATCCCCCGTAAACGCTGCTTTAACCGGTATCACAGACCCTGAAATGGAAGAGCAAGCAGAGGTCGGGCTGGATAGCGCATTAGACGAGCAGCAACTCTGTTTCGAATCGCTAACTATTAAGCAACGGCGCTGGACCACCGCAGGCTATCAACTAACCGGATTATGTCGTTAACCTATTTTGTCACACCCAAATATCTGTCTTTGATTTGCTGCCACTCATCCGTATCTATCAAGTTCAATATTTGTTGGTTTAACAGTTCTCTGGTGGGATCATTTGGCGGTAACGCAATACCATAATCCTGGCGCAGGAACGTTTGCGGCAACACCCTCAATTGATGGGCAAAATTCGCGTTAATTTCATACCGTAGAATCGGCAAGTCATACACCATGGCAATCACCTTGCCATCTGCAAGTAGCTTTAAGCCCTCTTCAACGGATGCCACTTCTTCATGACGAACAAACTGTTCATGCAGATAGATGGAACTGGTGCTGCCTTTAACAGAGACCACCGGTTCACCATACAGATCATCAATACCAGTAATGGACTGTTCCAATTGCCCCACCGTTAAAGAGGTGGCGATGGCCGCAGTAAATCCGGAAATAATGATGATACTGGCAAACATCCAGATTAAACCGACAATCCGTCCCAGCAGGGATTTTGGCGCTTTATCTCCATACCCTACGGTAGTCATCGTTACTGCTGACCACCAAACACCCGCTCCAACCCCTTTGATTGGCGCAACAGAAAACTGCTCATTGTGTTTACGCTCTGCCAACCAAACAACCACTCCGACAATGGTAAGTACGGCTAGCAAAGCACCTGCCGCTTTAATAAATGGGCCGGAGAAGAGAGCTTTGACCGCACTTATCCAACTAACCGACTGGCTTTTCGCCACAGCGATACCTAATCCAGAAGTAAGAAAGGGATGGGTAAAGTCAACGGATTGTTCCCGCTCCGCGGTAATGGTTAGAGCAGCGGCAGCAGCTGAGATCTCGCTACGCGAGGCCGCCAACAGCATCTCATCGATCTCCATCTCTCTAAACTCAAGTTGAATACCAGATTGATCAGCAATATGACGAACCAGTTCGATCGTAATGCCATGCCAACCATCTTCGGTTTTAATAGCGAAAGGCGGGGCGTCACGTGTCGCTATCACCAAGGTTTTCTGTTGCGCGGTTACCGCATCAGCACTCACTTCCGCAGCAGCCGATGGCACCCAAACAGCACAGCCTATAAGTACGGAGGCAAACCAAATCCAAGTGCTTACAACACGGCTTAAACAATCTCTATCCATCTTGCTATCCCCTTCCCTTTCCTGTCCGCGGCGATGGACAAAAGAGTAGAATTTATAAGTTATTTATATCAATAGCTTATGACAATAGCATCGTCAATTAACCAACCTGGTATTAACCATAAAAAAAGCCCCGAGATTAATCTCAGGGCTTGTTATAGTTCGACTAGATTGATGTGGACTAAAAATCGTCATCATCGTTGTCGAGCGTCACACCATCGAGGAAGCCGGAGCCGCCACCGGGTTCATCGCCCTGCAGTTTGATCATTAGACGCAGATCATTAGGCGAATCAGCATAATGTAGCGCATCAGCGTAACTGATTTCACCCGCCTGATAGAGGTCAAACAGTGCCTGGTCAAAGGTCTGCATCCCCTGTTCTCGAGACTTGGTGATCGTCTCTTTAATCAGATGCATTTCGTTCCGACGAATATGCTCACCGATCATCGGCGTATTCAGCAAGATTTCGATCGCCGCTCTACGGCCGTTGCCATCACGACGAGGCACTAGCTGCTGTGCCACGATGCCCCGCAGGTTAAACGACAGATCAAACAGCAACTGGTTGTGTTTCTCGGTTGGTGCCAAATGCATAATACGATCCAACGCTTGGTTCGCGTTGTTAGCGTGCAAAGTAGCAAGGCATAAGTGACCGGTTTCGGCGAAACTCAGGGCGAATTCCATGGTTTCCATGGAGCGGATTTCACCAATCAAGATCACGTCCGGCGCCTGACGTAAGGCACTTTTTAGCGCGGCATCAAACGATTCCGTATCCAGTCCCACCTCCCTTTGCGTCACCAAGCTCTTTTCATGCTGATGAACAAATTCAATAGGATCTTCAATGGTCAAAATATGACCGCGGGAGTTGCGATTTCGATGCCCTAGTAGTGCCGCCAACGAGGTTGACTTACCGGTACCGGTGGCACCCACAAACAGCAATAAGCCTCGCTTCGCCATCACCGTCTCTTTCAGAGTCGGCGGCAACCCCAACGAGTCAGGGTCGGGGATCTGAGTTTCAATCTTACGACAAACCATACCCGCGCTATCACGTTGCCAGAAGGCACTGATACGAAAACGACCAACCCCCGCTAGCGGGATGGCGAAATTACACTCGCGCTCGTCGTGAAACTGCTGTTTTTGCTTCTCGGTCATCGCGCTTTCAACGATCTCAAGCGCGCGCTCTTTACTCAATGGTGTTTCCGCCAACGGCGTCATTTCGCCATCAATCTTGGCACTGGGTGGAAAGCCAACGGTAATGAAAAGATCCGACGCCTTTTCATTACTCATTCTCGTCAGCAGTTGATTCAGCAGCATCACCTACACTCCCTTAGATAGCGTTCTTGTCATGAGCTTTCAGACGCGCATCATCCGCAGTAACAATACCGCGACTAACCAAGCCCTGCAGACACTGATCCAATGTTTGCATGCCATGGGCCATACCCGTCTGGATCGCCGAGTACATCTGCGCCACTTTATCTTCGCGGATCAAGTTACGGATCGCTGGGGTACCGATCATGATTTCGTGGGCGGCGACTCGACCACCACCCAGTTTTTTCAATAGTGTCTGGGAGATAACCGCACGTAATGATTCTGACAGCATTGAACGTACCATCGCTTTCTCTTCCCCAGGGAATACGTCAACAATACGGTCAATAGTTTTAGCGGCAGAGGTGGTGTGCAATGTACCGAATACCAAGTGGCCGGTTTCTGCAGCGGTCAATGCCAAACGGATGGTTTCAAGGTCACGTAATTCACCCACCAGAATAACATCCGGATCTTCACGCAACGCAGAGCGCAGTGCGGCATTAAAGCTGTGGGTATCGCGATGGACTTCACGCTGGTTGACCAAACACTTTTTGTTGTCGTGAACAAATTCGATAGGATCTTCGATGGTGAGAATATGGTGATGTTTGTTGTCATTGACGTAATCGATCATCGCCGCCAGCGTCGTCGACTTACCAGAGCCGGTCGGCCCGGTCACTAACACAAGGCCACGAGGCAGATCAGAAATCTTCTTAAAAATCTCTGGTGCACCTAAGGTCTCCAGAGTCAAAACTTCCGTCGGAATGGTACGGAATACAGCACCAGCGCCACGCCCCTGATTAAATGCGTTAACACGGAAGCGAGCCAGATTAGGCACCTCAAATGAGAAATCCACTTCGAGATGTTCTTCAAATTCACGGCGCTGCTTATCATTCATGATATCGTAGATAAGTGAATGAACTTCTTTATGTTCTAATGCCGGCACATTGACTCGACGTACTTCACCATCAACACGGATCATCGGGGAAACACCGGCGGACAGATGTAAATCTGATGCATTATGCTTAACAGTAAACGCCAGTAATTCGGTAACATCCATAGCCTAGCTCCAGAAGGTATCGGTAATTAAATTCTTATGAGTGACTTAACAGTTCGCCTGCAGAGTTCGCAACAGCGCATCAATGCAGCCTGTACAGAGGCTGGTCGAGAGGCAGATAGCGTTACGCTATTAGCCGTCAGTAAAACCAAGCCTGCCGCAGCAATCCTCGAAGCAGTCGCTGCCGGACAGCGCTGTTTTGGTGAAAACTACGTACAGGAGGCGGTCGACAAAATAGTCGCCATCGCCAACCCGCAGCTTGAATGGCATTTCATCGGTCCGATCCAGTCAAACAAAACCCGCTTATTAGCAGAGCACTTTGACTGGGTGCAAAGTGTAGACCGTATTAAGATAGCCAAACGCCTTAGCGAACAACGTCCGAGCCACCTTACGCCGTTAAAAATTTGTATTCAAGTCAATATAAGTGACGAACCTCAAAAGGCCGGGATCTCGCTTGAGGCCTTACCAGACTTGGCTCAACAGGTCACAGAATTACCTAACTTACAGCTTCGCGGGCTGATGGCGATCCCCGCTGATGTTGATGACTATCAGGCTCAGCGCGCACAGTTCAAGCGGCTAAATACTGCTTTTATCAATTTGCAGCAACACCACCCAGAATTAGACACGCTATCCATGGGGATGAGTGGCGATCTGGAGGCTGCCATTGCCGAAGGTGCCACCATGGTTCGCATCGGTACGGCGATATTTGGGGCTCGCGCGCCCAAATAGCCGCCACTGTTTCATAATGAACACGCACAATCGAATTAGCGATCAAATAAGGATCCAGAGATGTTTGACCAGCAGGAAAAAGTTACCTTCATTGGCGGCGGCAACATGGCCCGCAGTATTATTGGCGGTCTGATCAAGCGCGGCTACCCCGCCCATTTAATCACGGTCACCGCCCCGACGGACAGAACCCGTCAACGGATGGCCGATGATTTTGGTGTGAATACCGCAGAAGATAATGCCAAAGGTGCGAAAGAAGCTGATGTGGTGGTGCTAGCAGTTAAGCCACAGCTATTAGACATTGTTTGCGAACGCTTGGTCGCCGATATGGGCGGCCACGGTGATAAACTCTATCTGTCTATTGCCGCCGGCGTCACTGTTGACACCCTGCAAGCCTATCTTAGCGGTGCTCCGCGTATTGTCCGCACCATGCCTAATACACCCTCATTATTGGGGCTTGGCATGACAGGGTTGTACGCCCCTACAGGCACGAAGCAGGATGATAAACTGTTCAGTCAATCGTTAATGGCCGCCGTCGGTAAAGTGGTCTGGGTGGAAGAAGAAGCCGGTATCAATCATGTTATCGCTGCGGCGGGTAGTGCTCCGGCCTATTTTTTCCTATTCATGGAAGCGATCCAAACTGAAGCTGAAAATATGGGCTTTGATACTGAGACGGCACGCTTACTGGTGCAACAAACCGCCCAAGGTGCAGCGCAGATGGTCACAGAAAGCGATCTTCCCATATCCACATTGCGCTCGCAGGTAACATCAAAAGGCGGCACCACGGCTGAAGCTCTGAGAACTTTTGAAGAGGGCGAGTTGTCTACCTTAGTTGCTAAAGCGATGCGAGCGGCGGTTGCCAGAGCAGAAGAGATGGCTAAACAGTTTTAGTCATCGAATCACTTAAGTTATCGGTGCTTGTAGTTTAGGCTGTTGCCAAGTGCAGGCATTTTCATATTTGGGAGAGTCATTTTATGGCGAGTCAATCCGCCTTTGTATTTCTAATCGATATCCTGTTCAATCTATACCTGATGGTAGTGATTTTACGGGTATGGTTACAGCTGGTCAGGGCTGATTTCTACAACCCATTCTGCCAGTTTGTAGTGAAAGCCACTCACCCTGTGGTGGGACCATTACGCCGGGTACTCCCCGCCATAGGACGATTAGATACTGCCAGCTTAGTATTTGCGCTGGTCATCGCCTGTGTCAAAGTCGTGGTGCTCGCTCTTATTGCCAAAGTACCGTTTGATGCCTTGTTTATTCTGATGGCCGGCGGCATCACTTTGGTCAAGGAGATCTTCTCCATCGTCTTCTATGTGCTGATTTTACGCGCTATTCTGAGCTGGGTAAGCCAAGGGTATAACCCCATCGAAGCGGTGATGGCGCAGCTAACCGAACCAATGTTGGCACCGATCCGCCGAATTATTCCTCCCATGGGCGGACTGGATCTGTCGATGTTGGTACTGATTATTGCCCTGCAGTTTCTAAAAATATTACTGTTTGGCGGCAGCATGTTCTGATGCAAGCTGTCACTCGCACCACAGAAAGCCTTGAGCTGCGACTCTATGTGCAGCCCAAGGCCAGTCGTGATAACTGGCAAGGCATCCATGGCGATGAAATCAAACTGGCTATTACTGCCCCGCCTGTAGATGGTAAAGCCAATAGCCACTTGATTAAGTTTCTAGCAAAACAGTTCCGGGTCGCTAAAAATCAGGTACAACTGCTAAAAGGTGCAACCGGTCGACATAAGCTTTTGCGCATATTGCAACCACAGCAGATCCCGCCGCAGATAGCCGCACTGCTGACTAACGAAATCAATTAACCACTTCTATACTAACTACTAATCATCTGCACTAAGTACTAATCATCTGACTAAGGTAACCCATCATGCTGCGCCAAAAACTTTACCGTGGACTCGGCTCCCTACTGTTACTACTGCTAGCGATCACCAGCCAATCCGCCTTTGCCAATGTAGAGAAATTCGGCGACATACACGTGCATTATGTAGCGTTCTCCAGCACATTTTTAACCCCTGCGATTGCCAAAGCTTATGGTATTACCCGAAGCCGCACCAACGGGCTGGTGAATATCTCAGTACTCGATACTGGCAAAGAGGGGAGCCCTGCTGTTGCCGTGAAGATCAAAGGGGAAGCACGAAATTTAATAGGCAACCAAGTGACACTGAAATTTAAAGAGATCCGTGAAGAAAGCGCCATCTATTACATCTCACCGATAGCGTACAGCAACGAAGAAACTTTCCGTTTCGAGATTGAACTCACCCATGACGACGGCACAGTCAATACAGTCAAGTTTCAACAAAAGTTCTACGCCGATTAGGCCAATACAGCCCCGCTTCCCGCACTGCTGATACCGTTGGGTGTCAGCAAGCCATGCTGTACAATGCGCAGCAACTGTCGCTAATCAGGTTCGCTGCTCATGCAAAAAATCGTTCTCGCCACCGGCAATCAGGGCAAAGTCAAAGAACTCAATCAAATGCTTGCCGGGTTACCGTTTGATGTTATCGCGCAAAGTGCATTCGATGTGCCTGATGTCGCAGAAACCGGCACCACCTTTGTCGAAAATGCCATCATCAAAGCACGCCACGCGGCAAAAATCACCGGCCTACCGACTATCGCCGATGACTCCGGATTGGAGGTCGACGCTTTATTTGGCGCGCCGGGGATCTACTCTTCCCGCTATGCTGGCGAGCCGTCCAACGACAGCAACAACATAGATAAACTGCTGCTCGAACTGAGTGGTAAGCCAGCTGCCGAGCGCAAGGCCCGCTTCCAATGTGTTCTGGTTTATATGCGCCACGCTGATGACCCAACACCAGTGATCTGCCAAGGTACATGGCAAGGGGAGATAGCTGTAGCGCGTCAAGGAGAGCAAGGCTTCGGTTATGATCCAGTGTTCTGGGTACCTACCGAACAGTGCATGGCCGCGGAACTTAGCAAGCAACGAAAGAATCATCTCAGTCACCGTGGTCAGGCGTTAAAGCAACTGTTGGCTCAACTCACTCAAGCCTAATCAGGCTGCAATTCGGAAACATATTGTGCAGACACTGCCGCCTCTCAGTCTTTACGTCCATGTCCCTTGGTGTGTGCAGAAGTGCCCCTACTGCGACTTTAACTCCCACACACTCAAAGGCGGTGTACCAGAGGCTGACTATGTCGATGCGTTACTCGCCGATCTGACGCAAGATCTACACTACGTGCAGCAACGCGAGCTAACGACCATTTTCATCGGTGGTGGCACCCCTAGCCTACTGTCAGCCGAAGCGATCGAACGTCTATTACAAGGTATCGCAAAACGTATACCGCTTGCCGATGATTGTGAGATCACCTTGGAGGCCAATCCGGGGACAGTGGAAAGCGACAAATTTGCACAATTTCAACAAGCAGGGATCAATCGCATCTCTATTGGCGTGCAAAGCTTTCAACCACAAAAGCTACAAGCGCTGGGCCGCATCCATGGTCGTAACGAGGCAATTAATGCAGCACAAATGGCGCAACAGGCCAGATTACAAAGCTTTAATTTGGATCTAATGCATGGCTTACCGGATCAATCGGTTGCCGATGCGATGGCCGACCTAACCCAAGGCATCGCCTTAGCTCCCCCGCACCTGTCTTGGTATCAACTAACCATTGAGCCAAACACCCTTTTTCACAGCCGTCCACCCACCCTACCTGACGACGACATCCTATGGGATATCTATGAAAAGGGTGATGAAAAACTGCGGCAGGCGGGGTATCAGCAATACGAAGTATCGGCTTATTTCAAGTCAGACAGCCAGATGGATTACCGCTGCCGTCACAACTTGAACTACTGGCGATTTGGTGACTACCTGGGGATAGGCTGTGGTGCCCATGGCAAGATCACTTTACCTGTCGAAGGGCGGATTATTCGCACCAGCAAGATTAAACACCCGAAAGGCTATCTTGAAGCCAGCAACGGCTACCGACATCAAACACAAGCAATCGCCGTTGCAGATCTACCGTTTGAATACTTTATGAATCGACTCAGGTTATTTGAAGCTTTTCCGCAGAACGAATACAGTAAACTGACTGGACAGGCGATGAGCCAGATTGAACCCATTCTCGCCAATGCCGAGGCACAGGGACTGCTGAGTTTAACTGAGGAAAGTATTCAGTTAACTGCCAAAGGCCATCGTTACCTCAACAGCTTATTAGAGATGTTTTTACCAGAGTAAAAGCAGGTAGCTCAGTCGCTGATGCAGAAAGCTGTCGGCAGTTTATTGTAGGCTTCCGCACTGCAAGCCTGATATTGTCAACATTATCGCCATGAGGCATCGAGTGTAGTATTAAAATGGACTTCCTATTTATGACCCGACATATGCGTAAATTAAAGCTTCTGCTGGTCGCCGCTTCCCTGATTTCATTATTGTCGGCCTGTGAACCAAAACCTGAGCCACCAACACCAGTTATCGATACCAGTGTGCAACCGACAGATGCCAAACAAGCGGCATACAACACTGAAGTGAATAAGCTCATTGACGAACTCTATATGGCTCAACTTGAGCGCAGTCCGGAGATGCTCACCATACTTGGCATCAAGCAAGATTATGACAAGTGGGATGATCGTTCAGAAGAGTATGCCGCGCAAACACAGCTGCTATATCAAGAACACCTGAGAAGAGTGCAAGATATCGACAGTAGTGAACTGGTAGGTGAAACCGCCCTCTCCTACCAGCTGTTCAAGCAATACCTGCAAGATAAAATCGATGACTACAAATGGCGCTACCATAGTTACCCTGTCGAGCAGATGGACGGCTTGCAATCACACGTACCATCTCTGCTAATCAATCAACATACCGTCACCAGCGAAGAGGATGCCCTCGCCTATGTTGCCCGTCTTTATGGGGTACCAGGACTGTTTGAACAGCTGCTGGCGCAACTGAAAAAACGCGAAGAGCTCGACATCATCATCCCCAAATTTATTATTCCACTGGTGATCAGTGACAGTCAGAGCTTACTCACCGGCGTGCCATTTGAAGAGGCTGACCAAGACAGTACCCTGTTCGCCGATTTCAAAACTAAGTTATTGGCACTCGATCTGGATGATGAACGCGAACAAAAACTGCTGGATGCTGCCGCATTGGCTTTGACAGAGCATGTTGCCCCGGCCTACGAAAAGCTGATCGCTTACCTGCAACAACTAGAGAACAAAGCGGATAATCATGCGGGCGTGTGGAAGCTTCCAGACGGCGCGCAGTTTTATCAAAGTACACTACATTTCCATACTTCAACCGATCTCACTGCCGAGCAGATACATGAGATAGGGCTGCAAGAGGTAGCGCGTATCCACACCGAAATGCGCCAGGTGATGCTTAAAACAGGTTTCACCGGATCATTACGGGAGTTTTTCCAGTTCATGCGCGAAGATCCTCGTTTCTATTACCCCAACACCGATGAAGGGCGCGCGGCATATCTGCACGAAGCCACGGCACTGATTGATAATATGAAAAGCCGTTTAGACGAACTGTTCATCACTCAGCCGAAAGCCGACCTTAAGGTCAAGGCGGTCGAGCCGTTTCGCGAGAAGACCGCCGGTAAAGCATTTTACGAAGCACCTTCACTAGACGGTAGCCGACCCGGAACCTATTACGCCAACCTCTACCAAATGAGCAATATGCCTAGCTATCAGATGGAAGGCCTCGCCTACCATGAGGGGATCCCGGGGCATCATATGCAACTGGCGATCGCGCAAGAGCTAGAAAGTTTGCCGCTGTTCCGTCGCTTGGGTGATTACACCGCTTACATTGAAGGCTGGGGACTCTATTCCGAGCTACTGCCAAAAGAGATTGGCCTCTATCAGGACCCTTATTCCGACTTTGGCCGACTGGCGATGGAACTATGGCGAGCCGCCCGTCTAGTGGTTGACACCGGGCTACACGAAAAACGTTGGCCCCGCGAACGAGCGATCGCCTACCTTGCGGAAAATACGCCAAATGCACTCAATGACGCGGAACGCGCTATCGACCGTTATGTCGTCATGCCCGGTCAGGCCACCAGCTACAAAATTGGCATGATTAAGCTGCTTGAACTGAGAGAAAAGGCCAAACAGGCACTCGGAGAAAAATTTGATATCAAAGCCTTTCATGATGTCATTTTGATCCACGGCGCTTTACCTTTGAACGTGCTGGAAACTCAGGTAGACAGCTTCATTGAGCAAAATCAAAAGTAACCGATTGGAACCGCTTTACCGTCACATTTAAAGCTGATAATTTGGCCTCTTGTCCAAGGAGGCCAGTTTAGTGAAGCAGGAAGCGAGCCATTCATCAGGGTTATCATCACTGACCCGATCATCATCTCTGAATATCGAATCACTCGAACTGTCTGAGATCCGTCTGCAGCAACTGCATCTCTACGTAGATAATCACCAGCACGATCGTCTGCTGGCGCCCATGCTTTCATTGATCACCGGCTCGGTACTAAGCGTCTGGGTCAGTTGGCAGGTGGCCGCACTATGGATGCTGATCTCTTTTCTGATCACCCGCAATTATCTGCGGGTCTACAGTAACTTCAAAAAAAGCGCACCGCAGGCAAAAGATGCCTATCAATGGGAGCGGCGTATCGCCATGGCCCATGGTTTACATATGTTGCACTGGGCTGGACTATCGATGTGGGCCTGGCAACCCGGTAACTTCGCCAACCATATCTTTATCGCCATGATCGTCATGGGCTTGATGTCCGCCACCACCGCCATGAGCTCGCCTTCAAAACGTCTGTTTCTGCTCGATATGCTACCCATCATCATTATTGCATGCACACGACCATTATTTGAGCAGGGGCTGCTCTACAACTCGATGGCCGCACTCAGTGTTTGCTTCTCTATTTTAATGATCCATGTCGGCCTGCAGATTCACCAGAACCTACTGAAAATGCTCTGTTTGCAACAGGAGCGTAAACAACTGATGATGGAACTGGAGAACATGGCCACCACCGATGCTCTGACTGGTACCAGTAATCGTCGCGCCTTTATGACCTTCGCACGCGAAGAGGTAATACGTAGCCAACGTTATCAGCACCCCCTGAGTCTGTTAATGATCGACATAGACCATTTCAAGCGCGTAAATGACAACTTTGGCCACGCCATGGGTGATCAGGTGATCCGCGTGGTTGCTGAGATAATCAGCGAAGAGTGTCGTCATTCAGACCGTGTCGCTCGACTCGGCGGCGAAGAGTTCGCCCTGCTATTACCCGAATGCGGGATCTGCCTGGCGGAAGTAACCGCAGAGCGCATCCGCCAGCGCATAGCTCAAACCTTGGTATCCCACGGCGATCAGGCCAGCAATATAACGATATCCATCGGTGTCGCCGAACTGACCGCGGCGCAACGAGATATCGATTCACTGCTGGATTTAGCCGACAAACGGCTATACCGGGCAAAGCAAGCTGGGCGTAACCGGGTGGAAACAGCCTAACCAGATAGCAAATCTCTCGCCGACTTGCCCTGAGTCAAAAAAAAACGCAAAGTGACCTCGCTGCTATCATTCGAGGTCACTATGTACAACTTCAGCCACTTTTCTCGCCGTACCTGTCTGACACTTTTTGCATTCAGCCTGAGTTTACCGCTGCAGGCAGAGATGCTTTCAGTTGATCGCATCTTCAGTGATCCCTCGCTATCCGGCACTCCTCCGAAAAAACTTCAACTGGCTCCCGATGGCTCACAAGTCAGCTTTATCCGCCCCCGCGAAGATGATTACAACGCTTACGATTTATGGAGTTACCATCTGGAAACAGGTAAAACCGCCAAGTTAGTCGATGCAGCAGAGTTAACCGGCGGCGCTGAAACACTATCGGATGAAGAGAAAGCACGCCGCGAGCGTCAACGTATTTTCGGTAGCGGTATTTTGGAATACCAATGGTCTCCAGACAGCAAAACACTGCTATTCCCCCTCGCTGGTGATCTCTACCTTTACCAATTAACGGAGCAAAAGTCGCTCCAACTGGTGAAAACTGACGCGTTCGAAACAGACGCTAAAGTCAGCCCCAACGGCAACTACGTTAGCTTTGTTCGCGATCAGGATCTGTACTTGGTTAACCCTGTCACCGCAGAAGAAACCCGCGTCACGACAGACGGCGGGGGCACCATTAAGAACGGCATGGCAGAGTTCGTTGCTCAAGAAGAGATGGGGCGAATGACCGGCTACTGGTGGTCACCGGATGAAACCAAACTCGCTTTTATTCGTGTAGATAACAGCTCGGTCGACCGCATAGTACGCAGCGAAATCTACGCTGAAGAGATCAAACAGATAGAACAGGCCTACCCTGCCGCCGGTCGCCCCAATGTCAGCTACAAACTGGGTATATATCAGCTCAGTGACAAAACCACACAATGGATAGATCTTGGCACTGAAGTCGATTTTTACCTGCCCCGCGTGCGCTGGAGCAGCACCAGTGAGCAGTTAAGTTATCAATGGCAAAACCGCAGCCAACAACTGTTGAAGTTAATGCTCGTAGATACTAAAACCGGTAACCAACGAGAAGTACTGCGGGAAACCTCCAATACCTGGATCAACCTGCATAATGATCTGCGTTTTCTTAAAGATGGTCAGCATTTTATTTGGGCGTCAGAGCGGGATGGTTATAAGCACCTCTACCTCTACACCATGGAAGGAAAACTACTGCGCCAACTTACCCAAGGGGATTGGATCGTCGATAAACTCGAAGCCATTGATGAAACCAAGGGCCTCGTCTTCTTCACCGGTCGCAAAGATTCCCCACTGGAGAAGCACCTTTACTACGTCGCCTTGAGTGGCGAACCAAGAATCAAAAGAATTACCCGGTCGCGCAGCTACCATGATGTCGCGTTTGCTAAAGATGCCAGCCACTATTTAGATACATCCTCCACCGTAAACATGCCTCCACAAGTCAGTTTGCATCAAACTCTCGGCAAACAGGTGGCTTGGATCGACGAGAATCGCCTCAATAGCCGTCATCCACTGACGCCTTATCAAGATCAGTGGTCCCGTCCCGAGTTTGGTGTTTTAGACGCCGAAGATGGGCAAGAGATGCAATACCGCTTGTTTAAGCCGGTCAACTTTGACCTATCACGCAAGTATCCAGTGATTGTTCGAGTGTATGGCGGCCCTCACGCACAACGCGTCGTCAATAAATGGAGTTGGCAGAATCTATGGACGCAGGTGATGGTGCAGCGCGGGTTTCTGGTATTTGAACTGGATAACCGCGGCTCATACAACCGCGGAAAAGCGTTTGAAGATCCTATCTATCGTCATCTCGGTAAAGTCGAACTGAAAGACCAGATCAGAGGTGCGCAATATCTTAAATCATTGCCTTATGTCGACGGTGACCAGATCGGTATCTTCGGTCACAGCTACGGTGGCTATATGACACTCATCAGTATGTTCGAGGCGGGTGACATATTCGCCGCAGGTGTCTCTGGTGCGCCGGTGACAGACTGGCGGCTATACGACACCCACTATACTGAACGCTATCTCGGCCACCCGGCGGGAAATGGTAAAGGCTATGATGCCTCCGCTGTGTTCCCGTATGCGCCCCAGCTTAAAGGCCCGCTGTTGATCTACCACGGCATGGCGGATGACAACGTGCTGTTTACTCATAGCACCAAACTTTACAGCCAGCTGCAACAAGCGATGCTGCCGTTTGAGATGATGAACTATCCGGGCAAGAAGCACTCAATCCGCGGCAAAGAAACCCGCATTCACTTGTACCGAACGATACAACAGTTCTTTGAACGGCACTTAATGCCGGAGCTGTAGCAAATAACATAGACCCCTCACCCTAGCCCTCTCCCCTTGGAGAGGGGATCAAACCTAGTAAGAGGATCGTCAGCTAGGCTCAGCTGTATCTGTTTTGTTCAACATACACCAACCTATAGCAAGCATAGACCCCTCACCCTCGCCCTCTCTCCTTGGAGAGAGGATCAAGCCTAGTAAGGGGATCGTCAGCCTAGGATCAGCTGTGTCTGTTTCGTCAAAATACACAAACCCGATGCTCGGACGACAAACAACAACCAGTTACAAATTCCACTGCGCAAAACAGCAGTAAAACCAGAGCAAACCTTGCTCTGTGACCAACATTTCGGCAACATGCAGCCTCAAATAAGAAAAAAATAATATAAATCATCCTCTCCAGGGAGCAGAAGTATGCAGTGGTATCTATTCGCTGGGTTGGCTATGGTAGCCAGCGCGGTGTTACCTGTTCACGCCCAGACGTGGACCAAACAACCGTTTGATGACAAATTCCGTCAGCTAGAAGAGATCTTGCCAACGCCGAATGACTATCGTACCGGCTCTGGTGCGCCCGGCCATAAATATTGGCAACAACAGGCGGACTACACGATCCAGGTAAAACTGGATGAAGAAGAGAAGCGCGTTACCGGTAGTGAGACCATCACCTACACCAATAACTCGCCAGATCGGCTCTCCTACCTATGGCTGCAACTGGACCAAAATCGCTTCGACAAAAACTCTGACTATAACTTGAGTATGCGGGCGCAAACCCGCTATGTGCTCAAGCCCTCTAACGCGGGTGACAAGCAATCGCTGAAAGATTTTCGTGGTCGCACTAGCCGTCAGAATTTCGAAGGCGGTTATCAGATCAGTAATCTAAAAGGTGCGAATGGCAAGCCGCTGCGCCATATCATCAATAAAACCATGATGCGCATCGATCTGGATCAGCCTTTGCTGCCGGGTCAACAGTTCAGCTTCAGCCTGGACTGGGAATACAACATGGTTGAAGCCAAGACCCATGGTGGCCGGGGTGGTTACGAGTGTTTTGAAAAAGATGGCAACTGTATCTTCCTGGTCGCGCAATGGTTCCCTCGCATGGCCGTTTACGACGATGTTAATGGCTGGCAAAACAAACAGTTTCTTGGCCGCGGGGAGTTCTCCCTCGAGTTCGGCAACTACGAAATCAGCTATGACGTACCCGCTGATCATATCGTTGCCTCCACCGGAACTTTGGTAAATCCCGAACAGGTGCTCAGCGGGCCACAACAAGACCGCTTGAAAAGAGCTGAAACAGCGAAAAAGCCGGTGATGATCGTCACCGAAAAAGAAGCTCGCGCTAACGAAGAAGACGACACTAGCAAACGCAAAGTATGGACATTTAAAGCAGACAATGTCCGTGACGTTGCCTGGGCCAGCTCACGTAAGTTCCTGTGGGATGCATGGGGAGTGAAAAGCGGTGACAACACCGTTTTAGCGATGTCTTACTATCCGCAAGAGGGTAATCCGCTGTGGGAGCGTTACTCCACCCAAGCCATTGCCCATACTATCGAACAATACAATAAGTACAGCTTCGATTACCCCTACCCTGTGGCCATCTCGGTCAACGGCCCGGTGGGTGGCATGGAATATCCAATGATGACCTTCAACGGTCCTCGTCCGGAAATTGACAAAGAAGACGAGAGCAAACGCACCTACTCTCGTCGCACCAAATATGGTCTGATCTCGGTGATCATCCACGAAATTGGCCATATCTACTTCCCCATGATCGTCAACTCAGACGAGCGCCAGTGGACCTGGATGGATGAAGGTCTTAACACCTATCTGCAATTCCTGGCTGAGCAAGCGTGGGAAGAGAACTACCCTTCTCGCCGTGGCGAGCCGCGTAAAATTATCGATTACATGGTCAGTGCTAAACAGGTACCGATCATGACCAACTCAGAGAGTATTCTGCAGTTTGGTAACAACGCTTATGGCAAACCTGCCACGGCGCTGAACATTTTGCGCGAGACCATCATGGGTCGCGAGCTGTTTGATTATGCCTTCCGTGAATATTCACAACGTTGGAAGTTTAAACGCCCAATGCCTGCAGATTTTTTCCGCACCATGGAAGACGCCTCTGCAGTCGATCTGGACTGGTTCTGGCGCGGCTGGTTCTACAGTACAGATCATGTAGATATCAGCATCGACGATGTGCGGATCATGCAGGTGAATACCGACGATCCTGAAATTGAAGCTGAATGGAAACGAGAGCGCCATGAAGCTGCACCACGCTCGTTAACCGAGCAGCGTAATGAAGAGTTGCATCGCCGTGTTGACGACTACAGTGAACTCAAAGACTTCTATAACGAACATGATGAGTTCACCGTTTCACCGAAAAGTACCAAAGATGCCGAAGGCAAACTCAAGCCCTACGAAGAGTGGGAGCGGGAGCTGCTGGAAACGGAAGGCAATTTCTACCTGCTCGACTTCAGCAATGTTGGCGGCTTGGTGATGCCGATTATCCTAGCCATCGAATATGACAATGGCGATGTGGAAGAGCTACGAATTCCAGCCGAAGTATGGCGTCAGGATCCGAAACAGGCATCAATTCAATTGTGGCGCGAAGAGGTAATCACTCAAGTGACCGTTGACCCGCATTGGGAAACTGCTGACGCAGATATCAGCAATAACTTCTTCCCCCGCAAGATCCTGCCATCACGGTTGGAACTGTTCAAAGACAAGAAGAAGCGTAACCTGATGAAAGAGATGCAGAGCGAAGAGTAATACTCGCCGTTCAGTAAAAGCCGACGCATAATGGCGTCGGCTTTTTTGTTTGCCCGCTTTAAAAGAGAGTTAAAGATGCTTATCACCTTGCGCACACTATTTATTGCCTTGCTGCTGGGTTTCACCAGCACAACAGTCGCTCACACCTATCACGCCACACTGACCGACATGGTAGTCAATCAACAAACTGGCCAGCTGGAAGTGATCCACCGCTTCTTCGCCGATGATGTCGCTAAGGTGCTTAGTGCAGAAAGCAAACAGACCATCCGCTTTGATGATGCACTTACCTCCGAGCAAGTCAGCCTAATACGCAGCTATGTGGAGAATCACTTCAAGCTTTATGATGGCAACAACAATGAAAAAGCACTGCTTTGGGTAGGCACAGAGCTAGACACCCATTACCTGTTCATCTATCAGGAAGTCGCTGCTCCCACATCCTTTGCCGGTTATCAGCTGCAAAACAGCTTGCTCTTTGGCCATCTCCACCAGCAGGTGAATACCGTTAATATCCGGCTGAGTGAAGCGCTTAGCTCACTGGTCTTTACTCCTGACACGGTGCGCTTGCCACTGCAAAACTGACCCTATTAAGGTCCCCCCTCTCTCTATGGTTTTAGGTGGAGGGATTAGCTCCCTTACGTTACAGATCACAGTGCTGTCACAGCAATATTCTCCTAGCAGTGAACCACTGGCACACTGAGTCGTATTAAGACTTATTGCTTTTTCGATCTGACCCTCATGCTGAACAAACTAACAGACTATTTTTTCCGCCCGATAGATGCTGCCTCTATCGCCGTGTTCCGCATCGGCTTCGGCTTTGTCATGTTCGCCGATGCCATTGGCCATCTGGGTTTTGTTGATCTGGATAGTATGTATGTCACACCTGTCCTGTTCTTTAAATATTACGGTTTTGAGTGGGTACCGGTACTTAGAGAGGGCGTCTACTGGGTTTACGGTGTGTCGGCGATCGCGTCACTGGGATTGATGTTCGGCTGGCACTATCGACTGAGTGCCGCCATCGTCGCCATCTGTAACGCCGCCATTTTTTTACAGGATCAAGCACAGTACTTGAACCACCTTTATCTGCTGATCCTGTTCAGCAGCCTAATGGTTTTTGTACCTGCCCATAGGTACTGGTCATTGGATGCCAAACGCCGCCCCAATATCGCCAGTGATACGCTACCAACCTGGTGCCTGATCCTGTTAATCGTGCAGCTAGAGATCATTCTCATCTATGCCGGCTTGGTTAAAATCAACCCCGACTGGCTGCAGCTTGAGCCACTCGCTTCATGGCTAGCCAAGCGCCAGGCTATGCCCCTAGTCGGTCAGCTCTTTGTTGACCCGACCGCGGTTGCCATTGCCGCCTATGGCGTCATCGCCCTGCATCTGGTCGGCGCCCCCTTATTACTGTTTAAACGCACACGCCTTTATGTAATTGGTGTGTACGCCTGTTTCCACACGCTGAATCACTTCGTGTTTGATATCGGTGTATTCCCCTGGGTTACCTTGTTTGCCAGCCTGCTCTGTTTCTCTCCTGACTGGCCGCGACAGTTTTGGGCTAAACTCCGCCGCTTGCCCTACCACGCGCCACAGCTCACCCCCATTGCACTGCCCGGCACTCAGGTGAAAACCGCAATCACGCTCAGTGTATGCGCCTGGCTAGTTTTTCAAACCTTAGTGCCTGCCCGCAATCTGCTCTATCAAGGTGAGGTTGCCTGGAATGAGGGGGGGCACAGATTCAGCTGGCGAATGAAACTGCGCAGTAAGCAGGGCTCGGCGACTTTCTATGTCAAAGATCCTGTCAGCGGTAAACAATGGAAGTTTAACCCACGGCCAATACTTAATAGACGACAGAATTTTAAGATGCCCTGCCAGCCAGATATGATCTGGCAAATGGCACAATACGTGCAAAAGATATGGGCACCACAACAATTATCAGTGAAGAATGCAGAGGTCACCGTACGCAGCCACTGTCGTTTAAACTATCGCAAGCTGGCCATGTTTATTGATCCCAAAGTCGACCTGACCAAAGTACCGCGAGACTTAGGCAACAATGAGTGGGTACTTCCCCTGACGCAGCCATTAAAGCCAAAACATCTCCCGGACTGGTTTCCTGTCAGTCATTAGGCGATCGTGCAAATGAAAACAGGGGGCAATACGAAAGATGGGAGTTGGCTAGCAATACCTAACGAAATATGCTGGTAAAACAGTGTTCTAGACTAAGCTTGATATGGCTAAGGAAAACGATTTCGGATGCAGGCAACGCTTTTGTCACAGTCAAAAATCAGTCTCGGCGATGAGTGGCGCTTTCAACCACCGGCACTGCCCAGACCGCTGATTATAAAGCAGAAACTACTTAACCAGTTGGCAGAAACGCCATTGGTTACTTCCGTAGTGGCCCCTTCTGGCTATGGTAAAACCGTATTGTCGGCACAGCTATTCGCACAATGGCAAGGGATGCGCGCCTGGTGCACCTTCGCCGACATAGATCTCCGCTTACATGATTTAGTGAGAATACTGATCGGTGCCTGCCAGCACGCACTGCAGTTTGATGAAGCGCTGCTGCAACGCATTCAACAAGGGTTAATCGATGATCCGAAATCACTGCTCGAATCCCTGTTACAACAACTGGCCGACAATCCCACACCCACCCTGCTGATACTGGATAATCTGCCAAACATCGATACTCAGGATACGCTTAGCGCTCTAGACCAATTGATTGAACAATGGCCAAAGCAACACAAACTGTTGATCAATAGCAGTGCAACGGAATGGCAAAAGCATCTATCAATCACCAATATCGCAGCGCTCTGCTCACCCGCTTTAAATACCATTCGGTTCGATGACAAAGAAACCATCGCCCTGCTCGGTGATAGCTTATCTCCCGCATTACAATCGCTGGCACTGCCGTTTATCGATGGCTCACCTGCAATCACCTGGATCGCCAAAAATGCTTGTCTCAACAAGCAGGAACTGGAAGCGATCAATAGTCCAGAAGAGCTCATAGAGCACGGCCAGAAAAAGATCACGGCAGCACTGCCCCCTGCTGCCCGTGAATTTATCCTTGCCAGTTCACTCATGGATTATTTCAACTTGACCTTAGTAGAGCAGATGCTGGAACAGGATTGCCACTCACTGCTTCCAGGGTTATTAAAGCAACAGCTGCTATTGGGGCAAAATGACGATCAGGGTTGGTTTCACTTTCATCAGTTATGGCGAGTAAAGCTGCGACAAGTACTACTAAGTGAAAATGCCGATCTAGCCAAAGGGCTAGTGCGTCGGGCCGCCACATGGTGGATGGATCATAAGCAGCCGAAACAAGCGATTTACCTCGCCCGTACCACTGACGATGTGCAACTGATGCAACAGCTTGTGGCTGAGCACGGTTGGTTAATGTTCCAGCGGGGCTACCACCAACTGCTGAAAGAGACGCTACTGGCAATACCAGAAACGATCCGAAAGCAGGATCCCGCCCTGCTGATGGTGGCAGCCAAGGTATTGTTGATTAACGATGTGCCCGCCGCTCATCAGGCACTTGACCAGCTAGCTGCACATATTGTTGATAATAGCGAAGCCAGTCGGGCAATTAAGGTCAGCCACGCCTGCCTTACCGCCACCTATGCATTGAAAGAGTGTGATCTTCCCCTGTTACGGCAATATGCCAAAACCGCTTATGAACTAGCACCAGTAGCGCCAGACATTCTGGTACCGTCGGCCTATGCCGCGTTGGCAGAGCAGCTATGGCTAGAAGGCGATATCGAGAAAGCCAGATTCCTCTGGCTGGGCGCACTGCAAGAAGCGAAAAAGCGCAACTATGTCACCGACCTCCTGTGGCAACTGCACTTTGTTGCTACCACCTTTTTCTATCAGGGCAATGCGGGCACGGTGGCACGTTTTTACAATGAAGCCCACGAGCTCGAAAAGCGTAACCAGCTGGTATATAACGATGCACTTTGGTGTATCTATCGCACGGAAGCGGAACTGGCGCTGCTACGCGGTAACTGGGAGGTCGCGATTGTCGATACCCAACAGGCGATGCATATTACCCGCAGCTGGCCAGAAGATGCACAGCTGCCTTGCCTGGTGTTAACCGCCCTGCACCACCTCGCCACCCAAGGTGATAACCATGGCTTTGCGGAGCAGATCGCACAGATAGAACGTATCACCCGCGACTATCAGCATCACCCTTTTGTCAGGCACCGCGCGGAACAATTACTACTGCACTGCTGGCATAAACAAAACGACGGCGTAAAAATGCAACGCTGGCTCTCTGAGCAGCTCAATCAGATCCATGGCCGGACACTGTTCGACCTCCATCACCGCCGCAATATCGCCCAAGCACATCTCTACTGTGGCGATATTGAAGCAGCTGAGGAGTTAGCAGAACAGACAGCAATCATGGCTGCGGAATACACCGCACACGCAGAGCAGCTCAGCGCCCAATTTATCTGGCTACAAACTCAAGCATCCGTCGCCACAACCGAAATAGATGTTTATCTGCATACACTACAGCAGCAACAGCGCTTGGGGGAAATCACCCTCTACGCTGAAGTATTCAGGGGCTGGTTACCCCGCTTTAATATCGGCGATGAAAGCTACCGGATAATTCAGGCCCACCTGCCGCCGAGTAACCATTAGCTATACTCATTAACGGACGATTGCGGGGCTACAAGTCATATAGCCCCCTGCCGCCGTCAGTTTTCGGCAATGAAATAGCCACGCCGTTAACTCCTCTCCACCAACATAAAGTGGTTACGGCTACGCTTCCGTCGTAACAAAAATCCGCACTTCTGCGAAAACAGCCCCGAAAAAACGGTTTGCGTTGATTTGCATCAACCGAACACCACGAATACAAATCGAACTTATTCTCATTGTCATTAAAATAAAAATTTATTGGTCTCTGTTTATCTTTCACTCATCAGGGAAGTGGTCAGTATGAATAAGCCCCTTATCGCATCTGCAGTATTGTTTACTTTGAGCAGCGGGAACGCACTCGCAGCCGATCCAAAAACCGAGATCGAGCGTCTAAAAGATCGCCTCGAACAGTTGGAAAAAGCGCAGGATGAGCAAGCTAAAGCGAATGCACTCGCCAGCGAATGGAACAAATACATCACCGTATCAGGGGTCGTTGAAGTAGAAGCTGGCCATGCCGATCCGTTTATAGGCGACAGCGAGAGCGATATTGTACTGGCGACCGCAGAGCTAGGGGTCACCGCTATAGTGCATCCATGGGTTGCAGCCGACATCGTGTTCCTTTACGAAGAGGATGAGACAGATCTTGAAGTAGACGTTGCCACTGTCACCATCGCTAACCCTGATGGCTCTTGGCATCTGCTCGCTGGTAAACAATATCTGCCGTTCGGAAACTATGAAACAAGCGCCATATCTGATCCGCTGACACTAGAAATTGGCGAGATCCTTGAATCAGCAGTTCTGATTGGCGTCGAAAATAGTGGCTTCCATATAGCTGGCTACGTATTTAACGGTGACCTCGACGAGGACGGTGATAACCAGATAGATAGTTTCGGTGCCACCGCTGGATACCGTTTTGAAAACGATAACAATGCGTTTACTGCCAACGTCGGCTACATCAACAGTATCGGTGATGCAGATGCGCTGAGTGACACCCTCCCCTCCAGTGAAGTGCAGGAGTATGTCGCCGGTATCGCCTTCAACGCCACATACAGCTTCAGTGATTTCACCCTGATCGGCGAATATGTATCAGCCACAGACAACTTTGCAGCAGACGAAATAGCCTTTAACGGCAAAGGGGCTGAGCCGTCAGCCTGGAACCTGGAAGTTGATTACGCTTTTGCAATAGCCAACATGGGTGCCGTAGCGGCATTGGCTTATCAGGGCACTGATGAAGCGGTGGCTCTGGAGTTACCGGAATCGCGCATTGTTGCTGCGCTGTCGCTCGGTATTTTTGACAACACTGCGTTGGCGTTTGAGTACGCCTATGACACAGACTACGACGAGTCGGATGGCGGTACTGGTGAGAATGCCAGCACAATCACAGTACAGCTAGCTTACGAGTTCTAGCACCAGCTGAAAAAGATCAGTCGCCAAGGGCTCATGCCTGCCGATTCATCGATAATTCCGCCCATGGGTCTTTGCGACTCTTTCACTGCCCCGCTTATAGTTGCCGGTTAACCTAGCCATAAGTTGCTGTTGCTCGGCAAACGAAATTGTTTCTAGTTGGCTCTGTAGCTTCACCGCTTTTGCACCGGTAAATCGAGTGGCAAATTTTCTCCGGTGATAGATCTCCAGCGTTTCATTTTTAAAGGTAACGAACTCAAACCCCAGATCGCCCGCAAAAGATTCCTTCATCGTTTATCTAATCCTACTCGTTATTAAGCTGCTCAATGTGCTCCTGCAAACCATGCTCAGGAAAAGCGAAGTGGGTGTCTGCATCAGGGTTAGGTTTATCCCACGACGCTTTTGAGCCAACAAAAAGATGGGAGATCACCTCGGCATCCCCGATATCTTCAATTAACCCCGCAGGCACCCAATAGTATGGGGTATCTCGTAATGGGTTAGGCACTGGTGAGCCACATTGCTGGCAAAAGTCCGAACGAAAGCCGGTCTGTTTTACCCAGCTTCGGATCTGCGACTGACCCTTAACAAGCTTAAATAGAGAGGTCGGTACGATAGTCGCTGCATTGGAATAGGTGCCACTTTGCTTCCGGCACAACTGACAATGACACTGATACAGTTTGATATGATCTTTGTTGATTTCAAACTCAACACTTCCGCAAAGACACTTGCCAATCATTGGGTAAACTCCGGTTTAATATTTAAAAGATGATGCGTTTGCTGACAGAAGCGTTAGTCATAAGTACAAAACTCATCAGCCTATTCTTCCTTGCTTGATAAATCTTATGTTTACTAAACGGACTCAATCATTCCCTTTATTTTCAATGCTTTTTCAAAGTGATCTAACTTATTTTCCATGATCCACCACGTCGCCGCTTCCATGAGCAATTCAGGATCATCATTCTTATTTGCGAAAAAGGCATAAAAAGATAAGCCGACATTTTCACCTTTGCTGGCAATTTTTTTGTCGCAGACCTCGATGATCTTTCTTCTTAAGCTTTCTTTCATCTTCCTTGCCTTTCCATTTCATAGGTTGTGATATGGCAAGACCTAAATGTCAGGCCGTAATGTGAGCCTGAAGTACCGGCAAAGAGATACCATTTGCACAGCAGGACCAAGTATTGAGAATTTGTCTCATATTCGACCAGTCATTTCCATACACCGAGCAAAAAACAAAAAAGCCCAACGCAAAGCTGGGCAAATGAGAGAAAACCAGAAAGAACAAACGTCTTACGAGTCTGCTGTTAACAGCCATTTCAGCGCTACAGGAAAGCGAGCAGACCATGAACGCTCATGATGACCACCGGTAGGATCTTCAACGATCATCAATTGTTGCTCGGGGAATTTATGCTCTTTCAACAAACGCTTCATCATGCGCATCTCATCAATAGCGGGTGGCTCCTCAGCCCCTCCATCCATGTACAAACGTAATTGAGCAGACAGATCGCCCGCAGTCACCAGCTCTTTGATTCCAGGGTACTTAGCATCTCCCAAGTTGACCCAAACCGAAGGGGAAAACGCCCCCACCATACCAAAGGTATCTGGTTGTGTTATTCCAGCATACAGTGCAAACAAGCCACCAAAAGAGCTGCCTGCGATGCCAGTATTGGTTGCGCCTGACAAGGTGCGGTAATTGCTGTCGATATAGGGCTTCAGCGTCTCCTGAATAAAGTCAATAAACTGATCAGCAACGGACTGCTCTGGCTGGCCCATAAAGCCAAAGTCCCAGGGGATATACTCATTGGCTCGTTTCGGTCCGTTGTAGATACCAACAATAATCACTGGCGGCATATTGCCTGCGGCAATCTCCTTATCCAGGATCTCATCAATGCGCCACTCGCCAGCGAATGAAGTAAATTCATCGAACAGGTTCTGACCATCGGTCATGTAGATGACCGGATACTTCTGGGTGGATGCACTCTGATAATCAGGAGGAAGATAGATAACTAAATCTGTCGTTCTGCCCAGCTGAGGCATATTGAAATCAGCCACTTGATGAACGTTTGGGCTGACGGTATCACCCAGCTTTAAGTCTGTAGGGAAGTCCTCCCAGTTTTCAATCCTGATCTCTACCTGCTCATCAGCGCCTTTGTATTGGTAAAAACGGTCAGGTCTTAACTTTCCTGATTCAGCAACTTCTTTTAGCCGCTCATCACTGCGACGGGCAAAAAGAAAATAGAAATGATCGACATTAGGCTGAGGCACCTCCAAGTAATAGAAGCCGTCCTCTTCACGCGTGGCAGTATATTTATCTATCACATCTAGATTAAAAAAATCATCGAAGTCTGAAATCATAAAGATCTCGTCCTCTGATGGCGTAGAGTTCGGCACCTTAATTTTAAAGGTAACGCTAGCGATAACCTCTGGTTGACTGGCTGGCGACGTCGATTCGCAACCAACCAAAGCCCCTCCCAAACTCAACACACCAGCAAGTGCGTAGCAAAGCCAAGCCTTATATATTTTCGTCATAAAAGATCCTTCTTTTAGTGAGATTTGAAGTTTGTATATGAAGGTACTGCTGTGGCTATTTTGCATGGAATGAAAGCAACTAATCTGTTCAAGAAATGATATAAAAATGTAAGAAAGTGAAAGAATTGAACAGACCCTAATGAAGAACTTCAACCCCTCGATCTAGCAAGGCAAAGTACCCATCGCTTATCGAAATTCACTCTTCATAGGGAGAAAGGTTAAAAAGCTAGCGCTATCGCTCCTGCGCATAGTAGTGATTGTGATGCACATGGATTGCTCTATCCGGTATTGAAGGGGGCACCTCTGGCTTATCATCCGCCTCAAGGCTAATGGTCTTGATATCACTGACCGCGATCCATGTGTTGCCACACTTCAGAAATTTTGCCCCACCATTCGCTGACTTTGCCAACTCATCGGCATCTCCACGGAGACATTTATGCTCCTTGCCGTCCTTTGTAATAATTGTTGCCGCCATCGCTCTGCTCCATCGATAAATGAGATTAAAGCCTAGGGTAGGTTGGCAGCCTTTACCAATAGTCGTCGAGCGCATGTTGCATTTCGTAGGCAGAGGTAGCTGAATACGGAACGGTATTACAGCACCAAATTTACGCTTAACGTGAACGACGGTATAGCAAGCCGCTCCCGCTAATGCCAGCATCCATCCACTATTTAACGATGGCCACTAGCAGTGCTGTGAACGATGAAAGCAGTGCTGTCCCGACCGCCACCAGTACTGTCCAACGTGTGGCTTTGTTTCTTTGCTGCAAATCAGCCTTCATTCGGGACTCTTGCCGCTCATTGCTAACCATTTCAGCCACTAAACTTAGCATCAGGGCGATAGAATCAGGTGGCAAAGGCTCGTTGTAATTGTTGCTGCCTTCGCCTTTACGACGCAGCGCATAACGCAAATGCACCGTAAACAAACGCTCTCCGGTATGCTGGCTGCGATTAATGGATTGTCGGAAAAATCCGGGATATGCCAACAGAACTCGTTCTACCTCTTGATGGTCCATAGCCAGGCTACCGGCAATATCGCGAGGAGTTCGATTCTTGTGCTGCGTCGCAGAGAGGTGCGAAATAAGCGCCACTAAAAAATGATAATCCTGAATGAAGTTAACGCTATATGCGTCCGTCATACATGCTTCCTTGGCCGGCTAAACTCTTTCATACGATCTAGTCTAGCTAGATTCTCAGCGTTCCTTTGTGGATCTGGATCTGGGATAGCAACAATACTCGCCAGCCAGGTAACATACGCGTCCGGCATAGCGTGAAACTGCGCACCTAAGATAACGAACTGTTTATACCACTGGTACGGAACTAGCGAGTGATCGACATACTGTCGATCCGCGACGTAAGTAAACGGCATATAGGTCGTACCATGTAACACTAAATTCAGCGATTGCTGGTTATACCCAAAGCCAAGGCTTTCTGCATGATCGAGGGGCTTTTTGTCACAGGCATCCAACTCATAGATGACGCCATGCACCACATTTTCCAAATTCGACGTCCTTAAAAAACTACACTTTCCTGACTGGTCAGTGCCGCGCTTCGCAAAGGTAAGCTGCGCCGCTTTCACTTCAACAACACCAAGCACTTCTGCGGAAGGTGCGCGCTCTTTCAAGCGGAGCGGATGTAGGTTTGATCCGTAGGCAAAGTAATGCAACTTAGCCATGATAGCTCTCAGGATTTTGCAAAACATGAATAGAAAAAGCGAAGTTACGGAAACTATTTTAGTCACTAATCTTGCTGGTTGATTTGCACCGATACGCGCATTTTTGCACGTGCAATGCTTTCACACGCAACTAGCAGATAACGCCATATATCAGCCAAATGAAACTCCGGACAAGCGTTAGATTACTGCCGAGCGGTGTGGCTTTGGCAGAAACAAGCTAAATACACTTCTCGTTTATTAGTAGCCTCTTTCAGCCTCCCGCTGTTGCAAAAACTCTTTTAACGAGCGCTGCTGACAACGCAACGTACCGCCCATCACACCCGCCAGTAACGCCGCCCCTTCGGTGACTGCGTCGTCGCATTCAACTTCAATCACAGGTACCTCCTGTTGCACCTGCTGCAATGCTGCCCCCCGAATAGGTGTCCCTGCAGGATGCATGATAGAAGTGGTGTATGCAGACTGCTGATACTGAACGGGGGCTTCCAACGCTTGCAGTTGCGATCGCAGTTGCCCGCGGCGGGAATACGTATCAACAAGAGCTGCGTCTGACGCTTTCGCTGGCTGGTCAAAAATACTCGGCGGCACTGCTTTGGCCTCGGGAGCAAAACTCTGCAGCGGCTTCTCGGGCTGAACCGCGTGCTCCTCCACTGGAGCTAGCTCCTCTGGCGGCGGTTCCACAGCCACCATCACTTTTGCTGGCGGGATCTGTTCAACGTGAGATGCTTCATCATCCAAAGGTTTTGGCAAAGCCTGGGGCGCGGATTTGGCGTCGGGCTTAACATCGTTGGCGGTGTTCGGTGCTGGTGTCGATGCTGTCGGTGTAGGTATCGGTGCAATAGGCGGGGGAATAGGCGTTGGCTGCTGATGATAGACATACACATCAATTTTGGGTGCAGGCGGAGCCGGTTTAAACACGGGAATAGTGAGCTTATGAAACAGCAGCACCAAAATAGCGTGGCATGCGATTGACCAGACAATCGTCTTACTACTTAACTTCCATGCCATCTTCCTACGCACATCCCTAGCCATTTCATACCAACCATTCGGCCATGGTTTTTACATAAAGTTCACTTTTGTAACAAAGAGTTGAGAAGGCGGAAGAAAGTAGAGGGCAGAAGGTCCATCTGAACCATCTGCGCTCAAGAAAGCATGGTCAGCAGGCCAACGCTCCTAGCAACTTTTTGTCATAAAACTGATTTCCCAACAACACATCCTAGCGACCTAAACTTGCTTCAAAGCAGTGCTGAAAAGTAAGGTTAGCAACTTCAAAGCTACATTAACCAATAATAATGTAGTGGGTATCAAGTAAAGCAAATCTATTTTTCTAATTGATATTAAAGACAATTCCCTCTCTACCGTAGCAAAGAAAAAATTATCCCTCATTAAAACCCTACTGTGGCATAATATATGCTTAAGTAAGTGTTGCTTGGAAAAATAAGGGAATGAGCAGGATGCAAGCGTTAAAGCATGACATTGGGTATTTGGATTTTGTTAGGGGATGGGCTGCTTTAATTGTATTTGTTCATCATGCTGCCATATTAGGTGGTGGCCCGAGCTTATTTATTGGGAGCGTGGGTAAGGAAGCAGTAAATGCATTCATGATGGCGTCTGGCTTTCTTATCTACTTCCAATGCAGCATTGGTCGTACATATTCAAAACTTCAAAACACATCCGGAATATACAATTTTTATGTGAGAAGATTTTTTAGAATCGCACCGGCCTATTATGTTTGCTTGATACTATCTCTAGTCCTAGCATCTTATCTTGGTGAATGTAGAGAAGCTATTGCAGCGGTACTGCCTGGCACTGCAACATCAATGGATAGGTATTATATCGAGGATCCGATACAGAACTTTTTCCTACATGTATCATTCATTTTTGGATTGTTACCATCTTACTCCTACAGTACGCCACTTCCAGACTGGAGTTTAGGACTGGAAATGCAGTTTTACCTGGTCTTTCCCATCGTATTTTTTCTGCTTAGAAAGAGATTCTTGGTATTTTTGTTCTCAATTCTATTTTTCATGTTTTTTGTTACTTACTTTTCAAAAAAACTAGGCCTTCACTATCCCATGCCTACATTTCTACCACTCATGTTCCATAACTTTGCCGCAGGTATTGTTATTGCGCACTTACTAACAAATAAAAACATCTGTTTTAGATATCATTTCATCTATTGTTCAGTGATTGTTCTCTTTCTTGGTGTGGGTAACCGAAGTCTATTTATGCCTGCTCTATTTCTATTTAGTTGGTGGTGGATTTGTTGGGGAGCACGTAAAGACCTCCTTGTTATAACACCTATGTTAAAAACTATATTTGAACACAAATCATCAAAATTCCTTTCAGAAATGTCATATTCAGTTTATATACTTCATTTAGTTTTGATGCTCCCGTTTTATTCTTTAATCGTGCAATATAGCAGCGATAGCTTGTTTTTTTGGGCGGCATCTGTTTGCAGCCTTTTCATCGTTGTATTGGCATCTTCATATTTAATATACAAATATATCGAAGTGCCAGGTATTGCATTAGGTAAAAAATTAGTAAGCAAAAATAGTAATCGTGAACAAATAGCGGTTAAAGCTTCTGGGTAACATAGGGCTTTTACTGAGAAAATGAAATAAAACATGTGTTCGGCTAAGGGTATTCCAATCCCTTAGCCGATTTAGTTAGGCGCTAAATGGTCTTTACATATTTTAGATATTATCAACCGGATCAGTCGTTATTTTCGCATGACTGATTACCTACAACTACTTGATTTATTAATATTAAAACAAATAGGCCAAGAACATAGAAATGGAAGCAAGGAGCTAGATCAATAACCTTGGGATCGAACAAATACAGCACTAAATATTAAATTCATCCGCCTTAAGGCCAGCCGCAGCGAAATGCCCCAGTAAAAAAGGCGAGCCTCAAAACCAGACTGTGCGCCACTGCTTACACCCATTTTGAATCAATGACTCTGACCCCTTTGATACTGACCCCTTTGATACTTTGATACCTTTGATATTTGGTTTCCTACAAATCGAATACCGAGTGCAGGCTAAGCAAAGTACGTTGTAACTCTGGTCGCATTTCGTGATTCGATGACAATGCAGCTGCACTTTCATCTGCGAATTGCAGCATTGTGCGCTTAAAACCCTCTGCCACGCCCGGATCGACGCATATCGACAGATGGGTCAGCGCTATAGCAATCATGTGATCAAACTTGGGCTGTAACGACACTAATTTCTGCAGAGCAATCTTTAACTCAGCAACCAGGTCTGTCATCAGCGCTTTCACCAGCGGGCCTTGGTCTTTTTTCATGGCTTGCAGCTGCGGTTTAACGGCCTGCATCATGTCAGCCAAATCAACACGCTGTCCAATCGTAACGATGAGCAATAGATACAGAGCTAACGGCAGCTCTTTAAGGCTTTGCCACTGTTCGCAATTAAACTGTGAACGTAACGCCATCTCGCTCTGCTTCGCGCTTGTGGTCGGCGATAAATCGGGCAATTCAAACCAATGCAAACGGCCTGTTTCGAAGTCTCTCGTTACACATCGAGCCCCTTCGGCAATGTGCATCCCTATAAACTCAGCGCCGTTTTTGTCCAAGTAGCGATAAGTAACGCGATGAGAGCGCTTGTCATAGTTAAGTAGTCGATTGCCCGCAGCTGCATAGAACATGTCATTGTCGGCCGTTATCAGTGCTCGAATCTTGAGGCCGGGAATATCTTCCATATCAAATTGCTCGAGCAAATAGCCATCACTCAACCGCAACCGAAACAGGCGCTGATAAACGCACCCGGGCAAAACATAACAATAGGTCACGCTGTCGCTATCGCTGCACACTTGATAAACACTGCAGTACACTGATATGCCGCCAGCAAATAAGGCAGTTAAGTCAGACAGGTCTCGCAAACCAAAGCGCCAGCGAACTGCATTCGATGCAATATCCAACGCGGCAAGCTCACCACCAGAGTGAATAACCAGACAATCACCTAGGTACTCACAGAAATGGATCCCGGCGTTATCGATTACTTGCTGTAGGTGGTTGCTCCAAACGATAGATTGATCTTGCTGTGACAAACAAAGTAATTCGCCATCACGCAACTGCAATATCCAATACCTATCATGCGCCCAGCAGGATCTCGCGCTCGCCAGTTTGTCATCTGCCCAGATCAACTTGCCTGATTCTACCGCTCGGCATTCCAATCTTTGTAAATCGCCTTTGCTGACAAGGATCATTTCATTCTGGCTGACGGCAAGCACATCGCCTTCGAATTCTGGTAGTTGCCATAACAGTTCACCATTCGAAAGCGCTAAACAAAGAAGGCCACTTTCACTCGGCAACCATAGGCGACCAGCTATGACTTCCCCTTGATACACACTCGACTGTGCTTGATACGACCACACCAGCTTGGCATCCGATATCCGGTAGCAATGGACCATCGCGCCTCTGGAAACAATCCAGAAGTCTCCAGATTGCAGGTGATTACGAGTGTAACCAGAGCCTTGCAACTGCAGTTGTTCAACTAATTGTGGCGTTTTTACTTTTCGCACCATTGGCTATCCCTTGCTGAGTAAGAAACCGACTTAATCTGAAAATAAGATGATCCGCATATCGAGTGAATCTGAGTCGCCACTTTTGAAATTCAGCCGACTTGAACAATTCCTAGATACACACCATGCAGCCCATGTAGCTAAAACACCCAATCGAAGCGCAAATAATCAAAGAATAAGATGCGGTAGTCGATGATATCCCTAAAAATATCCAAGTGAACACGTATGAGCAATATCCTTTTTATTTAACCAGTTTTTCTGTGACAAATAGATAAATGAATTGAATTCAGAACTTCAAACTACCTAGCGTCCGCAGCCATGATAGATAGGAGCGCAGCGGAAATGACTCCCTGTAGCTGCGATTGTTAGTGTCATAGGTAGGAACTCCACTGCGCCATGGCTGCACATTGGTCATCATCGCGTCGAGCAGGCGTTATTTTCTTGTCAGCTGTCCCTTTCCAGGAAAACTTCCCATAACCTTACTCTCATAGCTTCGTTCATCAGGGATCCGGGATGGGCTCAAAAGCCAATTTGATGATCTGCATCGCTTCAATCAACGGATCTAGAAACCAATGGCGCAGATAGAGATACGCAAAGTAGAAAAGGGATAAGAAAAAGGCGATGAGGCCGTAAATAACGAATTGGTAGCCAATGGGTAGCCCGTTGTCGTCTAGAAGCTGCTGGTTCTGTTCGGCCAGGTTGTCTTTAAGCTGGCGTAAATCATTCAGAGACAGATCAAGAAGCTCTAAATCAGCCTTGATGCTGGCGTTAAGTACTAAAAGGCGATCCGTGAGCTCTTCTAACTGCTCAACCTCTATCGCCTGAATGCCATCTTCGATCATTTTGGCCACTTCGCCACTCAGCAGAGCGACTTCACCAAATGACTGGTTAATCGAATTAACCAGCACACTTAATGCATTATTGGCTATCGCATCAAGCAGCGGTTTTAGAAAACCCACTAAGCCAAACAAAGCGCTAGAGACCTGATTTGCGGTACGCACCAGCTGATCCGTTTCTCGTTTCACTTCATCCAGCGCTGAGTTAATTTTGGCTGCATCCGCTTTTATCTTGGCCCACTCAGCTTTGAACGTGTCGTCAATTATCCGTTTATCTTTTTCTACCTCTACTTTTACTCGGCTGTAGATCAGTGCCCATTGTTCCTCCACCCGCTTTAGTTCTTGAGCGCCAGAGAGTTGTTTAATCTTGTCTTCAATCTTGTAGTAGGTAGTGCCAATTAAGACTGAATCCGCCTTGATTATTTCACTGTAGTGTTTGACTCCCTGATGAATGTGAAAGATCGCCATCGCCACACAAGCCAAAATCACCAGTGGCATAAACACCATGAGCAGTTTTGAAATGCCGTGCGTCAACCGAAAGGCGCGTTTGAATATGATCATATCGGTCTGCTTTATGCGAGTTGATCCAACTTTTAGCCTAGCCATTGGCGTGAACGAACAGGCCGTAAACGCTGCTTACCGAAGGAATTTTTGACTGGGCGCAACGCTTGCTTTGGTTGTATTGAGTGTGATTTGCTGATGTCTAGATAGTTGCCGACAATTAAAGGTTTGAGGAAGATTTAATGACGACTTATTGGCAGGGCAGAGCCACCGAGGAGTGCTAAGGCTGTCACCACTGACTTGCCACAACTAAACAAAGAAACCTGATACTAGAAAGTGGCCAGAAATTCTCCGCCGATGTACTATGCTTTTAATTAATCGGTACATTAGCAAACGGTGAATAGATGAGCATTAAGACACGTTTCGCCATCATTGCCTTGGTGTTGTCTGTCATGCTGATAGCGATCGCTGCGTGTATATTCATGGTCACCGTCCACAGTAATAACGCGATAGAATATAAAAAGCTCCGCTCGCAATCCCTCAGAATCGCCAATCACCTGCGCCAAAGCTCTGATGACTTAACCCGAATGGCTCGTTCGTTTGCCAATACAGGCGAGCCAAGATACGAAGAGTATTTCTATGAAATACTGAGTGTTAGAGAGGGAACGTCACCACGACCAATCAAATACGCCGGTATCTATTGGGATTACATCACCGCCCTAAGCACAAATTTTACCCCAGACAAAGGCGACAGCATTGGCCTCCTCACCTTATTAGATCAACTCGGCGGCACCCCTGAAGAGACCGCTCTTTTGAAGAAAACCTTATCCCGTTCGAACGAGTTGTCAGCGATAGAAACTGAAGCAATAAATGCAGTAAAAGGCCTATTTAAAAACGAAGACGGCGCATATGAATTACAGGCTGCGCCGCGACTGGATTACGCTCGTTCCTTGCTGTATAGCAAGGAATACCACCTCGCCAAAGCAACAATTATGTATCCCATTGAACAGTTTTATGGGCTGGTAGATAGAAGAACCGCGTCGCAAATAAAAGAGAGCCAACAAAAGCAAAAAAACTACCGTAGCCTAGCGTTTCTACTGATTTTAATGACTGCGATTTCACTTTCCTATGCCATCTTCCACATAAGAAGAAATATCATTAATCCCATCTTAGAGCTTTCCCGCATAGCCAATCGAATCAAAGACGGCAACGCCGACGAAAGAGCGACCGTAGAAAGAGAAGATGAGATCGGCATTCTGGCTCGCTCATTCAACGAAATGAATGACAATCTTGCCGGTGTTATTTCTCGCTTGGAGGAGATCTCTTATGTTGATGCGTTGACCCAGCTAGCAAACCGCCGTGTATTTGACCAAACCTTAGATAAAGAGATCCGAAGGCATCAAAGATCAGAGAAGCCGTTAACGCTGATGCTCATTGATGTGGATTTCTTCAAAAAACTGAATGATGCATCCGGCCACCAAGTAGGCGACAGTTGTTTAGCCGAAGTTGCTGATATCTTGGCAAACCACTTTGAAAGAGCAGGCGACGTCGTAGCAAGATACGGTGGAGAAGAGTTCGCAGCGATCCTCCCCGACACCGACGCTCACCAATCGCCCAATCTAATTAGCAATGTTTGCAAGGCAATTGAAGATGCGAAAATACCGCACCCAGATTCAGCCATATCTGCCTATATAACGGCCTCGGTTGGCGCTATCAGCCTGATACCAGACAGGGAGATAACCACTGAAAGCATCATTAAAGGGGCTGACAACGCACTTTACCAAGCGAAAGCATCAGGGCGTAATTGTGGACTGCTTTTCCCGCGAACAAGTTGATAGCCCTATCAGCGTTATCTAGGCAGTAAAAACGATACGCCGCCCCTAAAGGTTTTCACAACATCGCCACGCGGCCATCACTGAGTACGGTGCGTTCGGCTTGGTAGTGCCAATGGCTGGCGATCACTTGCTGGGTGAGTAGCTGTTCAGGCGCGCCTGAGGCGGTAATTTAGCCATTCGCTAATAGGCTATCCTTCTATTCTGGCAAGAATTAGCGGTCATCTATCAACGAAGGTAATTCACAAAAAAGCCCGGCACGTGGTCGGGCTGGTATGTTGAAAGCAACAACGGTGAGATAAACGATTAGTACCTCTCAAGTACCACTGCGCCATAGGCCGGGATATGCAAGTCCTGGATATCATGGTGCTGATCGCCGTGGCGGGTGGCCTCGGTAAAGTCCCAGATATTAAACGCTGGCCAACTCGTGTTTGCTAACTCTTTGTAATAGCCAGATACGCCTACCGAGTAGTGCCACCAGGTCGTTGGACCAAAATTCAGCACGATCAGGTACTTTCCGCCATCACGGGTAAACGCAGCGATCCCGTTGTCGTTATGGAGATGGCAGATCTGGATATCTCCCCATGAAAAAGCTGACATATTAGATCGGCGGATCTCAAACATCCGTTGGAACCAAAGCAGGATCTTTTGCTGATAAGGCATGGTCTCGTAAGTGGTCAGGCTCAGGCGGTGATCCCACCAGCTGCCACCACCTTCAGGCCTACCATTCTGACCAAACTGAAGCCACTCGCCACCCTCCTGGCCCATAAAGATCATCGGGATCCCGCGGGAGAAGATCGTCATAGCAGCCGCCAACTGGGACATATTCCAGCCCATACCGTTACGGCCAATCTTCGCCACCCGTTTATCTTCGTTGCCCACTTCATCATGTGACTCAGTGTAATTCACCGTATCCTGCCAGTTATCGCCAAACGGTGTCAGCACCTTGCGCAGCTCGTCCAGATGCCCACCTGCCAATACGGACTTAGCATGATCGTGGAAACTGTCACACCACTGAGCATCGAATGGCCCATGCCAATCTCCGCCCCAATTGCTGTGTGTGTGTTCTTTGGTCACATACCAGTTATCTGGCAACTCCTCGGCAATCAATAACAGGTTGGGATCCAGCTGTTTCATTCGATAGCGAAGCTCTTTAATAAACGGCCAACCACTGACACCGCCAGGATAACGCACATGGTTCACCCACGTATTCCCCTGATGGAGGATATGGGTCATATCGAAACGGAAACCATCGATATGGAACTCTTTGGCCAGATACAACAAGCTATTGATAAGAAAATGACGGGTCACATCACTGCCGAAGTTAAGCATCGGCCCCCAAGCTGTATCCCCAGAAACATACTCAGCTTGATTGAGCTGCCACAGTACGTTGTCTCGGTTACCTATATGATTCAGCACCACATCCAAAATCACCGCCATGCCATTTTGATGCGCCGTATCGACTAGCTTTTTCAGATCGTCCGGCGAGCCGTAGGAGTCCTCAATGGCATAGAAAAATGTGCCGTTGTACCCCCAGCTGACATTGCCAGCGAAGGCATTCACCGGTAACAGCTGCAATGCGGTTGCGCCGGTATTTTTGATATAACCGGGCAGCTCTGCCGTCACCGTTTGCAGCGGATTCAACTCAGGGTAACGCCCACTAAAGCGCAGCGGGTGCAGCTGATAGATGCAGTAATACTCCCAGCCGGGACGCTGCCAATCACCATCCTGCCACGGGTAATCAGACGCCGACACCAACGAGTTGCCATCTAAACCAGTGTGCTCAAGGCGACGGGCGGCGGGGTCTTGGTAGTAAAACCAAAGCCCGTTTGCCTGATACTTCACTCGAAAACGATAGCGCTCACCATCTTTGGGCCGAACAGTGCCAGCCTTGGAAACCGAGCGGTAATACCAAAACTTTTTACTGGGTAACACACTCAATTCGATCGGGCTAATTTCCCAATCAGTAAAATCCCCCAGCAGCTGAACCTCGACGGCATGAGAGGCCACATGAAACACGGCATACCACTGGTCTTGCTCGACCACTAGGCCAGGCGCGTAGTGCTCAAAAATATCATATTCAGATAGCAACGATGCGGCGATAGGATCGGCAAGACCTCCATCTCTTGTTGCCGCAGGCTGTTTTGTCTCAGACATAAATACCTCCGAAAGCAGTTGGAAATAGGACCGGACGGAACGTCCCGGACAACTCCCGAGGTACACCAGCACCACATCCTCTGGTGCTATCAAAGCTTAGTAAGTAACCACAACTTTAATAAGGTTAAATTTGGACAGGGTTTACTGCACGCAGTGCCAATATTGTTCGATTTTGATTTTTAAACATGGTGGAGCAATAGTGTCTGCGCTTCACTAGCGGATTTTGCGGCAATTTCGTGGGGCAAATGGATTTCGCTGAACTTTCCTCCCCCTCCAGCTGACAGACATACCCAAAAAAGCCGATTGTTCGCACTGTCTGCAGCAGAAAACCATCGTCACTGAGCCCCCGCACTGAGGCAATACCCCTCTCATTTATATGGTTTTATACAAAGGCGCTATGCTTATACAAATGGCTGTTCTTTTTTAAAGGTTCCAATCATTAATTGGAGCAAGTTCTCAACTCAAACAGATTTCTATTCTTAGGCAATGCCAGGAGGGTATGCGATGAAAATAGTACTGATTTGGTTGGTAATGGTAGGAGGATCAATTTGTTGTTTGCCCTTACTCAACTCAGCAAATGCAACAAACCACGGAGCACATTCTGGCCCTGGTCTAATAAGATTTGAGAAGCCGATGCATCAAGGCTACCGATTAGATTGGTGTCTTTCATGGGCAACCAAATGTGGCCAACCTGCGGCCTCAGAATGGTGCAAGGTTAAATCATACAAAAAGGTAAACAGTTGGATACCTGCCTGGAACGTCGGCGGAGCGTCTCATACAAAAGTTTTTGAAACCGCTCAGATATGCAATCAAGACTTCTGTGACAGTTTTATGGAGATCACTTGCCGCTCATTGGAATCAGGTGTTTTCTTCGATTTTCTAGACCAAGCGCCGAAAGCAAACTGGACAAGCTCTTGGCAGAAACTACCATTCCCTGGCGGCGCAACAGACTCGCGAGGCTTCGCGAGATACGTCGACAACGCAAAGCTTGAGGATAATCGGTTTTACGAACGAGTTTTGCAAACCCACCCGCAATGGCGACCTCATGGGCGCATCGCCGGACGTTATACCAACATCACCATTCCTAACGCTGGTGCCGACTTCCGTGCTGAAATAGGTTTTCTGGCAGGGGCATCGGGCTCAGATGGCGCATATTTCGAGATTTGGGCAGAGTTCCCGAACTACTCGGGCATTCCTTTGCGGCGGGAGTACCGTAAAAATCAAGATGGCCACGTCATCAACGATTTTAGCCAAGATCTATCCCGTTTCCGAGGTTTGACAGGCACCATAGCTATCACTGTCAATGCAGGCGAAAAGTCATCAGCTCAAGACTGGGCTGTGTGGGGAAGCCCACGGCTCGTTTCTATGAAAAACGAATTCAAATTTGGTGGGTTTGTTGGCGCAGCTGTTGGCTCGAAGCGCCAAGGCGATCGTTTACTGAATGCATGGGGAGGAAAATCAGGCTTGCTCTATGGCAATATAGTCATGCATTTAGCGTTTGCAGAAAGTGATACTGGCCTCGACCTTCCCGTTCAGCTAATTTCCTATTACAAAGGGCAAAAAATGGGCGTAACTGATTTAGGAATATTAAAGGCAAATCAAAAGACAATGTGGCGAACGCTTTCCAGAACGCAACTAGGCCGCTGGAAAGAAGAGATCATTTACAATGGCACTTATGTGGGTGAAATCAGGTACAACATTTCGAATATAGGAGAATAGAATTTAGTGACTTAATCACCCCCAGTAATAACAAGCTACCGCACAATATCCCCTAGGTTTCGGTAGCTTGGCCTCCGTTTTTGCGCGTCTAACCTATAAGAGCAAACCTTCAGATCTTCGTTTTATAGCGCATACGGACATACAACGAACCGTCAACCCTCTCCGAGCGCTATCGCTTTCTCGAGAGACCCATTCCCAACCTTCTAAACAAGCGTTCCGATATCCTGTAAAGAAGCATTGAGAACAGCATAAATCTGAGTCAGTTAGCCACCGGGTCGAGTGGCAGGCCAGACTCGCGGATACGATGCTTTAAGATACTGGCATTAGGGACCATGCTCTATAAAGCCAAGATAATCCGATAAGAAGAAATATCACACCTAAGACTGTATATGCAGAACCAATATATACTGCATGTCGGCCTTGGATATTTGTTTTACCTTCATCAATAGAAGAAAGTAAAAATTTAATTTTCCCTTTGGCAATGAACTTCTTCTTAAGAATAGTATTTGCTCCTGACCATATAAAACTCAATGAGATCAAAATGATGGCGAAAATGAATAATAGGTCAAACATTTATACCCCCCTTCCCTTTGATTTATATTCGGCTCTACCCTTTACTAGCCCATATAAGCCTAACACGCTTGCAGCGGTGCCTATAGGAAATATAGGTAGCGAAATAAAACAACAAAAAAAACCGAACTTTCTTCCCCAAGATCTTTTTAACAAGCAGCCGATCGAAGCCACAAAAAATACGGCTCCAAATACAGAAGAAACAATTAGCCAGATGCTGTATCCAGGTTTAACTTTAACAATATCAAAAATAAATCCGCCTAAAAACATCAGTATCAACATACCAAACATTAACCAAATGTAAGCAGCAATCCTAGTGCAAGTATGATTGACAGATATGCTTTTATCTTTGACTAAATCCATATTGAACTTCTCTCAAGAATTCCATTTTTAGAATGAAAAACTAAAATAAATTAGTTTGTTAGCGACGAAGTAGGAGAGCAATAACCGCTGCTCCCTTTGCCCCAGAGAAATGTAGCGATGAGTTGATGGGCTGTATTGCTATACTCTAAGAGAAAACACAGTCACACATCGACTTCTCAATACCCTTAGAATCAAATTCATTCTTTACAGAGTCTCGCAATGATATAGCTGCCTGGTATTGCTCTTCTGTAACTTCAATACCGCTGTACTTCTTTAAATCTTTCACACACGTATCAATATTACCACCTGAGCCGGAGAGATCGAAATAGGCCAACTGCTCCACAATTGACGAACCAAGTGTATCAGCTAGCTCAGTGGCGATATCGTCCATTGCCCCCCAACAGCCTTGATTTGCGGCTTTCAAGACCCAAGACTTTGCTTCCGCACGAGTCTCTTCGTTTTCAGAAAGAAGAACGCCATACAAGTGCATACCTTGCGTGGAGCCTAATAGAGCAGCTTTCTTTGCTGCTTCGAAAACCTCAGCTGGTTCCACACTATCAGTAGCTTCATTATATTCATCTTCATCATCGTACTCGTCAGCTTCCAATTTCCATTGAAGTGACTTGAGAGCTGACTCTGCTTTTTGAAGTTCATTATTCATATGACATTCCCTGTAGTGGTGATTGATCGAAAATAACAGCAGTAGAAAGCATCTTTCTTCCGATAACGGAGAGAATGTTTCCTTCTATGTCTGATTTGTAAAACCAACTCTACCAGTTTTTTAGCTTCCCAAACAGTTAGCTACCCCACAACTTTAGCTATTCCTAATCCGTGAACACAGAAAAAAAGTAGCTATATTAGAGCGTTACCAAATAACGACTAAACATGGATAAACAGCAGAAAGTCTGACGGCTCGAACAACAACCCGATAACAGGATCAAGCGTAACGCTGTGGTGTATTTCTAGCGACAAGAACACCAATACGCAGGTTTCATCAGCTTAAGAGACTGACAAAGTCGTTGAGTCACAACATCGCCACGTGGCCATCACTGAGTACGGTGCGTTCGGCTTAATTGAGCCAATGGCTGGCGATCACTTGCTGGGTGAGTAACTGCTCAGGCGCGCCTGAGGCGATGATTTTGCCATTCATCAATAGCTGAGTCCCTCCCCTCGCCTTTAAGCAAGAATCCCAGAGATCCTTTAAGAAACGAAAACAGCACAAAACTTGGTTCAGTTAGTGATCGTGTCGAGTGAATGTCCCAGCTCGTGCGTCCCTTTTGGAGACGATATCGCCGCTCCATTTCTCTTTATAATACGCTGTTCCTGATAAGTATTTAGGTAGCAAAAGCATTGACCACAATGTGGAGTCCGGATGGTATACCAACTGTTGATATTCAACACTTCGTTTGCCTTGCTGATCTAGCTTATCAGGACCAACGCTATATGAAACGCATCGGCCTTCAGACCAAAAGGTCTTTAACTCATATCCGGTAAAAGGATCTGTAGTGTCATTAGACAAGCTCAGATTTTCAATATTTTCAGAGTTACATTCTTCAGAACTAACCCCGGCAAGGTTTGCTCTAGAGTTGTTTGTTTCAACGACTTCCATTGCATCTAGATATAGATAACCAACCCTTGGCTCACTCCACTGAGCAATGGAATAGGCATGAGAAAACAAAGCAGAAAATGCTATAAATTTGTACATTATTACTCTTCTTTCCCTAGGATTAACTAGCAATATAACTGTCATTATTAAAGTTAAAAATGAAGCACCCCCAAAGATAAATAAATCATACACTTTCATCATCAATAAATGGAACAACAGATAGAGACAAGCGCCTAAAATTGAAGATGAAAATATATTGACAAGCTTGATAGTCATAATCAATTCCCTAGTATTAGGTTCTCAGGGAACTGCTCCCTCACTCAACAAATATATATAAAAAAACCTAACATTAACACTATTGGAAGAAAGCTATCGCAAATAAGCCATAGTATCGAGTGAAGTCCCTCATCTCCTCTATTCCACAAACGTAAAGGATAATATAGGTGGACTAGGAAACCCACACCTAGCAATCTAAATAAATGTTACTGAAAAACAGTAAGTAAAATTTAAAAAATAGAAACTTCAATCAGTTATCGACAGCGCAAGCGAGTGCATCCGCGACAATTATGTGTTCCAGACAAACATGCTTGAATTTAAAAAATAATACAAATAGACATTACAATTACACAAGCTAATTTATTATTTTTACCAGGCTTTATTATTTTACAAGCCTCAATATCACTTGCAGCCAAGAAAAAGGTCATAACATTTACGATTAACTTAGCAGAATTTGCATGTTCAAAACTAGATTTTTTGATGAGTGTTATTAATGCAGCCAGAATTATTGATAATGCACTTAAATATCTAATTTGCTCCTTGAATATAATGTACTGGAACACCCCTATTACAAACTAAAAAAACCTACAAAACCAACGGCAAGGATCAATGAAAACGGAAAACATCTGATTCAATTAGCTATTCTATTTAGCGGCTGTAACAGCTGTTAGTATTGAAACCTAACCATAAATAGGAGGTTCCATTGGCGCCATGTTATGGATATCAAGCGCAGGCTCTATTGGCTTCAAGGGTGTACGTAAAAAATTCTTAACTGCCGTGAAGCCAAGTTGCAATGAGATAAGCGCACAGATGACGGATTCAGGAGGATAGATAAAAAACGGTACGCCAGCGGAAACGGTGTACACGTAATAATAACTTCCAGCAAGCGCCAAAAGTCCGAAAAACACACTACCGATAGATAAACAGGCTATTTTGTTCATTCGCAACTCCTTTGAATCTGAGAGGGGTTGGACAAGCTCCCTCCATCTAAGTCAATTTTGAAAGTTGACCCAACCCTGTCGCACAGAGACGTATAACGTCAAGATATCATCTGCTTATGCGACTGACAAAGTCGTTGAGTCACAACATCGCCACACGGCCATCACTGAGTACGGTGCGTTCGGCTTGATAGTGCCAATGGCTGGCGATCACTTGCTGGGTGAGTAGCTGTTCAGGCGCGCCTGAGGCGATGATTTTGCCATTCACTAATAGGCTGCCCTGATGGCAGTATTGCAGCACCTGGTTGAGGTCATGCAGTACGGCGATCACGCCGTAGCCCTGCTCTTCTGCCAGTTGCCGGGCGAGCTTTAAAATGGCGTGTTGCTGACCGAGATCCTGCGCCGATGTTGGTTCATCGAGTAGTAACAGCGGTGTGGATTCGGCCTGACTCAGTTGCAGTAAAACGCGCGCCAGTTGCACTCGCTGGCGCTCACCGCCAGACAACGACGGATAGCTGCGATCGGCAAAGCCGAGGCAATCGGTTTGCGCCATCATTTGCTGCACCTGTTTTTGCCCCTCTTGGCGTGAGAGTGTCAGTGGCGTTAAGCCCAGCGCCACCACTTCTTGCGCGGTAAACGGGAAGCTGAGTTGGCTGGCTTGCGGCAAGACACCTAAGTGGCGCGCTCTGGCTAGCGCAGGCCACTCCGACAATGCCCGGCCGTGCAGCTGGATATCACCGCTAGCGTCCATATCACCGCTGATCACTTTCAGCAAAGTCGATTTGCCTGCGCCGTTGGGGCCAAGCAGCCCCACCATCTGCCCGGCACTGGCAGTAAATCCATCCACATTTAACAGCACGTTGCCCGCCACCTGACAACGGACATGATTAAGTTGCAGCATGGTTAACCCCAGCGTTTGCGTTGCTGGATCAGCAAAGCCAAAAAGAATGGTGCGCCAAGCAGCGCGGTTAATAGTCCCACCGGCAGTTCGGCCGGTTGCACTAGAATACGAGCCAGCAGATCGGCGGTAACTAACAAGCACGCCCCTAATAGGGCTGATAGTGGCAGTAGCGCGCGATGATCCGGCCCAGTGGTCAGGCGCACTAAGTGGGGCACGACTAAACCAATAAATCCAATAATACCGGCGCAGGCAACGGTAACGCCCACCCCGATAGCGGTCAGTATAATCAGCTCTATTTTTAAACGCTCAACGGGGATCCCAAGATGGCGTGCTTCCGCCTCGCCCAATAACATGGCATTAAGCGCGCCCGCGCGACGTTGAAATGCAAAGGCCACCGCCAGCATGGTGACAAAAGCTAACCACAAATTGGCTTGCCCTGCCCCAGCCAACGATCCCATCTGCCACACGCTGAGTTCGCGTAGGCTTTGGTCATCGGCAAAGTAACTCAGAAAACCAATCGCAGCCCCCGCAAAGGCGGCAATGGCCACTCCCGCCAGCAGCAATATCAATACCGATGTGCCCTGGGACGATTGCGCTAAGCCATACACTAATAAAGTGGTGAGTAGCCCCATCACAAATGCTGCGGTAGGTATCGTCCACGCCCCCCACGCTGCGGGAAATACCACGATGGCCAATATCGCGCCGACCGCCGCGCCCGATGACACACCGATAATGCCAGGATCGGCCAGCGGGTTACGAAACAACCCCTGCATCACGGTGCCACATTGTGCCAACGTCGCACCCACGCAGATCGCCAGCAATAAACGCGGCAATCGTAGCTCTAATACGATCACCTGTTGATACGGTGCCAGTTGGCTCATGGGTTGTTCAAACCAGCCACCGAAAACAGCATCGAACAGGGTCTTTATACTTTCACTGGCGGGCAATGGCATCGCTCCAGACACCAACGACAGTGCGGCACCCACCATTAACAACGCACTAAGTGAACTGGCGGTATAACCGAGAGACCAACGCTTCAAAGGGTTTTCTCCAACTGCGCGCTGGTACGCTTGGCTTCTGCCACGGCCGCCATACTGAGCCCAGCGACCAGACTACTGCCATCGACAGCAATAATGCGCTGCTGCGATCCCGCTGGGGTGTGCTGCAAAATCGGGTTGGCCGTGAGTAAGCTGGTTACCGCTTGGTCTGTCACTTTGCCCGCCACCAAAATCACCGTCGGTTGCATACTCAACAACGACTCGGCTGAGACATTGCGGTAGTTATCAAACTCAGCGACATTTTGTGCACCAAGCAGGTCAATAAAGGCATCACCCCCGGTACCCGCTCCGGCTAAACGTAGTTTGCTCGGATCCATCGCCAACAAAAACGCCACCCGCTGCTCACTGCGATCCACTTCATTAAGCAGTCCCAACTGGCGATTCAACTGGATCAGCAATGCTTCACCTTGCTCGGGACGATTTAATGCCGCCGCAAGTTGCTGAATGTTATTCGCCAGATCAGTGGGAGTATCGGCACTGGGCAGTTGTACCAGTTGCACCTTGGCGCTCTCCAGCGCCTGCACTGCGGCCGGCGGCCCCATATGCTCGCTACCCACTACAGTGGTGGGCTTTAGGCTCAGCAAGCCTTCGGCAGACAGGGCGCGGTGGTAGCCCACACTTGGCAGTTGCTTACCCTGCGGCGGCTGACTGGTAACATCGATTGCCACCAGTTCATCAGCCAGCCCCATGGCTACGATCAGATCGGTCGCACCGGCATCGGTACTCACCAGCCGTTCGGCGGCATACAAATTGGCGCTGCTGGCAACAAGCAGCGTGGCACTCACCGCAACGGTACAAATTGTGGTGCGTAAAGCCCGTCCGGCCGAGGCAAAAACAGAGGGAGTCAGTGAGGTTTTCATGGTTGGCTTTCTTCCATCAAGATCTGGGTATTTTCAACTTGGTGTGCATTGAGTAATGCCAGTAATTTCAACAGCGGTTCCACCGGACTGTTTTTGTCGGCGGCGATCACCACGGCTTTGTCATTGTCGCGAATACTCGCTATCAGCGCCGTTTTGAACGCTGGCCACTGCTCAAAATGCTGCTCATCAATGGCAAAGGCTGGCGACGATTGTTGCAGTACCAAAGTCAGTGGCTTATCTGCTGCCGGTTGCGCAGTCACTTCGCTGTCACTGGCGGGAATATCTACCGGCAGCGACAACAAGCGGCTATTGGCTGTTAACAGCAGAAACACCACCACGATAAACACAATGTCTATCAACGGGGTCAGTTCAAGGCTGGTGCTCAGCTCACTATGGGAAGCGGTCTTTATCATCGGTATATGTCTTATTGGTTACGACTTATCTACGCTGCGTTTGGGTTGTTAGGATTAGCACGCTGGCAACGATTAAGCCGTTGCAGGCCACACGCCTATGCCGACACCATCCAGTTTCAGGTTGTCGACATTGATGCCGTGCTCAGCAATCGCCACCAGCTTGTCTACCCACAACTGAAAGCCATGCACACCGAGTACGGCAGGTACGGCGATGATCAGGCCGACGGCGGTGGTTTTCATCGCCATGCCCAACCCTTCAGCTAACATGGCTGGCTCTATCGGTCCGCTATGCACGCCAATCACATCAAACACCTGGATCAAACCGATCACTGTGCCTAGTAAGCCAAGTAGTGGTGCCACCAGGGCGATGATCTGTAATAGACGAATGCCACTGGCTAGGCGTTGTTTCTGACCATGCAGCCACACCGCAACGATCTCTTCCCGTAACGGTTTGGCATACTCTTTATGGGCATGCAGCAAAGCCATGCCACCGGCTGCCAAGGTCCGCTTGTAGCTGTGATAACTGAGCATCACCAAGCGTTCCATTATGATCATGGCGGCCACCAGGGCGCAGGCGACCAAAGGCAATGCCAGTGGTCCAAGTTCAATCTGTAGTTGACTGTAATTCATCATTTTTCAACTTATTGGTTCAGTGTTTGTTATCGGTTTCGTTGGTTGCTGCGGCGTTATTGCAATGAGAATTCAACCGGCACCCGCAGACGCGAGGCGATGTTTACCCCCGCCGCTTGATGGGGATGAAACTGCCAACGCGCGACGGCCTTCAATGCCGACTCATCAAGTACATTCCAGCCCGAGCTTTGCGCGATTTCACGTTTCGCCTGCTTGCCTTCCGCATCCAGCCAGATATCGATCAATACGACGCCTTCCCGCCCCCGCTTACGTGCCACCGTGGGATAACGGGGCGGTGTCGGTGGGGCAGCAAACAGCGGCTGAGCAAACTCTGGCTCTTGATGGGCACCATCCGCTTGCGCTGCGGCGGCCAATGCGGGCGTACTCGGCTCGGAAACATCATCGGATTCGAGCGGCGGCTCAACGGCTGCCAACGCTGGCTCTGTGGGGGTTTTGTGTGCAGGAGTAGCCTTTGTCGGCACCGCCTCTGTCGGTACAGCGTCCGTAGGTTCACTCGCAGTGAGCACCGCTTCTGCTGGCTCAATCTCGATTGGCCGCTCAGGTTCAGCTAACGGTTTTTGTGGCGACACAGGTTTAACTTCCGGCTTGGGCTCAGGCTTGATCACTGGTTTGTTCTCAGCAATGAGTGCTTTGGTGGCGCTTGGCTCGGTCATATTTACTGCGGCATCGGTTGGCTTAGCTTGCTGCGCTTGTTTCTCGGCCACAGGGGATTTAGCCGCCGGCACAGCAAAACTAACACTCACCGCCAAGGCGCTAGCACTGGCGTTTGCACTCGCACTGGCAAGGGGGGCAGGAACCACATGTGACGAAAGCCCAAATAAGACCAGCACTAAACCAAAAAACAGCAGCGCCCGCATCGTCATCAGCGGCCACTGCGTCTTAATGTATTTGTAGAGACAAAAACTCATATCCAACCCTGGTAGCACTTCATCAACGGCGTGATACCCCGCGCTTTAACATGGCTTGCATGCCTTAACGCCGATACCCCCTCAGCCGAAATAAAAACCATGACAGCGAAGATGGAGCGATAGTAACTGGATAAAGATCAAATGTAAATGCGAACCATTTGTATTTGCATTTGATCTTTTTGATGCTAAGGTGCCGCCCTAACAGATGGCCTGAGTAACACGTTGAGCAGCGTTCTCAACTCAACCGCAGTTACCAGGCCCACAAAAAACCACCAACTAAACCTGGGTTATCAACCAGTTACTTTAGGGACGATTATGCAGTTAAAACCTTTAGCCATACTGATTGGCAGTATGTTCAGTGCCTCTAGCTTTACCGCAACAGCTGCCGATGAGCAGCAGAACGATGGGCTACTAGAGATTAAACCCGTGGTGGTAAGCGCTACCCGTATGGCGCAAGAGGTAGACGAAGTGTCTCGCCCTATTGCCGTGGTTGAGAAAGAAGAAATAGACACCATTCAGCCACAATCGGTGGCACAGGTGCTGAAAAACGAACCCAATATCAGTGTCAGTGGTGGCCCGCGCGCCAACAACCAAAGTGTCAATATCCGGGGTTTAACCGGCAATAAAGTGCTGCAAACCGTTGATGGTGTGCGCCAGGTATTTGAATCAGGACACCGCCCCAGTTACTTCCTCGATCCTGAGCTGCTGCAAAGTGTTGAAGCGATCAAAGGCCCATCAAGCAGCCTGTGGGGCTCTGGCGCGGTAGGTGGCGTAGTCGCACAAAATACAGTTTCCGCTGGCGATCTACTGACCGCAGAACAAGATCTTGGCGGCTTCGTTAAGCAAGGGTTCAACTGGAACAACGACCAGTCAACCACCACCGGCGCACTGGCGGGACGCACCGACTCGCTCGACTGGTTGCTCAGTGGCTACTATCGCGACAGTAATGACATAGAATTGGGCAGCGGTGAGTCGCTGGCTGGTTCTGCATCCCGTGACAAAGGCGTGTTGGCAAAAACCGAATGGCAGATCGATGACGCTCAATCTCTGGCATTCAATCTCAGAACCGCGAATAGCTCCGGCAACGTGCCCTCCAATGGTTCGGCTGACTTCAATGGCACCAGTAACTTCTTGATTAATCGCGATCAAGACACCACAAACCTGTCTGCCGACTACCGTATCGACACCGATTCGCCGCTGATCAACGCTCAGGTAATGGCCTACTGGAATAACGTCGAGATGGACGAATACCGCATCAGTGATGGTCGCAGCGACAGTACCGATCTGGACGTTTATGGCTTAAACCTGAATAACTTGTCACTGATCTCTGTCGAAGGGTTTGGTGACATCGCCTTACTATACGGGGTGGACGGCTATCGCGAAGAGTTCAGCGCCTCACGCCAAGGGGATGATCGCCCGACACCGCCAGAAGCAGATACCGATGTTTGGGGCGGATTTGTGCAAGCCAATATCCCATTCGCTGAGAGTTGGCAGCTAGAAGTCGGTGGCCGCTATGACTACTTTTCAACCGAAGCCAAAAACCTCGGTCAGGATCGTTCCGATAACGACTTTTCACCGTCAGCGGCATTGATCTGGCAAACCACTAACTGGTTACAGCTGACCCTGCGACATGATCGTGCCTTCCGCGCTCCTAGCTCCGAGGAGATGTATTCCACCGGCACTCACTTCTGTATGGGCCCGGGCTTTTGTAACACCTTTGTGCCCAATCCAGACTTGAAAGCGGAGCAAGCAGCCAATACCGAACTGATGGCGCAAATGAACTTCGCCGGTGTATTTACCGGAGCTGACAGCCTCAATATCACCACCTCCATCTTTGAAAACAAAGTGGACGACTTTATTGAACAGATCGTTACCGATCCCAGCTTTGCGCCGCCGTTCCCAGATCCCGGCACAACCACTTGGGTGAACGTCGATGAAGCCACCATTAAAGGCTTCGAGATCGCCGCCGATTACCGCCTCGACAGCTTCAAGCTGGGCTTGGCCTACGGCATAGTGCGCGGTGAAGACGACAACTCCAGTGACGACCTCACCAATATACCTGCCGATACCTTCAATGCTGATATCAGCTATGGCTTCTGGGCTGACCAAATCACCACCGGCGTCCGCCTCACGCACGCCAAAGAGCAGGATAAAACCCAGTATGACGGCAACAGCGATGGCACCACCTATGGCAGCTATACCGTGGGTGATATCTATGCCAGCTGGACACCCAGCAGCATCAAGGCGCTGAAAATCGACCTCACACTGAACAACGTGACTGACAAAGATTATCGTCAGGCCTGGAGTGAACTCGACGAAGCGGGTCGTGAAGTCATCTTATCCACCAAGTACAGCTTCTAAGGCAATCAATATGATCACTGCAAGCATCGACAATATCGAGCACCTAGAGAGCCTGCCGGGTGAGCAAGCACAAGCACTGCTGACCCTACTTAGTCAGTGGCGTAATACCACCACCATCATCATTGTGGCGGGCTGCGTGTTTGAGTTTAAAGGCACCTTTCCACCCGGTGAGCTGGGGCACGGCTACTTCAACCTCAATGGCGAACTGCCGGGGCTTCATGGCCACCTGAAACTGCAAGCAATCCAAAACATTCGCTTGATGGCCAAACAACATCGCGGCATGGACAGCTATGCCTTTGTGTTTGAAGACCGCAAAGGCGGCACGATCTTTAAGATCTATTTAGGGCGGGATGCCAACGGCACGATCCACCCAGAGCAGTTAACGGCATTTCTAGATATGAAGCGCACAGGAAAGTTGCCGGAATTAACCACAGGTTCAACAGCACCCGTTGAAAAAATTGCAGAGGGATAAACAGATGTCGAGTGAACGTATCGCAGGGCGTATTAGCCCAGAAATCATGACCATGTTGAATAACCGAAAAAGCCTGTTCCTCTCTTCACTGACCAGTGAGGGCGAGCCCTATGCGTCACATGCGCCCTATGCGGTCGGCGACGAGTGTTTATATGTATTACTGAGTGAGATCGCGGTACACGCTATCAACTTACAGGCTAATCCGCAGGCCTCGGTGCTGATCATTGAAGATGAAGACAGTGCGAAAGAGCTGTTTGCTCGCCAGCGCGTCAGCTACAGCATGACCGCCGAACTGCTGCCGTTCGAAAGCGATGATTGGCTAAGCAGCCGCGACATACTGTCGGCTCGCCACGGTGAGCGTATCGAACAGTTAAGCCAGCTGCGCGATTTCAAACTGTTTCGCCTGACGCCGAAAAGTGGTCGCTTCGTTAAAGGCTTTGGTAAAGCCTTTGCCTTTACCGGTAAAAGCCTGACAGGTGAGGCCATTGCCCACCTGCGTGACGGTCATAAAAAGCGTGATGACGTAGCCGCACCAGCGCCTACACCTGAGCATGCAGCCTAGCGGCCACGATTGCATTCGCTTGACCTAGCCACGCCTGATCCAGGCTTTAGCTACGGGTTAAATCACATGGGTTAAATCACTTGGTTTAACCCGTCATATTTAGCCGCCAATTTTAACCGCCATCCTGACCACAACAGATTGGCCAACATTACAACATTTTACGTTTTCCGAGGGTATTCACCATGTCGGCATCTTATCAACACACTCAGTCCGTTCAGCCAACTGCACCTTCCCCTACGCTGACCGAAGAGATGACAGGACGTCCCTCCCCTTCGCCACTGCAGTACGCCTTTAGTGGCAAAACAAGCGCCCATGCAGGACGGGGTGGACAGCCACCGTTCGCCGCCGAGGTAGCACAACAGCAGCTAACCAATCTCTTCAGCACACCAGTCAAAGCGCAGGGCAAACGCGCCCTCTATGTGCATATTCCGTTTTGTCGGGTGCGCTGCAGCTTCTGTAATTTCTTTAAATACGCCTCGTCACCCCAGTTGATGGAGCAATACTTTCAATGTCTGCTCGTCGATCTTGAGCGCAAAGCCGCGCAGCCATGGTCGCAAAGCCAACCTTTTGATGCCGTATATATCGGTGGCGGCACACCCACCGACCTCACCGCCGAGCAGATCTACAGTTTGGGCGAGCGGATCCGTGCCTGGTTGCCACTGCGGGACGATTGCGAGATCACGCTCGAAGGACGGCTGAATAAATTTAATCAGCACAAATTTGAGCGGGCGTTAGCAGGTGGCTTTAACCGTTTCTCGTTTGGCGTGCAGAGCTTTGACACACAGGTAAGAAAAGCGGCGAAACGGCTTGATGATAGAGAAACATTGCTTAAGCAGCTGAAAAGCCTGACCGCCAGTAACAGCGCCACCATTGCCATTGACCTAATGTATGGCCTGCCCCATCAAACCACCCAAAGCTGGCAGCAGGATCTGGAAGACACCCTGGAAAGCGGCGTCGATGGTGTTGACCTGTATCAGCTACTTAATTTCCAAGGCACCGGCATTCAGCGGGCGTTGGACAACGGCCAGCTGGACAGCTTAATGGACACACCGCAGCGTGCCCTGCTGTATCGCCAAGGCGCAGACTACCTCAATCAGGCTGGGCTAAAACAGCTCAGCTATTGCCACTGGGCCAGCACAGATAAAGAGCGCAGCCGCTACAACCGTTTGGCCAAATCCGGTGCCGAAATTCTCGCCGTCGGCGCGGGCGCTGGCGGTAATATCGGCGGGTTAAGCTACATGCAGCCACGGGATATCGAGCCTTGGCAAACCGCCTTAGAAGCGAATCAATGGCCCGTTGCCATGATGATGGCCAAAGGCAAACAACATCAGCGCAACGCGCGCATTGTGGGAGCTTGTGACCAAGGTGCTGTCTCTGCAGAATTACTTGGTGAACAAAGGTTCAAACATGCCATCCCACTGTTTTCCGCTTGGCAGCAAAATGGGTTGGCTATGCTGGACGATGAAAAAGTAACGTTGACCCTGGCAGGGCAATTTTGGTCAGTGAATATGGCTAATGGTCTTTTGGCTTATCTGAATGAGAACCCATTGGCGGCATAATGCGATTTTGGAGCATATCTCAAGCCGATATGCTCCTTAGTTGCAGTCGCTCTGATAGCAATGAAGTTGAGGACTCAATGTAATCTTGCCGCGGCAATGTGCCAATGTCGGTTATTCGACGCGAACTCAGTTCTGCACCATTCCTTGCTACGACGATTTTGGCCGTACATTCCTGCTAGACGTAATTTGACCGACTTTTACAAATACCAGTAGAGTGTTTACAAGAATTAGCGAACATCAGGGGTAGCAATGAAAAGAAAAGAGCTACTGCGCAATCACCGAAAATTGAAATGTAAAGCATGGGCACAAAAGCGCGTCGATGGCGGTTATGGTTATCGCGATAGTCGTGAGCTACGCACCATATTAATAGAACAACTATCTACTAATCTATCTAAAGACTTTGAGCTTAATATTGAAAGCGTAAAGGAAAGCCTCGAAACACACACTCCTAGTTTCGAGTTCCAATATCGATACCCAGACATTGAGGTTGATGCCGCCAATGTTCTCTTACTTTACCTACGTGGCGATGATCCATTCAAACGAGAGCCTGGCAAACGTGCTGGTAATCAACAAGAAAAGTACGCAGCCCTTTTCGCATGGTTAATGACAGACAACCTATCGGCAACAGCAATACTGTTCAATAAAGATATATCTTCATTTCAAAGAGATATGGGAACATTTGCAGAGGATATTGGCGTTCAACCTCGTGAAAATGAAGAAAATGATACGACCTTATATCGGAGAAAAATGGCCTATTTTAACGAGCTTCGTAATGTAAGAGGGAACACCGCGCTCATGAATATATCTGAACAGTGCTTTATTGATTATATGGATGAAAATGACGTGCGGCACTGGGAGCAGTGGATTGAATCTAACAAGAATAGCTAGGCAGATATCTTTTTTTTATCTGCACATTACAGCAAAAACATCTCCCTTTAGACTAGCAAACAACTAAATCGGTTAGCTCTATGGAGAAATATTCATGTTACAAATCAACATCAAAAATGTGCGTATTGAAGGTTCGACCTTCATTGCCATAATCACGGTTTTGGCGGTTTTAATACTGAGCTTTACCGTTGTTGCATTCAGTTAGGTACAGAGAAAAATCAATTGTCTAGGTGTGGCTAGAATGAACATCGTTAACACGTTTCTGTTCAATAGTGAGTTACAGCAAATGACACCCATTCGCTCCGCAGGGCCACCACGCAATGTCTGACGAACGGCAGGGCTGTGCCATCAGGAGTCATTCACCTGTTCAACTGAAAAAGGACTGGCGGCTCCAGACCGGCCACTACCGTCGTTGGCAGAACGCCTATTGAGGGATTTACTAGGTTGCTGAGCTCATTATGTACTCTGGGTGCCCAGTATGTTCATCAGTTTGTTCGCTCAATACGGCAAACCCCTGAGATAGATAGAACTGGTAGCTTGAAACGTTCTCTTTGTAGACGGACAAAGTTAGCTGAGACCGTTGTGCTTTTGCGTGAGCAATTAGCATTTTGCCAATACCTCGTCCCTGCAACTCAGGTTCAATGAAGATTGCTGCCAGGGTATTTTCATGTAAGGCATAAAACCCGACAACTTCAGAATCGCACTCAAAAACGTAAGTTTCTGAGGCTGGTATATAGATATTACGCATGTTTTCTACCTGTGATTGCCAAAATTCAGCATCTACAAAATCATGCGCTTTGACCGATGCTTTCAGCCAAATATCCAGCACCGCTTCTATGTCTTGTTCATTGTATTTTCGAATCATTTTATCTCTCTAGTTCAGCTGAACTTCAAAACCTACTATCGCAAGCGCTAGCCATTCTGCCCCCTGCTCTTCCTTGCTATGCGCTAAACGCTAGTTTGAGTAAGGCGTCGCCAGTCTGCTCAAAGATCGTTTCCTCAACGAGTTGAAAACCGTAGCGGTGGTAAAAATAGCAGCCTACTGAGTTTTCCTTAAATACCTGAACCAACAAATCGCCATGTAGCGCTTGTGCCTTTTCCATCAGGGCTCTGCCCAAGCCATGACCATGAAACTTAGGATCAACAAACAGGCCGCCGACTTCATTGCCGATCAGGGAGATGAACCCAGCAACATTTCCGTCTGCCAGTACCACCCAGGTATCTGCATTCGGCAGGTACAGCTGCTCAACATTGTGGCGCTCTTGCTGAATAAACTCCTCACTCACAAATGGGTGCCCAACCCTGGATGCGGCTTCAAATATATCCAGTATTTCGCTTATGTCCTGTTCCCGATAGTGCCTGATCTCTGTTTTCAAGGTTTTGCTACTCGTGTTATCTGTGTCTGGGAGGGCATAGTAATGGGCAGAAATAGAAAGTGATTGAACAAAAACGACAGTTTTTATCAGATGTCGAAGTCACCATAGATATCAACCGTAAAGTCGCGTCGCCGAGCATATTCCCCTGGTGTCGTACCCAGTTCTTTTTTCAGATAACGGATGAGGTGGGACTGATCACTAAAAGCAAACTGTTGGGCGATCGCAACCCAGTCAATGTCCTGGCTCTCCAACTGACACAGGTATTCAAGCATGGCTTCCAGCTTTATTATCGACTGGGATTGTTTGAGCGTTAGCCCGGTCACACGCGAAAAGCTGCGCTCTACAGTTCGTTGTGAGCAGTGTAACAATTCGCCAATTTGCGAAACCGGCGTATCAGGTAACAACGGCAATGTTTTGCGGACAAGTAAGCTGTGTTTATCCTGATGGCTTTGGGATAGCCAGGATAGCAGGAGGCTATCGAGCCTGTCGCAGCACATTTCCCTGTTACGGGCTGCACTGGCTAAAAGTGCTGGCACACTGACTTTCGCATCGTGAAGTAAACTAGGCACATCAACCCCGATCACTTGATCCAATACCGGCTGGGTTGGCTCCATATTTAGAGCATGTGTGGCGCCAATATGAAATTTTATGCCAACCATCTGAAAGGCGTGAGTATGATCCAGCGTTAATGTCTGACTATGAGGAAACAACCAGTGGCTTCCAGCCCCCTGTATGGTTCGGGCGCTGCGCTCATAGTAATAGGGCTGGTCGTCAGGCGCTAAGATCAAATGCGCATTGGGATGAGGGTTTAGCTTGGGGTACTGGCAGCCTGGACGGCTATGCGGACTAGCTATAAACCAGTAGCTTTCCACATAATCAGCGACCTTGGGGTTTCTTGGGCTGTTAATCCAGATACTCATTTGCAACGGTTACTAGGGTAGACAGTAAAATTCACAATATTAACTCAAAGGAAAGGTGAGACATTAATACTTCGGCCATATCAACTATGGGCAGCCTTTTCGGGTGTGAAATCGGGAAATCAACTCTACAGTAGCCCCCGGTGGCAGCTATCGGATAAGTTCTGCTCATTCAGTGTTATTAGGCGCTTGTTGAGCAGCGGCACCTCGCTTATTTGTCGCCAGAGTGCCAGACTCAGACATTAGTCACCTAGCTCATTTTTGTCCAACCCAGAGTTAGAACCAATGACGGCAATTCATTCAAACCTGACTATCAAACAGAGCAAAAGTATACTCAACGGAAACTGAATGTCGCAGCGGTGCCAATTGCGGTCGTGACGGAGACTAAAGAAGCGCTAGTTTCAACGGCTTGTTACGTTAACTATTCGTCATCCCACGGCAGTTCAGGCAAAGAGTCTAAGTTTTGGTCGTAACGTTGAGGGTTAAACTCTTCACCATGCTTCAACGCACCAAAAATCTCCACTGACAAAGCGCATGCTTTCTATCCGGTTGCATCATGAAACTGTCCTCAAGAAATAACGCCTCAAACACCGGCTTGGTGAAGTTGGCGGATTTTTTGCGCACGCAAAAAAGGTGACAGCTTTACCAAGTCCGCGTGCTTTGACTTGTTAACTGTTTTTCTCGAACTCACTAACCGCACCTTGAATTAACTTAGAGAACCTAGCGATTATACTACCTAGAGTATCGATGCTGCCGTTATGGTCAGGCCGTGGATATGCTGGATTGATACTAAAGCTAGGCTCAAATTCCTTTTTTACCTCACTAGAAAGTACGGCCAGATTTGTGCTGTATTCATCTTCTTGGTTCTTGAAGCCAAAGGTAAATTCCAAGCCGTGACGCTGAAAAAATAGACTGGCGCTATACTCGGTTTCACTGACTTTTGGTAATACTAGTTCGTACATTCGGAACTTTCCGTTGTACTTAACCTCTTGCTCACATGCCTCGAACAAAGGGACTACCTCATTCTTTTTCCCTTTAGTTGCGGGTGAACCAGAGGGTTCCAATGGGAAGTCAGCACATAATTCGTAATAGCTATCTGCAAACCCTATGTCATTCAGCTTTTCTAGAAAATTTGCTCGATTCATGATGACAGTTAACGCCCCGCTCTAGCGAATCCCCTCATAATCCCTAGGAAATTCATAAAAGTAGACGCGCACCCCGTGGTTTGATCTAATTAATTTC
>NZ_SJXE01000009.1:0-194916 GCF_004336975.1 Corallincola luteus
TTTTAGGAGAATACGATGGCTAGTTTTTTAGCAGGGATCAGTGCGTCAAACTTGACAGAGGGAGTCATACCAACGCCAAGCTAAAGGGCAAAGGCCAGCGGCTCCGCCACGTCGTGGCCTTTGTCCCCGAGGAGCGAAGCGACGAGTTAGTGAGCCGCATTGTTATATTTACTAATCACCTTTAGCCATATCTGGTGAAGATGGGTCAATATTTTTAAGTGAACCATCGTTTAAACCGTGTATGAGATGAATCAATTGTTCCATGTGACCATGAGAAAGTGCGAAGTGTACTCCGTCCTTAACAAAGACGTAACGACCCTGTTTATCTTTAAAAGCATCACCATTTCCTTTACGAATGACCTTGACTCTACTCATTGCTAAAAGTCCTACCTCTTACATTTCTGACGTAAATATAACAGTATAAGTAGAAGGAATTTTTCCTCCTATGCCGGAGCAAATATTTCCTTCTATGTCTAAACAGTAAAACTACCTTATCAGCTATTTAGCCGTTCAAACAAGCAGTTAACACACAGGTTTAGCAAAGGCTAAGCCGTGATCACGGGAAAGTTTCCTGTTATGCCGGAACGAAGCGAAAATACCTGCAAACGGTGCGAATGCGCCATTTAAAAAAGGGAGGATTCAGCGAGTACACAACACGTTAGGCACTCGCTTTTAATGTGGTTAATTACAAATCAGTAAAACTAACCGAGCCTGATATAGATTTGATCGGATGCTCCTGTTTTATCTACACCCTTATCCCACCATCCAGCTCCAACACCCGGCCAGTGTAGTAGTCATTTTCGATGATAAACCGGGCGGCGTGTGCGATCTCTTGCGCTTCGCCTAGCCGCTTGGCTGGGATCGCCTGCTTCAGTCGTTCCATCGCTTCCGGTTTCATGACTTCGGTCATGGGGGTGGCAAACACGCCGGGGGCGATGGCTGCAGCGCGGATACCAAATCGAGCCAACTCTTTCGCCCACGTGACTGTCATTGCTGACACGCCTGCCTTGGCTGCAGAATAGTTACTTTGGCCCATATTGCCGGCGCGGGAGACACTGGCCAGATTGATGATCACCCCTTCACACTGATGCTGAACCATCTGAGCAGCGGCTTCACGGCCACAGAGAAAACTGCCAGTCAGGTTGACATGCAGAACGGTATTAAACACACCGAGGGACATCTTATCGACCACCTTGCCCTCTTTGACTTTCAGCAGCATGTTGTCCCGCATAATGCCAGCGCTGTTTATCAGCACATGTAACGCACCAAAGTCGTTAGCAATGGCATCGAAACAGTGTTCCACTTCCGCCTCATTGGTGACATCAAGCACATAGCAGCGACAAATAGGTGGTTTGCTGGTATCTCGGGTGGTTTGCGAAGGCTCGCCCTCTGCCGATTGACCCTTTGCTGCTTCAATCAAGGTCGCCGTATCGCTGAGGGCATCGGCGTTAAGATCCAGCAAGGCCAAATGAGCGCCCTGGGCGGCAAAGCTCAACGCCATCGCACGGCCTAAACCGCTACCGGCTCCAGTAATAGCCACCACTTTACTGACGATCTGCATAACTTTACTCCCTCTGCTTTTCGCTCATTTGTTGTCGCTGAACCGCGTTAGTACACTGGAGAAATCTTTATCGTCCCAACCGTCGCGACCATGCTGGGCATAAATTGAACGCGCCATTGCACCCAAGGGCGTTGGCGTACCGCTAGCCAATGCCGTTTGCATTGCTAAGCCAAGATCTTTGGTCATCAACTTCACCATAAAACCGGGTTCATAATCATGACTGGCGGGGGCTGCTGGCATCTCGCCCGGCCACGGGTGGTACTTGTTCAACACCCAGTTGTCGCCCGAACTTTGTCGCATGATCTCGGTGAGCTTGGCAATATCCAAGCCATTATCGGCTCCCAACTGCAGCGCCTCACTGGTACCTATCATCAGAGCGGCCAGTAGCATGTTGTTACACGCTTTTGCTAATTGACCATCCCCCACTTTGGCACCAGCATGGAAGACGTTGGCGCCCATGTTTTTTAGTACCGGCTGCACTCGTTGAAAGGCCGCATCCGGCCCTCCCACCATAAAGGTTAAGGTAGCCGCCGCGGCCCCCACTGTTCCACCGGAGACTGGCGCATCTATCATCGAAGTACCCATCGCATCGGCCTGTACAGCAATCGTTTGCGAGGTTGTCGCGGCCACCGTTGAACAATCAACAAATAGGGTCGAACCGTTGCCATGACTTAATAAGCCGTGCTTAGCAAGATAGAGGTCTAATACCTGCTGATCACCGGGCAACATGGTGATGACGATAGCACTGCTCTCCACCGCTTCTGCGGCACTGCTCATCACTATTGCACCGTCCTGCTCTGCGGCGCTCACTGCGCTGGAACTCAGGTCAAACACCTTGAGGGTATGCCCAGATCGCAGCAAGTTCTGCGCCATCGGTAATCCCATATTGCCGAGACCGATAAAGCCGATAGTCATGCTATGTTCTCCTTCTTCCACTCGTCATATTCACTCCGCCTTTTCAACAAGAGCATCAATGACCTAATGAGCGCAGCGGGTGCACATCGGCAGGCCACGGCGAACTAAAATGATGTCGCACCACAGACTCTGGTACTTGGTTCACATCTGCAAACTGCCATTGCGGTTTGCGGTCTTTATCGATCAATAGCGCCCTTACCCCTTCGGCAAACTCGCCGCTCTCAGCACAACGGCACGACATGCCCAACTCTTGCCGAAAAGCTGACGCTAGATCTGCCGGTGGCTGCTGGATCATCTGCCAAATAAGATGGGCGGTGTTCGGACTCCCTGCACGCAAATTGGCCTGCGCCCGTTGCAACCAAGGATCTTCAGTATCCTGGTTTAGGATCGCTGCCACGACCTGTTGCAAGCTCTCGCCAGCACGAAGATCAGATACGGTTTGCTGGTGACTTAAGTAGCCTTCGGGCAGGGCGACATCTTTGTTTTTGATGGACAGTTCATGGTCACGAAAAAAATCGCTGAGCATGGCAAAATCATGGTTATCTCCCTGCCACGATAAATTCGCTAAACCTGCTTTCAGTTGAGTTTGTTTCGCAGAGCTCACCCGGTGATCCGCCATATTCAGATGCACCGCGTCACGACCGTTGATTTGCGCGCCTGTCAGCCCTAAGAACAGCCCCGCATTGTCAGGCATTTTCGGCAGAAACCAACTGCCCGCCACATCGGGATACAACCCTATAGATATCTCTGGCATTGCCAGTCGCGAACGTTCCGTTACCAAACGGTGACTACCGCCCACCATCAAGCCGATACCGCCGCCCATCACAATGCCATCACCCCAGACGATCACCGGCTTAGGAAAGGTATGGATCAAGTGATCTGTCTGGTACTCCTGAGTGAAAAAGTGACACACTTCCGCTTGTACCGTGTGGGGCGTTGCGACCATGGCATGATACATATCAACGATGTCGCCACCGGCGCAAAAAGCTTTGTCACCCGCGCCTTGCAACCAAACGGCAGCTATCTTTTTATCGTTTGCCCAAATGCGCAGCTGCGCTCCTAGCCCCTCCACCATGCTCAAGCTTAAGGCATTGAGCTTGGTTGGCGCATTCAGCGTTACCACCCCAATCTTGAAGCGCTTACCGACCGTCATCTCGCTGATCAAAAGATCCGCTGCCATGATCTGAGTTGTATCTGTCATGGGATTGCTCCAACCTCTTATTGACTGGCGTTATAGGGGCTAATGGTCAACGGCCAAGGGCACGCGAGCATCAACCGTTACGCCAAACCGGTGCGCGTTTTTCTAAGAAGGCCTGTACGCCTTCCGCCTGATCAGCAGTGCCAAATAGGCTGACAAAGTATTCACGCTCTTTTTCTAATCCCTGCCACATCGGGTTTTTCCGACCGTGTTGGATCAACCGCTTGCACGCTCCTACCGCCAGTGGGCTCTGCTTTTCGGCTTGTTTTGCCCAAGCCAATGCCGTTGTCAGTGCCTCACCTGTCTCTACCACGACTTCCACTAGGCCTATCTTTGCAGCTGTATCAGCATCCACTCGTTCACCGCACAAAATCATCCGCTTAGCCCACCCCTCGCCGACCAAGTGCGGTAAGTTTTGGGTGCCACCAGCACAAGGTAATAAGCCAACACTGGCCTCTGGCAGCGCCATTTTCGCGTGAGATTCAGCGATACGAAGATCGCACGCCATGGCAACCTCCAAGCCCCCGCCCATGGCATAGCCATTAATGGCTGCGATGGTTAAACCACGAAACTCACTCAATGCTTCAAACGCAGTACCAAAGCTATGCGCCATTGCACGCGCGGTTTCCGGGTCGCCATCGGCAAACAAGCTTAAATCGGCGCCGGCAGAAAAGAATTTATCGCCTTCGCCAGTGATGATCAGAGTGTAGATGTCACGCTCATTGGTCACGCTACGAATAAGCTGAGAGAGATCATCCAAGCTTTGCTTGGTCCAGGTGTTCGCTGGCGGATGACTGATGGTGATCACCAGCGTATGCCCATGCCGAGTCAGTTTGAGTAACTCACTGTCATGGATAGATAAATGCTCACTCATATGAAAACTCCTTACACCCATAAGCCCCTACCGGAGGCACCAACAGTTCGGCTTTTCAATGCCTTACGTAATGCTCGCCATGCCATCAGCCAACACCCGCCGACTAATAATCAACCGCATAATCTCGTTTGTACCTTCAAGGATCCGGTGCACTCGCAGATCCCTTAGATAACGCTCTAGGGGGTATTCATTAATATAGCCATAGCCACCAAACAGCTGCAGCGCATCATCAACCACCTTAAAGCCAACATCGGTAGCAAAACGCTTCGCCATGGCGGCATAGGTGGTGGCATCACTATCACCGTTATCAAGCTTGCTGGCAGCCATCCGCACCAGTTGCCGCGCGGCAACCAATTCAGTCGTCATGTCTGCCAACATAAACTGCAATGCCTGGAAATCGGCCAACGGCTTACCAAACTGCTTACGTTCAGATAGATAACGACTGGCGTCTTCCACAGCCTGTTGCGCGGTGCCTACGGAGCAGGTAGCAATGTTAATCCGGCCACCATCCAGCCCCTTCATGGCCAGCGCAAAACCCTGCCCCTCTTCAGCCAACAAGTAGTGCGCAGGCACAGCAACCTTGTCGAAACTAACACTGCGGGTAGCCTGACTGTTCCAGCCCATTTTCGGCTCACGACGGCCATAGCTAATGCCATCGGCATCAGCAGGCACCATAAAGGCACTGACCCCTTTCGGCCCGGAACCACCAGTACGTGCCATGACAATCAGTAGGTCGGTATCGCCCGCACCGGAGATAAACACCTTACTGCCACTGATCAGATAACTGTCACCAACCTTTTCGGCTCTGGTCGCCAGCGCCGCGGCATCACTGCCCGCATTTGGTTCCGTTAAGCAGTAGGAAGCCAATTTCTGACCGCTGGTTAGCAACGCCGCCCACTCTTCAGCCGCTTGATCTGTTGCCCAGGTAGAGACCATCCAACTGGCCATATTGTGAATAGTTAAATAAGCGGTAGTACTGGTACACCCCGCCGCCAGTTGTTCGAATATCAAACTGGCATCGAGCCGAGACAAGCCAAGCCCGCCATGTTTGGGCTGACAGTACAAACCACAAAAGCCCATCTCGCCGGCCGCTCTTATGACATCGATGGGGAAGGTATGCTCACGATCCCAATCAGCCGCACTTGGCGCTAACATCTCGCGAGAAAACTGCGCGGCGGCATCGACAAATGCGCGTTGTTCTTCATTCAGTTCGAAATTCACGACACAGACCTCACTTACTTCAATTGGATCGTCATATTGGGAGCGCCCGCCACATCGCCATCAAACCAACGGCTGGTGATGGTTTTGGTCTCGGTATAGAAACGCACCGCTTGCTTACCATAGGCGTGCAGATCACCAAAGAACGAGCCTTTCCAACCAGTAAATGAGAAACAGGGCAAAGGCACAGGTATTGGCACATTGATACCTACTTGACCAACCGTCACTTCCCGCTGAAAGGTGCGTGCCGCTGCGCCGCTGGAGGTAAAGATTGAGCAGCCATTACCAAACGGGTTTCGGTTAATCACAGTGAGTGCGTCATCGAGCGAATCTGCCGTCATCAAGAGCAAGACGGGGCCAAATATCTCCTGCTGATAGATCGCCATCTCAGGTGTGACATTCGCAAATAATGTTGGGCCGAGCCAATTACCATCGGCAGCGGTAAGGTCTGCAATGCGGAAGTCACGGCCGTCTAGTAAGCACTCTGCCCCCTCTTCTATCCCCTGTTGAATGAGTCCGGCCACACGCTGCTTGGACGCCGCACTGATTAATGGCCCGTAACCAGCCTCTGGGTCATTCCAAACCCCAGGCCGAACCTTTTTCATCTCCATCTGAATTTGCGGGATCAGCGCTTTGGCATCCCCCACCAATACCGCGACAGAAATGGCCATACAACGCTGGCCAGCCGCGCCCACAGAAGCGCCAACCAATGCATTTACCACTTGTGACGCATTCGCATCGGGCATAACCACCATATGGTTCTTCGCCCCAGCAAATGCTTGCACCCGTTTATTGTGTTGACTGCCAGTATGATAAATATGCTCCGCCACGGGCGCGGAACCGACAAAAGAAACAGCTTTGATATCTGGATGCGTTAACAGCGCGTCCACCTGTTTCGGCCCACCGTGGAGCACTTGCAGGAGATTTTTTGGCGCTCCGCATTCAACAAACAGCTCGGCAATGCGATTCGGTACAAGCGGATCCTGTTCTGACGGTTTGAGGATAAAACTATTACCGCACGCCGTCGCTAACGGAAACATCCATAGCGGGATCATGGCGGGGAAATTAAAGGGGGTGATACCGGCACACACCCCCAGTGGCTGCAAATAGCTGTAACAATCGATGCCACGAGCGGCGTTTTCCAAAGTTTCGCCCATCATCTGCGAAGCGATACCACACGCCTGTTCAACCACTTCAATTCCGCGCCAAACATCCCCTTTGGCATCGGCAAAAGTTTTACCTGTGTCCTGCGCCAACAACTCGCCAAGTTCATCATGATGCAACTTCAAGCTGTGCTGGAAGTTCAGCATCAATCGGGCGCGTTCCGGCGCTGGCACTTCACGCCACTGCAGAAAAGCCAGTTCAGCAGCGGCAACAGCACGTTCAAGCTGCAGATCACTGGCCGCTGTCTGAGTAGCGAGAACGTTCTGGTTGGCAGGGTTAACCACATCGATCATTGTTTGCCCTTCGCCTAGTTGCCACTCACCATTAATGAGGTGTTTCACTTGCTGCATCACAACGCTCCGTTAATTATCCTGCCGCCAATACCCGCTATGCCTTACTGGCAATCACACCTAACAACCTGTCGCCGAATCGGCTAAAGCGTTTCAATAGCCATCGCCGTGGCTTCACCGCCACCAATACACAAACTGGCAATGCCACGTCCTCCCCCGCGCTGACGCAACGCATGCAGCAGGGTCACAAGAATTCTTGCGCCAGTGGCTCCCAATGGATGACCCAACGCGCAAGCGCCGCCATGAACATTGACCTTGGCCGGATCTAAGTCCAGTTGCTGGATAGCCAACAATGTCACCATGGCGAATGCTTCGTTGATTTCGTAAAGATCTGGCGTGGTTGTCGACCACCCCAGCTGGGTTAATAACTTGGAAATGGCACCAACCGGAGCTTGCGTAAACTCTGACGGCGCTCGGGCGTGGCTAGCCTGCCCTAGTACTTTAGCCAGGGGCTTAACCCCTAACCGCTTCGCGTAAGCGCCTGACATCAGCAATAACGCTGCGGCACCGTCAGCCATTGAACTAGCATTGGCGGCAGTGACGCGACCTGATCGACCAAAGGCGGGCTTTAGCGTCGGTATCTTGGCTTCGTTGGCTCTAAACGGTGCTTCATCCTGAGAGATGACAGACTCTTTGCCGCGATGAATAACTGTCAGCGGCACGATCTCATCACTAAAATCGCCATCATTGATCGCCCGTTTTGCTTCGGTCAGCGAATGCAACGCAAAACCATCCATCTGTTCTCGGCTGATATCAAATTGTTCGGCAGAATCATCAGCAAAGCAGCCCATCAAACGCCCACTGTAGGCATCTTCCAAGCCATCCAAATAAAGATGATCAAGCATCTGACCATGGCCAAAACGCTGTCCTGCTCTGACGCTTGGCAACAGGTGCGGCGCGTTACTCATGCTTTCCATCCCGCCAGCGATCACGGCTTGCGATTGCCCCAAACGGATCTCGTCACAAGCCAACATGGCGCTTTTCATTCCTGAGCCACACACTTTATTGATAGTGGTACAGGCAACACTTTGTGGTAAACCGGCAAACAGTGCTGTTTGACGGGCAGGTGCTTGCCCTAAGCCCGCCGGCAACACGCAGCCCATATAAAGCGCTTCGATGAGGCCCCGCTTACTGTCGTCACATGCGCTGTCATTCAGATCACAGGTAAAGGCAAAGCCCGCCTGTTCGGCACACGCGGCGACAACAGCAGCTCCCATGTCGGTCGCACTTAGCGATGACTGCTGCCCAAGAAACGCTCCCAAAGGGGTGCGCTTAGCCGCACATATCAATACATCACTATCACTAAACGCCGGGACTGAAGCTGCTTTGTCTTCGTCAAACGAGTTGGTTATCAGCTCTTCCATTCCACCTATTCCGTCTGTTACCGATCTTGATAAGCACCTACTACCAGAGCCCTAACTAACCCTTGTTTGATACCTAACTAGCTCACCTGTCAGATAGAAAAAAGGCGGTGCTGGCTTAGCACCGCCGAGGTTCACTAATATCAAAACACAAAGGGATGACTCTTTTTATTTGCAGCACTTACACCCCTTATTAAGAATTACGCTAACGTAAACGTCAAGTCGTTGTTAAAACCTATGACCAAGTAGCGGCTTAAGCTATTGGCAACACAAGTTGACGGCATTAAAAACACACTTTATTAATGGCTTAGCACTTATATATCGGGGTTCTGAGGTAAGGAAAGCATAGGCAGCGTGGCAATTTTTCGTTACTATAAGCTGTGCACCGAGAAGATTTTTACGTTTAATCACGGCTTACAGGCCGCTCACAGTGGGCTTTCTTACATTTTTCAGCATCAATGTTAGCCGCCAACTTTACGTGCGCGTAAACCTACTCTAATGTTATTTCACAACACGACGAGCATCTTATGTCGGAAAAACAGACTTACAGCATCAGCGAGCTGGCTCAAGAGTTCGATATCACCACTCGCAGTATTCGCTTTTACGAAGATCAGGGCTTACTGAGACCAAAACGTCGCGGCCAAACTCGGATCTACGACAAGCAGGATAAAGTACGCCTGAAACTGACATTACGTGGTAAACGGCTTGGCTTTTCACTGGCTGAAACCCGGCGTTTGTTTGATATGTACGACGCCGACCGTACCAGTGAAACCCAGCTAAACACCATGTTGACGCTTATCGAGGAGAAGCGCGGCGTTCTGCGCCAGCAGTTGGAAGATATAAATGTCCTACTGATGGAGCTAGGCGCGGCGGAAAAACGCTGTCAGCAAGCCTTAGAAAAGGTAAAAGATGACAGCGTCCCGCACGGTGCAACAGCCTCAACAACAGCTGACAGTACCGTGGATAACTAAGCTCCGGCGCCATACGCTTTTAGACAGCCGCCGGACAAGTTTGCTCTGGAGTGGTGATGTTAGAGAGTTACATGGGATTGGCATGCGGACTAGATGATACGGGCCGCATGCTGCAACAACAGGTCAATAGCTTTGCTGCGGCTGAAATTGCACCCCTGGCTGCGCAGATCGATTCGGACAACGCCTTCCCTCACCCCCTCTGGCGAAAGCTCGGTGAGATGGGACTCCTTGGTATTACCGTCAGTGAGCAGTATGGTGGCTCCGCCATGGGGTATCTGCATCATGTCATCGCCATGGAACAGATCAGCCGAGCCTCAGCCTCTGTCGGTCTCAGTTATGGTGCTCACTCCAACCTCTGTGTGAATCAAATATTCCGTAATGGTAACGACCAGCAGCGGCAAGCCTACCTACCTAAATTATGCAGCGGTGAATATGTTGGGGCGTTAGCCATGAGCGAACCTGGCGCGGGCTCTGATGTGGTCAGCATGACCTTAAATGCCGCCGACAAAGGTGATCATTACCTGCTCAACGGCAACAAGATGTGGATCACCAATGGTCCTGAAGCGGATGTACTGGTGGTATATGCCAAAACAGATGCCGACGCAGGGCCAAAAGGGATCAGCGCTTTCATTATCGAAAGTGGTTTCAGCGGTTTCTCAACCGCGCAGAAACTCGACAAGTTAGGCATGCGCGGTTCCAACACCTGTGAGCTAGTGTTCCAGGATTGTGTGGTGCCAAAGCAAAACCTATTAGGCCCGCTCAACGACGGCGTCAAAGTGTTAATGAGTGGCCTAGACTACGAACGCGCCGTGCTAGCCGCTGGGCCGTTGGGTATCGCGCAAGCCTGTCTTGATGTGGTGCTGCCCTATGTTCACGAACGCAAGCAGTTTGGGCAGTCGATAGGCGAATTCCAGCTGGTTCAGGGCAAGGTTGCAGATCTCTACACCCGCCTGAGTGCAGCTCGCAGTTACGTCTACATGGTCGCCAGTGCTTGTGATCGCGGTGAATCAGTCAGAAAAGACGCCGCCGGTGCCATCTTATTTGCCGCAGAGATGGCAACACAAGCCGCGCTGGATGCAATACAGCTGCTTGGTGGCAACGGTTACATCAACGAGTACCCCACGGGTCGCCTGCTTCGAGATGCCAAACTGTATGAAATTGGCGCGGGTACCTCAGAGATACGTCGCATGTTAATTGGCAGAGAGTTGTTCCGAGAAACCGCTTAGGCGGTTTCTCAAACATGGCGTCGGCATTGCCGATGCTAATCCAGGGAGAAGGCGGCGGGCATAAAATAATAAACAAGAGCCCGCCAAGTTCTTCAGTGCTGATTAGCTTATCGATTCAGCGGTAGCAAAAAGGAGGGATAGGTGGCAATTATTACGTCCAAACTTCAGGCATCCGACAACGAGTTTCGCCAGCGCAGTGCCGCTATGCAAAAGCTGGTTGATGAACTGCAGTCACTACAAAGCAAACTGCAGATCGGTGGCGGTGAACAAGCACGCCAGCGTCATCTCGACAAAGGCAAATTGCTCGCCAGAGATCGTATCGATTGTTTGCTGGATGTTGGTTCGCCTTTTTTGGAGCTCAGTCCGTTAGCCGCCCTGCATGTTTATGAAGATGATATACCCTGCGCCGGTGTTGTCGCGGGTATCGGCAGAATCGAAGGCGTTGAATGCATGATCGTCGCCAATGACGCCACAGTAAAAGGCGGCACCTACTATCCGTTAACCGTAAAAAAGCACCTACGCGCCCAAGAGATAGCCGCCAAATGTCACCTGCCCTGCGTTTATCTGGTGGACAGCGGTGGCGCCAACCTGCCGCAACAGGACCAAGTGTTTCCAGATCGCGACCACTTCGGGCGTATCTTTTTTAATCAGGCAAACCTTTCTGCCGCAGGGATCCCGCAAATAGCCGTGGTGATGGGCCCGTGCACCGCCGGCGGTGCTTATGTACCCGCCATGGCCGATGAAAGCATTATGGTGGCGGGTAAAGGCACCATATTTCTTGGCGGCCCACCGCTAGTGAAAGCTGCCACCGGTGAAACCGTCAGCGCGGAAGATCTCGGCGGTGCCGATGTCCACTGCCGTCAATCCGGTGTTGCCGATGGTTATGCCCGCGATGATCACCATGCACTGCAGTTGGCTCGTCGCGCCATTGCCAACATTAATCATCAAAAAGCAGCCCCCCTTGTACAACACACGCCCGTTGAACCACGCTACCCCGCCAGCGAACTGTACGGCGTAGTCGGCACCGATCTGAAGAAGCCTTTTGATATCAAAGAGGTGATCGCCCGATTGGTTGATGACAGCGAGTTCGACGAATTTAAGCCGCTATTTGGTGAAACTCTGATCTGTGGTTTTGCCCGGTTACACGGCTACCCGGTCGGGATATTAGGCAACAACGGCATTCTGTTTTCGGAATCAGCTCAAAAAGGGGCACACTTTATTCAGCTCTGCTGCCAACGTCAGATCCCACTCATCTTTTTGCAGAATATTACCGGCTTTATGGTGGGACGAGAGTATGAAGCGGAAGGGATCGCCAAGCACGGCGCAAAACTGGTAACCGCCGTGGCCTGCGCCAAGGTACCGAAGCTCACGGTCATTGTTGGCGGCAGTTACGGGGCGGGTAACTACGCCATGTGTGGTCGCGGCTATGATCCGCATTTTCTCTGGATCTGGCCTAACGCACGTATCTCGGTAATGGGCGGGGAGCAAGCCGCTAACGTGATGGCAACCGTGCGCGAAGAACAGCTACAACGACAAAATAAGCCATGGTCGGACGAAGAGAAAGCCGCATTCAAAAAACCGATCAGTGAGCAGTACGAAACCCAAGGCCACCCTTACTATGCGTCCGCACGACTCTGGGATGACGGTGTCATCGATCCTGCACAAACCCGAGAAATACTGGCATTGGGGCTAAGTGCGGCACTAAATGCTGACAGCCAACCCAGTCATTTTGGCATCTTCAGAATGTAGGTCGAAACATGGATATGAATCAGCAACTCGCCCATATCAAATGCAGCATAGATCACCGCGGCGTGGCATCTATTACCCTTGCCCGCGAAGCCAAGCGCAACAGCTTTAATCAGCAAACGATAACGGAACTGATCACCACAATCGAGCTCTTTGCCGAACATCCGGGGATCCGTGTATTGCTGCTACAAGCCAAGGGTAAGGTGTTCAGTGCTGGTGCCGACTTGGCCGGTATGCAACAGATGGCAGACGCCTCGCCGGAACAGAACTATCAAGACGCGCGATTGCTGGCGCAATTGATGCGGGTATTAGACACCTTTCCTGCGCCAACGGTCGTTCTGGTGCAAGGCGCTGCCTTTGGTGGCGCATTAGGACTTATCTGCTGTTGCGATATAGCCCTGCTGGCAGATGATGCAAAATTCTGCCTAAGTGAGGTGAAACTGGGCTTAATACCCGCGGTGATAAGTCCTTATCTACTTCGCACCATCGGGCATCGGCAACTCTCTCGCTACTTACTCAGTGCCGAAATAATCAACGCCACAACGGCGGTCAACCTCGGTCTGGGTCACGCCAGTCATAAAGTAGACCAATTAGCGGACGCTGGAGAGCAGATGGTAAAACAACTTCTGCTAAATGCACCAATGGCACAACAGCGGGGCAAACAACTCATACGGCAGATCGCCGACCACCCGATTAATGACACACTGGCAGATGTCACGGCTGAAAAGCTGGCACTGATCCGGAATGATAGCGAAGCGCGTGAAGGATTAGCCGCGTTCTTTGAAAAACGCCCTCCCAACTGGCAGCTCAATGGTGATGAGGCCGCACTCAGTCAAGCAACCACCATTACAGATCCAAAGAGGTCGCAACAGTGAAGCAGCTATTGATCGCCAACAGAGGTGAGATTGCCTGTCGTATTATTCGCAGTGCCCGCGCAGCTGGCTGGCATACGGTAGCGATCTACTCGGACGTTGACGCCAATGCGCGCCATGTCCGTTTAGCAGACGAGGCACACTTGATCGGTGTCGCCGCAGCTGAAAAATCCTATCTGGCACAGCACAAGATCCTCAGTCTGGCGAGTACGTTAAACGTCGATGCAATACACCCCGGCTATGGTTTTCTCGCAGAAAACGCAGAGTTTGCCGCGGCCTGCGAACAAGCGGGTATCGCTTTTGTGGGGCCGTCATCAGATGCTATAGATGCGATGGGTGACAAAGCCAACGCGAAGGCAATTATGGCCGCTGCTGGCGTGCCCTTACTGGCCGACTATCGTGATGCTGAGCAACGCTTACCCCACCTGCAACAAGCCGCTCAGGCCATTGGCTATCCATTGCTGATCAAAGCCACTTGCGGCGGAGGCGGCCGTGGCATGCGCATTGTTGATCATGCCGATGACTTCGAAACAGCATTAGCCAGCGCGAAACGGGAAGCGAAAGCAGCGTTTGGTGATGACCGCGTGCTACTTGAGCCTTACTTGAAAACGCCGCGCCATGTGGAGGTACAGATCCTCGCCGACCAACAAGGCAATACCATTTACTTGGGCGATCGTGACTGTTCGGTGCAACGACGCCATCAAAAAGTGGTAGAGGAAGCCCCTGCCCCCGGTTTACCTCCGGCGCTAAGAACCGCGATGGGCGAAGCAGCGGTGCAAGCGGCAAAAGCCATTGGCTATGTTGGTGCCGGTACCGTTGAGTTTCTGCTGGATGACAAACAGCAGTTCTATTTTATGGAGATGAATACTCGGCTGCAGGTAGAACACCCGGTGACAGAGATGGTGTGCGGCATCGACTTGGTGCGCTGGCAGTTAGCTATCGCCGAAGGCAAACCACTAACAATGCAACAACAGCAGGTTCAGGTACGTGGTCATGCCATTGAAGTGCGGCTCTGTGCTGAAGATCCAGCATTGCAATTTATGCCCACCAGCGGCAGGTTAACCCGCTTGAAATGGCCAGCTAATGGCAAGGTATCGGCGGCGAAAGACACTGACCTGCTGCCCTATCAAGATCTGCCCTTGCGCATAGAGACAGGCTTCGAACAGGGTGATTTAATCCCTGCCAATTATGATTCGATGCTGGCAAAGGTTATCTATATGGCTGATAACCGGCAACAAGCCGCCGCCGGTCTTTATCAAGCATTAACGCAAACTGAGATAGCCGGTGTGGCCACCAATTTGGGACTACTCACTCAGGTGTTGGGTCATCCTGTATTCAAGCAAGATGCTGACCATTTGCAGTTCGGCGGATTGCACACGGGGTTTCTGCAACAGTACCAAATTTTAGAAAACCTGCAGGCAACCGCCCCCATTTACGCCTGGCATATGGCAGCCATAGCAATGATAAGCCGCTATGTGGGCTCAGATGCCAGCCCCTCTCATGAAGGTGGCAGCAACAACCCTTGGCTTACCTTGTCAGGTTGGCGTCTGAATGCCCCAGTAAAAAGCCTGATCGCGATACAGCTTAGCGCTGATGGCGTTGAGCCGAAATCAGCAGGCACGACACCACGTTTCACCATCTCCAAGGAAACATCGGCAGGCTCTACGGTTTGGCATCTCAACGATGATAGCGGCAGTTGGCGTTATCAAGCGCTGACAAGTCCGTCAGGGCAGATCAAGTTGAGGTTATTGGCTCGCCCTCTCGCTCCGGTGCCCAACACGAAAGAAGAAGCAACTGGCAACAGCAAAGACAGCAGCCTTGCGATTGGTCAGGTATTGATAGCAAAAATAGGTCAATGTGAGTTAAATAATCCCCGCCATAGCCATAGCCATAGCCATAGCATCACGCTAACCCTCACAAACTCCTTTGGCGAAGCTTACGCTGGCTGTCGCTATCATTGGCTATCGGCAACAGACAGCGCAGATGAGCCTATGCCGACTGAGAACTTGGATGCCCTGAATGCGCCACTTCATGGCACTGTCGCGGCGATTGAAGTCAGCAAAGGAGACACAGTAAAGAGCGGCCAACTGCTGATGGTATTGGAAGCGATGAAGATGGAGTATCCAGTAAAAGCGCCATTTAACGGCGAGGTTAGCAGGCTAAACTTTGCTGTTGGTGACACTGTTGAGCGTGGACAAGCACTCCTGGCACTGATCATGGCAGAAGAAGAGAGTGGAGCGGCCCCATGAACGACCATGTGACGTTAATGGAAGTGGGCCCACGTGACGGCTTGCAAGGTGAGAAGGTACTGCCGGTGGCAACACGATTAGCGCTAATAAAACAGCTATTAGCCGCTGGATGCCGCCATATTGAAGTGGGCAGCTTTGTAAATCCTAAGCGCGTACCGCAAATGGCCGATACGGCAGAGCTATTTCCCCTACTCCCATCAAATACTCCCGCACGTTTTTCCGCCCTGGCCGCCAACAGCCGTGGTTTAGAGCAAGCACTGACAGCCAACGCCGACGCCATCGCTCTGTTTACCGCTACCAGCGACACCTTTTGTCAGCGCAACATCGGCATGGACAGCGCGCAAAGTGTACAGCAGTTTCGTGAGCTAGCCGCCCATGCGCAAACATCCGGTCTGCCGGTTAGAGGCTATGTGTCAACAACCATCGCTTGCCCCTATGAAGGAAAAACCGCTCCGGCCAAGGTAGCAAAACTTGCATATGAACTGCATCGCGCCGGTTGTTATGAAGTGTCCCTCGGCGACACTATCGGCGTGGGCACACCGAGGCAGGTAAAGGCGATGCTGCAAGCAGTCCTGAGTGAACTTCCCGCCAGTGCAGTAGCGGTGCATTTCCACGACACCTATGGTCAGGCATTGGCGAACGTCTGTTGTGCCCTTGAACTAGGTATTCGCACCGTCGATGCGTCAGTCGCAGGGCTGGGTGGCTGCCCCTACGCACCAGGGGCTTCGGGTAACTTGGCTAGCGAAGATCTGATTTATCTGCTCAATGGATTGGGCATGAACAGCGGAGTGGATCTACCCTTGCTAGTAGCCGCGGGCGAATTCATTTCCCAGCAGCTAGGTAAACCTGCGTGCTCCAAGGTCAACCAAGCAATGCGTGTCAGTGTGAAACAGACGCACAGTGATGCAAAACTGTAATGCTAACCGTCGAGGCAAGGGCTCCATCAAGGAATGAATAAACACTCTCAGACATCCATGCCCTCCCCGGTATGGGCACCGTCGGACGAACGAGTTAAAAGCTCGGCGATGGATAAGTTTCGTCGCTGGATTAACACTCAATATCATTTGGCACTAGAGAACTACCAGCAACTGCACCGCTGGAGTATTGAAGAGCCAGAGCGGTTTTGGCAGTCGATCTGGATCTTTACTGAGGTCAAGGGAGAGATGGGCGTGGGCCCCTATCTACTTAACGCGGAGCGGATGCCAGGCGCACAATGGTTCCCCAATGCCACTCTCAACTACGCTGAAAACCTACTCTATCCCGAAGGCTTTGAGTGCTTCAACGACCATGAACGCGAGCAAATGAGCGACAAAGCAGCACTGATCTGTTTTGGCGATGATGGCATAGAGGGGATCAGGAAAGAGGTCACTTATCAGGTACTGCGACGCCGTGTTGCCAAGCTGCAACGTGCCCTAGAAGAGAGCGGGGTCGGTGCTGGCGATGTGGTTGCGGGCTACCTGCCTAACTGCTTCCAAACCGTGATAGCGATGCTGGCAACCTCTTCATTGGGTGCCGTATGGACCAGCTGTTCACCAGATTTCGGCGTAAAGGGCGTTCTGGATCGTTTCAGCCAGACCAAACCCAAAGTGCTGTTTACCGTTGATGGTTATCAATACGGTGGCAAAGAGATCGATATGCGTGACAAGTCGGCCGCTGTGGCCGATGCATTGCCATCGTTAAGCGCCGTGGTACAAGTTAATTTCCTCCATCCAGACGCAACGCTACCGGTGTTGCATAAACAGAGTAACGTGACCTATTTCCAGGTGTACATGGACAATGACGCCATAACGCCGACGTTTCACCCCTGCGCCTTCGATGATCCGCTATATGTCCTCTATAGCTCTGGCACCACAGGTACGCCGAAATGCATTGTCCACGGTATTGGCGGCACCTTACTGCAGCATCGCAAAGAGCATCTGTTACATTGCGACATCACTCAGCATGACGTGTTGTTTTTCTTTACCACATGCGGTTGGATGATGTGGAACTGGCTTGCTTCTGGGTTAGCCAGTGGCGCAACGATTGTATTGTTTGATGGCAATCCTTTAGATCGTGAAGACAAACTGTGGCGTATCGCTGAGCAGGAAAAGATCTCAGCACTTGGTACCAGTGCCAAGTACCTTTCAGCATTGGAACAATCGGGTTTTAAACCCGCAGTTCAGTGCCAACTCTCCGAGCTAAAGCTGATCATGAGTACCGGCTCTCCGTTATCACCCTCAAGCTATGACTTTGTCTATCAAGACATTGCTGAAGACCTCTGCCTGGCATCGATATCTGGCGGTACGGATATTGTTTCCTGCTTTGCCTTAGGCAACCCCACCCTGCCCGTATGGCGCGGTGAATTGCAAAGCCTAGGATTGGGCATGGATGTTGCGGTATACGATAGCGAAGGTCGTGCGGTGTTTGGCGAAAAAGGGGAACTGGTGTGTTGTCACCCCTTCCCCTGTATGCCGTTAGGGTTTTGGGATGATAATACCAACGACATACCCCATGGCCATAAGTATCACAGCGCCTATTTCGAGCGCTTCTGCAATGTATGGGCTCATGGCGATTATGCTGAGATAACGCCAAATAACGGTCTGGTGATCCATGGCCGTGCCGATGCCGTGTTGAACCCCGGCGGTGTAAGGATTGGCACTGCCGAGATCTATCGACAAGTGGAACGATTAGATGACGTAGTTGAGAGTCTCGCCATTGGCCAGCCGTGGGAAGATGATCAACGTGTGATCCTGTTTGTGGTACTGAAAACTGGTTCAGTACTGACAGAACTGCTGCAGCAAAAAATACGTCGGCAGATCCGAGACAACACCACTCCTAGGCATGTTCCCGCCAAAATCATTGCTGTCCCCGAATTACCCCGCACCATCAGCGGCAAACTGGTAGAGCTCGCAGTCAAACAGGTGGTGATGAACGAAACTGTCACCAACACAGATGCCTTGGCAAATCCCGAGGTATTAAACTATTTTGCTGCGCTGCCTGAATTGACAAAAGACTAACGCCGACCCTTTTACCACGGCCTTTTGCAAATAAAGCGAGAGTAAAAGGCGGCGTCAACAAAAACCAACGAGCGGGAAAATGCCCACGCCACATCTCTCACTCGGTTAGGACTTAGAACAGCAATCACTACCCTTTGATTCCGCTGTTTTGGCGCAACACCCAGTCTCTTTCGGTGACGGTGTTAAGTATCTAACGCGAATATCAATCCAAACCAAACGTAATATCGCGATCCCCAACACCAGCGCACACAGCTGGGCGAACAAGCCTTCTGACGCCATATGTTGATGCGCAGAGCCACTGATATCCCATGCTTGAGATTCAACCAGTAAATTGAGTAGATACCCAAACAGAAAACTGGCGATCACAACGCCACCTAAATAAGCCACTAGTGCACGCTTACCTAGCTCTTTACCAACAATCGCCAAGGTGCCCAAGTTGGTTGCAGGCCCCGCCATCATAAACACCAATACAGCACCGGGAGATACCCCTGCCATGAGGAGCCCGGCGGCAATAGGAGTCGATGCGGTGGCGCAGATATACATAGGCACGCCAATTAACGCCATCACCACAAAGGCGATAAAACCACTGCCCCACTGAGCCAGAAAACTGGCAGGCACCCAAGTCTGTACCGCTGCAGCAAATGCTAAACCGATCAGCAACCAGAAGGCGATATCCTTGAGCATATCGTGAAAAGAAAACCCCACACCGGCGACCAAGCGCTGATAAACAGAGGGCTGCTTTGTGACTGGCGGCAGTTCACTACTACAACTACTTTTTGAGCTACAACAGCTGGATGTTGCCTTCTCTGCGTCAGCTGATGCAGCAAGACTGCCATCAGAGGCTTCCGCTTTACCCACTAAGACACCGGACAAAATACCGCTGAAAATAGCAGCAATCGGACGCACGATCGCCATCACCGGACCAAGCAATGCATAAGTCACGGCAATAGAGTCTACGCCTGTCTCAGGCGTCGCAACTAAAAATGAAACCGTCGAGTTTTTCGAAGCGCCACTGCGACGTAAGCCCAATGCCGCAGGTACCACGCCACAAGAGCAAAGTGGCAGAGGCGCACCAATCACAGCCGCTTTCACCGTGGCCTTCAAACCTTTGCCGCCTAAATGGCGACTTAAGAAATCTGTTGGAACAAAACTCTTAATCAAACCAGCAACAATAAAACCGAGCAGTAGCCAGGGAGCGGATTCAATAAACAGTCCAATCAAATTATTGGCAAAATCTAACATGACACCTCCTGCGTAATAGGCTCGCCGGTTTCCAGCGCTTGTAAGATCGTGCAATGCTCTGCGGAAATATCACCACCGCAACACGCGTCATTCATCAGTTTCAAGGCGTCTTTAATCCGCCTTAATTCAGTAATTTTTTGCTCAATCTCGGACAGCTTATCCTCGGTCATCTGCTTCACTTCAGCGCAGGAATGGTGTGCCTTATCTAGACGCAGTGACAGTAGCTCTTTAATCCCGTCCAAGGTAAAACCTACCATTTTAGCTCGCTGAATGAACCGCAGGCGCTCCAAGGCTGCAGGCTCATAGAGGCGGTAACCTGCTGCAGTACGATCGGCTGGCAGGATCAATTCCATCTTCTCGTAATAACGTAACGTGTCATTGCTCACGCCCGTTAGTCGGGAGAGCTCGCCAATCTTATACATGGAACCTCGCTCAGATCTCACCGGATCATAAATATTCGTAATCTCTATACCGTAATGATAAACCCTAGAGCTAGGTCTAAGGTCAAGTGTTCACATTTTTTTAACTCTGGGCTGTGCAAAGCTATAAGGCTCGATATACTGCGGCCATCACTTATTCGATCCATATGCGTCAGGAACACGCCCTTTATGGCATTAGTAAGCAGACTAAGAACCATCGTATTGGCGCTCAGCCTGTTTTACGCGACCTTCTATCCCGCACTCGCATCAGTGATCTATACCCCTACCAGCTACCAAACCGCCTGCCATTTTCACGGGCGCTGCCTCGCCAGAGGAGTCGAATGGTTAGATCAGCGCATTGATGAGTTAGTGGAATATTGGCGTCATGATCGTTATCGATTACCGAGAAACTGGACCATTAAAGAACGACAACACCTAAAAGAAGTTAGAGCGATGTACGATCAATTGGTGTGGGGATTACCAATCGCGTTGATCCTGCTACTCGCCTTCGCCAACCAGAAGCAGATGTTAGCCGCCGCACGCTTTAATACGCTGTTTGTCGTGTCATTACTGCTGCTGATCCCAGTGTTTAACCCGTTCTGGAAAGAGGTTTTTCATCCGTTACTGTTTGATAACCTGATGTGGAAAAACAACCGTGCCGACACCTCCTGGTACTTTATGCCGAAGACCTTCTTTCGCGTCAGTACCATCTACATCATCTGCGCAACAACATTCGTAAACCTGATCATATGGCAATGGTTACGAATCTCCTCTCGCCGGAGAACAGAATAATAATCATTAAGATAGATAATCAAAAAAAGGAAGTTGTAATGAAAGCAATAATACTGGCCTCTTTCACCGCCCTAGTACTCAGTGGTTGTGTATCCGTTGATGTTGATGCCGTTCAAAGGGTTTCAGTAAAAGAAGCAAGGAACACTCAGCCAATCGATGGTACGGCGGCAACATGTTCTAGCATGGGAGAGCTCACCAAAAGCTGCGACAACTGGGATGGCGCTAACAAAGAAATTGAAATAGATGGCCATAAGATGCGGATCGGAGCCAATGAAGCAGGAACTACGGTATTAATAATGTTTCACTCCGATGATTGTGGCGTGAGCGAGCTTCCCTGCATGACAGGCGCAAGTAATACTGCATACAAGTTGCTAAAAAGACACTATGAGAATGCAGACATCAACATCATTTCAGTTCAAGCGTTTGCAGTTGGAGAATATGTCGCGGGCTATCTAATAACACTGGATAAAGATGGGTTCAGCGTATTTGAGAATGCAAGCTAAATAGGACCAGCCCCCCCAAAATACCGCGGTCAAATCTACCGCGGTAGTTCAGTAACTCACTTCGTATACGTAAACCTCTCATTGTTTCACTCCAAGTCGCTACACGAATTTAGATGGCAAGCAAAGGTATAACTTCGCGGAAGAAGTTCATTTGAAACGCAATGAATGGCTACTATCAAATGCCGCATATTGCAGTTCCATGACCCACGGGGAAATATTGATAAACAAAAACTCGCCGACATCGTAGCGCTAAAGCTGCCCAATCAGAACGGTTTTCATCCTAGCGAGATACAAGCAAAAGCTGTCACCAGCGAAGTAGAGCTAGCACAGTTGTTCCAACAGCAGGAGTTAACGCTGGCGATCCGCTAGCTGTTTTGCATTACTATATTGATAAGAGTTAGAGCTATCACTTGAAAGGTCACCGATGATAAAGCTAGAGCACATTGCCATCTGGACTAGAGATCTGGAGGGGTTAAAAACCTTTTACGTTGACAACTTCGAAGCCACAGCCAGCCAAAAATATACCAATGAAGCAAAAGGCTTTAGCTCCTATTTTCTCGCCTTTGATGGTGAGGCTCGTATCGAACTGATGCAAAACAAAAGTATTCCCGACTGCACCAACGATCCTTATCAACAGGCAACGGGTCTTACTCATATGGCGATATCCGTTGGCTCTGAATATGCAGTAGACAACCTGACCGAGCGCCTGAAAGCTGATGGCTACGAGGTACTGGATGGCCCCCGCCGCACTGGCGATGGTTACTACGAAAGCGTAGTGTTAGATCCAGAAAACAATCGGATTGAGATAACAGCTTAGCATTGATACTACCCATAACTACTCGGTAACTTTCATTAGCGCCCACTGTTGCAATAGCTTATATTAAGTTACGCTAGCTCAAGGTGTTAGCTATGTAAGCAAGCTCTACGCAATACCTATAAGTTTCATGGAGGAAGATAATTTGCAGCACAAATCATGGATAGCACTCGCCACCGCATTGACGCTCTACGGCTGCGGTTCTTCATCTGATTCGACTGAGCCCTCAGTACCGGAAGCGACAGCCCAGCTGAAGAGGTTCCCACACCGGAACCACCGTTTTTCACCACTTTCCCTGTGGATGAAGACGCCGTTACTGATATTCGAGATTATCTCGTTGAATCACCTGCACTACAGCTTGTAGAAGTCAGCGATGACCAAGTACTCACAACGATAGAAGATATAAATCGTCATAGTTTGGACGCTTATCAAGAGGTGATATCAAACTCTCGCAGGAACTGGGGCGAGAACAGCTTATCTTTGGTTGCTGGCTTTGAAGAAATTCGCGCGCAAGCTATGGTTGGCCTAGGAGAAAGAAACTCCTCTGTCGCTAATATGATTGATTCACGCCAAAGTGATGAACAGCTGAATGCTTCCTTATTAGAGATCCAGAAGGTCATCTGGCAAACACTGCCACCAGAACAACATACCGAAACAAACCATGTTTGGTTACAAACAAACTACCCACTGGATAGGCAATATCTTGGTGAATTAGAAAGCTACTATAACGCCAAGTTAGAGCCTGCCGATTTTATAACAAACAGTGACACTGTTGAGGACCTTATCGGCCAGTGGTTTGTAGCGCATTCAGGTTCATATCATTGGGGTTATGCAGCATCAAAAACCCGAGTCGTTCAAGCTACCACCTCCTACACAAACCTTAACTGGCATGAAAGTAACGTGGTGGAAGCAATATTTGAGTACGCCGAAGATTCTGGTACGTCCAATGATGAACTACTCGACAATATCTACCCCGGAAAGGTCGCTGCCATAGCAATCAAAAATTCCGCGGTGCGTTCAGCCAATACGGAATTTGAACAGTTCGATATTGCCCTTGGAAGTTCGAAGCTTATTCTACGAGTGATCATGCCGTTCCATGGTCATTTTGATGCAGTAGAACAAACCTATATCGAAGGCAATTTAGCGGACACAGTTGCTCTTCCATTAGACGAAGCTGACGCTGTAATTCTACCCTGCATCTCATTTGAAAAATCAGATTTGGAGCCTGAAGATACGAGCTTTTATGATTCAGATTTCGAACGAATCAACACTTACGGTGCGCTGGAGCTTAGCGTTTATAATCAATTCAGTAAGATAACACTAAACAAACATGGAATAACCAAAGAGTTTAATCAGAGCATGAGCTTACAAGGTACTGCAGAAGAAAATTATTATTTCGCTGGAGCCATAGGTGACGGCTCTGGCTGGTATAAAGTTACTCCTCACATTGATACCACTGGTATACAATCGATTATTCGCCCATTTATCTTTGAGCTCCGTGACCCTACCACCGATGTTGTTATAAATAATGGTAGAGTTCGACGCTTGGTATCGAGCGAAACACTTGCGGAAGATTTAGAAAGTTGTCGCAACTAATAAAAAACGAGGCACTACGCCTCGTTTTTTATGCTCTTAATTGTCTTCAATTCTCAGCAAACTACGCGACTGCTTGCTCCAATATTTCACGGCTCTGTTCAAGGCTGATTTTCTGATGTTCACCCAGCGCAGTCATACCGTGGCTTTCCAGGTTACCAACAATGCTGCTGATGGCGGCGGCTTTATCCGCGCCATGCTCGGTCAGCTGGGTTGGCACATCTAAGCTGTGATAGAAGGCTTCTATCGCTTGCACGGTCCGCTCTGCCAAGTCATCACCAGCATCGAAACCGAACACATTACGCCCCATCTGCTCCAGCTTGGCCTTTTTATCGGCCATCTGGTTACGTAACAAAGATGGCTGCACAATCGCCAGCGAACGAGCATGATCAACGCCATACAAAGCGGTCAACTCGTGGCCTATCATGTGCGTCGCCCAATCCTGTACCACACCGGCACCAATCAAGCCATTCAACGCTTGGTTAGCAGTCCACATCAAATTTGCACGCCAGCTATCGTTATCACGATCAGCAAATTGCGACGCTAACACCCTCAGATTCTTTAATAAGGCTTCTGCGTAACCATCCTGCACCATCGCATCTGCCGGAAAGGTCAAATACTGCTCACAGGTATGCACCCACGCATCAACGATACCGTTAGCCAATTGGCGCTCAGGCAATGTCTTCATTACATCAGGGTCCATTACGGCAAACTTGGGTTGTACCGCAGGTGCCAAAAAGGCCAGTTTGGTTTGCGTCGCGGCTTTAGTGATCACGGCGCCCATATTTGATTCTGAGCCTGTCGCTGGCAAGGTTAAGATCGCCGCCAATGGTACGGCCTCTGTCACCTGGTGTTTGCCTTCAAGGATATCCCAACCGTCGCCGTCATATAACGCCGCTGCGGCGACATATTTAGAGCCATCTATCACCGAGCCACCACCCACAGCAAGAATATAGTCAACGCCCTGCTCCTTCACGATAGCCACTGCTTTATTCAGTGTCTCCGCCGTTGGGTTGGCTTCAACCCCAGAAAATTCTAGCCAGTCATACCCTTCTAATGCCGCGCCCACTTGATCATAAACGCCGTTGCTCTTAATTGAGCCACCACCATAAATCACCAGCACTTTCTGCTGTTTCGGGATCAATCCACTAATAGAAGCAATCTGACCCTGACCGAACTGGATCTGTGTTGGATTAACATAAGAAAATTGCATTGAATTCACCCTTAATTTCTAAATTCTTTAACAACACGGACTCAACGAAGCGACAACCATCGCTCCATCGATAAACTTGTGACTAGCATAATAGTATTAATGGGCGTAACCAAATAGGTCGATTACTGCCTTTATCTTGCCTAATTCTATCAGGCAGTTTATTCTCTCTTTCAAATTGTCTGTACAGGTTATCCCTATGTCGATCGCGACACTGATGAATCATTACGTCGAAGCGCAGCAGCTCGATCATCTAGACGGCATTAAAGAAACAGGGATTCCAGGCGTGCGTTTTTACCGCGCCCCGCACAGTAGCGCCAGGCAGCCGCTGCTTTACCAATCCGGGATAATCATCATAGGTCAGGGTCGTAAGTTGATCCATTTAGGCGAGCATAGCGTTGGCTACGGCGCTGGTGACTATCTGGTACTTGGCGTGCCCCTGCCGCTGGAGTGCGAAGCCTTCACTGATGGGGATAAACCCATTCTCGGTTTAGTCATCGATATTGAGCCTGCCGTACTCCATAAACTGGTGGACCTAATTGAACAACAGACAACTGCAAACGACTGCCTAAATACACCAAGCCGCGGCGTCCATTCAGTAGCTTTAGATCCCGCAATGGAGCTATCACTAGAGCGATTGCTCACAGCAATGGCTTGCCCTTTAGATAGTGCAGTATTAGGCCAACATCTGCTGGAGGAGATCATCTATCGCGTATTGATGGGACCACAGGGCAACACCCTATTTGGACTCGCGCAGCAGGACGGACATTACGCCCGCATCGCCAAAGCGCTAAATCGTGTACACAGTGATTACGCAGCACCGATCACCATCGTTCACCTCGCAGATGAAGCCAACATGAGTGTATCTGCGTTTCATCGCGCGTTCCGCCAAGTCACCTTGGAATCACCACTGCAATACTTAAAGAAAGTTCGCTTAGTGAAGGCAAAGGAACTTATCTTGCTCGAAAGAAAACGCGCCAATGACGCTGCGCGACTGGTTGGTTACACTAGCCCTTCCCAATTCAGCCGCGAGTTTAAGCGCCACTTCAATCGCTCTCCGAGCACAATGCGGGCATAGTAATTCTTTCCCTGTAAACGAAAAGGCAAAAGCCCCCTCACTCTTGCCCTCTCCCAGTCTCTTTAAAAAAGAATTTAGGAACATTGGCTTTAACTATTAATGCTTTCATTTTGAAGCGGGAATAACCCAATAACTATTTGCTTGGCTTTTCTGAGATCCACAGATTAATACTGCCTTTGACCACGACCGTGTCATTATCGTCTAACGCGGTCACCGTGACAGGCATATCTCCGACCTGCCATGCCGACTGATCTACCTCAGCCACACAGCGGATGTCCGACCCTGCTTTCGCCGTGTAATCCAGTGTCATCCCTTTCGGGATCCAACGAAGGTGGCGAGGAATAGAGGCTTCCGCCATGGTTCCCATCGCCATCTCTAGGCCATTTGCGATGGCGATAACATGAACTGTACCGATGTGATTTTCAACACCACGGCGCTTGCGGATCAAACATTCGCACTTACCTGGAATAACCTGAGTAATACGCGGCGTAATTGTGCCGAAGTATGGCGCACGACGGCTGATGACCTTGCCAAATAACCAACTACTAAAGGGAAGCTTGGAGAGCAGTCTCTGGGTTCTCAGCACGTAATTTTCAGCCACAATATACTCCTAACATCTGTATTCTTCTGCAGATGGCTATCAAAGTGGATACATCTGTCATTCGTAGCGCTCAGTAAAACAAGTACTGGTCGGATGTGTCAACCTTAATATAATTCCACGTTAAACAACACTCGCAATTAACACATAATCAAGAGCATATAGTCCGGCGTGAATCAGGCGAACTATAGCCCGTCTCTCTGCAAGAGAAAGAGCCGTAACCAATCAATACAGAGTCGCGTCAGTGATACAAATAATCAAATCACTTATCACTCAACATAAAACGCTTGCGTCACCAGCTAGGTTAACAAACTGTTAATTTTTGTTTGAACTTATGTGACTATCTACTGATTAATAGGTAGACTATTGCCCGCTTTACCTTGAAACAAGTCTTATTAAATTTCTCGAGAACGATGAAGTTAGCATTAAGACGTGTGTGAAGCGTATATTTTGAAGGTTGTTTCCAACCGCCCATTAATTATCCAATGAAGGTCATGGAATGAAGTATTCAATAATTTTTGTGTTTATGCTTTTTGTCACCGGTTGTGCAACTGACAAGGGAGTCACTTATCTCGAACAAGTTAACGTAGAGCCCGGTGCAAAAATCGTCATTTTGAAAGATGAACCCACCAGAGAAAGCGTTTTGCCAGTATTGGTCAAGTGGTTCAAGGATAATGGCTACGACTCAACCGTTGTCATGGCAGTCAGCGAGTCGACCCCTGACGACTACGTATTTTCATATAGAGCATGGTGGGGTTGGGATATTGCTACTTATATGAAAGACGTTGAGATGACGGTCAATAAGAACGGTGAAAGGTTGGGTGCACTTAATTTTGATGCATTGCAATATGGTGGCTTTGGGAAGTTTGGTGATGCCGAACAACGCTTACAGATTTTACTGGATGTGTTATTTGGAAAAATAACAGTTGACCAAGCGAATGAACAATTAAAAGTCACACAAGAAGAAACTGCAGAGCCTCCTCTACGGTAACACCTGCCCTCCCACAAAAGCTAAATATCATTTAGCTTAATTAAAGAGCAGGGCTGAGGAGAGAGGACAACGATAACTTGTCACTCTCCTCTTACTAGCTAAGAGTCACTTAATTTAATTGCCAGCAATACAAAATATTTATGATTGAGGGAGTCTCTTAATCATTTCAGGAACAAGATCAAACAGATCACCCACCAAGCCGTAATCTGCCACATCGAAAATAGGCGCATCGGCATCTTTATTTATCGCGACCACCACTTTAGCGTCTTTCATCCCTGCGATATGCTGAATAGCCCCTGAGATCCCCAATGCGATATACAGATCCGGCGCAACTATCTTACCTGTCTGCCCGACTTGAAAATCATTGCCGATAAAACCCGCGTCTACAGCAGCTCGCGATGCACCTACAGCGCCATTAAGTTTGTCAGCCAGTTGTTCAACCAGATGAAATTGTTCAGCACTTTGTAGACCCCGACCGCCCGACACAACGACCTTAGCGGCGCTGAGCTCTGGTCGTTCACTTTCTGTTATCTGTTCACTTACAAACGACGACAAGTCATTCACGGCCAATGCTGCGATATCCTCTCTCACTCGCACCACAGTGACGGGATCACTGCCATCAGTTAGCGGCAAAGCAAATGCAGCACTACGGATAGTAATGACCTTAATAGCATCATGGCTACGCACTTTGGCGATGGCATTTCCCGCATACATTGGGCGAATAAATGTATCCTCGGATTCAATCGCGATCACATCAGACGTCATACCAACATCGAGCATTGCCGCTACCCGCGGTAATAGGTCTTTAGCAAACGTACTGCTACCAGCCACTACAGCTTGATAATCCACAGCCAGTGCCGCGATCACCGGCGCCAAAGATTCTGCTAAACCATGTTCGACCGCGGCACTCTCCAATAGGTGGATCTGTCCGAGCGGATAGCCCTGCAACTGATCTACGATATGGGCGCTAGACGCTCCCCACAACAACAGCTCAACATTCTCGGAGAGCTGCTGCGCTGCAGTCACCGCGCGGCAGGTTTGCTCACTGAGTCGCTGACCAGCAGCACCATCACTTTGTATCTCTGCGATCACTAACACGGCCATCAGATCACCCCCGCTTCATTGCGTAACTTATCGACCAGTTCATCGACACTACTGACTTTAACCCCGGATTTTCGGGGCGCGGGCGGCTTCAGTTCTAGTATCTCTATATGTTGAGACAGAGCCGATAGATGCTCATCAACCGGCTCCGATTCCAGCGGTTTCTGACGCGCTTTCATGATGTTGGGCAGAGATGCAAAACGTGGAGTATTCAAGCGCAGATCGGTAGTGATTACAGCAGGTAACGTCAGGCATAATGTTTGTAGTCCTGAATCCAGCTCTCGCGTCACATTGACCTTATTCCCGTCAATCTCGACTTTGGATGCAAACGTACCCTGTGACCAGTTCAGTAGCCCGGCAAGCATCTGGCCAGTTTGATTATTGTCGCCATCAATCGACTGCTTACCCAGCAGCACTAGTCCGGGTGACTCACGGTCAACCACCCCTTTAAGCAGTTTGGCGACATTTAGCGGTTCCAGTTCACTATCTGTTTGCAAGTGAACCGCACGATCGGCGCCCAATGCTAAGCTAGTGCGCAACAGCTCCTGACTTGCCCCGTCACCAATTGATACGGTAACCACTTCACTTGCAAGACCAGCCTCCTTCAGCTGCACGGCTTGCTCTACTGCTATCTCACAAAATGGATTAACGGCCATTTTAACCCCAGCGGTCTCAACCCCTGTGCCATCAGCCTTAACCCGCACCTTAACGCTGGGATCGACCACTCGCTTAATCGCTACTAAAACCTTCATTTCTACCCCATTGATTCAACCAGACTAGGCTAAATGCCTGTGCCATTAGCACGCCAGAGCGCTGCTGTAAGAATGGCTTTCCAATCTGTCATGTTTTGATTATCTTAGTTTTCGTTGACGTTAACGTAAACCTGTATCAAGGTGACAACTATCAGGTTTTGTGTAAAGGGAACTGAACAAGATGCAACGGGAACAGATGAGTTTCGATCTGCTGATCGTGGGCGCAGGGGCAGCGGGGCTTTCAGCAGCGATCCGAGCGAAGCAACTGCAGCCAGAAATGAATATCTGTGTATTGGAAAAAGGCCCGGAGGTCGGTGCACATATCCTTTCTGGTGCCGTATTCGACCCGATAGCACTGCAAGAGTTGTTTCCCGACGAACTCTGGCGCCAAGCTCCATTAGGCCTTAGCGTCAATCAAGATCAGTTACTTCGCCTCTCCCAAACAGCCAGCAAGTTGATGCCAGAATGGACTGTACCCAAAGCCTTACACAATGACGATTGCAAGATCCTGAGCCTTGGCAAACTCTGCCGCTGGCTAGCGGAACAAGCACAAGCATTAGGCGTCGATATCTTTCCCGGCTTCAGTGCGCATCAACTTAAATATGAAGGTGAACAAGTCGTTGGCGTGATCACCGGTGACATGGGGCGTGATAAGCAGGGAGAGCTTAAGCCCGGTGGCATGTTAGGGATGGAGATCCTTGCCCCTTATACCCTGCTGGCAGAAGGCTGCCGAGGTCACTTAGGCAAACAGGTCGTAAATAGGTTTGCGCTGGATGCAGGCAAAGATCCGCAGCATTACGCCCTTGGCTTTAAAGAAGTATGGCGCGTCAGTAAAGACAAGCACCAACCAGGGCTAACCCAACATACCTTCGGCTGGCCACTGACTGAGGGCAGTGGCCACAAAGCGAACGGCGGCGGCTTTATCTATCACGGCGAGAACCAGCAGGTATATATCGGGTTAATCGTCGACCTTAACTATCAGAATCCGCACCTGGATCCATTTGAAGAGTTTCAACAGTTTAAGCGCCACCCGATGCTCAATCATCTGCTCGCAGAGGGCGAGCGTCTGAGCTACGGCGCCCGCACCATTGCAAAAGGTGGTTGGCATTCATTGCCGAAAATGAGCTTCCCTGGCGGTATGTTGATCGGCTGCGATGCGGGCACATTAGATGCTGCACGTATTAAAGGCTCCCATACTGCGATGAAGTCCGGCATGTTAGCCGCCGAAGCTATCGCAGCCGCCGCAACTAAAGGAGCTGCAGAGGCAACAGAGAACACAGCGACGAACCATACAATCACAGATTTCGACAGTCGGGTCGAAAACTCGTGGTTAGGCAGATCACTTTATTGCCATCGCAACAGTGTCGCTAACCTACATCGTTTTGGGCTACTGGCAGGCGGGGCGCTAAATTGGTTAGAACAAAATCTGCTGAACGGACACCTTTTTTGGCATAGCCGCGACCAAAGCCATGATCATGAACATATGCTAACCGCGGCTGATGCGCCGCCTATCAACTATCCAAAGCCCGATAAAACCATCACCTTCAGTCGTACGGCATCACTGTTTTTGTCCAATCTAAATCACGACCATGACCAGCCAAATCATCTGCAACTCACGGACGACAGTATCCCGATCAACGTAAACCTAAGCCGTTACAACGAACCAGCACAACGCTACTGCCCCGCTGGCGTATATGAAGTACAACAGATCGACGGCAAAACCAACTTTGTTATCAATAGCCAAAACTGCCTGCACTGTAAGTGCTGTGATATTAAAGACCCTTCCCAGAATATTCAGTGGGTCACCCCGGAGGGTGGGTCAGGACCGCAATATACGGATATGTGACCAAAACAAGCGTATTAATCAGCTGAGTAATTTGTTGTTCTGCAACGTGAAAAATCAACTATTGTTAGAGATTAAGTAAGATCCCAACAGGATTAATGACGAGCCAATGCAGTTAGTTAATTTTAGCCCCTACAAACTAGCGCTGCTGTTGACATTCCTAGCCAGTGGGATCGTTGAATCAGCCGCCGGATCAAAGCTTAAATCTCCCGTTCAGCAAGGGACTATCCAGTTAGGCGTGCAAGACTTCCCATTCTACGCGCCATACTCGCTCTGGGAGAAAGATAGTTATCAGGGGTTTAATCGCGAGTTATTTGATCTTTTTGCGAGCTATTTAAATAAACAGATCCGCTACCAACCTTACTCAGTAAAGCGACGAACGTTGACACTGATAAGCGGCGAATCTGCGCTTATCTACCCAGATAACCCCCAATGGGCTCCAGAAGCAAAAAAGAGCAACAAAATATACTACAGTCAGCCAGTTACCAGCTATATCGACGGTGTTATGGTTACGCCATCTCAGCAGGCTATGACACTGCCCTCACTAAAAAGATTGGGCATTCTCCTCGGATTTACTCCACTACCGTATCAGGCGATGATCGACCGCGGTGATATTGAAATACATACCGATTCAAACATCGGAGTGTTAATAAACATGGTGATCAGTGGCGCGTTGGACGGGGTGTATTTAAATACCGCAGTGACTAAGCAATACCTGCAACAAATCATAGCTAAACCTAACGCTTTGGTGGTCGCCGAGCAGTTGCCGTTGATTCGCAGTTCACGCCATTTAAGCACAGCACACTACCCCGGACTTATCGCAAGCTTTGACAAGTTCCTGAAAACTCATCAGCAAAGTGTGGACGCACTGAAACAGAAATATGGCTTGCCGCATAACAACTGAGTATGGTCGATTACAGCACAATTCTTGGTTATCAATAGACATAGGCGTCAAGCCGAATAAAATACCCTGCATTAGACTCATCTTACGTGTACCCCCATGCTTCGTTACTTTGTCCCGCTTATCATCCTCTTCTGCTACGCAAAATTGGTGTGGGCTGATGAGCAATCACAACCCCTTCCAGAAGAGTTAGTCGCTGATAACACACTAAGCGCAGAACAGATCAGCAGCAGAGTGACGCTGATCGAACGCTATTTAACGGCTGGACACTATGACCAACAGCCCCACGTTAGATTGGAAGCGATGGACAGGTTGGTACAGTTGCTTCGTACCACTGGGCGACTGAAACAAGCGGAACAATATAACTTGCAACTGCTTGGTGACTCCTTAGAGCAGAGGCAGCCCTTGTACCAGATCCGGGCCGAAAATAACCTAGGTAATATTGCGTATACCCGCAGCAACTATTTAAAAGCGATCGCGCACTTCAAGACGGCACTGTCACTGGCAGAGCAAACAGACAGCCGTCGCGCCGTCGCCCGTGCCAACCTGAATGTGGCGCGCGGGTTACGAGCGATATCCCGCTTGTCGGAAGTGCAGCCTTATGCCCAAAAAGGGCTCACATTGAGCCAGCAAGTGGGTTACCTCGATGGCATTCTCTCTGCGAACACCCTGCTATCTCAACTGTTCGAAAAACGTGGTCAGTATGATCTTGCGTTGAGCTATATGCAGAAAAATTTAGCATTAGAAACCGAACTAAACGATGAGAGAGGGATAGCGAGTACGCTATACAACATTGGCTCACTGTACATTGACACTGGGGATTTCGAGCGAGCAGAAAGCTACTTCAACCAAGCACTTAACATTGACAAGAAATACGACAATGCCAGTGACATTGGCCACGACTACATGAAATTAGGAATACTCGCAGCCGAACCCAAACAGTGGGAACAAAGCACGCGGCTCCTTCTTCAAGCCCTTGAAAAATTCAAAAGCATCGACGCCAACAGAAACCAAGGTTGGGCACTCATCAATCTTGGCCGCAGTTACACCAAGCAAGGCCAGTATCTGCTCGCTGAAGGGGTTTTAAAACAGGGATTAGATAAAGCGACGACTGCCGAAGATAAACACTTAGTGGCACTTGGACAAAGATTTGAGGCCGAACTTGCCGGTAAATTAAAACAGTTCGACCGCGCCCATGCCTTGGTGGATCGCGCATTGGTAAAAGCCATCGAAGAAGAAGACCTCGATGGCTTAGCCAAGCTGTATTTGTTACGCAGCGAGCTGTTCGAATTAGAAAATATGCCGTTTAAAGCATTAAAGGCCTATAAAGAGAGCGCCCTGGTAGAAAAGAAGCTTTTTGGCCAAGGAAAAAATCTGACCATAGGTCACTTGCAAGCGAGCGTAGAATCACTTAACAAAGAGCATAAAATCAGCCTGTTAGAAAAGGATCGAGCCTTACAGCAAGCCGTTGCCAAACAACACAAGCTGGAACGAAACAGACTAATTACAGTTCAAATATTTAGCATACTAATTTTGATCGGGTTGATCCTCTACCTCTACAGCAAACGGCGGGTCGCGCAGTTAAAGAACCAGGTCATGGAAGAAGCTATCGCCCGAAAGAATAATCTGCTGGCAGAAGTTTCTCATGAACTCCGTACGCCGCTTGCTGTGCTTAAGCTACAACTTGAAGGGCTGGAATATGATCTAGTCGACGACCGCCAAGGAGCTTATCGCAAACTGCACGGAAAGATTGCTGAGCTTAACCAACTGATCCACGATATCTATCAGTTGGCTCGCGCGGATAGCGGACTACTGGAGTTGAACTTTCAAACACTTCCCGCCCTTGAGCTGTTAGAAGAAGCGGGAGACGAATTTCAGGAGCTCGGCGAAGATGCAGGATTTGATATTGAAGTTCGCTTAAACATCGATGCGCAACTGCATATTGATGTTGATGCTGTGCGCTTTAAACAAGTGCTGGTTAACCTATTGCGAAACAGTATACGTTACACCGACACACCGGGTTGTATTCGCCTCTTAGCAAGACAGCAAGCCCATGAACTGCATATCCGCGTGGAAGATTCTGCACCAGGCGTGATGAACGAGGATTTGCCAAGGCTATTTGAACGACTATTTAGAGCCGAAGGATCGCGCAGCAGGGATACCGGCGGCTCGGGTCTCGGCTTGTCCATCTGTAAAAGCTTAGTGGAGGCGCATTCTGGCACTATTGCTGCGGCAAGAAGCAAACGCGGCGGCTTACGAATAGACATACGCCTTCCAATCAGTACAGCAATGGGCTGATTGGATGCCGCCATCACCCCTTTAGAACTGCGATAGAAACCAGCATTGAATATACGCCTCACCAGCGATATCTTGCTTACTCAATACACGACTTAACACTATTAACAACTTGAATAGGCGCGCTTTTTGCCGAACCAACCCAGTTGCCGAATCGGCCAGAGTAGATCTCTCTTGCAAGGTAGTTAATTACCGCTTTATCTTGCAACCTGTCACTTGAGGTGAATGTGTCATGAACACTTGCGACATCAGTGGGATAAAGAGTCACCAAGCCTAATTCTTCCGCTGGTGGAACCAAAAGTCCTCCATCCACCGTCGATTCACTATTGCTCAAGGTGATCTCTGGCACTTCGTAAAAAATCCCCAGTACGTCACTGGTTTTGGTAATAACAGTGAGGTTGCTTTTACCTACATTCTGCAGGTGAAGATAGATCTGATATTGGTAACGCCCCCTGTCATCTAGCCCTGTGCAGACCACCTGCCCCTGTTTCACGATCAAATCATTCGCCCATAGAGATGACGATAATGCGCATAAAACCGTTGCCAAAACTAGCCCGGCACATCTGCAAAAGGTCATAAATTCACCAGTAAAGTAATTGTATTCAGCAGGTTATAGCACTTAGACTAATGAATTCTCAACGCCATATAGAGATATACTTAGGCTGCCATGATCTACAGCGACAAATGCAGGAGTTAAGCAACATAAAGCGCTCGCTAAAAAAAGCTGACATAGCGTCTAATGCCCTATAGAGAGTCCTACCACCTGCAAGCTTGCCGGCTGTGCACTGGCGATGAAATCGGTGGGGATGACAGGCGTTTGGGATGGCTCATCGAGTGACACCCTATTGATCATGCTTCGTCCTAACTTACAGGCGCCAAGCACTTCCCGCGCAAGTTTTATCTCTCGCCAGTGATCACTATGACGTAGCGTATTGATGGCCAGCCGATCCGAATCAGGCAAATGATCTGACGGGTGCAGGTCATGGCTCATCTTGGCGGCTTCCAAGCGCCATAAAAGTTCCAGATTAGCATCACGCATATAGTTAACTAGAAACTGACGACTGCTATCAGCATCCTCAACTGCCATTAGCTGGTCTCGTCGTTGGCTAACGCCATATAGGCGACTCAATTTTTGGCGAAGACCTTGTGCGGCTGCAGATATTTGGTCCGACCTTTTCAATGGCAGATGTTGCGGCAGCAACTTGATCTCCCCTCCTTCGCCGAAAACAACATCAAAACCGCTGCCAGCTCCCTTTAACATCTCCGCTAACTGATTGACCACGGCTTCGCTGGATTCTCCTCTGCCTAAATCCAGCCATTGCTCGCTATTTTGCGGCAAAGACAAAGGCGTAAAAACAATGAGGTCAGCGTTGTTAGACCCGATTTCGTCACTTGACGGAAGCAGGTTTACCTTAACAAACAGCGCCAGCAACCATATTGAAATTAAGCTAAACAAGATCGGAATAGCGCACTTATTGATCCATAAGTGCGCTTTTATAACTGTGCAATGCAGCTTGCCAACGATTTGCTGCTGATAGCTTGTAGCCATATTTGCTTACCGTCCCTGGTTTGCTCGTTTACTCGATTAGTGCCAATGTTTCTTCTGCTTGGCGCCGTATTCCCGAATGCAATGTGTCATCGGACGCCATCATGTTCAGTAACATTATCAGCTCTTGGGCGTGGTCTATGGTGACCCCGGGGGCTTGCTCTACGGCAAGCTTCAAGAATGGTGATTGTTCGATAAATCTTGATGTCTCAGAACATTTACTAAAATGCTGGCTGACGTTGTGGTTTGCAACACACATTAAAAACTCCACTGAATCGATTGAAAGCGCATAACTGGTAAGCGCTTTGCTTTAGCTCAGGAGAAGTATCAAACAGAAATGTGCAGCGATTGTGGAGATTGTGCAGGTCAGAGGTGTAACCAGGGATAATTCAGTAAATACCCAGCTAATGGCCACGCACCCTGCTTTTTTGCATTGTACGCTTCGACTAGCTTGCCGCCGGTTCGTACTTATAGCCCACTGAATAAACGGAGCAGACTGGCTCAGCTGGCATATTAAGACACTTAAGCTTCTTGCGCAGGTTTCGGATATGGCTGTCTACCGTGCGATCAGATATCACGCGATAGTCTTTGTATACCAGATCCATGATCTGTTGCCGTGAATAGATACGGCCGGGCTGACTGTGTAACAAAGCCAACAGGTTAAACTCTACCGCAGTAAGCTGCTCACTGACGTCACCATAACTGACCGTAAATCGCTCATGATCTAAAAGAAGCTGCTTTGTTGGCGCAGACTTTGGTTGAATACGTCGAAAAATCGCCTTTATTCTCATCACCAGTTCAGGTGCGCTAAACGGCTTACATACGTAGTCATCCGCACCGATCTCAAGCCCAATCAAACGGTCAACCTCTTCCGTTTTGGCCGTTACCATGATGATAGGCACTTCTGAAAAAGCTCTGATCTCTTTACAGCAGGTTAAACCATCTTTGCCTGGCAACATCAGATCCAGTAACACCAAATCGGGACGATGCTGTTGCACAAACTCCGCAACACCAACCCCTGTAGAAAAGTGGGTAACATTAAAGCCTGCCGCCTGAATGAATTTCACCACCATTTCAGCAATGTCGGCTTCATCTTCAACAAGTAAAATTGAGGGTTCCAAAGAGATATCCGTGTACCTAGCTTAGCCATATTTGTAAGGGCTGAACGAAACCATCAGCCCCACGCGAATGCTTTATCATCACAGCGCCGTATGCTATTGCCCGCGAACCAAGGTTGCAATCTCAACTTCATCGCCATTGAGTAAACTCAGCTGATGTTTTGTCACGGTGAAGTACTTGCTTTGAGACAGCATAGCCAACATCGCAGATTCCACCTCCATGATGCGCTGACACATCTTTCGTGTACCAGCAATGGGCCCAAAAGAGAGTGTGGGTCTACCCTCTCCTTCCGTACTGATCACGTAGTCGCCACGAAAATGATTACATCCTGAGAAACCTGATGCCGAACCACTGGTCATCAAGGTCAATTTCAGATTTGATTCTTCTGCTGTTTTAGCCAACACATCACCGTTAAGAGATAACAACGTCCAATCCCCGATAACGGCACTGATATCGACAGCTGACGCTGCAGGAGACTCGGTGGGCTCATCCACAGCAACCTCCGGCGCATCTACCGCTGCGCGTTTGCCACCAACCTTTTCAAGCAACATGTCAATCCGTGGCACGCCAAATGGCTGATACGCTTGTGTGGTTGTAAACAGCAGCTGGTCAGCCATGTATATCTGCCCACGCAAGCTATATCGTGCTTTCGGCTTTAACTTGGCCGGCTCATAACTTAATTCGAATTCGTAAGGCGGCGCCGTCGTCAAAGTTTGCCTTAAGCTCGCAACAGTTTCGCTCGCGGCATCCGCTTTCGACACATCTTCAAGCGATATAACCAACTCAGCACCCGGCGGCAAAGCGATCCTTTCACGGTAGCTAGCGCTCCCCACTAACTTAGCTGCCATTGTCTCTTCCTGTTGTGCTTGCTCAGTTGGAACCGTCTGGTTCTGACTGTCACAGCCAGTGACAATACCTGCACTCATGCCAGCAAGCATCAAGGTAGCGCCTAATCGGCAAAGGTGAAGTGTACGCATCTTAGAACTCCTATCGTTCCCATATCATCAGTATGGGAGCATAAACTTTGTTAACCATTACATTGGCATTAACGATAAACGCTAGCCTAAAAACCAAGTAAACGATCATTAACAACCAGTGAGGCACGAATTAAGCGAGCCGACCTAAATGCCTCCCCAAATAGCACCAACCAGTGCCACTGTTCCTGCGACGCCACAAAGCCACATTAAGATAGGGCGAAACCGGCCACCGTCAATATAGCCACGGCTGCGCGTTCCCAGCATCAGCCCCAATACTGATATTGGTACAAAGCTAAGGCTTTGCCATAACAGCTCACTATTTAAGATCCCACCGACACTATAGCCAGCCAAACTCAACAGACAGGAACACATAAAGTACAACGACAAATTGGCGCGGATCCGGTATGGCTCACCATGTTGCATCACCAAGGCTAACGGTGGGCCACCGACCGCAGTGGTCGAACCCATCACCCCCGAAACAAGCCCCGCCCAAGCTAATCGTCCTCGGGTGGCCTCAAATTTACGCCCCCAAAACGAAATAACCACAGCCATCAGCACCGCTGTCGCCACGGATATCTGTAGCCATTGCACGTTGAGTGTCATCAATAGCCAAACGCCGATAACCGTACCCGGCACCCTGGCGACAATAGGCACGGCCATCATTCTCAGTTGAATATGGTGCCGTAACTGCCAAACATTCATGGCGCTCAGGGGCAGCGCCACCACAGTGAGCATCACGGGCACCCACTCCGGCTTGATCAGCACGATAATAGGCGCCGCGACAATCGCCAGACCAAAACCCAGCGCCGATTGCAACCAGCAACCCGCCAACACCATTAAGGCCGAAATCGACCAAATCAACAGTTCACTCACAACAATCTCTAATATCCAGTTTCATGCCCGTTTGACCTGTCTGATAAAAGCGATAAAACACACTGAACGATATCGCCCTGGAAGGTACCCGAAATGCTACGCCCATCGGCCGCGTGTGACTACGTCAACGTATTAAAAGTCATTGAATGCGAATGCTTTCTTGATCACACCCAGCAAACAAGCGTTGGCTATACTGAACGATAGCCAAGGAGGTCATGATCAAGAAACTCATTCTCCCATTAATCTTAGTGCTATTAAGCTACGGCTTTTGGGCCATGCCACAGCTAAAGGAGATCTTAGCCGGCGTCGCTATTTTCCTGTTTGGTATGTTAGCGCTAGAGGACGGCTTTAAATCTTTCACTGGCGGTGTTCTAGAGCGCCTACTCAAGCGCACCACCAATAAACTCTGGAAAAGCCTGTCATTCGGTGTACTCACAACGACCCTGATGCAGTCCAGCTCACTGGTCACCATTATTACCATCTCCTTTCTCAGTGCCGGATTACTCCCCCTCATGCAAGGCGTCGGTATTATTTTTGGCGCAAACCTGGGAACAACCACGGGCGCCTGGCTGGTCGCCGCTTTTGGCCTAAAAGTAAAAATTTCCGCTTACGCCATGCCGTTGTTAGTGTTTGGCGTGATCCTGGTGTTCCAAAAACTAAAAACCTTAAAAGGAGTGGGTTACCTGCTCGCCGGTATCGGTTTCCTGTTCCTTGGCATTCACTATATGAAAGAGGGATTCGAAACCTTTCAATCCAGTATTGTACTCTCAGATTATATGGCGGATGGCATCGCTGGCCTGCTTATTTTTACCTTATTGGGAATGGCCGCGACCGTGGTCATGCAGTCTAGCCATGCCACCCTGGTATTGATCATTACCGCACTAGCCGCCGGACAAATCACCTATTACAACGCCTTAGCGCTGGCGATCGGAGCCAACGTTGGCACCACCATCACTGCCATCATCGGCGCGTTGGGGGCGAACATCGAAGGTAAACGCCTTGCTGCGGCGCATCTGGTGTTTAACTTGGTCACGGGTATCACCGCATTGGTACTGATTGTACCGCTAGCTAACTTGGTGGATGGCATTGCCGAAACCGTCGGCATCGGCGAACAAAACTACACCCTAAAACTCGCGCTTTTCCATACGCTATTTAACGCCTTAGGTATCGCGCTGATGTTGCCATTTATCAAAGCGCTGTGTCGCGGATTGGAGCACTACCTGCGCACCGATGAACGTCGAGAAAGCGTGTCTTTGCCTCTGTCCCGCCCCGATAGAAGGCGTGAACAGGTGAAGCCGCTCTATCTTAAAAAAGCCGTACTAAATAACCCTGATACGGCACTGAAATCGATGATCATGGAAACCCATCATCTATTCGATAACGTCTACGGCGTTATTGCCCGCGGCCTCATGTTGGATCGTTCCGTGGTTGAATCAGATAAAGACCTTAATTCACAGCTTGAATCTCCGGTTTCTAAAGATGCATTCTGTGATATCGATGAGCTGTACCAGCGTTACATTCAACCAGTCTATAGCGAGTTGTTTACGTTCGCAGCCACGGCACAGCCGGAAATGAACAGCGCACAAAGCAAAGAACTATTTGCGATAAAAGCCACCGCGCGCGATCTAGTCAACGCAGTCAAAGATATTAAACACCTGCAAAAAAACCTGCGCCAATATCTGGTGTCAGATAATGTGCATATTTGTCAGCAATATGGCGAGATCCGCAGCCAAATTGCGTTCTTACTGCGACGACTCTACTTTATCCGCCACGATTCCCTCGCGCAGGAAGACAACGACGCCGAGCTGGTGATCAGCCAATTACGCATGACACTAGAAAAAAATGACGTCATCTCCAATGACGCACTCGACGAACTTATCCGTCACCGTGAGCTAACCCCCAGAATGACAAGCTCATTAATGAACGACAGTCATTACTGTCGGTCTATATCTAAGAACCTGATAGATACCGTTGAAGTATTGATGACAGCAGGATCTGGCGGCGAAGGCGTGCTCAGCAGAGAGCTCGCCCTGGCACCCGAAGAAGTTGAAGCCCTACTGGCATCAGAGCAGTCTGAAACAGAAGCAGGAGATAATGGGTGAACAGGTCGATCGAACGTCTTGCCAGCTGGTTTAATCGGTTCCTCACCGAGGACGCCGAACACAACAAAGAGCAGCTGGAACGAGTAAAAAAGAAGCTGAATAAGCTGAAGCGTAAATCCCATATGCTGCAACAACTGATCGACGAAACTAACGATGAACAGGAAAAAGAGACATTACAAAGCGAACTAAAGATCGCCAAAGCGATCCGCATTAAAGCCCAACAAAAGTATCGTGAGTTAAAAGACGAATTTAAAACCACGCGTAAAAACAAAGAGTAAAGCGAAGTAATGCCGCAACTAATCACCGATAGATGAAAGTATCGTTTTTGCCTGAAGATGGTCAAATATCAGATCGCGAAAAGCCGCCACGCGAGCAGGGATCAATTTTCTATCCGCCCAAACCATATAAGCCACCCCTGCTGGGCACTCAACCTCGGCTAACACCTGAGTTAGCAACCCCTGCGACTGCAACGCATGTAGATTATCTTTTGGCATCAAGCAGATCCCCACGCCGTCACACGCAGCCTGAATGGAAAGCCGCAGACTATTTACAAAATACTTGGGTTTCAAAGGAATACGAATAGACTCACCGGCCTGATTAAATAACCAGCTCTGCTGAGTGTTTCCTGCCAACAGATCGTGGTTCAGCAGCTCCTCAACGGATGCAGGCGATCCGTGGGAAGCTAAATAGGATGGCGAAGCAGCAAGTGCGGTTTCAGAGCTAAACAGGCGTTTCTGCACTAAGTGTGGCGCTTCAGTCGCGCGGGTCACAATCGCTAAATCGATATGTTCATCGAAGAAGTGCTCAGTGTCAGAAGCAAAGTGAATATATATCCGTACCTGCGGATGTTGTGCCATAAAATCGATAGCTAGACCTTGCAAGAAGTAATCGGCGAACGGCTCAGGACAAGACACATGAACATCGCCCGAGTAGGTAGGCTGCACATTTGAACGTTGCCCCCACTGCTCTTGCAGCGCCATAAACAAACCTGCAAACCGCTGGTAATACTCCTCGCCAGCTGTTGTAAGCTGAAACTGCTTCGCATTGCGGTGAATGAGCTTTTCTCCAACCTGTTGCTCAAGTTGAGAGACCGCGCGCGATAGCGTAGGAGCCGACGCACCGACATGATGACTAGCCGCAGCAAAGCCACCAAACCCGACGGCTTGGCAGAACCAGTAAAGGTTCGACATCTCCTTAGCTTTCATATTTGCACGCTTAAGTTTCTATATTGCCTGTTTTTGAATGATAAGCCGCAGAGTAACCTAACACCAGTTTCGAACGCACATAGATATAGATCGACAAAAACATAGGGTGCAGGCAATGAAAAAACTTCCAAAGAAATTTCAATATCCACTGATAATTTCCATGGTTATGCCAACCATGTTGTTGGGCATGCCCGCCATCTTCGCTTTTCGCCAGCTACCCGGAGACAGCTTTCAGTTCAAGGAATGGGTCAACGTATGGCAAAGCACAGTAGTTGAGTTTGTTCCTTTCGCCTTCTTGTTGCTGGTCATTGTCGCGTCAACTGCCCGCTTACTTGTAACCAAGTTACTTATTGAAAACGACGCCTGAACCACTGTTACGGCATTGAAAAACGCGGAAGCAGCTAAAAGCAGTACGGGCGATGTAGGTAGTGAAATATCTCACCGACCGTTCTTTGACTGCTACTAATCGCCCCAACAGGTGTTTTCAGCTAGATCCTCTAACCATTCAAGAACAGCTTGCGATGCGCCCGGCGGAGACGGTAGCTCGTACATTTGACCATTAGACTCATCACCGATCTCTCCCACGACAAACGCCATCTTTCCGTTATTACGGCTATATAAGATTGTATTCCCGTTTATCTGCCCTGATTGCAACGAGAAGCCGACATGTTGTGGTGGCTGCCCTATTCGATGCTCTTGCGTTACACCCAAGGTAAGATTGCCCAGCTGAAATTCTCCGAATGTATGCCAAGCCATAGCGATCTTGATTGGAGATATCTTAATTGATTCAGGATCATCGGGATTAACTAATTGTTTAAGTGACCACTTTTCAAGCCCTGGCACTTCTTCAATGGCTTCACGAACCAAGGTGAACATTCTATTTTTTTGCATCATTAACCTTTACTTCAATGTCCGAGATTATCGCCATGGCGAATAGCGCATCTCAGAAAAACTACGATATGAGGGATCGCCCCGCATCCCGAAAAATGCTGTACCAGCGTTGCTTACTTGCACCGTTCCGCTGGATTTTCAACTACTGCCTTTATGTAAAGGCCAAATAGGGAGAGCGCTGTGATCACAGCGATTCCAAGGCCGACTATATCAAAGTGATAGTAAGTGACACCTGTTTGCAAACTCATGACAGGAATGAGCATAGCGGCCAGATTCAGCTTCCATGCCACCGCACTTATCGGCGTGGTTTTGGTGACAAAATACAGCCAAATCGTCGTGATAACGATAACGGGTGTTGTAATGATCATATGAATGAGCAATTGCATGCCACCCGGTTCGTGAGCCACTATCCAGCCGTGCAGTGACAGATAGATGACAGCAGCATAAACAAGATTACAGATTGAGACTGCAATGGCTGCGGTTAGATTTAGCATATGTTCCTTTTCTATTGTAGAAGGAAAATGTCCTCTTATACCGGAGGGAAGTTTTCCTGCCATCACTCATGAATCAAACCACTCTATCAGCTATTTAACTGCTCAAACAACCAGTTACAACACACTTTAGTCTGTTCTCATCGCTAAAAATGGATAACTTTGCAGCTATGTTGATATCCATTCGCAAGCACACTAGTAGCGACGGAAAAATACGGGTTTGGTTCATGGGCTCAAATCGACATACGAATAGCAACCATTCTAACCTAGATTATCAAACAGGTTATTTTTCAATTGTTTAATGGCAGTTCTCTGCTGCCCTAGCTACTTTTATAACTGGCTATCAATTCCTACTAATTTCCGGAGGCTCAATGCGCGGCGACACAGATATCATCAGCTGTTTAAATCAGGTTTTAACCACTGAACTGACCTCAATTAATCAGTACTTTCTCCATGCTCGGATGTTTAAGAACTGGGGACTGTCAGCGCTGAATGAGAAGGCTTATAAGAAGTCGATTAAGGATATGAAGCAAGCCGATGCGCTGATTGAACGCGTGCTGTTTTTGGAGGGGTTACCTAACTTGCAGAAGCTGGCACATCTACGGATCGGTGAGCACACCGAAGAGATGATCAGCTGCGACATGGAGCTGGAGCATGACCAACTGATCCAGCTACGCTCTGCTATCTCTTTGTGTGAAACAAAGAAGGATTATGTCAGCCGTCAGTTGCTTGAAGAGATCCTTGAGGATGAAGAGGAGTATCTTGATTGGCTAGAAACCCAGCAGCATCTGATCAAAGAGATCGGTCTCGAAAACTATCAACAAGCCCAGCTTTAGCAGCGGATAAGGAGAACAAAGATGAAAGGTAATGCAAAAGTCATCGGCGCACTAAACACCCTACTCGCGGCTGAACTAACCGCAATGGATCAGTATTTTGTTCACTCTCGCATGTATCAGGACTGGGGATTAGAAAAACTGTACGAACGCATCGCCCATGAGTTTGAAGATGAAAAAGGCCATGCCTCACTGCTGATTGAGCGAATTCTGTTTTTAGAAGGTGTGCCCTGCATGACCAAGCGCGACGGCCTGCGCATCGGTAGCAACGTAGAAGAGATGCTGCAAAACGACCTGCAGCTTGAGTACGATGTCGCCACCAGTCTAAAAGCAGCGATCGCGCTGTCTGAAGCAGAGCAGGATTATCAAAGCCGTGAGATCCTCGAAAAGCTGTTAGAAGACACCGAAGAAGATCACGCATACTGGCTGGAGCAACAGCTGGGATTGATCAAGCGGATTGGCTTACAGAACTATCAGCAATCGCAAATGGCGTAATTTTAGTCGCAAAATAGCGGCTGCAAATAAAAAAACAGGCTTAACCGCCTGTTTTTTTTTGGGTAAAAACCGGCAGGCTCATCGCTCTTATAAAACACAATACGCTTATCTAACGTAACAAAGCCCCGATCAAGGTCGAGGCTAATATTTGTTAAGACAAATCTCAGATCTAAGCAGAATGTCTCTTTCTTGCAAAAGCAAACCCTGCGACGGCTAAACCTAGCAAAGCGATACTAGCAGGCGCAGGAACTGTGGCAGAGTTCCACTGAATATTATCTACACCGTATGGGTTAAATCCGCTACCGAAGCCCATCCAGCGCACTTCATCCACCGCTGTCGAAAGCGCTAGCGTTGCTCATCACTTTATCGTGCCAAACATGATATTTAGAAGTTCAGCTAATGCACTTAATGAATACCTTGAACGCCTTTCTGAAAGCTAATAGTCAAAAAATAACTCCGAATTAACCTTTGCTTTATAAGGAAAAAATGCTTTTAGTCAATTTTTTGACGCAAGCACAACCTTTCGGCATACTCAGTAGTCTGACCACTTCAGCATTGTAGTTTCTGTGGGTTGTATTCCGGATTTGCTGTCGTGATCGACTGACTAAAAAGTCGTCCACCTTGGTCCTTTACGAAGGGCTCAGCCAATAATAGGAACATAATAATGAATAACGGGATACTAAAGGCACTGTGCCTTTTAAGCCTGCTGATTGGTCAATTTGCGTACGCCGCTCAAAATAACGGGATCGACCTATCCGCAGGCCCTGCTCCTTACGAAAACCTATTCGCCCGCAGCCATACAATGGTGGTTGCTGCAGTAGATCCTGATGAATGTGACACCACAGCAGAGTGTCGCGCCCAGTATGGCAATGAAGCCTATGACTGCGTTAACTCCTACTCAAACGAAAGCTATTGTCTATGCAATGACGGTGTCTGCAGTGAGTTGAGTGAGCCAGATGCGCCAGCACAAGAGCAACCGCAGTTAGGTGATGAATGTGACACCACGGCACAGTGCAAAAATATATATGGCGAAACCGCTTACGATTGTGTCAACTCACAATCAGACCAAAGCTATTGCCAATGTGATGATGGCGTATGTAGTGAACTAAATGAGCCGGATGAACCACCAGTAGAAGAAGAACCCGATTATGGGGATGAGTGCGACACCACTGCACAGTGTAAAAACATTTACGGCCAGAGCGCCAATGACTGTGTTAATTCACGCTCCGATCAAAGCTACTGCCAATGCGGTAATGAAGTGTGTCGTGATATGGATGGCGACACGGATCCTGAACCAGATCCTGATCCAACCCCTGGCGGCGAGGAAGAGATAACCGGTGAGATGCGCCAGTGGCACAAAGTAACAATCACCTTTGACGGCCCTAATAGCAGCGAGACAGCGTCTACTAACCCATTTACCGACTACCGTATGGATGTCACTTTCAGCAACGGCGACAACTATTTTGTCGTGCCCGGTTACTACGCCGCCGATGGTAAAGCAGCTAACAGCGGCGCTTCCTCTGGTAATAAGTGGCGCGTCCATTTTTCCCCGAATGTAACGGGTACCTGGGATTACTCAGTCTCTTTCCGCAAAGGTAAAAATGTTGTCTTTGAAAATGATCGATATGCTGGTCAGTCTGGCGGTGATATCGACGGTGTAGAAGGCAGCTTTGATATTTCTAAGAGTAATAAAACAGGCCGAGATTTCCGCGGTAAAGGCCTTTTGGCATATGTAGATGGCCGCTACCTCCGCTTCACTGGCACCGGCGAATACTTCCTCAAGCAAGGGGCTGACTCACCAGAGAACCTGCTGGCTTACACTGACTTTGATGGCGGTTTTAAATCTGACGGTAAAAAAGACCACCTGATTAAACAGTGGACACCGCACGTTGCTGATTGGAAAAACGGTGATCCCACCTGGAAGAATGGTAAAGGTAAAGGCCTGATTGGTGCGGTGAACTATATCGCCAGCGAAGGCCTGAATGCGATGTCGTTCCTAACCATGAATATCAATGGTGATGACCAAAACGTATTCCCTTACACCAGCTACGGTGAGCGTTACCGTATGGACGTTTCTCGCCTGGATCAGTGGGAGATCGTTTTTGCTCACATGCAAAGTAAAGGTATCTTCCTCCACTTTAAGACTCAGGAAACTGAAAATGATCAGCTACTAGATGGTGGCAATTTAGGTAACCAACGTAAACTCTACTATCGAGAGCTGATTGCACGATTTGGTCACAACCTGGCACTGAACTGGAATTTAGGCGAAGAAACGACCCAGACCACGGCTCAGTTGAAATCGATGGCCAAGTTCTTTGCTGATAATGACCCATACCAGCACCCGGTGGTATTGCACACCTACCCTGGTGAGAAAGAAAAGCGCTATGCGCCACTGTTAGGCAACGCATCTAAGTTGCATGGTCTTTCAATGCAGATGAGCAAAGCTAACTTTAGTGATGTGCATAGCCAGGTGGTTGAATGGGTACGCCGATCTAATGAAAGTGGCAGAGACTGGGTTGTTTCTGTCGATGAGCCTGGTGATGCTTCCCATGCCATGCGTCCAGACAATGATGCCGGTAACAGCCATGTTGATGGTCGTAAGAATGGCCTCTGGGGTACATTTATGGGCGGTGGCACAGGTAACGAATGGTACTTCGGTTATAGCCATGCCCACTCAGACTTAAGCCTGCAGGACTTCCGTAGCCGTGACAAATGGTGGGATGTAGCACGTTATGCATTGGAATTTTTCAATAACAACGACATTCCATTCTGGAATATGAAAAATGACAACAATATTAGCACCAACGCTAATGACTATGGTTTCTATAAGCATAACGACACGTACGTTGTGTACCTCAAACAGGGCGGCACAACAGAGCTTAACCTGAACGGCACGCAAGGTAGCTTCAACGTCTACTGGTATAACCCTCGCAGCGGCGGCGCTTTGCAGCAAGGTTCGGTGAAAAGTGTCTCTGCCGGTGGTTATCGTGCGTTGGGGAATGCACCCTCTAGCAGTAACTCGGACTGGGTGATCCTAGTACGTAAAGGTGATGACTCTGCACCGGTTGAGCCTGATAACGGCCTATTCATTGAGAAAGATGGCCTTGTTATCATGGAAACAGAAAGCACTAAATCAAACCTTGGTAAGTGGCAGAAAAAGCAGTCTGTTTCTGGCTTTACCGGCAGCGGCCATATCGAGTTTACAGGCAATGGCTCAAACGGTGGCCCAGCCACTTCCCCGCTGACTTATACCTTTAAGGTATCTAAAGCCGGTGATTACCAGCTGTATATCCGAGCGCACAAACGCTTAGATGGCCAGCCAAGTGATAAAAACAACGACGGCTATGTACGCATGGTGGGTGACTTTAGCGCAGGTGCCGGCGGTGCAGATCTGGCTGTTCTGAAGAAGGACACCAAGCTTTATGGCGGTAACGCATCAGGCTGGGGTTGGGCACGTAAACTAAACCCGTCCCATGACGAACACCTGAACCCAGTTTATAAGTTGAAGGCTAATACCGAGTATTCACTGATTGTCAGCGGTCGCTCTATCAAATGGAACATCGACCGATTGGTGCTTAGACACAGCAGTGTGAGTGAATCAGAAGCGTTAAACACTTCTTTACCTGAAACTAAGTAACCCCCCCCCCTTTGCAAAGCACTAGCAAATATTTGGCTAGTGCTTTTATTTATACCGCTAAACAACAACGATTTTTGATGCGTTAAGACAAGGGTTCAATACCATCTCGCCTTACGCGCCCCCATATAAACAACCCATCATGCGACGAACAGCCTTACTCCTTCAGAGAGTGACCGTAGCATTCGGCATTCGGCATACTGCACTAAACCAATCAATTTCTGGAAATGTGAATAGGTCTTGAACGCTGTGTTCTATTTGGTTCAGCGGCAAAAGGCGACGCTTCTGGATCCGCTTCTAACTCGGTTGCTACAGCATGTTCTGGTGATCTCTGCCACAAATCACCGATAGGATCTTGGTCCAGCCGCACCTCATCGATATCTTCTGCTTCAGGCTCTAATTCCCAGGAATACTTCTTCTCTTCTGGCTTGGGATCCCAACGCCAAAACAGCAGCGCTGATACGAGGCCGCCAATACCACCAAACAGGTGATATTCAAAACTAATACCCGGCTCGCGGGGGAATACAGTCAACAACATGCCACCAAACATAAAGAAGGCGATCATCATCAAAGCGATAGAGCGTTTATCACGACGAAACAGGCTGACAAAAAACAGATAGAAGAACAGCCCATGGGTAAGGCCACTGGCACCAAAGTGATAACTTTCCCTACCCCACAGCCAGACACCTAACCCGGACACGATCCAGACGATGCCAAGCACCCACCAGCGAGATCGTGGGTAGCCATAAAGCAGCGCAGATCCCAGCACCATCAAACCAACGCTGTTGGCAGAGATGTGAGCAATAGAGCCATGAATAAGCGGGCCGGTGAATACACCAATAAAACCACTAGCGGTGCTGGGGTAAACGCCCAAGTTGTGTAGGTTCCAGCCAAGCAGTAACTCCCCCAGTTTTAATAACCAGAGAAAGCCAACAATAATGGCGGTGACGGTAATGGCGTGACCTAAGGAATCGCTTCTCTTCATAACAATAACGTGGGGGCATTTATCTGTAGAAAAAGCCCCCGGCCAAAAATCAGTGATACTGACTAGAACTGTTACGAACCCATTTTCTGACAGAATTTAGTCAGTCGCCCGCAACAACGCTAAGTGCCCCATGCACCATCTAGCCCCGATTCAGCAGCCGGCACAGCACAACATGGGCGATCATGGCAGTTAATATCGCATTTAACGGCGCGATACTGAATATCCCCTCTGCTGGCGAAATCACTGAGGCGCCAATGGCCAAGCCCCATGCGATCATCGCGCCCCAGTTGACTGAACGAAAATCATGGCTGGCAGGAGATGGATATTGCCCACGGCAGCGCAAGTAAAAGTCAGCAATGATGATGCCGCCAATGGGAGGCAATGACACACTTAAAAACACCAGCCAATCGACAAAATTGTTGTACAGCCACTCCGCCAATAACGTACCAATAACCCCTGCGGCGATCACCAGGTGCACACGCTTAAGACCAGTGAGGTTGGTCAAACCTAACCCCGCTGCATACAAGGCGTTGTCATTTGTGGTCCAGATATTCAGTACCAATAGAAATATCCCCGCCCCCAATAGTCCTTGTAGAGCCAACACTTCGGCAATGTCTGCCACACCTGTGGCCATGGCGCCAACGGCACCGAAGATAAACATCAAACTATTACCAAAAGTGAAGCCGATAATAGTCGCGGCAACACCTATTTTTCGAGTTTTGGCATAGCGCACAAAATCTGGTGTGAGTGTCGCGCCACTGATAAAAGAGCCCACTGCAAGGGCAATACCCACGGCAAAAGTTAGGCTAGCCGTAGGCTCAACGTCCATCAGCGCCTGCAAACCACCCGGCGTATCAGAAATAGCCGTGCCAACGGAGGTCAAACCCAACAACAAGATGGCTGGTACCGCGATGACACTCAGCCACTCGATCGCTTTAAAGCCGACCACAACGGTATAGGTCATCACGATACCGCCGCCGATAATCAATGGCAGGTTAGGCACATCGATAAACTTGTTGATCGGGTAAGCGAACATCGCCACCCCCACGCCAAACCAACCAATTTGGGTGAACGCGAGCATAAATGAAGGTAACTTTGAGCCATTAACACCAAAGGCGTAGCGGGAGAGAACGTGGGTCGAGAGGTTGGTTTTTGCGGCGGCATACCCAAGCAAAGCGCCGTAGACGCCAAGGATCAAATTTCCCAACAAGATCACTACGATCAGATCCGGCCACAACTTAAAGCCCTGCCCCAATTTGCCACCGGTCCACATACTGGCAGCAAAGAAGGTAAAGCCAAGCATAACGGCTGACATCGCCAGTAACCCTCGACGCGCATTTTCCGGCACCGGTTGTTGGGCAAAATCCTCATGACTGGTAGCAAAGTCGTGTTCACTGTCATTCGGCGTTGGCGCTTGAGTGCTGTTGGACATTTAAGTAACTCCTATGGCATTCAAATTCGGATGGATAAGTTACGGCCGCAAAGCCACTGCCTGCGTTCGGCTACCCAGACTAAAAAAGCCCTTTACTAAAATTTACCTCGGTTTGGCTATCACCCAGTGTTAACTGTGGCTGAACCGGTGCCGTCCGCGATATCACCCGACCGCGACGCACCACAAACAAACGCGCCGGACGGAGCTGGATCGCTTCGATGGCGCTATTAGCCTGTAAAATGACTAAATCAGCATGACAACCGGGCGCCAAGCCGTAATCCCGTAATCCCATTGTTTTGGCACCGCTCACTGTGACCGCATCAAAGGCATGCTGCATGCCTTGTAAACTGGTCATCTGACCAATATGCATTCCCATTTGTGCCACATCCAGCATGTCGTGGGTGCCCATGCTGTACCAAGGATCCATCACGCAATCATGGCCAAACGCAACATTCACGCCAGCGGCAATAAGCTCAGGAACTCGGGTCATACCTCGACGTTTCGGATAGCTGTCGTGCCGCCCCTGCAAGGTAATATTAATTAGCGGGTTAGCGACTACATGCAGTTCCGCTTCGCGGATCAGTGGTATCAGTTTACTCACGTAGTAATTATCCATGGAGTGCATGGAGGTGAGGTGTGAGCCTGTTACCCTGCCCTGTAAGCCAAGGCGCTGAGTTTCACACGCTAGGGTTTCAATATGCCGAGACATCGGATCGTCACTTTCATCGCAATGCATGTCGACCATTAAACCGCGCTCTACAGCGAGTGCGCACAGCTGCTTGATTGACTCTGCGCCGTCTGCCATGGTGCGCTCAAAATGGGGGATGCCCCCTATCACATCGACGCCACGGTCCAACGCACGTTTTAGATTTTCAGCGGAGCGGGGGTAGCGCAGATAACCGTCTTGTGGAAACGCCACCAATTGCAGATCGATGTAAGGTTTCATCTCTTCACGCACTTCAAGTAACGCATCGACTGCCAGCAAGCTGTCATCACAGATGTCGACATGACTTCTTATCGCCAACGTGCCACGAGCAATCGACCATTGGCACATTGCCAACGCCCTTTGTTTAATCGCATCAAACGTGAGTTGCGGTTTTAGCTCACCCCATAGGGCGATCCCTTCCAGCAGAGTGCCGCTCTGATTGAGGCGCGGCTGGCCAAGACTCAACGCTGAATCCATATGAAAGTGGCTGTCAACGAATGGCGGGCAAGCAAAGGCACCGTTACCATCGATCTCGTTTACCGCTGACGCTGCAATATCCTTTCTAACCTCAACAATCTTGCCATCAGCAATGGCGATATCAACGCCCTGCTGGCCATCGGGCAGATTGACTCTGCGAATGAGTAGATCAAACATAGCGGTTTCCTGTCGGTACTTTTCGCTGCAAAACAATCGGTTGTACTTTACTCTCCCCAGTGTTGATGCTCTTACGTTTCAGATCCAGAAAAAGCTGGATGAAATCAAAAAAAGTTAGGTTCTATGGCTCGGCGTGGCACTAACTGCGGCCTTAACCACAAAATTAGAATGGGTTAATTGCTATAAAACGCTGCTAAAAAGCAGTAGAAGGCCCACACATGATAAATACATTTATCCATTCGCAGCCTAATCACGAAGGCTTTTTCGGTGACTTCGGCGGTAGCTTTATTCCCGAACAACTCCAAGCCATCATCGACGAGATCACTCAGGCGTATCAGGCCATTCGCCAAGATCCTGAATTTTTAGCTGAGCTGGCGCGGCTATATAAACACTTTGTTGGACGCCCAAGCCCGATTTTTCATGCGCAAAATTTATCAATGAAATATGGCGCAGATATCTACCTTAAACGTGAAGATCTGAACCACACGGGTGCCCACAAAATTAATCATTGTCTAGGTGAAGCGCTGCTAGCAAAAAAGATGGGTAAGGCCAAATTGATCGCTGAAACCGGCGCCGGCCAACACGGTGTTGCACTGGCAACAGCGGCCGCTCTGGTTGGCCTGAAATGCGATATATATATGGGCGAAGTAGACATCGCCAAAGAGTATCCCAACGTGGTGCGGATGCGGATCTTAGGCGCGAAAGTCATCCCTGCAACTCACGGTCGTAAAACCCTGAAAGAAGCCGTAGATGCCGCGTTTGACGCCTATATGACAGATCCTGTCAGTCAGTTTTATGCCATCGGCTCGGTTGTTGGCCCCCACCCTTTCCCAATGATGGTTAGAGATTTCCAATCTATTATCGGTAATGAAGCAAGAGAGCAATTTCTGCAGATGGAAGGCTGCTTACCAGACAACTTGGTTGCCTGTGTTGGCGGAGGCTCCAACGCTGTCGGTTTGTTTACTGCGTTTTTAAAGGATGAGGCAGTGGCGATGCACGGCATCGAACCAGGCGGCCGCACCCTCAACGAACCGGGCGAACATGCCGCGACATTGACCTTGGGAACCCCTGGGGTGATGCATGGTTTTAAATCGTATATGTTGCAAGATGATGAAGGCGAGCCTGGGCAAGTTTACTCAGTGGCCAGTGGTTTGGACTACCCATCGGTAGGACCACAACATGCCTATCTAAAAGAACTGGGGCGGGTGAACTACGACACCATCAGCGATGACGAAGCGATTGAGGCTTTCTTTGAGCTATCTCGACAGGAAGGCATTATCCCAGCAATAGAATCGGCTCACGCCGTAGCTTATGCGATTAAACTCGCCAAGCATGGCGAAGATGGCAGCATACTGCTTAACCTGTCTGGCCGTGGCGACAAAGATATCGATTTCGTGGTGGCAAATTACGGTGAAAAATTTGGTATTGACGAGATAACTTAAACCGCAACGGCGTATAGAAGATACCGTCAGCGGTTTGATTAAAAAAAGCAGTAAAAAACGGCGCAAAAAAGCGCCGTTTTTTTATTGTATTAGTGCCACGCTATAGAGCAGAGGAACTAAACAAACTATACCAACTTACGGCGAGCGGCGCCCATCCCTACCAAGGCTGCAGCCAGCAACAGTAAGGTTGCTGGCGCTGGAACAGAGGCAAGCGATTGCACATTGATGTTGTCAATGTTGACGCTAGTACCAGCAACACCGAAAGAGATAATCAGCTTCTCGATAGCAACACTGGCAAAAGGATTCAATATCGTATCCCAAGTAGTCTGGGCATCATCCAGGTTCAATGCACCACCAAAAAAGAACGCTAAATCACTACCTGCTTCACCAAAGATCTCAAACGTGGAGCCCAAATTATTCGCTGTCAGATCAAGGCTATCTAAAGTAAACAAACCGCCATCTACAGCAACCACTTCAACGGAGGCCGAAGGTGTTGTCGCATAAATAGAAGGACTTGGGTTACCAAAACCCGAGCCTCGCCAATCACCAAGGGTATTGGTCACTTGGAAGCCTTCTTCAGTATGACTGGCATATGCGCCAACGGGCACACTATCGAAATCGAGCAGTGCCGCATTCGCCGCAGTCCCACCAAGCATACCGAGCGCAGTGACACCGGCTAATAAACTATTTTTTGTATTCCACATAACTTCTACCCCGAGTTTATAAAAGTGCCCACTTCTCTACTAATTTGGAAGTGATACACGTTTTCAGCAAGATCTATCTAACTGATTATCAATCTCAAAAGCACAAATCACACCAAGGAATACAACCTATTGTATTTAAATAATAAAAATTTAAAAAAGATAAAAAAAGTAATCTTAAACAAAGAAGGCGTAAAGTAATCAGACACTAAAATCATGCTTAACACTAAGACTAAGCGCTGTATTTGCATGGTTTAAGCACCATTTCACTAAGTTGAATTAAATTCCATTAATAAATTGTGGTTTTTAGCGTCCAAGGCGTCAGCAGGATACAGGCAAGCTCTCAGCTATTTACCGATAAAGGCGTGTTACTCATTAAGAAGGTCATTTGCAGCAGCTAACCAATCAACCAGTCGTTCTCCAACTTCTGGTCGACTTAACAGCGCCAAATGGTTCATCGAGTAAAATGTATGGTGGTGACAATCTTCAAACGGCTGCGCTTTTTCAGCTAAATCATGATATCCCAAGGCACTGTTAAGCGGCACCAAGCCATCACCGACCAAGCGCTTAGCCAACGTACTGGCTTTTGATGCCGTTGTGGCTGCAACATTCAGACAGTTGACGCCTGTAGGCAATGCCACTGCCCGACAAGCATCTGAACGATGATGAAAGCGGTCTTCGCCATGCCACTCCTCTTCGAGCACTGTGCCATAACGCAGATCGGTTATCCCTGCACTTCGCAGTTTTGCCAGCCGGCTAAAAGGCGCAGTAAACGGCGTATGTAACAAGCTTCGGTGCAACCAACTACCAATCAGCTCTAGCGGCGCGCCGTGGTGAGGAGTACCTAAGAAAATAATATGCTTGAGACACCGCTGCCACTTCATACCGCATTGCTCCGCATGGTAACAAGCACTTCTAATCACCAAGCCGCCCATGCTATGGGCTAGCACAGTTAAATCAGCAATTGACTCCGGCCAATGTCCATGAAGTCGCTCAAGCATCTCTGCCAGTTGCCGACCATTTTCATACACGGGTAATCCGCTGTTATATCGCAGATAGATAGGTTGATAACCACAGGCTTGGCTGACTGTTTCACCATGATTAACGAGCCGCCCTTCATGCTGTTGTTGCCAATGGAGATCGTTTCGACACAAACCATGAACCATAAGTAAGATTTTGCCACCAGTAGAACTAAGCCCTGAGAACAATGCCTCGGTGCCCTCGGCATGTGAAAGGTCAATAAGTTCGCCATTCAACCGAAGCGTCATTGGTGTCGCAAACGGATTATGGGTTTGCTGCAACTGATCACCAATCACGCCGTTAAGCACGGCCATTAAATTCGCCCGTTTCGGTGATTCCTCTCCTTCTACCACTGTTTGCAGAGGTAACGCATTGAGCAGTGATACTGCACCTTTACTTAAAACGGCCGTTGTACCGCGAATAGACTTGTACACTAAGCCTGTGATCCCACCTGTGGTATGCGGCGCTTTACCCCCTTTCACACCAAAGCTACTCCAAATAGCTTGATGCACCCCCTCAGCAATATGCGAAACCTGGGTAACGGCCAACGCTGACAGTTGGGTAGCCCCAATAAGATCTTTCACCTTTAAAGGCGACTTACCTGATTTTACATCCCCGTTTTTCATCTAGTTAACCTACTTATAGCAACCTATGACAAAGCGCCTGCAGTCAGTTTTGGGTCATCACTGTTATCGCCTAATTTAGAGCAATAACTCGGCTCACTCTATTGAGCATAGCAAGCCTTACAACTTAGCCGCGGAGAAGTTGGAATATAAAAAGAGAAAGCTGCACAACTGATGACTTAAAACAGATATAACAACGACACCCATTTTAGTGAGAGGGTCTAGTTACCTAGCATGAACATAAACCTTTACGCATAGCACACAGCCACAATTGCACCGCTTCAGTGCAAAAACATCAAGAAGCTACGACTTGCACCAATTTGGAGCTTCATAAATACAAAGCAATCCTCTATCGCACCATGTTGGTGCCTTCGTGATGCAGGTAGACTTAGCTAATCAGCTAACAAAGATCCGAGCCGAGACTAAAACAATATATATATCAAATAGTTAAAAAATAATCTTCATCCCTGCAATATCAGTTCAAATTATGGTTCAAAAATTGCGTTACATCAGCAAACTGCGTCGTACGCGCAAACAGATCAAATGCAAAATCTTTAAATTATCCGGGGAATCAAATGAGCGGAAATCAAGCAAGGTTAATGGCTATCAGCAACATCACGAATGGTTCGGCGATGGATGTTTGCACACCGAAATTAATGAAAGACCTATGGGCATGTGACGTATTTGACTTCGCCAAAATGGAACAGTCGCTGTCTAAGAACGCCTTTAAAGCGATGAAGAAGACAGTCCAAACTGGCGCACCTCTTGAGCCAGCAACTGCCGACGTTGTTGCCGCAGCTATGAAAGACTGGGCCCACTCTAAAGGTGCCAAGTTCTTCTCTCACATCTTCTATCCAATGACTAACGCCACCGCAGAAAAACATGATGGCTTTATCATTACTAACTCTGATGGCCATGCAATTTCTGAATTCACAGGTAGCCTGCTGATCAAGGGTGAGCCAGACGGTTCATCTTTCCCTAACGGTAGCCTGCGTATGACCAACGCCGCCCGTGGATATACTGCATGGGATCCAACCAGCCCTGCTTACATCATGCACACGCCAAACGGCGCCACCCTGATGATCCCAAGCGTGTTCATGTCCTGGACTGGTGAAGCTCTGGATAAGAAGATCCCTCTGCTACGTTCAAACTCGGCAATGAACACTGCGGCGCAAAAAGTGCTTTCACTGATGGGTGAAACTGAAATCGCCACATTGAACTCAAGCTGCGGTGCTGAGCAGGAGTACTTCCTGGTCGATGAGAATTTCGCTGCCGCCCGTCCAGATCTGTTGTTAGCAGGTCGTACCCTGTTCGGCGCAGCCCCGGCGAAAGGTCAGCAGTTTGATGACCACTACTTCGGTGCTATCCCTGAGCGTGTTCAGGTGTATATGCAAGACGTAGAAAACACTCTGTATCGTCTCGGCATCCCAGCTAAAACACACCACAACGAAGTGGCCCCTGGCCAGTTCGAGATTGCCCCTTACTACGAAGCGGCTAACGTGGCTGCCGATCATCAGCAGTTGCTGATGACTGTGCTAAAAATCACGGCGAAGAAGCATGGCTTCCTGTGCTTGTTACACGAAAAACCATTTGCTGGTGTTAATGGCTCAGGTAAGCACGTTAACTGGTCTGTCGGTAACTCAACCCAGGGTAACTTGTTAGATCCAGGCTGTACGCCTGAGAAAAACCTCAACTTCCTGTTGTTCTGTGGTGCGGTTATTCGCGGCGTCCACAAATACGGTCCTTTACTGCGCGCAGTGATCGCATCTGCGGCTAACGACCACCGTTTGGGTGCCAATGAAGCACCTCCAGCGATCCTCTCTGTTTACCTGGGTGAGCAGTTAGAGAAAGTCTTTATGGATATTAAAGACGGCAACCTTAAACCAACAGTCAACGGCGGCCTGATGGACCTAGGTCTATCACAGATCCTGCATTTTGAGCGTGATCCTGGAGACCGTAACCGTACTTCACCGTTCGCCTTCACCGGTAACCGTTTTGAATTCCGCGCAGTCGGCTCATCACAATCAGTTTCCGGTCCATTGGTTGCAATGAACACCATGCTGGCCGATTCTCTCGATTGGATCGCTGAGAAGCTAGATGCAGAGCTAAGCAGCGGTGCAGACCAGACCACAGGCGTAATCAACGTACTGAAAGCGTTGATGGAAGAGCACGGTAACGCCGTGTTTGGTGGCGACGGTTATGCGACTGAATGGCACGAGAAAGCAGTTTCTGAGCGTGGTTTGAAGAACATCCCAACCACAGCAGATGCCTTGCCTGCATTCCTAGAAGAGTCAGTCAAAGAGCTATTCTCTAGTACCGGCGTATTAACACCGGTTGAACTGGAAAGCCGTTACGAAGTTTACTCGGAACAGTACATCCTCTCTATCGAAGTGGAAGCGAATTTGGTTGTAGATATCGCCACCACCTCTATCTACCCTGCAGCCATGAGCTACTTGTCAGAACTGACTGGTAGCATTGCAGGAGCATCAAGCATTGGCATTGAGCTGGATACATCAGTTGCCAAGAAAGTGGCCACCGACGCTAACGCCATGATGGCTGCAGTTAATAAACTTTCAGCTGCGTTGGAAAGCCACGACTTCCCATCTGTTGAAGCACACATGCAATATTGTGCCAATGACATTCGCTCACTGATGGACGAAGTACGTCTGTATGCAGACACGCTGGAGACGCAAGTTTCTGACGAACTGTGGCCGCTGCCTAAGTACGCTGAAATGTTGTTCATCAAGTAATCGTAAACAACTATCGAAAACTAAAAAGCCGCAGTAATGCGGCTTTTTTATCGCTTATTTTTGCTGAAAATATTCGTTAAAAAATCACCATACGTTTCGAATCACCGCAATCACACTCAACGTTCTATTACCGATAACTCTCAACTCGTGTCTGTTTTTAATGCTTCACCAAGGCAGCCAAATAGAACGCAAGAAAAATAATTCTCGTAAATAACCTTGAATCAAAAATTTTCCGCCCCTATCTCTTTAAGCACTGGTGAGAGGGCGAATATCGCGCTCACCGGTTCCGACAACAATGTCATGTATTGCTTCTAATGGAGAATATAACTATGAACACCATCGATTTATCACCACTTTACCGTAACAGTATTGGCTTCGATCAATTTGCATCACTGCTGGATCGTGCGCTAAAAAGCGACAACAACAGTGCTGGTTACCCGCCATACAACATCGAGGTGCTGGATGAAAACCAGTACGGTATCCAATTAGCTGTCGCCGGCTTCACGCTCGCTGAGCTGGATATCACGGTGGAGAAAAATGTACTAACGATCCGTGGTAACAAAGGTAAAGAAGAGGGTAAGAAATACCTCTACCAAGGCATTGCTCGCCGTGGATTTGAACGTAAATTCAACCTCGCTGACCACATTGAAGTACGTGGTGCGGATCTGGAAAATGGCCTATTGATGGTACATTTGATCAAAGAGATCCCAGAAGCGATGAAACCACGCAGTATCGCCATTAATTGTAAAGACGCAGCAACATCGCAGCCGCGTTTGAACGAAGCGGAAGAGCAGCAAACCGTCACCATCGACGCCGCCTAATCAGTAAAGCAGTCGTCAATTATACGGCTGATTATCTCTTCCTAATCAAGGGCTGCCTCTGCAGCCCTTTTTGCTATTGGTCTATTCTTGTAGCTGATATACAGGCGTGATAGTAAATATGAAACATATGGTTCACTGCCCTCTCCACTTCTCAATCGGTTGTAGAAACAAAGCATGAATAAAGGCCTAACGAAAACGTTTTCAAGTGAGTATGTTCACCATGTCTGGCGCAAAAACCGACGCTATTGGCTTATTACGCTTGTCTCATTGTTCTCAGGTTGTGCTGTTTACACCGGCCTGCATTACGACCAGCTTTACGGCTTTGCCGAGCCACAACCACGGTTGGTCAGCAAGCAAGATCCTGCCGCGCAACACTATTTAGATACCGTTCGCCCTATCATCGAAAAGCGCTGTGTCGCGTGTCATGCCTGTTACGATGCCCCTTGTCAGCTCAAACTATCCTCGGCGGAAGGGATCGACAGAGGCGCAAGTAAAGACCAAGTCTACGATGGCACACGTTTACTGGCCGATAAGCTCACCCGTATGTTTGTCGATGCGCAAACCACCGCCGAGTGGCGTGACAAGGCCTTTTATCCGGTCCTCAATGAGCGCGCACAAACAAAAGAAGCAAACCTAGAAGCCGGTGTGATGGCGCGTATGCTGCAGCTTAAGCAAGCACACCCGCTTCCTACAACCCCGCAATTAGACGCTGATAAATGGGACTTTGCTCTCGACCGCAATCAGCAATGCCCCGACATCGAACAGATGGCTAGCTATGAAAAAGATCATGCTCTATGGGGAATGCCCTACGGTTTACCGGCCATCCCCAAACCGGAACACGACATTTTGATCGACTGGCTGGCTAAAGGTGCCATCATGGCGACAATGCCAGAACCCAATGCAACAGACGCGAAAAAAATTGAGCACTGGGAAGTTTTTCTTAATGGCGACGAACTGAAGCAGCAACTTACCAGTCGTTACCTCTACGAGCATCTATTCCTTTCATCACTCTATTTCGATGAGCCTGACACAACACCTCGTTATTATCGTATCGTACGCTCAGCCACACCTCCCGGCCAAGCCATTGAGCCTATCGCCACACGGCGTCCGTTTGATGATCCAAAAGTTAAACGGGTTTATTACCGCCTGATGCCGGATCGAGAAACTATCGTCGACAAAACCCACATGCCCTACCGCCTCGATGCTCAGCGACTTGAGAATTGGCAAACTTGGTTTATTGACAGTGATTATCAGGTATCTGCGCTACCCGGTTATCATCCTGACGTTGCCTCCAACCCGATGCGGGCATTCCATGATCTACCCATTGATAGCCGCTACCGCTTCCTACTCGACGAAGCACAAAATACCATCATGAACTTTATTAAAGGCCCCGTTTGCCGGGGGCAGCTAGCACTCAATGTTATCAACGACCGATTCTGGGTGTTTTTTGTCGACCCGGACTTGATGAAATCAGCCAGGCTCAGTCAGTTTATCAATGAACAGGCTGTTAACCTCGACCTTCCGGCAGAGAAAGATACCGTTGTATTGCCACTCAGTAACTGGCTTAACTACAGCCACGCTGAACGCCGCTTTTTAAAAGCAAAAAGTGAGTTTATGAATAAGGTGTTTCAAGATGGAGAACATTTAACGCCAAATCTGATCTGGGATGGGGATGGGGTCAATCAAAACGCTTCGCTCACCATAATACGCCACTTCGACAGTGCCAGCGTCATGCAGGGGCTGGTGGGCAAGCCACCAAAAACAGCATGGATCATCGATTACACCCTGCTGGAAAGGATCCACTACCTGCTCACTGCTGGCTTTGACGTTTACGGTAATTTCGGCCACCAGTTACTCACCCGTATGTATATGGACTTCCTGCGAATGGAGGGCGAGTCAAACTTCTTAACCTTGTTGCCCGAAGAGAGCCGTAGTAAGGCGCTTCAAAGCTGGTACCAAGGGGCAAGTAAAGAACTGAATGACTATCTGGATACAGGCGTTGGCCAATTCCATCAACCCACAGCTATCCGCTACCGTACTGAAGATCCAAAAGCAGAACTATATGACTTACTGAAGCAACGCTTAGCTAAAGTACTTCCAGATAATTACGAAGTTGATAGCAGTCAATTGACCGAAACATCAAAAGCGTTATTGAAAAAACTAGAGGTAAATATCAGTGGTGATCGCGCCACCCTCTTTCCGGAACTGACATTTATTATGATTGAGCAAACGGATCCAACCGCAGCACCTCAGCTATTCACCCTGATGCGCAACAGTGCGCATAAAAATGTCTCCAGTCTGTTTGACGAAACGGATAACCGTGACACAGCCAAAGACAACATGACCTTGATCCACGGTTTAGTCGGCAGCTACCCCAGCGCCTTTTGGCATTTGCAGGAATCCGATCTACCACGACTCGTAGACACTATCAGTGCCGTTGAATCAGAGTCAGGTTATCGGCAATTACTTGATCAATATGGAATACGGAGAACCGCTCAGGACTTTTGGAGTTTCAGCGATCGCCTTAATCAGCAGTATATGCAGATGCGCCCAATTGAGGGCGGACTGCTGGATTACAACCGTATCGAAAATCGTTAAATAGCTAGGAGGCTATTTAACGCGCCAGAGAAATAGCAAACATGATCAGGCAGTTTAATCGCGGTTAGTCGTCGTGAACGATCTTACTCTTACGACGTAAACGATCACGAAAACGGCTTTTCGCTAACTGCTGCATATCTTCAGTGATATCTGTTTCATCAACAATTTCACGTCCTAACAGAGTTTCAATCACATCTTCCAGCGTCACGATTCCTGCTGTTTGGCCGTACTGATCCTCAACCAGAAACAGATGTTCCTTTCTGGAGATAAATAAGTCCAAGAGTTGTAAAACCGGCAGCTGCTCTGACACGCGATGAATTGGCTGAGCTAACTCCGCCAATATAGTATCCCCTTTGCCGTGTCGGGCTTGTTCCGACATCGCACGATGGTTCACTATACCAATAACATGATCGATACTCTCCTCATACACAGGAAAGCGGGTGAAGCGCTGTGTCAGCTCTTCGTTCAACGCATCAGTGACTGAACTCTGTTGGTTGAATGCATGCACGACTGTGCGTGGCGTCAGGATCTGCTGCGTAGTGCATTCCCTTAATCCAAGGATATTTTCAAGCAGCAAGCTCTCTTGTTTAGCAATAGCCCCCCCCTTATAACCCAAGGTGGTAAATGCCTGAATCTCTTCCCTACTGATACGATCCTGTTGATCTTTACTAAACAAACCTGTGATATAGCTCGACAACCACACCAACGGGAACACCAGTTTTACCAGAAATGAAATGAGCCTGGCAGACGGATAGGCCAAGCTACGCCAGTGCGTCGCACCCAGTGTTTTTGGAATAATTTCGGAAAGATAAAGAATGGCTAAGGTCAGTAAGACGGCAATCAGGCTTTCCCATTTAGCGCCAAAAAGTTGCACAGCCTGCGCACCAACACCTGCTGCCCCCATGGTATGAGCAAAGGTGTTCAAGATGAGAATACTAGAGATGGAGTGCTCTATATTATCTTTTACTCTGGATAACGCCTTTCCCTTCGTCTGATCGGCCTGGCAAGCACTTTCAACATAACTAGGAGTAATCGATAGCAGCACCGCCTCCAAGACCGAACAGATAAACGAAACACCAATAGCTACAAATAGATAAATCAGCAGTAGAGTCATTAAAAATCTTTTAAATCCAATAAGAAACAGGTTGAAGAGCTACAACAGCAAAGGTTTACCTCAGCGCCTGGAACGAAGTGAAGAGGCAAAGAATGCTGCTTTCCACAGGATACCAGCAAACAGAGATATACCGTTACTCTCCATTGCAGCAGGATAGATCAAAGCTGAGCAAAAATTGAATGAAATTTTTTGAAACAAACGACATAGCTGACGGCGTAAAACTTGGTAATAACCTACACAGGTTTAGGCAAGGATACCCACTATTGGCTCTCACCATGAGACATTCCATACCTCCCGGGCTCAAAAACCTCACTTCCGTAAAACTTACTGCACAGGCAGTTTCTATAGTTTTTTGTAACATTCACCAACTATTTTCCACCTGAGCAACCGACCTAATAAAGGGCGGGCTAATAATGAGTATACTAATTAACGTTTCCTGTTTGTTTAATTGAGATTAACATATAAAACCAATAGAGAATTAATCCTATGAATAAATAATGAGTTAATTAAAACCTATTGAATCATAAATACCAAAAACTAAACTACCCACGTTTAAAACGGATCGTATAGCATCAAAATAAAAACTCACAAAATTAGTGAAGACAAATATAAAAACAAAGATAAACATTCAAAAACAAATTTAAAATAAAAATGTTTACCCAATAAAAACAAACCACTTGGAAACAAGTGCAAAATATGCTTTACAAATAAGTCGCCTCACAATTCAAGTGCTCACTCATAATATTGTAAAAATCATAATCTCTCTCTAGGTTTTTATTTGGTTCTAAGACCAGAAAAATTAAAACAACACCAGAGAGAGAAAAATGAAACCATCAAACAGCAGAAATAAATTATGGTTGGCGCTACCGTTCACCGTCGCCATATCTACACCAATCTATGGCGCAGAACTCAGCGCCTTTGACGGCACATCCCAAGCACTAGAACGCCCCATTACCCTTGTTAAACAAGGACCCAAAAAACGCTACATCATCAAGTTCAAAGCAGCGTCTACGCCCTCAATGCTGACGACCGCAGACGCAACTGAATCAAAAAAGAAAGTCAGGAGCAAACTGTTACGATCTGGATTTGCTACTAACGCTAAAGTTATTCGTCAGATCGCAACCGGTGCCTTTGTTGTTGAAGGTTCGATGAAAGCGGGTGTCAGCCCACTAAACATGCAGCAGAATGCAATGGCCAGCGGAGAAATTGAGTACATTGAAGAGGACCGTTTGCTACGGCATTTTGCGGTACCGACAGATCCGAGCTACAGCCAGCAATGGCACTACTATGAAGCCACTGGTGGTATGAATTTGCCCGCAGCATGGGATGAGACCACGGGTAACGGCGCCGTCGTTGCAGTGCTTGATACCGGATATCGTCCCCACATCGATCTTGTCAACAACCTCCTACCCGGCTATGACATGATTTCAGACGACTTCGTCGGTAACGATGGCAATGGTCGTGACGCTGATGCCCGCGATCCTGGTGATGCCGCATCACGAGGTGAGTGCGGTGGCGGTCAACCTAGCCAAGATCAATCTTCGAGCTGGCACGGTACCCATGTAGCGGGCACCGTCGCAGCAGAAACTAACAATAGTACCGGTGTCGCGGGTGTCGCATATAACGCAAAAATAGTACCTGTACGCGTACTCGGAAAATGTGGTGGCTACACATCAGATATCGCTGACGGCATGATTTGGGCAGCAGGAGGAAACGTATCAGGCGTACCCGCTAATGCCAATCCAGCCCAGGTGCTTAACCTTAGCCTTGGTGGCGGTGGGAGCTGTGACAACACGACTCAGGCCGCGATCAATACCGCCAGAAACTTAGGTGCAACTGTGGTGGTTGCTGCTGGTAACTCTAATGCCAATGCGGCCAATTATAGCCCAGCCAGTTGTAGCGGCGTGATCACTGTGGCAGCAACCAATCGCAATGGTGGTCGTGCATATTACTCTAACTACGGCAGTGTAGTGGAAGTCGCTGCGCCTGGTGGCGATGTTCGCAGCTCAGCGAGTAACGGTATACTGTCCACGTTAAACAGTGGTGCAAACGGTCCAAGTAGTGATAATTATGCGTGGTATCAAGGCACATCGATGGCCTCCCCCCACGTCGCGGGTCTGGCTGCGCTGTTATATGCCGCCGATCCTAATATTACGCCCAATGAAATCGCCACAGCCATTCAACAAACGGCCCGCCCTTTCCCTGCATCATGCTCAAGTTGTGGCGCAGGTATTGCCGATGCAGCAGCGGCTGTTGATTATGTACTAGGTAATGATGGCGGCGGTGAACCCAGCGGAGGCTTTACTGAAACCAACCTTGCTGACACCCGTCGTGGTTGGCAGTATTTCACCGTCGAAGTACCCGCAGGGATTAACAAGCTAGACGTTACTATGAGTGGTGGATCAGGAGACGCTGATCTCTATGTGCGTTACGGCGCAAAGCCAAGCACCCGCAACTGGGACTATCGCCCTTACCTAAATGGTAACAACGAATCGGTCAGTGTAAGCAACCCCAACTCTGGCGTTTGGCATATAGGTGTTAGAGCCTATAGCACCTACAGTGGCGTCACGCTGCAGGTAAGCTACTAAACAGATCGAGCTAACCGCACTGCAAGTGACAGGTTTGATGTTAATGCCGCTTACCAAGGGTGAGCGGCATTATTAAGGGCACGTTTCGTTGGCTTTTTAATCAACGACGATAACCTTTTAAGTAGATAAAGGTAAAGATGAAAAAATTTCCCAAAAGGCAGCTTGCGCGAAACGCTTAATAGAAACTAACGAGAGGTATAATTTACACCAATGACTTTGACTCTTACGGGGTCAATTAGCCATATCCGACGCGTGAAAGACGCACATAAAAAATCGGAATCCTGAAAACAGAATTCCGATTTTTATCTCTTTAAAAGAGCCGTCAAGTGAACATTTAAACCGTTAACTTATCAGCATTATCACCGTAGTGATTTTTGGATGTTCGAGTAATCAACACTCAAACGCCAAGGGCAATTATCATCACTGCTGTTGTATCAAAATCTAAAGGCGATTTTCAACAAGCCCGAGACAACCGTTAAATCATCATCGTCATCGCCAAGATCCTCATAATCACTAGGATCTCGAACAGCAAGAGAGAAATCTAGAGCAACGTATTCCCAATTGTAGCCCAACCCGCCGTTAAGCTGCAGACCTGAAAAATCTTCATCTAAACCAAACGGTCCATCTAAATTTTCACTAAAAAATCCACCACCAATATACGCTTTGAAGCCTTCGGTCATCAGGCCCGTGCCAAAATAACCAAGTAATTCGAAGCCATCAATTTCAAGAGATGAGAGATCTTCATGCTCAAGGGAGTAATAGTTTCCTCGAACTGCAAAATTATCGTTTATCGCATAATCAGCCGAAAGAGCATAACCTTCAAAGGTGTCATCACCATAATCATCACTATCAATAATTAATGCATAGCTGCCCACACCAACCGACCACTGCTTTGTCTCTGACTCAGCAATTGACTCGGCGTTGGCTAAAAAGGGAGCGAAAGCAAGGATGAGAATGAAAGGTAAACCAGCAAAAGTCTTCATATAGTTCCTTCTATATTGTATATATTCTAAATTAGCTAAACAGGGATGGCATTCTAACAAGAAATTCAATGGGTAAACAACACATTACGAATGGGTATTTCACATTTAGTTAACAACTTTATTGCGCAACATCAGTGCAGCAACGGTTACTCTCGCTCAATCTATTTCAGGCCATCAAGTGACTGACAGTCACTTCGTTAGTGGTATTAGTCGCAACTCAACTTTATGCGCCAACATATGCTGCTGTTTGATGCTGCGTTTATGCTTTTTTAATTCCGTCCACAATGGCTGCCAAGCCGCTAGCTCTGCCCCATCCAGATACTTCGCTGCCTGATGCTGTTTATTGAAGTCATCGCTACTTCCAACAGCGATTAAGTCATCAGTAAAATCACAGATCAGCAGGCTATTTACTTTAGGTGTGGTCAGGGCGATTTTTAGACCATCGGGGTCAAGATCAGGAAATACCACAATCTGTACTGTTTGAGGCAAACGCTCGATAAGATGACACACCCCTTTAGCCACACTATCGTGACCACGGTAAGTGGCCACAGCGGTTCCCAGTTCGGCCGGTAAGTTCGCGCAATGCCAGTGGTCAAACACATCGAGATTTTCCACGATCACCAACACATCAATCAGCGCTAGCGCTAAGTCGTCGATAGCGACCCGTACACTCATTCTAGGCTGCAGTTTTTCTACACCAGCGCATGGCAGTTTGCCGCCTTGGCTTGTTAATAGAACATACTGCTGTTCGGGCTTCACTGGCGCTAACTTTTCATTCACTAGTCCACTGCGGGCGGCATCTATGCGATGACCAGTGGGTGCGTCATCTAATAACAGGTCACCGTAGCCGCTGCGCTTTGCTTGTTCGCGCAACCACGCTTTGTCTTTGAACTGGAAACGGATCAAGGAACCTTCGATCCGCTCCTGCAGTTCAAACTCATCACAGATCGCCCGCCAACTCGGATTAAGCGTCACTTCATCGCGCCAATAGCGGATCTGTCGCCTGAGAACCTCCAGCTGGCGTTTATTCATCGCAAGCCGACCGACACATCCCGGATCACCACATTGGCAAACGGTGCGCGGGTTTCAGTTTCAGGGTCTAGTTCAAAGTAGGCTTTTTGCTCCTGCGGCAAGCCTTCGTAGCCACCTATCACCTGATAGAGCCAGCTTTCTGCATCGTATTCCAACTGCTGCTGTTGCAAATAATCCAAGGCGGACAAACTGGCAGCACCGGGTTCAAAATTATCGATGACATGAACAAAATACTCGCTGACCGCTGCCTTAATCGGATGTTCATCCAGTTCGTAATCTGGATTGTCCTGCAAGATCACTGAATCGCTATGCTGCGGGGCGGCCTGAGTAAATCGCGCCAGACGGTTGGCCTTAATATGCGCCACCAATTCGACTAATGTACTCTCGTGGGCGCTGTTATGAATATCAACACTGGCCGCAGCTATGGCTGCATCCGCCTGGTTAAACAGTGCTGGGATCTGTTTGTGGGACACATGGTTGCCCACCTCATAATCAGGATGCTGCTCGGTATACAGCAGCCAGCCTTTCAACAGTTTGGCACGGCCATGGATCTGCCTAAAACGTCCTAGCAGTTGCAGTAAACGCCCCTGCACCACACTCAGTTCCTGAATACATTGACTGATATTTTGCTGCAAATTCGCCACTAATAGGCGGCGAAGTTCCCGAATATCGCCAGCAATGTCCGCCAACTCTTCAAAGCTGATCATCTCCAAACCTGCCAGCAGTTCGCTGACCTGAGATTGCGCTAATTCATTTTCGCGGATCTTGGCATTAATGGAGCTAACGTAACCGAACTCATTGTTGATGCGACTCCACATCACGCGGATCGAGTGCTGTAAGCCTTCGCTGAAGGCATACACATGCTCAGAAAGATCACGATAGTGAGCATCAGCGGCGGCAATATCGCCCTGATGGCGGGCTTCGGTATAGTGCTGAGCCAAGGTTTTAAACGCGGCGATCGCCGATCCGGCGTTGGCATCGATCTGGCGATTACGCTCATCCTTTAACGCCTCTTCCAGCAAACTACGTACAGCGTGTCGTAGATGCAGATCAGCCCCCGGCTCTGGTCGATATAACACGCCAGCTTTAACCAGTTTGTCTTGTACCTTGGCCTCGACCTGATGATCGCCTATAGAACCTGAGATATAAGCATCCATAATGGCATCGCCATGGCGGGCCAATAGGCGTAAAAACTTAGTGCCCGCTTGATGCAGATTATTACTCATACTCTGCTCCTATCACAGCAAGCTACCCTGGGCGGTGGCGGCTTCAGCATGCGCCTCCAGATCCAGCGCCTCAGTTTCATTGATAAAGCGGATCACCTCGTACAGGTAATCGATTTTTCCGGTGGCAATATAGTATTGCTTCTCCGGGTTCGGGCGCAGTAAGTACCCCAGCTCAACCAAGCGCTTGAAGATCTGCTTAATCTGGCCATCCACTTGCGTGCTTTGTGAGCCAAACAAGCGGTACTTGCTTAGCTTATCCAGTTGCTCGCGAAACGCGGGCGTATCCTCAATAGTACTTTGCAGTTCAGTTAACCTTACTGGCGAGCCTTCACTGAGCGGCGCGTCTTTACCCTCAGCCTCCTGCACTAACATCAGCCACTGAGTAAGCGGTATCAAGCCGTTAACGATATCTTTAAACTGCTGTGCAACCACTTTGCGTTCGTCATCACCGAGTTGGCGATAACCACAAAAAAACACTTCCGAGTCACTGCCGGCACCACACTCACTGAGGGTACGGTTAAGCACATTCAGGTGTTGCTCGACCTGCTCGCGGCGCGCCGGATCTTTAAGCAGGCGCCAGCCCTCTTCATCACTGGTGCGACAGATAAATGCCCCCTGCAGCAGGCGTTCAATCACATGTCCCATGTTGGATAACATCTACACTACCTCCTGCTGCATCTGCGCGGCTTTTTGCTTTAACTTTTCAGCAATGGGATCTATTTTCGGCTTAACCACTTGCAGTTGTCGGCTCTGTTTGTTGATGATGTAGCGGTTGCTGAACAGGCTCAACACCTCTGCGTCTGGATTTGGGAAAGCCCCCAGCACACGGATCTGATTGTTACCGCAGGCATCAAAGATCTTCTTAATATTGTTGTGGGCCAACGTACCCAACTCATCGATTGGCCAATGGATCACGGTTTGCGATCTCCCCCGCAACAAACGGGTAAAGGCCAGCAAGAACTTACACAAAATCAGGTAAGCCATACCGTGGCTGGAGGATTCGTTTAGTTGGCGGTCGGTACGGATCACCAGATCCGAGTTCCCCTCCCGCAAACGCAGTTCGATACCAAGCAAGCTGGCAACCCCGCCACTGAGCGCCGAACGGCCAATAATCTCTAGGGCGCGGCGCATGCTGCTGGTGTACTCTTCGCTGGGTAGCGTATTGAAATCTTCTGCCTGCCAGTTCTTGTATGCCTGCACAAACTCTTGCAACTGTGGCCAGAACTCCAGCTCCGCCACACGCGAGCGGATCTTCACCGCCGATTCAGACACACCATCAAGAAACAGTTCCTCATCCACTTCGCGGGTGATGCGGGCGCTCTGTGAGGCAATACGATTATCAATGCTGTGCAGGACATCGTAGTAGTTGTTCAGATCACGGCCATAGGTACGTCCAAGCTGTTTAACAGCAGTGATCTTTTGAGGCACCAGCTCGTTAATCAACCGTGCCAGTTCAGGCACTAGCTTGCGATAATCCAAACTACGCACGCCGCTCTCACCAATCAGCATGCACTCTTCGCGAGAGCGCTCCCATGTTTCCGCCAATGACGAACCATACTGGTTAGCGATCTCGCGATCGAAGCGGTCCACGCCATCTTTCACGGCCGTCAGCAGCTGTTCACGGCTATGCAGTAAAGACTCACCAAGGTTCAGCCGCTCGTTCAGCGAACCGGCCACTTCAACAGCGTCCCGCGGCAGTTGCAGTTCATTTAAGCGACGTAACAGGGTTTTCAGTTTTTCTAGGAGCTCTTCTGACTCCAGACGGATAGCCTTAGCCTGCTGCAGCTGACTTTCCAATGTTTGCCGCTGCTGTTTAAACTGACTGTTAGCAGCGGCCAGTTGTTGCTGTAGCTCGGCTTGTTGATTCTGCAACTCGCTAAACTGGCTTTGCAGCTTCGGCTTGCGCTGAGTCCACTGCACCTTGTACCAGACCAAGTAGTTCGCCACTTCGTCGCGCATCCGCTCAGTGTCCTGGATCTGCCGTTCCAGCGCTTCAATTTCCCGTTTTAATTTACCGATCTCACTGTCATCAACACCACGGGATTTCAATTCACGCTTGTACCAATCACTGCAGGCCTTTAACTCCTGTTTAGCTTTGGCCTGACGCTCCGCCATCTCGTCTCGCAGTTGTTGCAATTGACTATCAATAGCGCCAACGACCTCATCCCAATAGGCCCGCTTTTCCATACTGGCTTCACGTTCCAGCGACTTCTGTAGCTCCAGCCACTCAGCTTGCTCGTTAACTAACTGCCCCAGTTGATGCGCAATTTGCTCTAACTGCTGACGCGCCGCCAGCTTCCGCTCAGCCAGCGCGGCATCGATGCGAGTCTGCTCGTTGCGCTTCTCTTCTTGCAGACGCTTAACGTCAGCACGGGCGTTCTTCAGCTCGGTTCCGGCAAAGACAAGTTCGCGGCGCACGTCGTCCAATACTTGCGATGCCTGTACCAAGGCCTGCTCAGCCTGCTCCTGCTGATTGCGGGTTTCCACCTGACGTTCTTCGGCTTGTGCTAACTGCAGTTTCAGCTCCTGCTCTGAGCGGGCATATTCTGGGGTCTCTAACGCAGAAAGATCCAACCACACGCGATAGAGCGCTTCTGCGCCATCGGCGGTTAGACTGGGCTTTAGATCCGAGCGTTGCAGCAGTTCCGGATGGATCACCTTACCCAGAGTTCCTTCCCATTGTGGATGTTCTTTACGCAGAAACTCCAACAGCGAGTGGTGGCCTGGATACAACAGTTCATTAAGCGCACGGGTTTGGCTCTCGCATTCGTTGAGGCGGCGAGTCGTCTGGCGCAACGCCTCGTCAGCCGTTTCCTGCTGACGCTTGGCGATCTTTTCCTCTTTGTGTAGACGCTCCTGCTTCTCCTCTACCGCTTCGCGACTCTCATCAGCAAGCAGGATCCGCTCGTCGAAGATCATCAATGCTTGCTTCTCTTCGTCGATATAAGTGACGCCGTCTAACTTGGCTTGCTGCTCCGCTTTCGCTAATTTCAGTTCATACTCGCGCTCTTTAAAACGTGCCTGTCCAGACTGACGACGTTCACTGAATAGTTTCTCTTGCGCCGCTAAGTCATCATGCTGCTGCTCACGCTTGTTATCACGTTCCTCTTGCAAGGTATCTTTCTGCTCATTGAGCTCACTGAGTACTCGATTAAGCTGACGGTCGATCTTACTGCGACGTTCGTTATAAGCGGATTCAATGTCCTGATGGGCTTCGGTGAGCAAACGGAAGCGAGCTTCCAGATTTGCAAGATCATCTCGCCATGCCGTCATCCGCTCTAAGTTGGCACGCGCCTGTTCAATATCTTTGTCCTGATAGCTTTGATACTGGTCTTCAATATTCTGCAGCTCGCTGTCAAAGCTCTCTAACTCCCCCTTAACCACAGACAACTGCTGATTAAGGGTGTCGCGCTGATCTTTCCAACCGCTTTCCAGTTGCTTATGCTCATTGCCTAATAGCTCTATTTCGGCTTTGGCGTCGCTTTGCCGCGTTAGCTGCAGCGACTCGTCGGCTTGATAGCCCCGCTTTAGTCCCGCCAAGCGCAATTCGCATGACAGCAGCTCGTTGTACTGCTGCTCCAGCCGTTCAAACTCCGGCCTTATTGCTGCGAACCCTTGGATTAATTGGCTTTCACGGATCCACCCTTCAACCTTTTGCGGATTAAGGCTTGAAGCGGGCGGTGTCACACCATCCTCTTCCAGAATGGCGGCGATCATCGACTTGATCGTCTCCATCTTGCCCTCTTTCGAGTGCACAGCGCGCGCCAGTTTTTCGATATGTCGCAGGGTGTGTTCGCTATCACACAACGAGAACTGCCGCGCCAACGTACGGAGTTCAGCTTTGCTACTGCCACTGCTCAGCGCCACACGGTCATTCTGAATAATGCCGCGGAATTCACGGGTATTAAGCTGGCGAGTCACTGCCAAGCCTTTACTTTTCATCACCCGACCAAACTCTTCCATGGTCAGAAACGTCAACGTTTCACCATCCCGCTGCTTGAGGTAATCCTCCAGATCAAACCCTTTACCTAGCAGGCGATAACGTACCCCATTGCGATCACTAGCCGCAGCCATCACCGCTTGGCAAAATTCACCGTCCATCCGCTGATATTCATAGACGATATAGCTGTCCTCTCGCGGCAGATACCACTTTTCAAAACTGTCCCGGGTCGACGGCACGACACGGCTGGGGTATTCACCATAGAACACCGGCACCAGACGCTGCAGCGTGGTCTTTCCCGATGCGTTAGTACCGCAGATATTGGTGTGGCCATCGAGCGCCAATTCCACTACACCGGGTAAGTGGGTGTTAATCAAAATAATGCGATTTAAAGCTGACATAGTTGTTCTTACTGTCTGTGTTGTTCAAATAATGGCCGAGACGCCTGTTGCGTTACCCTGAGTGACATCTACTCAGTGTTAACGCGATCCCTCAGCAGCATCTCTTGCTCCATAAATTTTCGGGTTTTCGCAAATGCTTTTTCCAGCGCGACAAAGCCCAGTTCGGATGCCAGCTTGCGTCCACGCATGTAGCTTTTATCCGATTTTGGCTGACACTTAAACAGTGGCAGCCAAGCACTATAATCATGGGGTTGTAAATAACTGACCTGGGTCGAAACGCCCTCTTGCTGCTCCCGATTACGGCGCATCTGCTTGTTTAATGCCGCATACATCTCAAGCCCTGCGGTATCGTAGTCAAATGCGCAGATCACTTCGGCATAATGCTGGTACCAATGAACTCGCTGTGGGGACAACCCCTGAGAACCACTGGCCAGAGCCACATCCGTGTTAGCCAGCGTCAGAGTCTGCCCCAGCATGTCACTGGCAACATCAAGCATCAGCTCGGGATGAAAGAAATTCTCTTCGTTTTCCACCAGCAATAACTGCTTTTTCGCCGCAAAGCCCTGCACCGCACCCTCGGGCTTCAGAAGCACGACATCAGGACGCGCATCAGGTAAGCCCATACGATATACCAGCAGGTAGCTGCACGTGGTTGTCGCCAGATGGGAATCGCCTTGGGCACTGGCTTGGATGCGGTTGGCTGGCTTTTCGGCAGCGGCAAGCAGCTGCTCGTAACGAATAGGATCTATCACCGTCACTTGCCACTGCTTTGCACCACGTTTAGTGACAGTGAATATATCACGCCAATCGTCTTCATAGCCCAGCGGTAACAAGCCGTGAAACTTGTCCCAATTAATCTGTTTACCTGCGCGGATCTGTTCGAGATAACGTTTAAGTGACATAACCGAAGAAAATCAGTCCCTGATTGGCCTGACAGTGAATTCAGCAAGCCCAAAAATAAGGGCTAATAATAAAACTGTCAGAGAATATTAACCATGGAAAAACACAGATAATGTGGGCTTAATTGGATTAACTGCTGAGTTGTTGAGCAAGCGGCAAATCCGAACATGCCCAATCATAGAAATCAGCTGTAGCGCAGTAACCTGCATTGGTTTGATAAAATGTCGTGCTCAACTTAAGTCAGCGGCCAACTGCGTCAGATTATGTGGTAAGTTTGTTCAGAATGGCTAATGCGTCATCTGCTCTATCTACGGGCACAAACACATGGTCATGATAGTAAGCGGCGATGACGTTGGCGCTGATCCCCTGCTCAGCAAGTTTACTTGATACCACAGCGGTTAAACCGACAGCTTCCAGGCTTGAATGCACATCAAGAGTGATACACCGGAACACCCCCTGATACCCCATCTCGGCAACGTCGGCTTCTGTTTTGGTAATAACTAAGGTAAGCCCCTCTTTTTCTCGAAAGGTCGCAACAGGAAACAGATCTGCATAGTCACCATAAGCGGCATCACCGACATGGCAAAACACATATTCGACACCGCTCAGTGAAGGAGACAGGGCTTTTAGTAAAGTATCTAGATCAGAGATCGCAGACATAAGAGCATTCCTTTCCATGAGGTATGAAACTAGTAAAGTTAGCTTAGCTCAGTTCACCACCCCATATAAAAGAAACGCCTCTATATCTATAGAGGCGTTTCCGAATAAATGCAGGAGTTCAAGCTTACAACTGTTTAACTTACTAAATCTCGCTTGTTGTCCCAATACTGTGCAGCTAGCTTTTGCATGTTTGTCGCCAACTCTCCCACTTCGCTACAAGCGGAACTGCTTTCCTCTGCTTCGGTCAGCACCTCATCGGCAATCGACTTCATATTGCTAATATTTCTACTGACTTCCTGCGCCACCGAACTTTGCTCTTCAACGGCCGTGGCAATTTGCAGATTCATGTCATTAATTTGGGTCACCGCAATGCTCACCGCTTCCATGTTTTCTTCTGCGAGATGTGCAGATTCCACACTGCTATTGGCACGGGCTTGCGCCGCCATCATCGCTTCTGCAGAGCTCTTCGCTTCACTCTGCAGGCGAGTGATCATCTGCATAATCTCTTCAGTAGAGTTATGAGTACGATTCGCTAAGGTACGCACTTCATCAGCAACAACCGCAAACCCCCGCCCTTGCTCACCGGCACGGGCAGCCTCAATCGCAGCGTTAAGCGCCAACAAATTGGTTTGTTCAGCAATAGCACGGATAACATCAACCACAGAGCCGATATTTTCACTCTCTTTCGCTAAGGCATCGACCAAACCAGCGGTATTCTCGATCTCCCCAGAGAGGGTCTGAATACTGGATACGGTATCGGATACGAGCGCAGCCCCCTCTTTCACTTTGGTATCAGCTTCCTGAGCCGAAGACGCGGTTGATTGCGCATTACTCGCGACTTCATGGATGCTGGCGCTCATCTGTTCTACCGCAGTTGCAACCTGATCGGTTTCACTATGTTGGCCCTGAATATCAGCGATGGTCGCACCTAAGCTCTCTTCCATTTTACGGGATGCTCGCATCAGGCTAATGGAATAATCATTCAGGCTGCCCGCCATCGCGACAGGTTCGGATTGCAGCGTTTTCAACATCAGTTGGATCTGTCCGACCTCATCCTGGCGACCGGTATAAACATACCTGGCCAATGGGTCATTGGCATACTCCTTCCCCTGTTTCGCCAGCTGAAATAGAGAGCCGTGTGACCAATGATAAAGTAAAGAGGAGATCACCAAGCCAATACCAGCAATTCCCCAAGCCGCACCGGCTTCAGTCAATTGGCAGCCAATACCACCGGCAATCGCTGCGGCAACAACGAGAGAAAGCTGAAATTTGGTCGCAATAGAAAAGCCAGCGTTTAACTCTTTCGGTGTTTCGTCACCACCACGTAGCTTGGCATACAATGACTCAGCACGAGCCACCCAACTTGCTTTAGGCTTGACTCTAACAGACTGGTATTCTTCGGTTTTTCCATCGCGCTTAATAGGTGTTGCGTAAGCGTCAACCCAATAGTGATCACCATTTTTACGGCGGTTCTTAACCAAACCCATCCATGATTCACCGGATTTCAGCCGTTGCCACATTTCAGCAAAAGCTTGGGACGGCATATCTGGGTGGCGGATCATGTTGTGCGGTTGGCCCAACAGCTCTCGTTTATCAAAACCACTGGTTTCAATAAAATCCGCGTTAACATATTTAATCGTTGAGTCTAAATGGGTAGTGGAAAGGATATTGGCGCTATCAGGGTAATTAAACTCTTTTTGAGTGACAGGGTTGTTCAAACGCACGGCAAAACCTTCTCTGAATTAGTATCGAAACAAGCACGGTCCCTTAATTTTCTTGGACATCCAGTCACTGCTCTTGATCACAATCTAACACACTCAATGAAAGGTTATATTTCATGGTGAAAAATGTGAGAACTGTGAGCGTGTTTTACCGTCAGGATTAATACCTAGCTCACAAATAGCGTCTGCAAATTGTAGCTATTGTTTAATTATAAGCCACGAATGCTGGCGCTATCTCATCCTGGTCAGAAGATAGTCGAGCATCTGGCCCAGCTCTAGCACCTGGCGATAGTCAGCTTCAGGGATAGTGATCCCGGTGCGTAGATTCACCGCAGCAACTAAGCGCATAAAATCCATCGAATCTAGATCCAATGCATCCCTTAAATCTTCATCATCGGGCACATCATCGGGTTCAACATCTGGGGCTATATTCACTAGCTCTTCAATCACCATGTCCCTTAGTTTTATGCGTTCCATAACGCCTCCGGTTTCTGCAAACGTTTATTAAGTTCGGTTAAAAACCGACTACCGTAATGGCCATCTGTCACTCTATGGTCTGCCGACAGTGTTACTGTCATCACCCGTCGGATCACGACCTTCCCCTGTTCAACAACAACGGCCTCTCTGGGACAACCCAAACCAACAATCGCCACTTGCGGCGGGTAAATAACGCCCCACATCGCTTCGACACCACGATCACCAATATTAGACACAGTAAAACTAGGAGCATCGAGATCAGAGAATTTCAGCGTGCCCTGCTTCGCGCGCTCTACCAAAGCTTGTAGCTGCTGCATCAGTCCGTCGACACTTAAGTGGTCAACATCACGAAGCACAGGCATCACTAAACCTCCACCTCGCAGGTTGACCGCATTGGCGATATCGATAGTTTCGGACGGAGCAAAGCGCTGCAAATAATGCCCATTTAACTGCGGATACTTCACCAGGCTTCGCGCAATGACACGCAACAGCGGCGCAATCAATAAGATGCGTTGCAACGGTTCACGCTCGCCGTTCAGCAGAGAAAGGTGTTGCTCCAATAGAGTTATATCCAGTGTGTGGCTTAAATAGTAGTGAGGGATCTGCTGTTTTGATCGCGTTACAGTCGCAGCAATGGCGTCACGCATCTGTTGCGGATCAAAACCACTACGAGAAGGGGTCGGCTTCGGTTTCTCCACGAGAGCCGCTTGAACATCCACCAACCGGATCGCTCCATCAGGGCCTGAACCAGCCACTGCGGATAATGGCATATTATGCTGCTGAGCCAGCTCTCTGGCAGCAGGAGAAGCAGGGTAAAAAACAGACGTTTTACCACCTGAAGCGCTCCCTAGCGGTTGACAAGGGCTTTGCGAAGCAGCTTGTTTCCCTTTATTCGCGACAGATGAACCAGGCAAATCGTTTAACTTTGTTGCACTTCTTTGAGCCGATATCACAGCGAGATCCGCTTCATCATTTAACTGTGACAGCTGCGCGATTGGTTGGCCAACGGGCGTTTTCTGGCCAACCTTAATTAGCAGTTCAGAGATACACCCCTCATCGTATGCATCCAGCTCTATCGCTCCCTTGTTGGTCTCAATCACAGCGATAGGATCGCCTCTTTTCACCGTATCACCGACTTTAACCAGCCATTCGGTCAATACGCCCTGCTCCATATCTGAGCCAAATGAAGGCATGGTGATCTCTTTCATCAGATCATCCCTCCATCACGCTACTAGTTGCCGAGCCGCAGCAACGATAGCGCTAACCTGAGGTAACGCCGCCATTTCGAGATGCGCCGGATAAGGAATAGGCACCTCCGCACTACAAACTCTGGTAATGGGCGCATCCAGCGACCAAAAGCCCTGTTCGCCAATCAATGCTGATATCTCCGCCGCCATGCCTCCGCTTTTCCATGATTCGTCGACGATCAGTACCTTGTGCGTCTTGGTCACTGCAGCAAGCAATGCATCAACATCTAGCGGACGCAAGCAGCGAAGATCCAACACCAGTGCGTCAATACCGACGTCAGCCAACTGCTCGGCGGCACCCATACTCTTCGCTAAATTTGCGCCCCATGTAATGATCGTCAGATCATGCCCATCGCGGCGCACCACTGCCTGCTCCATCGGTGCAATCGTATCGCTTTCACAGAGGGTTTCTTCTTGGTTATAAAGCATCACATGTTCAAACATGATCACAGGATCAGGATCGGCAATTGCCATCTGCAACATGTATCGGGCATCGGCAACTGTACCGGGGTAGATCACCTTCAAACCGGGAATATGGGCATACCACCCCTCAAAGCTGTGAGAGTGCTGTGCGGCCAGCTGCTTCCCCGCACCACAGGCCATACGAATAACAATGGGGACACTGATCTGCCCCCCCGACATATGCCTCAATGTCGCCGCGTTATTAACTATCTGATCCAAGGCTAGCAAGCTGAAATTCACCGTCATCACTTCAACAATAGGCCGCATTCCGCCAATAGCAGCGCCGATCCCTGCACCTACAAAACCCGACTCAGCCAGCGGCGTATCGATCACCCGTTCCGCACCAAATTGGTCGAACATCCCCTTTGAAACGGCATAACACCCGCCATAACGCCCGACATCTTCGCCCATCAAAAAAACGCGAGGATCAGCAAGCATCGCCTCAACCATGGCGTCATGAATTGCGCTGCGAAAACTTAACGTTGCCATTAGCGCTACCTCCCCTCTGGTTTAGACGTATCGTGAAGGGTATAAACATGGCGCATTAAATCTGTTTCTGGCTCCCAATCTGCCGCCTCTGCAGCTTCTACCGCCCGTTCAATCTCTTTATCTACCGCTTGCTCCAACTCACTGACTTGCGCTTGCTCAATCAGATGATTCGCCATCAACCATTCTCGTAACTGCACGATCGGGCCTTTTGCGCGCCACTCAGCAACCTCATCACTATCGCGATATAACTGAGTATCGAACATCGAGTGGCCTTTAAAACGGTAGGTTTGACACTCAATAAACTGCGGCAAACCGGTATTCCGGATCGCATTGCAAGCCACCTTGGCAGCGGCTTCCACATCCACCACGTTCATGCCATCAACCACCTGAGCCGTTAAACCATAGCTGGCCGCTTTGCGATAGATGTTCGGTTCCGACTCCTCAATGGCCAGCGGCGTCCCCATGGCATAGCGATTGTTCTCGCAAATAAACAGCACAGGCAGGTCCCACAAGGTCGCCAGGTTCAAGCTTTCATGGAATTCACCTTCCGCCACCGCGCCCTCGCCAAAAAAGCACGCGGTTATCTGATTTCTACCGCAAAGCTTATCTGCTAACGCCAAGCCAACGGCAATGGGCAAACCACCTGCTACGATGGCATTACCACCATAAAAACGATTTTTAACGTCGAATAGGTGCATTGAACCACCGCGGCCGCCACTGCAGCCTGTTACCTTGCCGTACATCTCTGCCATCACCGAATTCATCTCCACACCACGGGCCAGAGCATGACCATGCTCCCGGTAGGTAGCCACCACCGCATCGGCGGGCATTAGCGCTTGCATTACGCCCACTGCGATCGCCTCTTCACCATCATAAAGATGAAGAAAGCCGCGGATTTTTTGTTGCTGATAAAGTACCGAGCAGCGCTCTTCAAAACGCCGAATGCGGATCATTTGCTGCAACAAAAACAACAAATGTGGCGTGCTGATATGTAGCTTGCCATTGCTCATGATTCATCACTCTCTAAGGTTGAAATATCACCCTCAGGTAATCCCAGCTCCCGGGCTTTAAGTAAGCGCCGCATTATCTTGCCGCTACGTGTTTTGGGAAGGTTCTGACGAAACAGTATTTCACGGGGTGCAACGGCTGCGCCCAAGCGTTTTCGGGCATGCGCCATCAAGGCTTGTTTCAAATCATTGTCGGGTTCATTGCCTGGCTTCAATGCCACGTAGGCTTTTACCAACGCCCCTGCCGTTTCATCGGGCACCCCGATGACGCCCACCTCTGCAACCGCAGGGTGCTCCATCAACACACTCTCCACCTCAAAGGGGCCAATCAGATGACCGGAAGATTTGATCACGTCATCGGCGCGACCGACAAACCAGTAATAGCCATCGTCATCACGCATCGCTAGATCACCGGACAAATACCAATCATCAACAAAGCACTTCTCATAACGCGCCTGCTCATTAAGGTAGCCACGGAACATCGATGGCCAGCCGGGTTTCAGGGCTAATTCTCCTACCTGATTATTGGCAACAATGGGCGTAATGTGACCATCATCTTGCCGGGCAACAATGGCAGCCGTGATCCCCGGCATCGGCCGCCCCATGGATCCTGGGCGCACTGGCTCAGAAGCGAAATTAGCGATCATGATGCCGCCAGTTTCGCTCTGCCACCAATTGTCGTGGAATGGCATACCAAACACCTGCTGACTCCAGCGTACCGCTTCAGGATTAAGCGGCTCACCCACTGAGGCCATAAAGCGTAACGCAGATAGATCGTGATGCTTAATCAGTTCGCCACCGGCCTTCATCAACATGCGAATGGCCGTCGGCGCGGTGTACCAGATATTCACTTTCTGCTCAGCCAACACTTGATACCAGTGTTCAGGGTCAAATTCCTGCTCATCAACGATCAAGGTAGTGCGATTACAAAGGGGAGAAATAATGCCGTACGACGTACCAGTTACCCAGCCGGGATCGGCGGTACACCAGAAAACGTCGTCAGCTCGCAAGTCGAGGGCAAAATAGCCGGATATTCTATGGTAAGCGACGGCACCGTGAACATGCATCACCCCTTTCGGTTTACCTGTGGTGCCAGAGGTGAAATGCAGTAAAGCCAGCTGTTCATGGTCGAAGGCTCTCACCGGAAAATCGGGAGCAGCCTCAACCATGGCACCATCAAGATCAATACAGTTCTCAGGCAGTTCGCCTTTAATCCCGTACAGCAACACATGCCTCAGTCCCGGCATTTGCTCTCGCCAAGGCTGCACTTTCTTCTTGTACAGTGCATGGCTGGTCACCAACACCCGAGCTTTACCTATCTCCATGCGGGCACGAACAGGCTCAGGGCCAAAGGCAGAAAACAGCGGTGAAAAGACAGCCCCAAATCTGAGCGAACCTAACACAGCGAAATAGAGTTGCGGAACCCGGCCACAAAGGCCAAATACGGTATCGCCCACTACGATATTTAACCGCTCTAGCACGCTAGCAAAGCGAGCGGATTGCTCTGCTAGCTGCTGGTAACTGATATCCCTGTTTTGTCCGGATTTACTTAACCAACGGATAGCCGTTTGCTGACCAAATCCTTCATCGACATGGCGATCTGCAGCCTCATAAGCGATATTAATGCCGCCGGGCAATCCCTTAAGCATCTGTTCTGCTTGTTGCCAGGAAAACTGCGCATAACGGGTACCATAGTCGTTCAGGTTATATTGTCCCTTACGATGACCTGACTTACTTATCTGTTCAATATCCATCACATCCTCCACACATGGAGATCCATCAGGTCATGACACAGAAGTAGTACGAGTTAATTGCATGAATGGTAAAGCGCTTTGGATTGGGCTACCCATGGCAAGGAGCTGTAGCCAACGACCCATTCACATCGTCTGGTGGCACGACCAGTCATTACTTATCTCTAGCCTAGCTCACGAGCAGAGAGTTTTCTTGCCTACAAATTGACCTGCTTCAAGCAAGCTAGCAACAATAGTTAAAACCGGACAGACACTGACCAAGGCAACAACTAAACGCGACGAAAATGAGCATAATATTGCGCAATAAGTATGAAAATAAGCATCAAAGCGCTTATAGTGGCAAGCATTGACCATGCCTTCTTAGAGTTGGCAATCAGCCGATCCCCCACTACGGAATACACCTTGAAAAAAATAGCCTTATTCGTCGACGTACAAAATATTTACTACACCTGCAGACAGGCCTTTGGGCGCCAATTTGATTATCACAAGCTGTGGCAGCGGATCGGTTATGAAGGTGAAATAGTCACGGCCAATGCGTACGCCATTGCCAGGCAAGACGATGGACAAAGGAAGTTTCAGGACGCCCTGCGCCATATCGGATTCGAGGTAAAACTTAAGCCATTTATTCAACGCGCTGATGGTTCGGCTAAGGGTGACTGGGATGTTGGCATTACCATCGACATAATGGATATTGCACAGCAGGTAGATACTGTAATACTGTTATCTGGTGATGGAGATTTTGATCTGCTATTACAAAAAATCACGGAGAAGTACGGCGTGACCACCCATGTTTACGGTGTGCAGGAACTGACGGCCAATAGCCTTATTCGTTCTGCCAGCCATTTTCATCCAATAGAACAAGACCTACTGAAGTAGGCCTTGTTGTCGTAATAAACTCAGCGATAGAACCTAGCTACCGCAAGGTTCATCAGTCACCTGCCAAACGACGGGTTCCCAATACTCGTTTCTCTTTGAGTATCTTTTCTCGGGGATAAATTTCGCAGCCAAGTTGTAGCGTTTATTAGCTTCAACTTCGATCTCCAACACTTTGGAATAACCTCGATTATTTCCTGCAACGCCAAGTCGCGAGTCGGTGATTTTTTCATACATTTTGAATGAGTGCTTTCCCGGTGCTAACTCATACGCACCTTTGTTAACCACATTACTGCCATCAATTTGATCAATCGATGCCATATAGAGATCCTGAGTTTTTGGAGGAACAAAGAACACTGAAGCGCGACCACAAGCCTCGCCAGCCTCTATGTTATTACTTTGACACGCAGACAAGGTCAGCACACAGGCCAACATTATAAAAGTTTGCTTCATAGTGGACATTCCATTCAAAAATAGACTCTAAACAACCCTAGTCACGTTGCTGAAAATTGGCCAGCACAGACCACGGGGCGTCACTATCTTTGTAGACAATAAACTTGGGAAATTAATTCACTGGTACATAGTAAATTTTTGCTGTAGGCCAATAAGTTCTGTTTGCCACTAGCAATTGAAAAAACAACCAACGGGAAACTGGAAGCTAATCCGAAGGGATCAAAAGGGCAGTTTTAGTACTGCTTTCCGTATTCGATTCTCTCCATTTTTATCACATGTTCATGCCATGTGTTGCCACTGTCTTCAGACAGCCAAAGCTCAATTTTAGATAGTTTAAATCAGACTCATCTTCCGTCTTACAGCTTGATTGAACACAAGTTGACCAAAGCAAGCCACGGGATGGAAATACTCGGTTATCTCACTGGCTGTCAGCGATATTCTCAGAGTAATGATCTACAGTATCTCCAGATCTATAAGTTGACTCACCCACAATATGAGGACCGCTCGGTAAATCCAAGACTATATCCAGCGAGATCAACACACCGTCTTTATTTATTTGAGAATCGAAGGTAACAATCAGGTTGGACTGAGGCTTTTTACGTCTTTTTGCAAAGAACTAATGCAACGACAGGACATATATGGACACCCCGGATAACGCGGGTCTACTAATTAAAGTCGAGAAGATCTGTTGAAGCAATCAGGCTGGCGAACCAGTTATGATTCGAGTTAATACCTGCGCCCCAGCGGCAAGCCGGGCGCGCAGTCTTAACTTACCCTGCTCTATCGGTTGAGCTGCTTGAGAAACAGTGAGCGATAACCGATGCTGAAACCCGGCTCGACCTCATCTTCATACAAGCCAATTTTCAAGTAGTAGTTTTCTCCTGCCCCATCAATTCTGGCGCATTCAGTTTCCACATTCTGATTGGCAATCGGGTAGTTTTCACCATCGATAGTCAAGGTTAGTGAATTGCTAGAAGGTTTGATGGTGTAAACCACACGGTGCCAACCCCGAGTGAAAACTGCTTCATTGCCATCTTTCATCACTGTCTCACCAGCACTTCTTACCTTGACCCCACCTCCCGAAAGCATTTTTACAATGATTGGAGGCTTGCCCGATCCGCATTTAATCTGAGAGATCGTGGTATCGAACCCATCGGGCACTTCGCCAACATAAATATCAAAGTCGATACGATAATCCCCCACAGGCATATGGGCCACTTTTGCTTCCGTGCGGCGGCTATCTCCCGGATCGCGTGTATCCGACTGCGTAACCGTCAGTACTCTCTCGCCGGCCACATCGGCAAAATCGAATCCCAGATTATAGTCATCGTCTTTGCTGCCACCGGTTCTGAATTTAAGCACCCAATCTTCAAAACGCTGCAGGGTATCGATGTGGCTGAAGTGGATAAAACAGCCCTGCGGATCAAAAACACAGCTGTTAGATAGATAATCCCACGGCGCATAGGATTGCTCCCCCGGGTAGCCCGGCTGCGGTTTGGGCTCCTGACCAGAATTATCAGGCAAGGGTTGTGGCTCTGACACCAATACCGGCTCGAAAGCGACCAGGTACATTTTCTGTCCCGCCTTGCTCTTCTCGTTGCCCCCCAGCTCAACCAGGCCACGCCCGAACCGCTTGCGGTAAATCTTAAAATTGGGGCCGGTGGTTTTCACCTGGCCTCTGACTTTTTCAAACAAATTCAACCAACCAGGCTTCTTCCCTGAACGCTTGTCATATAACACGTAAATATAGGTATCGCGTTCAAGATTAAAACTGATAAGCGAAGATGTCTGCAGCGACTTATCGGCATTTGCGGTACGCAAAAAGCGCGCCTGAGGCAGCAGGCCTACGTCAGTAAAAGTGTAGTTTTCATCGATATAGACACGATTTCCCTGCTGCAGTCTGGGTATCAATCGGTAATCCCGGCCACTGGCGATATGCAGGTTGCTCAGCGCTAATTCGGCTGCAATTGCGTCTGATTTATTGCCAGCGCTGACTGTAAAAGAACAGCAGGTGGCAACACAAACAGTGATAACCGCGAAAAAACGCCAGCGAAAAACAATCGCCGAACTAACAAATAACCTTCTCAACAAGATCAGGAGCGCAGTGTTTTTATTCATTATGATCACCTATAGCAAGCCTTAGAAAAACATCATCCACCTGCACCGCTCATACAACACTTCGATCGATGATGTTTCATGGCCGGGCTGACTATTTTTGCAGCCCGGCAGACAGAGTTACTCCTGGGTGACAGTCAGCCAGCCAACCTGTTCGGCGACATGGCGGATCTCATCATCTTTCGAGCGCTCTTCTTCCACTTTCAGTCGCCACTCACCATCCGCTTGCTTGTGACGCAGAGCAACCGGATCTCCTCCCAAAGTTGTCTGAATGGTTGCAAACAGTAGGGCAGATTGTACAGGCGCTACAGTTAATGGCTGCCAGCGATGATTCATCGTGGCGTCGGTCAAACCAGCAACCACTCGCATCCCTATCATGCTGGCCTCGCCCGGACTGAGCGCGATCACATTTAGCTGTTCCAGTGCATGGTTATCATCATTCGCTTCCTCTTCCTGCAGGCGAAGTTCAAAACCATCCGCAGTACTGGTGCGCATTCGCACCACGGTTGCCTGCGCACCAAAATCGGTTACCTGCTGCGCCAAGACCACGGGGGTAGTCGAGAAACTGTTTGTATAGCGGTACTCCTGCCATTGATGATTAACGGTGTTTAATAGCGACGCATGTAGCTGTATGCCCCCCCATTGATGATCGCCGGCAGCGACAGCCAAGTAGGACAACGTTTCCTCTGCGTGAACGCCATCCTGATAGTTCCACTCGTCAAGCTGGAACTCGAAGCCTTCGGTTGTGACATCACGCACTCGCACCGTCAGTGGATTAGGCCCTGCATAGCTAGGGGGACCCATCACAACCACCGGGGGCGCAGCAAACGCCTGATCAAAACGTACCGAATGCCACTGATGCGCGTCAGACTGTGCAACTGTTAGCTGCCCCATGGCTGCAGGTATGGCCGGCTCAGCCGCCAGAAGATACATACTGCGGGCACCGGTGTCTTGGCTCTGATTTGCCCCTAGCACCACGGTGCCGGCATCGAACTGACGGGTAAATACATTGAAGCTGGTATCAGTGGTTGTAACCACGGTTTCGGTTTGCTTCCAACCCTTCATCCACTCAGGCAAATCGCTGGCACGCACATCAAACAGCAGATACAGCCTGGTTGGCTGCAGCAAACCTACCTCTAAGAACTCATCCCCAACTGCATCACTATCGTCATTGGCAGTTACGATACTGGTCAACCCCGCCAGGTTACCCACATCGGTGAAGGTATAGCTGCGATCGCTGTAGATGCGACTGCCATTAACGAGTGCCGGGCCGACATAGTAGTCACCATCACTGTTGGCGCTGAGCCAGTCGATCAAGTGGGTTTCGTAAACAGGTTTAAACACAACCGAATACATGCTGCGCGCCCCTGTCCTATCCCCCTGGTTTCCACCCAACACCACATCACCGGCATCAAAACGCTTGCGGTACACCTTGAAATCGGTATCGCTACCTTTGACTATCTCGCCGGTAGACTGCCAGTCACTCAGCCATTCAGGGAGCTCACTGGCGCGAATATCGTAAAGCACGCCGATCAACGCTGGCTGATTGAGCGTAAATCGCAAAAAGTAATCATCACTGCGCTGATCATCATCATTAGCCGTTTGAATAAACGGTTGACCACCCCATCCTCCCACGTCAATAAAGTGGTAACTGCGATCACTGTAAACCTTACTGCCCTCCGACAGCGCCGGCATTAGCCGATAAGAGCGCCCAGAGTCAGCGCGCAATTCACTCAGCAGCGGCTGTTGCTCTGGCCCACCAGGCTCTTCAGGCCGAACATCGTCAACTGGCACACCGTTAATCTGCAGTTGAGTCAACTCAACGTAGTCATAGCGGCGGCTAGAGTTGGTGTAAGTGATCGCCAGAGTATCAATTTGATCAGGTCGAAAGTCTTGTGGGAAAGAGCCCGTCAGCAGTGGTCCGCGAGCACCGTTCATAGTGACCCACACCTCAAAATTCTCGGTATCAAGCATCTTGACATCAAACTGCAGTAAACGTGCTTCACCAAATGGCATGTTTGGCCCCCACGACTGGGGCTGCGTGCCCCAATCATCCCCTTTAGAGAAGCCGCAGTGATCCACCGCCTGACACTCATCACTCATCAATCCGTTTTCACCAGGATTAATGCGAGACCAGAGATTGAGATTAATGTGACTCTCCATTTTTCCGCCGCCGTGGTCTTCACGTAAGCGGCCACTGACCGAGTCAAAACCTTCACTCAGGTGCGGGTGAATGCGCACCTGAAAGCCGCGATAGTGGTTAAAGTCATAGGTATAATCCTCTTCATCACGCCCCTCATAATCACAGTTACTTTTCTCATCATTGCCCTCGCAACTGTCATTACCAACACTCACACCGCCAGAATCAAAAAAGCCGATACGGAAATCCCCCGTGCCCGCCAGGCAACGAAGATAGCGGTCACTGATCCCTTCCCCTTGATCGGTCGGATCTGAGTCGCTGCAATCAAAATCTTTGTTAGATTCGCTGTAACCGTCAGAGCGCCACATCATGCTGAACTGCAGAGTCTCGCCCGGTATTAACGGCTGAGCAGGCAGATAGCGGTGCACAGTGGTTGGCTTCTTTACCGGCGACCAGCGCATACCGTCATCAACAGCCGTGATGCCACTGCCGCTGTTTGACTGATACCAGCCGTTGTAGTCACCACTCGGGTTACTCCAGGCTGGCAAGCTAGCCAGTAATATCGCTAATGCGCCAAGACCATGATGTGAGGTTGTTGCCATGGGCTTCTCCTTCGCCTATTTATTCTTATGATTAATGTCTCAGCAATTTTCTGCCCTTGGCGCAATAATCAAATGCATAGCAGTATCAAATAGCTTTGAAATAATCTCATGGATGCCGTAATCGAACTTGGATCACGCTGTAAAGAGCGATTTATCTGTGAAACCCACTTTCCGGAGCTTAAAGCCAGGGGTATTTGGTTGTGTGGGATGTCAGAATTGCACGATCACCACCATATCGATCGTACATTCGATCAGCGCTTTATGCTGGTATTCACCCTTGAGGGTTGTAGCCACTTTGATATTGATGGATTTCGAGGTGACATGACTGCGGGCAGCTTGCTATTCGTGCCTGCGAACACCCGATTTCAATTTAATCTTGGGCCGGAAAAATACCGTAAATCAGTCTGGGTCATTGTCGATTGCATGCCGTTCTGGACAGACATAGAACAACGTCCCTGGCGGGTGCCCTGCCGGGAGAATGAACAGATAGCGCGCTGCCTTGAGAACCTCTATGCGGAGCAGCAGCACCCTTCAAACAGTCGCCTACGTGAACTGCAGATCGAAACATTGAGTTGCTACCTGCATCGAGTGCTATGCCGAAAAGCACCTGAGTCTTACGATCCGCGATTGGAGCAGCTATTGCGCCAAGTGAACGAGTCACTGCAACGTAAGTGGAGTATCTGTGAGCTATGTGAGCACGCAAACCTATCCAGAGCGCAGCTGCATAGGCTGTTCAAAGAGCATTACCACTGCTCTCCGGCCGAGCTAATCACCCGCATTCGACTAAATATGGCTGAATACATGCTTTGCGTAAAACAAAGCTCAATCGCCGAAGCCGCTTATGCAGCAGGCTACAATGACCCTTTCTACTTCTCTACCGTATTTAAAAAGTATCATGGACTTTCCCCAAGCTGCTATCAGAAGAAGCGGAACACGGGTCAAAATACGGATAGCCTCATCACAATGCGCCGCCGAGCGACGGATTTATTGAAGTAAACATAGGCATACATGTCTTTCGTGGCATGGATATGGTGTTCCCGCTATCCGGCGATGGCGATTTTGATCTGCTGCTAAAACGAATAAACGAAAAGTACGGCATGAAAACACGGGTAAATGGCGTGCCCGCGCTGACGGCAAAACCTCTGATAGACAGCGCGAGCCTGTTTTATGAGATTGAAGAGGATTTACTGAAGTTAAAGCTCGCTATTATCAACAGCTGACAAGCCCTAAGCGCAAAAGACAACGGAATTGAGCTTTGAGTATTTGAGCTAGCTCTTTCTGTTTAATCACTACTGCCCTTTTATTCTTTCGTCAACAATAACACCATGTCGATAGAGGTTGTGGAATGTGCCCCTGAATAAGTGAAATTTACCAACAATAAAGTCGCAGGCCCCGCTGAAGAATTTTCCATTGCCGATATCGAATCTGCCTCTCTCCATAAGAGCATAATAACTCCCTTTATTTACTGCAGAACAATAGAAATACCTGCATTTAACTTTACTGTTTTTCCATCCATGGCCAAAGCGGTACACTCTTGCAAGCATTAGATCCGCAATCATGCTGCCCTTATCACTGGCATCTTTAAACAAATCAATAGCTTGCTGATAGTTTTCTCGACGCCAGCTCCCAAGTAGTAAAGTTTACCTAACCCTATATAACCATGAACGTCTTGATATTGCTCGATTACCTTGCGATAACACTCCGCTGCTTTCTGTAGATACACACTATCGGTATATTCACTGACCTCCTCGTAAATGAGCCCCATCTCAACTAATGCTTCTTGTACGTCATCGTCATAGAGTCTTTGGAAAACATCCAAAGCCTCGTGATGCTTTCCGTCCGCAACCAGTGCCGTAGCTTTGTCCCATTCAGGGCCGTGTTTTTCATCACAGTACATAGTCGGTTAATCGAAAGCCCTGATTGTTAGTGCACTAATATTTCTCTGCACAGTAAGATTCTATTGAAGAGTTTCCACCCCACCACTTAACGAAACAGTCAAGCAGCGGGGCGGCACTTCTCACCGCACTTACTTCTTATTTACCGGCCTAAACCAATGCGCCCAGCCGACAAAAGCGCTGGCGCCGCGGGTTTGGATCCAGACTTTACCCTTACCACTAAAGCGGCAAACAAACCCTTCGCCTGAGAAGAACAGAGACTTATAACCACCCACTTTGGTGACTTTGTATTCCAGCCCTTCAGTGAAGGCGACGATGTTGCCGGTATCCACGACGTAGTCTTCTTCAACGTCAATCTCGATCACCGCACCGTACGAGTTGAAGAACAGATCTCCAGTGCCTTTCGCGCGGATCAAAAACAGACTTTCACCAGAGAAGAAGCCTTTCACCAGCCCCTGCCATTTGCTTTCAATCTCGATATCCGGGCCACAGGCAACAAATGCACCGTTTTGCAGATAGATGGTGTCGTCGTTCAGATACTGATGACACAGATCGCCCGGTGTACCCGGCGCAATACCCACTTCACCATCCACACCTTCGGCGGTGAATTCGTTAATGAAGATGCTTTCACTGGTCAGCAAACGGCTAAGACCGCCACGCATCTTGGTTTTCATCTTCATATTAGTGTCCATGGTCGCCATTGCTGAGGCTTCCACTTTCAACATGTTGCCCGCGGGCAGTTGTACAGTCACAAAACCGTAGTCTGGCTTACCAACCATCTCGAACGCGTAGCCTTTTTGCTCGGGTTGGCTTACTGACGAAGCAGGCTCAGGCGCTTGAGTATTATCTTCCATAGTTAACTCGCTCATTTTTGCTCCTTAGGCTTTACGCGCTCGTAATGAAGGCCCAAGGGCGTTCCCAAAACTAGAGGTATTGTGGCTCTGACACCAAACCGTGCCCGTACCCTTAAACTTACACACCAAACCTTCACCACCTAACCAGGAGTGCAACCAACTCTTACCGGCTTTGGTGATGCTGAAATCCAGCGTTTCATCGAACGCGACGATATGACCGGAATCGACAATATATTCGCCATCAACCTCAACCGGATAGATAGCACCAAACGAAGAGAGTATCACCTTGCCTTGGCCCTTGAGGTTCAGCCAAAGAACTCCCTCACCGGAAAATAAGGACTTAAATCCCTGCCAACCTAGATCGACGTCGATACCGCTGTCACTAGCTAAGTAGGAGCCGCTTTGTACGATCAAAGTATCGTTATCCAGCTCCATGGTCATCATGTCTCCCGCCAAATCCGTGCCGAAGAACACAGTACCGGAGTCACCTTTCGGCTCAAAGTGGTTGAGGAACAGTGACTCGCCGCCAAGCATACGCTTGGCCGCTTTAAACAGGCCACCAGAGTTCTTTTTGTGGGTAGTTGTGGTGATATCCATGTTGCCGCTCATGGCGATCATGGCACCTGCTTCAGCAGTGATAGTTTCTCCCGCCTGCAATGTCACTTTTGCCGCCGTATTACCGGGGCGATGAGTCAATTCAATATCCATTTATTTACTCCTATTAACGCCCTGGTTTATCGGAATTTCGGATTCAGCCAGCTCGACAAGCCAGACAAACTGCGGGTTTGCACGATAATTTTCCCTTTGCCCTGTACGCGAGTCACTAGGCCTTCACCGCCAAAAAAGCTAGAGAAAATACCTCCTGCCAGTTGTAGCTTTAGCTTGATGCCTGGCTCGTAGGCCACCAAATGCGAGGTATCAACAATATATTCGCCATCCACCTCTTTCTCGACCAGCGCGCCATAAGCACCGTAAAACACTTTACCGGTACCTTTGACTGTCAGCTTAAACAATCCTTCACGGGCGATAAATGAGACAAAGCCTGCCCAACGCAGGCCCAGTTCAACGCCGTCGGAAGACGCAAGATAAGCCCCTGGCTGGAGATGAAACTCTTCGTCATTTAGCTCGATGCAGCGGATCTCGCCCGGCACTGGCTGCACTAGGGTCACCCGCCTGTTAGCATTGGTATTGTTGGTAAAGCGGCTCACAAACAGTGTTTCACCACCCAGATACTTTTTCAGTAACCCTCTGAAGAAGCCCCCGTTGAAAGTCGCAGTAAGATCGAGATCGGCATCCATGCTGCTCATGGCATCCGACTCGCTGACAATGGTTTCTCCTGGCTCTAAATCGACATCGATATAAGAAAACGCCTGGGAGCCTTTTATTTCAGCTTTCATTCCCTTTTCCTTGTGGTCAGCGGTGAGAACTGTCACCGCACAAATTGAAATTAGTTTTATCGACCTGCTTCGAGCACAACACCAGATTCATTAAGTTCCAGCTGACTGTCGTCATCAACCACAAACCCCTCAACACCGGCTTTTAGCCGGGCAAATGGCTGCGACAGGTCGAGAAATTCTGACGTTGCATTCGAGTTGTAGTCCTCTAGGGCATTAATCCGTTCATCCGTGGCGGGGTGAGAGCTGATAAAGCCCATGCCCGTCTTTATCCACTCCTGAGTATCTTCATCACCCAACTCGGCTAGCTTTTCCTGCTCTTTAGCTTGCATCTTTTGGAAGAAACGAGCCAAACCGGTGGGGTCGATGTTGGCTTTAATCAGTAAGGCATGACTGAGCCGATCCGCCTCTGATTCAAAATCCCTTGAATACCCCTGGCTAATCAGCAAAGGGGCCGCATCGGCTACCACAGCTAAGACACCGGACACATCGCCAATCAGCGCACTCACGGCAACATAGATCCCAGCATGGGAGATCACGTTACGAATACCATGACGCTCTCGAACATGGACGATTTCGTGCCCGACGACACCCAGTAATTCAGCGGCATCGTCAGCAGCTAAAATCAATCCTGAGTTAATCACGACAATACCACCGGGCAGTGCAAAGGCGTTCAAATTGCTGTCGTTGACGATATAAAAGTGATAATCAAAGCGCCGTTTCGGTAACAGATCGATCAGTGGTGTCACCAAGGGCTCAAGCAAACGTGCCGATTGCTCATCGTCCATTAACTCGGCACTAATCTGATACTGGGCAAAACTGGATTCACCCAGCTGCTGTTCCCACTCTACGGGCACTTGCTCAGCGATCACGGCACTGGCACGATGCAGGTTCATCAACGCGGCAATGGGCACAGCTAAACAAACCAAAAGCACCACCACCAACAGCGACCAGTTAAATAGATGCTTAGAGCGAGCACCGCGCATCATACCGGCCAGATGGGGATACTGTTTAAAGTGAGGGTCTTTGAGGACAGATTTATCCGAGGTATAAAAACGCCAATCAGGCCGGCCTGGATGGGTAAAAAACACCAAGCGATCGCTGGCCCCACCCTGCTCCATCTTCAACTCATTCAGACTTAATTCGATCTGCTGATCTGCAATGGTAAATATCAAATGCGAACTGCCCACCCGTAACTGACCGGAAGCTTTACCTTTCGCGAGAGACGAATGCACTCCATGACACGGATAGAGAGAGGTTTCAGACATTGTGCGGCGTATTCCCTGTGTTGATTAACTCACAACGCCATGGACGACTTGACAAGTTGTTACCAGTTCAGTCCAGCAAGGCCACTGCAAGCGCTATTAAAAATCCCTTAAACTTCAATCAGTCAGTTACAATCAATCGAAGCACTTTATACCAATCCGCATAAGAATATGATTTACCAGCGGGAATTTAAATCACTTTAGGCAAGGCAGGTGACTGAAGGCATAGTTGTTCTACGCCGAAATCAGCTAACGCTGCATAAAGTGATTTAAAACCCGCCCTACGGGGAAGTCTGGGCAAGCCCACTTCTACGTTGTAGCCATTTGCAAGGGAACAACCATTGCGGCATGACTGCGCCTTGAATTGAACTTGCCCAGACTTCCTGGTTGACCATATCTTTATGCGGATTGGTATTACCTTGAGCTGCGCATTATAAGCTGGCCAATAAGGAGCAACCTTGACCAAAGTCCAGTTTCTGGAGTCGAATCGCATCGGCAACAGTGATGTCGATAAATAAGGTCTGATATCTCTGTAAGACCAACGAATGATGTTTGGACGATCCCTGCGACTCTCTGATCCGGCTCAGAACTTGGGCTATTTTTACGATACTCATTCAAAGAGATAACACTTAAAATGGCTTCCTTTCATCACCATGGCTGAGGCAGCACCTATGCAATTCGAACTTTATGATATAAGCAAAACCTACGAAGATAATTACCAGAATGGTCCTTTCTTTGCGGGTGACATGCCGACCCGCCCTGCGACTAAGCAGATGCAAAAGGTGTTCGACTTTGAAGTGAACTCTCGTCTGGGTGTCCCTGCTGGTCCACTGCTCAATAGCCATTGGTGCGATGTCTATGCCCAACTGGGTTTCGATTTGCCGGTTTATAAAACCGTGCGCAGTGTCGAGCGCGCTTGCCATCCCGCGCCGAACTGTATCTTCCTCAATGCCGAAAATCAGTTTAGTCATCAGGATATCAATACCCAGATGAAACCGGGCGTACGCCCTTCGCTGGATGAAAAGATCACCATCACCAACTCGTTTGGCGTACCTTCACTTTCGCCCGAGGTATGGATGAAAGATATTGAAGCGGGCAACAAAAAAATGGGCTCCGGCCAATTGATGCCGGTGTCCGTTAACGGTACGCCAGGGTTGGCTGAACGCGATTTAGTTGAAGATTATGGCTATGTCTCTGCCATGGCCAAAGAAGCTGGCGCCAAGATCATTGAAGTGAATTACTCCTGCCCTAACTTGGGTGGCAGCAAAGAGGGTGCCCTGTTCTCAGATCCGGAAAACTCTGCACTGGTCTCGAAAAAGATACGTGAATCGATCGGCGACACGCCACTGATGATCAAACTGGGCTGGATGCCTGCAGAACAGCTGGAGAAGGTGATTGCAGCCAACCGACCTTACGTTGATGGCTTTGCTGCGATCAATACCATTCCTCGCAAGATCGTCAACGACCAAGGCGGCTCAGCCCTGCCGGGTGAAGGTCGATTGCAAAGCGGCACCTGTGGCTTCGCCATCGGCGAACTGGCCGAAGAAGTGACCAGCAACCTGATCAACCTGCGAAGCAAGTGGAAAGATGATTTTGTTATCTGTTCCGTCGGCGGCATGATGACCGCGCAAGACCTGCACCGCCGCCTGGAGATGGGCGCTGATATGGTGATGAGTGCTACTGCCGCCATGTGGGACCCATATTTGGCCCAGCGATTCCACGAATATAAGTAAGCAGATCACTCGCAGATTGATTTTTTAAACCGCCTTCCGGCGGTTTTTTATGTACAGGAAGTACAGTACACCCGCAGCACTTCGCGGGGTGAGCCTTGCCGCGGGGGCATGGTACCCAAAACGCTTCTTGGGGCATGCTAATGCACAGGAGCGGCAGCTTACTTAAAGCTACAATTCGGAACAGCAAGTCATGATAGGAGAGATTGATGCAAGGCAGAGAGCTAATACGGACGAGATGGTGTTTATTGATTGGCGTGCTACTCATTATTAGCGGCTGCCGCGATGCCATGGTTAACGCATTTGCGTTTTATCCTGAACGCTTACCGCCTGAAGCCGCTGCCCCATCAGATGCTGAAGAGTTGATATTGAATACGCCAGATGGCGAACAGTTACAGGCTCTTTGGTTTGATGCACAATCCGATAGAACGGTGCTGTATCTGCATGGCAATGCAGGGCACCTTTTCTATCGCATTGACGACGCCAGAAAAATCGCTGCCATCGGTGTTAACGTTTTGCTGCTTAGCTATCGTGGCTATGGCAAGAGTAGCGGCTCACCTTCCGAACAAGGACTGTATACCGATGCGCAAACGGCGCTGGACTATCTGTTAACAGAACGTGGGTTCGAAGAGCAAGATCTGTTTATCTACGGCCGTTCTCTTGGCTCAGCGATGGCTGTCCACATCGCCCAGCATCGACAGCTGGCCGGACTGGTATTGGTTACGCCCTTTTCCAGCGGTAACGACATGGCAAAAGTCATGGGGATGGGTTGGTTAAACTGGGCGCTAGGCTCGCCATTAGATTCGATTCATAAAGTACCTAATGTCCCTGCCCCCGCCCTGTTTATTCACGGCGACGCCGACGACATTGTGCCGTTTGCCTTAGGGCAAAAACTATATGATGCATATCCAGGTGCAGAGAATAGCCATAAACGATTCATTGCCGTGCCCGGCGCAGACCATAACGACCTGAGTGTGATTGCCTATCCAGACTATTGGTATTGGATTGAAGCCTTTATGGCTGAAGTAAGCGAAAGTGGTGCGAAGAGCTAAATCAAACAAGAGCGATCATGCTAAAAAACGATTGGCGAGTTGGTACTTTGCGAGAAAGAGATCTATCAAGGCATCTGCATGGCCGCAGCCAGATTTAATAAGGTGTTTGATGATCAATTATGTTGAAAATCACCGCAGCTGGTCAGCCTCATTATAAAATAGACATTCTGTACCCCTTTTATTTTTGTCTTTGGTTAGCAATTAGTTGCCTATAGCAGAGCAGCTAACTCACATAGGCTGCTCTGTTTCGCATATAACATCGACTAGCTCACTTAACCCCCAACAAGTGGAGGTAAACGATAGAACTCTAGGGTAGACGATTTACGGACATCAACAACCGCATCTAAGCTAGTCAGTTGCTGGTCGTCATAAACAACAAAATAACCATTTATCTCAAAAGCGTTTAACGCAGATTCCTGAAGATTTTTCAATTCTGCCTCAGTTTTGGCGCCACTATTATCAACCAATAATGCCCAACGTTTTTCATCTGTTAAGAAAGTGCTGTTTTTATTAGAGAGAAGCGCCGCCTCCAACTCTACTTCGACACGTAGCGCAATAACCTCTCCTAAGGTAAGCGTGCTTTTTACGAGAGAAAGAGGTAACGGCGACGAGCCCTTACTCGCACTGCTCAAATCAAAACGGTCGAATATGCGTAGCTCGAACTTACTCGACATTTGAGACCTCTAGTCCCATCTGAGAGAGAATTTCCGTGTCCTTGATCTTGTCATCCGCGGCAAGCAACATCGCTTTAGACAAGATTAATGAGAGCATTTCATCTCCCTCAAAAGGCAGCATCACATTGGCCTTTTTTCGTGACTCAACAATACAAAGGTATCGGCTATTTGGCTTAATAAAGACACTGCCTGAACCACAGTGAATTCTGTAAGTTTGCCTTTTGCCTTCAACCTCAAGAAACTTGCCATCTATCTTGAGCTGTTTTGCGATTTTCAACTTAGGGATAAGTGCTGAAAGCACTTGTTTTCGAGTCTTAGCTGTCTCTGACAGTTCGCCTGCTGTTAGCTTATACCAGTCTCTATGGCGCTCTCTCCACTCTGGGTCATTCGCTATGTTGCTAACACTGACGAAGAGGTCGACATCTCTCATGATCTCAGAGTAAATGAGCGATTCAACGTTCTCTAAGTCGCCGCCTTTACCGTCAACATCAACAGTCAATCGGCCAGTTAAAACGGTGGAATAATACCCATGAGCAACCAACCCGTAATCATCATTTCCTCTTGCGTCGAATCGCACACTCGTCTCAAACGCTGGAATACCAATAACCGCTTCATTCTGTGAGCCACAATCCCACTGCCCACCAAGGGTCTGGTGCCAACCACGCTGATCGGTTAATGCATGAAACTGTAAATGATTAAGAACATGGCCACTAAAACGCTCGCTATACACCTGTGATTTGCGCTCTGCGTCCGTTAGTGAGTATGTTTCTCGAAATGCCTGCTTAAAGGGTTGGGTAATTTCAGCCTTAACGATAAAAGTTCGCCATTTCAAAACCTGCTCAGTTGAGGCATTCAGGGGGTGCCATAGGCTAACGAGGCTCTTGGGAGCCGGTTCCACAACTTTGCCGGAGCAATCGACAAACTGATCATCCTGCCATATTGCATCAACGACACAGTTCTCGTAGCTGAAGCGCCAAATGAGTCTGCGAGCAATAAAGCCAATAAGCCTATGTTCGAGATATTGGTCCTGCCAATCGGCAAAGGGCAAATCGCTCTGTAGCCGATAAAGTCCCTCAATACGTTTAACGTGTGAACTGGATGCAAGCTTGATACTCTTGTCCAGTTGCCTTAACTGTTTCAGCGCTTCTACATGCCCGGTTTTTACAGCCTGAGGCACTGACTTTTGGACCTTTCCCGTCTTGGTGCAGGACCACGTGAGTGACGACCGCCCATTTCCAATCAACGCCAACAAATAGGAGTACTCACCCAACTCACCTTGTTTGTAACCTACCCCCGACAATTCGTAATCAGAGGCAATTACAGAAACTAGTTGCTCGGTTGTTGTTTTTCTTAATTCGGCAGCTTTGTCGATACAGCGATCGATATTAGAGGTCGCTCTTTTGTATTTGGTCTGAGCTCGAAGATCGAGGAGTTGTCGAAGTCCGTGGCTGCCCTGCATTTTTGCCAGACACATAGCTGCCGCATTTGCGACTTTGGCATTGCGCGGACCTACGAGCGGAATCTTGGAAAACATATCTGCCGCGACAGTACGCATCAAAGTGGCAGTATCAGCATCATTGAACGTGTCACATAGCCAAATAAGCCCCTGGAGAACGTCTGAGCCAGCATTGTTGTGGGCGTAAACGATAGAGTAATCATCGAAGCTGCGATTGAAATCACCATCAGGCTCTTCATCCGTCCGCTTCTCTTTTAACAAAGGAAGGCACTCGTTTAGAAAGCTTAAAAACGATTCATCACCAACGGCAGAGAATAATGGTTCAACTTCTTTGAGCCACTTTGTCTTTGGTGCTGACCCCTTGTCTCCGCTACAGTGACGCAGCAGGTTGGACCAACTAAACTGCAGTTCATCGGTTTGCGAACCGATAAAATCAAGCGCTTTTACCGCCCAAGGCTCTCCACTATCAAAGAGCTTCTCTAGCTCAGATACCTTCGAACATCTATCCGAAATGGTGTGCATAGTATTCCCTTACATTGAGATAACAACACTATTCATGGGTAATTTAAATAGATCGAACTCAGGTGTCGATGGCTTTACCTTAGTTTTGGGAACTCCATATGCGAGCGATAAAAATAACTATATTCTTTGCTTAGGTAGGAAAAGCCATTCGACACGATGATTAAATAACGATGGTTTTCTGCGGGGTGTAGTGAACGACAATAACCTCAAAGGCTGGCTACAAAAGAGCGAGCTGTTTCACTCAATCGAACAACTTGAAAAGCATCGAGTATGGCTCGCTAAAATGGCTCTCCATTTATTTCAAACGGCACTAAAGACTGAGCCGATGGAGCTCGATAAACTGCGTAATAATCTACATGCTATTCTAACCATCTCAGATCAGTTCTTACCCGACGCCAAATTAGATAGGGCGAAGGATCACCTTTACTAAACCTTAAAGAGAGGAACGGATGTCAACCGAACTGATTATCAGCTTCTGCCTCGTCGCTTTACTCAGTGGCATGGTGCCTGGCCCCAATGGCTTGCTCATTGTGAGCCACTCCCTCACTCTCGGCAGAAGAACAGCCCTTATCACGCTTTCAGGCACCCTTTGCGCTTTTTACGCCCATGGCCTGTTTTCAGTGGTTGGGATCTCCGCTCTGATCATGAGTTCTTCAGAATTGTTTATGTTGGTCAAAGCCCTAGGTGTCGCTTATCTCTGCTACCTAGGCATAACGTCGCTATGGCAGGCAATTAATTCAAATAGAAACGTACAGAAAAATACACCCCAACCATTAGCGCATCGACTTAGCTACAAAAAAGCTTGGTTACAGGGGTTTATCACCAACCTGCTGAACCCAAAAGTATCGATGTTTTATCTCGCACTATTTCCGCAGTTTTTATCTGAGTCATCGGATATCGTAACTACCACTTTTTTTCTGGTCACAGTACAAATCATCATAGTGGGTTGCTGGTTCGCATCGTTGGCACTACTTGCTCATAAAACAGTCGGACTAGGAAAACCGATGCTGACACGCCTCCTCAAAGGCGGTGTTGGCGTGTTGATGCTTTGGTTTGGGGTAAAACTGGCTAAAGTCCAAACCAGCGCTTAAATACGACTCCTTTCATCGGATATTTGAGGAGCCGAGGTGCCTTCTAAACTGCAAACACCATGACTGTGCGCTATCAACCTACTTAGCATCATTCTCAGAAATGGTAATGCAGTTATCGGCGTTATCTCCTAAATCTCCCAGTCCCGCCAGTGCGGCTGGCGGAAAGATAAATAGGCTGGCGATACCTGCCACACGACGCGCTGCACCCAATTTTTCTAAAGATGATTTAGGTTCATAAAATGTACCCGTTACCGCCAATGGAACACCAAGGCTAATAGCTGATGACTTGGGTTTTGGGGTAAACACCATATCTAAGGTTTCCTTGCCAAAATCTATCGTGCCAGCACCTCGCACAGTAGATTTTTTCGTATCAACCACCACTGCCGTCGGCTTCGACACACCGTCTTTAACGGTGACATGCGCAGCTAAGCAATTCATTTTTACTCGTTTGTCATCTTTATCACCTAATTGTGAAATCAATAAGCGGCGAATGGAGGTTGTAGTCTCAGCCGCCCGCAACTCCGCAGTGCCTTCACTTATCAACGCTCGCCCTTCCCCCGTCATACTGGCCATCAATGCAGCTAAAGAATCACCTTGGCCTTGAACATCCACATTGACATGTCCCTGCCCTTCCAAAAACGTCATATCGGTCATCAAACCAACGATTTCGGCCATTTCCACATCCGTTCCTGTGGCTTTAATATGGAACAAGGGCAGTTTGTGTGATGAATCGATGGTCGCATCAGCGGAGACCTTGCCGTGAAACATCTCTGTCGCTTCAATCGCAAGCATCAACACATCATCACTGAGTTTCATATCCAACACGCTGTTGGCAGCATGCAAAGCCGCAAAAGAAAACTTCTGAATATCTAACTGAACATGGCCATCAAAATCACGCATCCAATTCACCGAAAATGGTCTGTCGCTAAACACTTTTTCCGCTGAAACTTGTTCAGTTGTGCTGGAATTATCCGTGCTTGTTGCCGCCAGCAAGGGATCAAGGTTAAGCACCTTAGAGTGAAGCTGACCATCGACACGCCAACGCCTCGTGCTCTCTTTCAGCGTTAGGCTTCCTGCGATATCACTTTCACCAACCCGAACATTGATGTTTTTAGCATTAAACTCTGCTACACCGTGGCGCAAATCAAACGCTAGGTGCCAAGGCATAGGTGATGACAATTCGAGCCCGGTAAAGTGCTGCAACTGCGACAAGTCATCGCCGCTTGCGTTGACATGAACATCAAGACCTTTCAGTTCGAAAACATCATCTGTTTTACCACTGATATTGAACGCTAATCCCTGCGTAGTTAATGAAATGTCGCCTTGCCATGGCTCACCGTTAAAATGCCTTATTAAACTGCTCATTTCACCAGCGACAAGCAGTTCAACGCCATCTAACTTGCCACTAACATCCCAGGAAAATTGCTCATTTCCAGATTCGCTGGGCTCAATCCGTAAGGAGTCTATACCCAACGTATGTTCGTTTTGCTTGGCGGTATCGCGCCACACAATGGCTGAGTTTTCGACCACTATCCATTCAAATGTTGGCAGAACAGCGTTCGAATCACCAAGTTGCCCCTCAAATTTCCAGTTACTGATGCCATCGGCATTTTTTTCAAATATCACTTCAGCGCCGCGTAACCGTACTTTACGAACATGTAGCTCGCCCATAAGCAAAGGTAGCCACGCCATCTGAATATCCAGGTAATCTGTTTTCAACATCAGTGGAGTTGAGCCCCAAGGCGCATTCGCCAGGGAGACATTGTTGATGGCAAAATACGGCTGAGGAAAAAGTTTCAACTCAGCATCACCAGTAATGGTCAAGTGACGCCCTGTGGTTGCTAACACACGTTTTTCCAGCTCCACCCGATATTCGTTGGGATCGACAAGATGAAAGGCCACGCTCAACAAGACCAAGCCGAGTATAAAAAAGCTGCATAGAACCACTAATAGACGCTTGGTTATCATCACTTATCTTGTTCCTCGATTCGGCGGGTAATAAAGCCAGTGTTCAACATGCGGGGCGACTAATAGGATATAACAAACTGTTCAGTCAGTGAGAAAAGATCAAGCACGCCCTATTAGCGATAGCGTTAAATCACGTTGGCGATGAAACCTGGGTAATGAAGCCAGAGTTATGAAACTAGAGTAATGCAGTGAGAGTAAAGCAGGACGTCGCTCGATGCTATAACGGCGGCATTAGCTCAGCCTAAACTGAGCTAATGCCACTGGATAACGCGCTATTTAGTTCATGAATCGGAACTGTTGATTAAGCCCGTTAATACATTGCCATTGATGCATGTTTGCACCGTTGGCTTCCGACACACCTTTGATGTCGGCACACTTATCACTCTTTCTTGACCGTAATTCAAACCAACCATCGCCGAGGTCAACTATCCGCCAATGCTGATTTTGATTACTGCCCTGGCAGCTGTACTGCTGCAATTTTGCACCATTATTTTTACTGCCATACGCAAGATCTAAACACTTGTCACTGACCTGTGAACGAATGCTATACCAGCCACTACCCTGTTCTTCAAAACGGAAACGTTGATTAGCATTGTTGGTATTGCAGGACCACTGATGGTAAATCGAACCGTTATTTGTATTGCCGTTAGCGACATCCATACAGCGCTGACTATGACGTAACTGCAGATTGACCCAGCCTGTCGACGGCTGAAGCGCAGCACTTTGCAATGTAATGTCATTTATCTGGTCTGTGGCGAGGTTTTCCGTCCATGATGAGCCAACTGGACGAATACTGCTTTTAGCGATGTAGCCTTCGCCAGCTTCAGCGTCATAACCTAGATCTACCGTTAGCGTTACTGTACTTTCACCGGCAGGAACCGTTTCAGTAGCTTCACCGAGCCAGGTATCAGCAGACCAAAACTCGACCACAACATCTCGCTGTTCTGTGGCGGCATAAGCCACCTTAAAGCTGAAGCGAGAGCCTACATCTTGCTGTCGTTCGATGGCTGCAAAGCTGATGCCATCAACCTTGGGCAGTGGCGAAATGATGCTGATATCGTTCAACTGATCTGTATCGATATTCTCGCGCCATGTGGTATTGGTGGGACGAATAGCCCCTTTCAGTTGATAATCGTTAGCGCCCGCCAAAGGTGCCTCATTTAAATCAACAAACACATCTGTTGTGCCTGCCCCCGCATTAACAGCCGTTTTTCCTGCTGCTAGCCAGTTGCTGCCATCCCAAACTTCAACAACCAAATCCCGCGCTTGCGTAGCGGAATAACGCACAGCAAAGCGATAGCGAGTCCCGCTTTCTAACTCAGTGATGAGTTCAGCAAACTCAAACAAGTCCTCACTTGGCGCATTCGCGGCTTCAATTCTTATCCCGTTAATTTGGACATTGTCGATGTTAGATTGCCAATCGGCCCCCACCGGACGAATGCTCGCTTTAAAAAGGTAGCCTGTCGCTCCACTGACAGTCGGTTGTGGTAGGGAGACGGTCAATGCCGTCACATCACTGCCGGCGGATACTGACTTACGTGAAGACGTGATGTACTGATCTTGATGCCACAACTCAAGTACCAAATCTCGGCCAATTGAAGCAGAGTATTCCACATTCACGGTATAGCTATCCGCAGGTGCTAATTCACTTATTTGGTCAGCAAATCGAATCGTATCTTCTTTGCCCGAGGTCTCAGCCCCACTATGAACTTCCAAAACCACAGAGCTGACTCGGCCGCCATTATCAGGGAACGTCACAGTCACCACTGGGTTCTTAGACAGCAGTTGATTATCAACAGGGATATGAATGGCACCGAAGAACTCACCTCGAGATGATTGGTCGCCTCCTTTCCAGTTTGACGGTACTGATACCTTACTGCCATTTATCATCACTGTCGGTTTTTTCGAACGCTGATGAGAACGACCCAGGCTGAGTTTCAATAATGAATGGCCAGTGGCCACTTTAACGTCACGAAAACGGAAAGTGAGCGCCTTATTGGCGATAATAGATTGTAGGTGATCATCTGAGTAATAAGTCGCCACATCAAGAGACTCAGTAAACTGAATTGCTTCAGCAAAAGTGTATTCAATAACCACGGTTTCACCGGGGATCAAAGTTAAGCTAGAAGGCGCCATCACATTGTTTTCATCGCGATAGACAGGCTTAGAATTGGCGTAAATTTTAAGCTGCTTTTGACGCACATTAGTTACCTGCCCCATCTCATTAACGAAGGCTAGTGACACACTTTGTTCAGTTTCAGCAAGGCTGTTCAACGCAACATACGCCTTATTGCCATCAACAAACGCTTGCACCTGCACATCTTCATTTGAAGACAACGCTTTAACACGGTGGCCAGTCACATTTGCCCATAACTGATAGAAATGGATCCGGGGAGTCCAGAAGAAACGTTGTGGTTTGCCATTACTGATACTGCTTGGATCAGGACGTAAAACAACCGCACCATAGGGTGCCCAGTTATTCCCAGCATTGTAGTGCCAGGCCGCTTTACCGGTAATAAATGGAATAGAGGTCAACAGGCGATCCTGTCGATCTAAAAGTTGGAACAACATGTTATTGATGGAACGGATCGACTGAACACTTTTTATATCGCTATACCCGTCGCCGTAGCCTTTCTCGATGCCACCATATTCACTGATGGTTACCGGCTTAACACGATCCCATTTGTAATGGCTATAGGTTTCCAACAAATCAAGAATCGCTTCCAGATTGCTACCTGAACGCTGATTGTTAGCCCCTGTCACATTCACCCCGTCATAAGGGTGAACCGAAAACGAATCAATATAGGGACCCGCCTCGTCCATGAATTGCTTCATGCGACCATTAAAGTGGCCAAAGTCCCATAACTCCATCGAAGGCCAAGCACTGGAGTAGCCAATCACCTGCGTATTAATATTATCCTGATCGAACTTCCTTCCGATCTCTTTAAACAACTGAGTCATTTCAGCCCGCGCTTTATCATCACTGATGCCGAATTCTCCGGCATGGACAAACGGCTCATTGATCGGCTCGTAGAATAGTGGACGCGATGTATCATCAAAATAGTACTTAAAATAGTTTGCAGCCCAAGCCGCCGCCTTTACTGGATCTTGTCCTGCCGTATAAGCCGCTTTCGGATGATCGGTAACGATATTTCGAGTGGACAAAAAGGCGTAATTAGGGTGCTTCTTCGTCGACTGAACATTTCGCTCACCATTGCTTTTTGCGGTGGCCTGATCAGGGTATGAGCCATGACCTTTGTGGGCGGAAAACGGACTCCAAAATTGGCGTCCAAAGCCGACATTGAGATCATTAACCAGATAATCCAACTCCTCTTGAGTTACCTGGTTTTCTAACGCCGTCATATGAATGTTGAAGTATTTACTTCGATCAAGCTCAGACACGCCACCCACAAATTTTTGGGTGTTGAGATCGATTGTTACTTTATCTTCCGCATGTATCGCGATGCTCATCAGAGAGGTCGCCACAAGCACCATCCCTCGAAACCACTGCTTCAGTTCCATCTTCCTTTCAACCTTCAATCAGAATATATGTTTATTGTTTAAAGCCTGTTTGACGAGTCAGCAAACGCCAAAAAGTCACCATTAAGCGATCCTATTACACGTTCACCTTAATTAGCTTTAACCTTTAAAAACAATAAGTTACAAACCCAAGGAAAGGTAGCAATATTTAGAAGCGGAGGCAATTGAACAACGAATTTGGATGTAAATAATCAGATACGCGAACGCCTCACCCGTTAAACATCAACACGCACCATTAACAATGCGTCTGCAAAGAAGGTCATCCGCCATAAATCGAGATAGATAAGAGCGTGTGCCTGACACATGCGTCGACCCTCTGCTTCTAAAAAAAAAGCCGCGATTTACGCGGCCTTTAGCAAAACTTAAAGCGAAGTTAGCCTAATAACGCACTTTCAGGGTGACACCGCAATAGGCTCTATAAGCACGTATACCAACATGCCACACATCTGCGGTAGGTGTACTGATAGCGACCAATTCATTATTGCCGCCACTTGCGGAGGCAAATACCGAAATAACGCTATCTATCCTGCATCCGCTCCGCCAGCCCGGAATAACGTTCACTTTTTTGTGCCAGCGCGGCGCGCCAGATATGTTGGCCGCCAGCCACATAGAGGTGCTGCTTAGCGCGGGTCAGACCGGTATAGAGCAGTTCAGGTGTGAGTAGCGGACTCTCCTGCTCGGGTAGCAATAGAGCCACATGAGCAAACTCTGAGCCTTGGGTCTTGTGGATCGTCATCGCATACACAGTTTCGACTTGCGGCAAGCGCGCTAGGCTGATCCGTTTATACCCCAGACCTTCCTGCTCAAACCACGCAGCTAAGCGGCCATCTTCCATCGGCCAGATCAGGCCGACATCACCATTGAACAGACCGGTGCTATAGCTGTTCTGGGTCACCATCACAGGGCGCCCAGCATAGTGCTGCTCGGGCTTAATACGTCCGTTGCGCTGCGCCAGCCACTGCTCAATGCGCACGTTCAATTGCTCGACACCACGATCACCGACTCGTGTTGGTACCAGAACGCGAAATCTGGCTAACGCGGCAAATGCTTCATCCAGCGTTGACGCGCGCGCGATATCTAAGAAATAGTGAGCGCTGGCCAGCGGTAACCACTCTTCGACCATGGCTGCGTTGATGTAACTAAGCTGGTTGGCATCATTATGTTGAAAGCTTATTTGCTGGACACAGCGATCCATTAACCGCTTCGTTGTCGCGTCAATGTCTGCTTCGATCACCTCTTTGGCAAATACACCGATCTCGCCACCAAAACGGCGACTTTGGGTCAGCAAAGTCAGGTGATCATAGTTAGCATTAATCGCCGTGGGCACCTGCTGACCACACAGCTCATTTATCTGTGCCGCAGCCTGCGGAGAATAGCCGGGGTGCTCGGCACAAGTAAGATCGGCCATTACCCGTCCCACCTCCACCGAAGGCAACTGTTCAGCATCACCGAGTAATACAAGAGTAGCGTCGTCGGGTAAGGCACGCAGCACCCGCGCCATCATCGGCAGATCAATCATCGACACTTCATCGATGAGCAGCAGATCACAGCGCAGCGGCTGTTCGCGATTGAATTTTAAATCTAGGCTCTGCGGGCGGTAGCCTAATAAACGATGTAGTGTGGCAGCTTGTTCAGGGATAGCTTCAACAATAGCCGCATCGATGCCTTGTTTAAGCATGTCGCATTTAGCATCTGCGATAGATTCTTTTAACCGTTGGGCGGCCTTGCCGGTAGGCGCGGCCATCTGGATCTGTAACTGACATTCATGAGCCGCTTGTAGTGCCGCCAATAAGCGCGTCACGGTATAGGTTTTACCTGTACCGGGGCCGCCAGAAATGATACTCAGTTTGCGCCCCATGGCATTGGCCACCGCAACCTGTTGCCAATCTGGCTCCGCCAACGATGCAGCTGATGCCACCGGAAACAGCTGCGGTAATAACCCTGTCAGCCGGGCTTGTTGCTGGCCAGATAAAGGCGACAATTGCAACTTACTCTGCAGCGCTGCCGCCACTTCCCCTTCAAATAGCCAATAACGACGAATATAGAGCAGACCGGTCTCAGCATCATAGACCACGCCTTTGTTAGCATCCGGCGCACACGATATCGTAGCCAAACAATCAGCCAGTCGATCTTGCGATGGAAACAGATAGCCTTTTTTATCCGCTTCTCTGTCATCCCAAAACAACTTGTTGGCCACCTGAGATAACGGCAAGCAGCTGTGACCTTGGCGCAGCGCCCACTGCAACGCCAGTAACAGATGAAATAGCAACTCCGGCCGTTGCGGCGCAAGCTCTAAACTCATTTGCTGAGCGAAAAAGTAATCGATCGCCTCGATATCAGCCAATTGCTGTTGGCACTGTTCACTGTTGCGGTAACTCATGCTTGCCCTCCTTCATCATCAAAAGAGAACAACTCACCTTGTTGCGGCATTGCCTCGGCGCTCGGTGATGCCACTGGCTTAGCCGTTGCTTCATTCGCTGCCGCCAGTTCTTGGTCAGCAAACACGGCGTCTAGTTGTAACAGCAACGACGTATCCACTCGACAACTAAACACACCAGCAAACGGCATGCCCGTCGGCGCATCAGGACTCATTCCTCTTAGGTACAGGTAGTACACACCGCCAATATGGCTTGCTGGCTCATAATCAGGTAATCGCACCTGCAAATAGCGATGTAATGCCACGCTGTAGATGAGGTACTGCAGGTCATAGAAATGGGCCTGGTTATTCTGCATCAGTGCGTCGCTACAGTAATCCGCCAGAGACTCTCCTAAATGCGTCGATTTGTAATCAGCGACATAGTAGCGCCCTTGATACTCAAAGATCAGGTCAATAAATCCATGCATCATACCCGCCAGCACCTCCCGCCCCGGCAGGGTAATTGGCGCGCTCCAACCGCGATGTTGTTGTAAACATCGCGCGATCTGAGATAGTGATACCTTCGCCATGGGGAAATAGAACTCGGACTCACGCAGGGTTTGTGGCCAGCTCAAATCAGCTAAAGTAAATGACTCTTGATTAACCAACGAGGGAAGCTCAGCGTGCAGGCATTCAATCAGCCAATCTCGCAAAGCTTCATGCTGGTTATCATCTAAACGGCCAAACCGTTGGATCGGCGCTTCCATCGACCATTCCCAATGAGGCTGAGAAAAGTCAGTGTGTTCCAAAATATCGTGGAGCAAATTACCAGCATCCGCACCTTTACGCAGAGTAAAGCGCAGTGGCAGCTCTCTTGGTAAGGCAGGTGTTGGCTCTGCTAACACCACGTCATCATTGTCGGCACGCTCTTTACTCTCTTGCCTGACATGAGCGGCATTGCGCACCAAGGCAGAAAACGAACTCAAGGACCAATTATCATCAACATTGGCGGAAAAAGTGATCGCAGGCAAATCAGGTAACGGCGATGGCTGCACAGCCAGATCCAGCTCAACGCTATTGTCTGGGCAATCCAAAATGATTAGCTGACTGGAACCATCACTGCTTTGACTTAACTCGTTCAGTTTGTCTGGCCATTCGTCGTTATCCTTAATCTTCAGCGCCAAACCCAAGGGTGACCGGGCACTGTTTTTAAATGGCACGACACCAAGATAACAACGATGGGCAGCACGGGTGACGGCCACATAAAGTAAACGGATTGACTCAGCTTCGCCTTCCGCAGTGGTTTGGCGAATGGCCTCGTCGGTTTGCCCCACCAGACGCACTTGCGCCTGGGTTTCGACATCGTGATATTCAAAATAGTCATACAGAGTCTGACCAAAACGCGCAGGATCTTTATAATGACTGGCAAACGGAATAAACACGATAGGGTATTCCAACCCTTTCGATCCATGCATGGTGACAATGCGGATCAGGTTGGCGTCGCTCTCCAACCTCAGCTGCGACTCTTCGCTTGCTGACTGGTGCTGACACTGCTCTTTAAACCACTTCAATAGCTGCTGTGGGTGTTTATGACGGCGAGAAGCTTGCTGCAGCAGCTCCGCCAGGTGCAGCATGTTGGTCAACGACCGCTCATGATTATCCGGTGCGGGTTGATAATCATGGTGAATAAGCTGCATCAGCATCGCCATACAGCCTCGCTCCAGCCACAATTGCCGAAGTAGCAACGCCCGTTGCCGCTGCTGTTCCCACAACAGTTCATGATCAGGATCGCGATACTTCGCTAATTGTTCGGCAGTACCGCCCATCAAATAAGTAGAAAGCGCCGCTGTCAGCAAGGCATCGTTTTCACACTCCAACAGCCCTTCTAACACACGCAATAGCTCACGCGCTTCCGTTGAACTGTAGATATCCTCCTTATCGCTAAGATAGACCGAAGGATAGCCCGCGTCAGCGAGCGCTTGACGCATAAGCGCGGCTTCCGCACCCCGACGCACCAAAACAGCGATCGCCTGCTCTTTGACCGGCTCGTTACCCAGTCGCGCCTGCTGAAGTAAGCGGACAATCTCGCTAACGCAGTGCTCTGCCATCGCTTGTTGAAGATCTGCTGCGCTGACTTTATGCGAGCTAGACTCGCGATCAACGCCCTTCTCGTCTTCTTCATCGCTCACCGTTGCCAGCGCCGACTCGGGTAGCCAAAGGTAATTCAGTGCGTGTCGGTCTGCGATAGGATCGACCAGCGGCGTACTATTCGCTTTGGCTTTGACGGTATGATTCACCCGCTCATAGCCAATGTCGTAGCCAAACAGATCCTCCGGCATTTCCTGGCTCAGCGGCTGCCCCCAAAACAAACGGTTATAGCCGGTGACCACCTCCGGCACCGAGCGCCAGTTGGTATCCATCACCCATTGATAGTCCGCCCCCTGGCGCGCCTGCAGATAGGTGAAGATATCACCGCCTCGGAAGGCATAAATCGCCTGTTTCGGATCACCAATCATTAGCAGCGTATGTTGTTCAACGCCTTTTGGATAAAGATGATCGAAAATCGCATACTGCAGCGGATCTGTGTCCTGAAATTCATCGACCAGCGCCACCGGGTATTGCTGGCGCAGCGCGTCAATTAGGGGCTGGCCATGTTCCGATTGGATCTGCACACTGAGCTGGCTGATCAGATCGTCAAAATCCATCAATGCCTGCGTTTTCTTGGCGTCAGCAAAGCGTTGACGAACAGACCGGATCCCTTCGACTACCAGCTGATAAGCAGGCACTTTGCCTAACTGCTTCTCGAACGCTCCCTGATAGCTTTTCCGCTGTTTATCAAAATCACCTCGCAGCTCTTTAAACGCCGCGAAAATCGGTACCAAGACCGATTTGAGTTCCTCTTTGCGATAGCGATTACCATTAATAAAGTCACCGGCCGCCTTCGGACACGGCGTATCATCATCGCACGCCAACCAAGCGATCAGCTCTTCCCACTCAGCTTCACGTTCGGCCGCCTGTTTATGGGGCAATACCAGCAATTCAAACACGGTTGTTTTATGGGGCAACAACTCAGCTAACACTTGCTGTTTCCTGGCAAAAAACAGCGTATTAAAGTGCGGACCGATATCGTCTGCAAACGCTTGCTGCATCGCTTCTGCCACAGGCGCGATCACCTCACTCGTGGAATGCAAAGCGGAACGAAATTTGTCGTAAAAAGCTTCTGGTGTATGCCAGCCTTCCGCAGCGAGCAAGCCAAAACGCGCCGCATCATGATTAATACAACGGATCCAATCGCGCACCGCTTCCATCAGCAGTTCGCTGGTATCTGCTTCCATCGCCACTTCAAGAGGAATACCACTGCTAAATGCCTGTTGCTGCAGTGCCCGACGGCAAAAGCTATGAATAGTGAAGATTGCTGCTTCATCGAGTTCCAGCAGCGCAGGCTTAAGTATTTGCTGAGCTTGCTCGCGGCTAAACAGTGATTCCATATGAGCGAAGAAAGGATCGCTGACTCCCAACTCGCCCCAATTTTCAACCGCGCTACGTAACTCTTTGTCGATACGGCCACGGAGCTCTTCCGTGGCCGCTTTGGTAAAGGTCATCACTAGGATCTGCTGTACTGTCAGTTGCTTTTCCAGCAACAAACGCAGATACAACCGGGTAATATTGTAGGTTTTTCCTGTCCCGGCACTCGCTTCAATGAGATGACGTCCCTGCAGGGGTAAAGTAGCGGCATTGAGCATCTTCATGCTTACTTAACCTCCTGCAACTGCTGATACAGCGGCAGATATAGATCGGCAAGTGATCGTACTACACGCTCATCTAGAGGGGGGACTAACGGATAAAACCACTGAAAATAGTCGTCGGCCATAAGACCACGGACGTTGTCATCACCAGCAATGGTTTTACGCCATAACTGTTGTACGGTCAGATCTTCAACATCAGGAAGCGGCTGTTCAGCGCTGGCTTTACCAAACAGGGTTTTCCCCAAACCGCCGTGTAACAAACTCGGCGTTGTTAACGACTGCTGCCAATAACTTAGCCAGTTAGAAAGCTCGGCTCTAGCCTCTTGCGGCGATAGCGTCGCGGCGAACACTGCTTGCCGCGCACTCCAGCTTCTACCGCGATTTGGCGTATGCAAAAACACACCACGGCTCTGGCAAGGCTGATCTCTTACCACCGTCGCCACAAGATGATGTAGCCGCAAACCTATCTCATCTTTGGCTTTGCGACTGGCAGGCCGTCCCAACAACAGCTCTGGGCAATTTGCATCATCAACATGCTGACGCCACGACAGGTCCGCACTCAAAGTTATACCGTCGATCTCAATATTTACCGCTTCGGTGGTGATCTCACCAAACTGCGTCAATTTGTCGCTGTAGAGCTGTGCTTGCTGTTGCCATTCATCAAACAGCGCATCGGTGATCGGCGATTCAGGCAGGTGACCGCTTAAACTATGCCGCAGCTTAACCTCTTCGGTGCTTTGTCCTGCTAACATCTGCTGGGCAAACGCTTCCCGGATCAAATAGGCCTGTAGCGAATCGCTGGCAAAAGGTTCAGGATCTTCCAAGCCGAGCGCCAATTCATTAAAACGCAACGCCAGACGCTGTTCGGCGAACTGCTTTAACGGATTATCGAAGCCTTTAATAATGGTAGAAAGCGCTACCGGTTCAACTGGCAGCTCCAACGCTGGCAGTTGTAACTGATTTTCACGTAGCGCCCCCGGTTGCTGCAGTCGTGTCCATCCCGGATCAAAGCTGGGGAAACGCCCCTGATAACTGTCTCGACTAAACGGGTGCAACGATTGCTGCAACAGGTCAGCAGGCCCTTGCGCCTCATCGTCAGCCTCTAATAACTGCCAACCATACCCTCGCTCTAGGTAGTCCATCAGCTCTTTTAGGATCAAACTGGGTTGGCGTTCGCTATTGTTACGAATATTCCGCCCCTGATAACTTAAATAGAGAGTTTCACGAGCGGAGATCAACGCTTCCAGAAACAGGTATCTATCGTCACCACGACGCGAACGATCTCCGCTGCGGCGGGGCTGCTGCGACATCAGGTCAAAACTCAGAGGCGTACTTTGTCTTGGAAACTGGCCATCGTTTAATCCCAGCACCGCGATCACCTTAAACGGGATACTCCGCATCGGTACCATAGAGCAGAAGGTGATCTGTCCGGTCAGAAAATGGTTACCACCATCCGGCTGGGTAAAGTGGTGATTAAGGTAGTGGCGGATCACTGCCAACTCAATTTTATCGCCATAGTCCGCTTGCGCCGTGTATTCCGCCAGACTATTGATCACCTGCGAAATAAGGTCGCTGGCGTCCTGTTCATTACTAGCGTCGGGGGCAAAAAAGCTCTCTTTTAGCCCCAATAGATACACTTGCCACTGTTCTGCTGTGCGTGATTTCAGCAGTTCCGCCGTGTGCCACTGTAAACGCTCCAATAACTGCATCAGGCGGCCAAGCAATACCGCTTGCTGCCCTTCGACATGGGGTAACAGCAGTCGACATCGCTGACCTTCATCACCGCCAGCTGAATTTCGATCGATATAGAAACTATCGCCTTGGGCAAATCCCAATAACAAACGACTGAGGCCCCACTGCCAGGTATAGGTCTCGCTGCTTGCGTCCTGCTGAGTGATCGTGCGTTTATGTTCTTGATCGCGCCCCCAATGGATCGCGGCCTCTTTTAGCCACCATTCAACTAACGTCAGTTCATCATGGCTAAAGCCAAATTTTGCCTGTAATGCTGGTAAGCGCAAATAGTCGAGGATCTTACTGACTTCAAAACGACTGTCGGGTAGCTGCAGCAACTCACAGAACACAGCAATCAATGGTTCGGCATCAAGCAGTGTTCTATCAGCAATTGAACAGGGCAGTTTTGGACTCGCGCTGCCATCCGCTTTGTCCCAAGGGCGTCGAAACACAGCATCGATATAGGGCGCGTAATCCTCGATCGCTGGGCACATCACTAACACATCTTGCGGCTTAAGATCGGGCTTGTTCTGAAATTGATGCAACAGGTAATCGTGTAGCGTCTGTACCTCACGCAGCGCACTGTGGGCTGTACTGATAACCACAGAGTCATCGACAAAACGAGGAGGTACTTCGGCAGCACGAGCATCCTGCAACAGCAAGATATCGCGCTGCACACAGTTCAATACAGAAGCTGTAATTTCTCTTTCTGTTTTGTTAGCTGGTTCATCAAACGCACTGATCTCATAACTTTTCACTCCCTGCAAAGCATTGAAGAACTCTTTACCCTGTTGGCCGAGATTGGCTAACAACGGGTTGCCTAAATCACTTTGCTCATCCGTCCATGACAGCACCTGCTGCTCGCGCTGCTGTTTTGCCAGCAGCTTATCGCTCTTCAGATCACCCCAAAAGGTGACGCAGGGATTAAGGTGAAACAGGTGCACTTGTGTATGTTCAGCTAACGCTTCGAAAAATGCCAAGGTCTGCGGTGCTAACGTATTGATGGCAAAGATCAGCACTTGCTTTGGTAGCTTAGAGACGTTGGCGGGTATCGCTTCTATCGCTAACTGTTGCAGATGTACCGGATGATTGGGCTCCTGTGCCACAAGCGCACACCATAACCAGCGCTGCCAGCGCTCGGTATGTTGCCCTTGGCTAGCAACCAGAGCATCAACGATTGCTGACTCCCCCGCCTGCCATTTCATTAACCAATCTGGGCGGAACATCATGTACTGCTCGAAGATATCAGCCAACTTGGTCGCCAACTGAAAACGCTTTAAGCGATCGGGCTGGCCAGTCTCACCCAACCAGTAGTGGGTGGCTTGCTCCGCTTCAGCAAGCTGCAAAAACTCAGTAGACGCTAGCAATTGATCCAGACGCCAGGCCAATACCTCACGGCGGTAATTCGATTGCTTAGGAACACTCTCCTGCCCCAACAGATTTCGTGCCAAATCCCAAATGAAACGTGAGGGCATGGGGAATTCGAGATTCATCGAAATACCCTGACTACTAGCCAGTTCAAGGTTAAGCCAATGCTGCATCCCCTTACTTTCAACCAAAACTGTATCGGGCTGCAGCACACCACCTTGCCGCTGCGCCAAAACAGCTTGCACTAGCAGCGCCAGGTCTTCTAATCGATTGGCAGGATAAACGGTCAGCACTCACTACCCCTTGGTAGAAATATCAGCCTAAACAAGCTCAGTTCAATTCTTACAAAAAAACCGATAAGTCTCGCAACGCTACATGCTAAACCAGCAACATGAGGGATGCTATTAGCGTTATTATGACGCGTGTCGTGTTTTCCAGCAGATTGAAAATTCCCACTAAAGTCAGACAGCTATCTGATTGAACACTATTCAACCAAACAACCTAGTCGTCTGATCTGCATTTACGACGGAAACGACTACACTATTGTCTTGCCACGTTAACAATATTTGATCACGCTCATGTAAATAGCTGCAATGTGAGATATCTCTCAGGAAATCAGTGCATTTTTTACAAAAAGTGATAGGGTATCGCGCAATTTTGAGATACCTAAATCTAACCTTAGTTGCTAAGACTACAGAGGCTTTGAAATGAGAAAGACCAAGATAGTTTGTACTATTGGACCAGCGTCAGAATCTAAAGAGATGCTTACCAAGCTTGTTAAAGCAGGCATGAACGTAATGCGTTTGAACTTCTCCCACGGTGATTACGATGAGCACGGCGCACGTATCAATGCGGTTCGCGAAGTATCTGCCGAACTGGGTCAGAAAGTCGCAGTCCTTCTCGACACTAAAGGTCCTGAAATCCGTACCATGAACCTGGCTGACGGTGATGTGATCCTGGAAGCGGGTCAAACTTTCACTCTGACTACAGACCAAAGCATCACTGGCGACAACACTCGTGTTGCTGTGACTTACGAAGATTTCGCAAAAGACCTGAGTGTTGGCAATACCGTATTGCTGGACGACGGCCTTATCCAACTGACTGTCACTGAAATCAGCGGTAACGACGTAATCTGCCGTGTTGAAAACACTGGTGAGCTGGGTAACAAGAAAGGCGTTAACCTGCCGGGCGTTAGCGTTAACCTGCCTGCCCTGTCTGAAAAAGACAAAGGTGACTTGGTTTGGGGTTGTCAGCAAGGTGTTGACTTCGTTGCGGCTTCTTTCATCCGTCGTCAATCTGACGTTGTTGAAATCCGTGACCTGCTGAATGCCAACGGCGGTAGCGACATCAAGATCTTGTCAAAAATCGAAAACCAGGAAGGCGTTGATAACTTCGACGGTATTCTGGCAGCTTCTGACGGCATCATGGTTGCTCGTGGCGACCTGGGTGTTGAAATTGCCGTTGAAGAGGTGATCTTCGCGCAGAAGATGATGATCGATAAGTGTGTTGTTGCACGTAAGCCAGTTATCACTGCTACACAGATGCTTGATTCAATGATCAAGAACCCACGTCCTACTCGCGCAGAAGCGGGTGACGTTGCCAACGCCATTCTTGATGGCACTGACGCAGTTATGTTGTCAGGTGAATCTGCTAAAGGTAAATACCCAGCAGAAACCGTTGCTATCATGGCTCAAATCTGTGAGCGCACTGATAACGCGATGCCTCCTGTACAACGTGAGTTGCCAGAAGAAGTGGGTGCACTGCGCATCACCGAATCTCTGTGTAAGTCAGCTGTTGCAACGGCACGCAACTTGGACGCAAAAGCTATCGTTGTTTGCACTAACGAAGGTAAATCAGTTAAGTCTGTGCGTAAGTACTTCCCAGAAGCACAAATTCTGGCAATGACTAGCAATGCAAAAACTGCACAGCACCTGTGCCTGACTAAAGGCGTTAGCGCTTCTGTTGTTGAAGACTTCGAAAACAGCGACTGCATCTACACTCGCGCGAAAGAGAAAGCGGTTCAGTACGGTTTGGCAAAAGCTGGCGACGCAATCGTTGTTGTAGCGGGCGCCCTTGTTGGTACCACTAACACTATCTCTGTTCACACTATCTAATCGTTTTGCATTAGCTAGCTGTAAACTTGAAAAAGGCGCCTTTGGCGCCTTTTTTGTTGCTTGTGATTTGCACCGAAAATCGCCAATACCCTGCAACGCTCTACAAACCGACAGCTCAAAGCAAAAGACCCCTCATCTCAATCTTCTCCCCAAGGAGAAGAGGCTAAGAGAAAAACACTCCACCGGCGGCACATCGTCAAGCCTTCGCTCCCTATTTTGCTCCCTCTCCTCAATCCTCCCCCCAAGAGAGAAGAGACAAAGAGAAAAGCATGCCACCGGCGGAACATCGTCAAGCCTTCGCTCCCTCTTTTGCTCCCTCTCCTCAATCCTCCCCCCAAGAGAGAAGAGACAAAGAGAAAAACATGCCACCGGCGAAAGATCGCCAGCCTTCGCTCCCTCTTTTTATCCCCCACCAAGGGAGTGAGGGTTCTTCTCGCTGGCGGCTGCTAAATGATGATTTAGATACAAAACCAGAGCCCAGAGCCCCCTCTTCTCATTTTCCCAAAAGCAAAACAGGCTAAGGCAGATACGTAAAATTTATCTCTCCACCTCCCTTCTCTGCACAGCCCGTTATAACCTTGTTTGATTCAAGCAACTGCAACAATTGCCATCTACACTTTTGTTTACAAGGAATATTTAGCGAAATTAATCCGCTATTTCTCAGGTCTTTGAGATCGGAAGTGGTGTTTCGCACCGTATAACAGCCAACACAGCAAAAGCTCAGCAAGGGAATAACCATTTGGAACGGATAAGCAGGTTAGCAAGAAAAGCTTTGACGCTGCTGGACACCAAGGTGCGCAGCTATGGCTTTACCCCTGTCGTCCACTTTGAATTGGAGGGCGGTTTCAAACCCAGCGCCAAAATGGGCAACAAACAACTCAACTTCTGCGCGATTAATCAGGCGATGGCCAAACTAAATCTGCAAGCCGAACTGAAACCTGAATATTGGCAGAATCAGTGGGAGTATGTGTCGTTGTTTGAAGGCCAATCGCCACTGACAGAAGCCAATAATCTTGAAAAAGCGATGCAGATTTTACCCTCACTACTTAAACAATTTGGTGCACAGGATGTCTACATCCGTCCGGTGATCTGGGCTGGCGACAAAGGGTCACTTGCCACCGGCAGTAAGGCGATTTTTACCGACAAAAGCCGTGATATCCATATTCCTAACGCGGTACAGCTAAACCTCAGTTTACTCGATAGCAACGGCGATAACTTAATGGCTGATGGCCCACTGGCAGAACAGATCCAGCATCGAATGCTACAAACTAGCTACGACTGCTGCTGCATCTTTTTGCCAGAAGAGGAAGCCTATGAGCGCCTGAAGTTAAAAACCGTCTACGGCCTGACAGATGAACTTAGCTCACCGGATAACTTATCTGGGGGCCATCAAGGCAGCATCGCACTCTATCGTCAGTGGGGAAAACACAACCAACCAATGGGCGTAGAGCCACTCTTGGTTGATGCACAGCAGAATACATTAACGACACATCAAGACTGGCGTAAAACCGCTCGTATCGAGCATCGTATCGGTGCCGCCAGCCGATATTTTAATCCTCATTTAAACGTGGTCTACGCGCTGGCCAACGTCGTTGATGTCCTACATTCACGACAAAAAGGGGCGCTCATGCCAATCGGCAGAAGCGGCGATAATCAGCAGATATATCCGTCGCGGGATCTGCCTGATTCGCTTTACGGTAGCGCTACATTCCCGGGAGGCGCGCTGTCACTATTCAAACAAAATGATTGGCTAGAGCAGATAATTTGGCTGGCACAAAGCGACCACACAGTAGCGAACAACAAGAGCTGTTCAGAAGAGCAGGATATTGGCTCAGAGCTTAAGCAAGCCGTCATCGATTTCTATGAGTCAAAGCGACCAGCAGATACCAAAGGCGCATCACCCAGCCAGCCAGCAAACAAGCACTTCGCATCTTAAAGTAAACCGAACAAGGTTAGTAAACATGAGTCAGCAGAACCGTATAAGCCAGATGAAAACGCCTCTGTTAACGGGCGAAGATCCCGAAGCAAAGCGTGCCGAATTAAAGGCTTACTTTCAGAATACCTGGTCAACCTACAAGTCACTATTCGAGCTGATTGCTCAAGACAAAGCTTTCTTTCTGCGGCCTGAGCCACTGCGCCACCCGCTAATTTTCTACTTTGGCCATACCGCCGTTTTTTTCGTCAACAAGTTAATACTGGGTAAGTTTCTAGATCATCGTATCGATCCGCGGCTGGAAAGCTTATGCGCTATCGGCGTCGACGAGATGAGTTGGGATGACCTAGACAGTCGTCACTATGAATGGCCCAGTGCTGACGAAGTTAGAGCCTATCGTGGCAAAGTCGCCAGTACGATTGAAAGCCTGATCGATCAGATGCCGTTGTCACTGCCAATTCAACAGGATTCACTTGCTTGGGTGATACTGATGGGCTGTGAGCATGAGCGTATTCACCTTGAAACTTCTTCGGTGATCATGCGCATGTTGCCGTTAGAATATTTGCAGCAAGATCCTCGCTGGCAAGCTTGCCCCTATCATGGTGATGCGCCAAGCAATCACCTAAAAGCGGTGAGCACACAAACCATAGTTAAGGGCAAAAAACTTGAAGACCTTACTTATGGCTGGGACAACGAGTATGGGGAACAAGTCACGGAAGTCGAAGCTTTCGATGCCGCTACCTATCTGGTTTCCAATCGGGAGTTTATCGATTTCATTAACGCAGGGGGCTATCAAGCACCTGACTATTGGACGGAAGAAGGACAGGCTTGGCTGCGGTTCTCCCGCGCCGAGATGCCCCGCTTCTGGTTAAAAAAGAATGGCCAATACTACCAGCGCAACTTAATCGAAGAGATCCCACTGCCGGCGAATTGGCCGGTAGAGGTAAACTATCTGGAAGCCAAAGCTTTTTGCAATTGGAAGGCAAAATCTACCGGAGAAACCATTCGCTTACCCTCTGAGGCAGAGTGGTATTGCCTACGTGAGCTGATATCCACAGATCTACCCACGTGGCAAGAAGCGCCCGGCAATATTAACCTGGAATACTTCGCTTCCAGCTGCCCTGTCGACAAATTTGAAACAGCAGGTTTTTACGACATTATCGGCAACGTATGGCAATGGACCGAATCCCCTATCGATGGTTACACCGGCTTTGAAGTGCATCCACTATATGATGACTTCTCCACACCCACTTTTGACGGGAAACATAACCTATTCAAAGGCGGAAGCTGGATATCCACCGGCAATGAAGCGCTGAAAAATGCCCGTTACGCATTTCGCCGCCACTTCTTTCAACATGCCGGTTTTCGCTATATTCGCGCGCAACAAGCCGAGCCTGTGCAGGCTCCCGTGCACAACTATGAAACCGATACGGAGATCACCTGCCAACTCGAAGCGCATTTTGGCAAGCCACCGGCGGGCGTCCCTAACTTTCAGGTCAACACAGTGAAACTGCTTCTCGAGGAGATCACGCCAAAACCGGAAGCCAAGGTGTTAGACATTGGTTGTGGTGTCGGGCGCGCCAGCTTCGAGCTCGCCAAACATGCAGCCCAAGTTGACGCCATCGACTTCACCGCGCGCAATATTCAACAAGGCTACGCCCTGCTCGAACAGGGAGAGAAACGCTACACCAGTCAAACCGAAGGGGAGCTGGTCGCGTTTAACACCATTGACCTGCACACCCTTGGCTATGAGCAAGATAAACATAAAATCAACTTTATTCAGGGCGATCCATGCAACCTTAAGCCCCGCTTTAACGGCTACGATCTGGTACTAGCAAATAACTTAATCGACCGGCTTAATCAGCCCGCTCGTTTTCTTGAACAGATGTGGGAACGCTTGAACGACAAAGGGTATCTGGTGATCACATCAACCTACGATTGGCAGGAAACATTTACCAACAAACAGTATTGGCTTGGTGGCATAAAGGTCAACGGCGAGAACTTTACCACGCTAGATGGACTCACTGAGCTGCTGATCCCGAAATTTGAACTCGTATCGGTGAAGTCGTTGCCTTTAGTTCTGCCGCAAAACAAGCGCCGGGCAATTTACGCTACAGCCGAAATGACGATTTGGCGTAAAAGGTAGATAGTGACAAGGTTATTACCGACAAAGTTGATCCCCACGTTCGCGCCCTCTCTCCTTGGAGGGGGCTCGACATATATTCAGGTTCTTAACGGAATGAGCAGTCTGCTTTCCGGTTTCGTTGTCGGCGATCGCGACATAACGTTGTGATAATGACTAATCCCACAAAAACCAATTCAACTAGCCACAATTTCACTGGTAGACTGGCAGCTAATATCTTGTTATCTCAGCTGCTTAGTCAGGAATGCTCATGCCATACGAGCCGGTTCAGGGCCGATTACATTACATCCTAGAGAAGTACAAACTAGAGCCTCTCGGTGACATTACAATTAGCTTCTGTTCTATGGCCAATGAGATGTTCAGTTTCGATACTGAACAGGGGCGTTTCTACCTAAAAAATTGTCTAAAAAACAATAGCCCTGAACGACTTGCTTTAGAAATTGATTTTTCCCAGCATCTACAAACTAACCAGATGCCCTGCCCCGAAGTCGTACCTGCTGCGAGCGGCGAAAACACCGTCTGCTATAACGGTTTTGTGTTCTTAATGACCCGCGCCTTTGAAGGTTCAACCCCCCATTGGAATGACACCTTACAGCCTTGGCATGTCAGCGAAACAATGCGCGGATTGGGGTCCTTTCATCGCGCAGCAGCAACTTTTCCTATTGAGCGAGACAGCGACCGAATTAAAAGCTTTCAATTTGACCGCCAACTGGCATGGTTAGACAGCCTGGAACTGAAATTAAATTCAGCTAAAACAAAAACCTCAATAAAAGAGGCATTGGCACTATTGCCACGTCTGCGAGGTGTGATAAGTGAAATTAGGCCAGAAGTAGAAAATAAGTTACTTCCCAATTGTCAGGTACAGATGATCCACGGTGATTTTCACTGTTTTAATCTGTTCTTCAAAAATGAAAAAATGACGGGCTGCTGCGATTTCGATTTTATTCGCCGGGATCTTGTACTGTTCGATATCTGGTGGTGTATCAACAGCATCATAGACGCATTCTATATCCCGCAAAAATGGCGCGATAAGGTCAAAGATCCAGATTTCCAGCCCGGTGCCGAGGCGATTCAAGCACTGATCAATCTAGCCGTAAAAGAGTGCATCACACTCTACCGCCAAACAGCCAAGCTCAGTGATCAAGAGTTAGCCTTTCTGCCATTGATGCCTGCGCTACTGCTACTTAATAATATGCAGTTCTTTGAACCAGATAACTCTGATGAAGAGTGCGCAGATCACGTGCAATGGCTAACTTATCTGCTAGATGGTGTTGAGCGGCACCACAGCCAGTTACGTCAAGCGATCGCGCCACTACTAAAAACCACAGCCGATGCTGCGCACGATTAAGACCCGACAAAGCCGCCAGCTTTTTACTTTGGCCTTGCCATTGATGGTGCAAGCACTGCTTGCTTCCAGCATGTCGTTTGTCGATGCGCTGATGGTTGGCCAATTAGGTGAACAAGTCATCGCTGCCTTGGGTAACGCGATCCAGTTGATCCTGTTTTGTCACATCCTATTAGCTGCAATTGAAGGCGGTGGTGCCGTATTGCTGGCTCAATACCATGGCTCAGGCCAGAACAGAAAGCTCGGTTCGCTACTATCAAGCTTATGCTTAGTCGGTGTAGTTTGTGGCTTACTTATAGCAATACTGTTTATCAACGCTGGAGAATGGCTGGCCAGTATACTGACACTAGAGATGTGGCAAGCCCCCCAGCACGGTTTAGCAGTAGCTCCTCTTACCGGCAATTACTTAAGCATCATCGGCTGGAGTATGCCGTTTGTGGTTGTCGGTGCGATCCTTTCCTGCGCCTTTCAATCTACCGGCGACACCCGTACCCCAGTAAAAATCAGCATCGCTTTTAACCTACTCAACATTATTGGCAACTGGTTACTGATATTTGGCGCTGCTATTCCTGGGGTTAGCGAGCCTCTATTTACCCCGATGGGTTATATCGGTGCAGCAATATCCACCGCCGTCACCGGTTCAGGTGCGAGTATCGTCATACTATGGCTGGCCGCAAGTAAGAAACGCCCCTGGCATGGTACGTTGCACAGACCAAGTTTCGCAGCGCTAGGGAAAGTGTTTCATATTGGCCTACCTATGTCAGTAGACGGCTTTTTCTGGCAAAGCGCCAGAGTATTCTACACCTTGGTAATGAACGCCATCGGTGCCAAAGCCTTTGCCGTATACGTAATCGTCCGCACATTAAAAGCGCTACTGATGCTACCGATGGAGGGGCTAAATAGCGCATCACAAATACTGATCGGTCAGATATTGGGCAAAGGAAAATTTCAGCGGGCAAAAATCGCATCTAAGCACAGTATTCAACTTGTCTTGCTGGTGACCACACTCCCGGTAGCAGCTATTTTAATCGGCGCAGATTTGTTTCTTCAGCTCTACGAAATAGCACCAGACACGGCCGAAAACGCGCGGATCTGCATCTATATTTTGGCTATATCTCTGTATGCCACAGCGATAAATTCCGTAGTACCAGCCATTCTCACATCGGGCGGTGACACCTACAGCAGCATGAACATCACGCTGGCGTGTTTTCTGTTGGTAGGAGCACCCAGTGCTTGGTTACTAGGGATCACCTTTGAGTACGGGCTCATAGGGGCTTTTATCGGTATATCACTGGAAGAGATCGCGAAAGCCGTGGTATTTATCTGGCGATTGAATCAACAACGCTGGCTAGTAAAATTGGCGTAAACCTATCACAGCCCCGAAAAGGGAGACGAAAAGAGCATTACCACAGCGCAATCAAACATTTTGTGAGCAACGGGGTCGATTTTTTCTTAAATTTATTAGATTCTAATTTTATAAATTGGACGCTTTAAATTTCTGGTACAAATACCTTTGTAGTTAGCCGTAAAGGAATTAAACATGGATGTCACTACCCCTTCTATTTCCATTTCATTAGATCAGCAAGTCGAACAGCTCGAAACTCTTTGTAAATCGGGTCGCTACCATGATGCATATAAGCAAGGTCTCGAGTGGTGGGGTGATATAAGGTTCTGGGAAAACACAAACGGACTATCAGCAACGATACTAAATCGCTTGGGCGGTGACAGACTAGCAGATGCAATAACAATACGCGCTTGGCGCAAACAGCCCCACCATCACGACAATTCACTTGCGTATGCAGCCTATCTTGGAAACACTCGGGGACCGATCGAATGCCTTAGTTTTATTCAAGAAAATGAGCATTTGGCCAACGGGAGTAGCCAAAAGCAGCACGAATGGCAAGTTATCAAGGCCCAATCACTTCTGCGCTTTAGAGATTTTTCAGAAGCCCATCGTCTGCTTGATGATGTGTTACTTCACGATCCAAATAATCTAGGAGCGTTGTTTACCAAAGGTCAGATACTCCTAGAGCAAAAAGCGTTTACTGAACTCGCCAAGTACTGGCAGTCCCTCTATCAAAGCACCCCTCGCGAATCAGTACTTGCTTATTGGATCAGTGCCACCGCCGCATCCAACAGCCGAGCAAAAGCGATCAAACTAGCCGAAAGCCACATTAACGAATACCAGTCGTGCAGGCTATGGTGCCAGCTAGCAAGCTTGTACCAAAGTGAGCAAAACTGGGAAAAAGTCGCTTATACCGTCCAGAAAGCTGCCAGCTTAGCGGTTGTCGCAGATAAATCATTCAAGGGTTACATAGAGTCTCAACTAGCTAGATTAGCGCTAGAAGAGAGTAATTATGATAAAGCCCGCATTCACCTTTCACTCTGCAAAGATGGCTATCATCAAGCCCTATTAAAACGTTTAGATCGCCAAGTAAAAGATCAACGCAGGGTAATTTTAGATGTTCCTTACATGCGGCAGCAACATCTCACCTGCGCTCCCACTACAATGTCAGCTTTGTTAAATTACTGGGGACTTTCGCATTCATCGGAAGATATCGCGAAAGAGATCTGTTATCACGGCACACCTGACCATCTGCAACGCAACTGGCTAAAACAGAAGGATATTCCGTTCCGAAGCTTTGAGCTGACTTGGGATGCTGCCATCTCCCTACTCGATGCAGGTTTTCCTTTCGCTCTCGTTACTCACAGTTCAATGAACTCCCACATGCAGGCTGTTGTTGGTTACGATTCTGTTAGTCGGATCTTTTACTTAATGGATCCTTCTTCATCTTCCAAAGTAGAAATGTTAGCGGATGAAGTCATTGAAGATCTGCAGTTTACTGGCCCCAAGGCACTTGTATTCGCACCAGGCGAACAATTTGAACAATTAAAAAAATTCGACCTAGCAGGTGCCGAAGAATATCTTGTTTACGAACGTTTCTCTGATGCGATTGAGCAGGGGCAACAGCAACTAGCTGCAGAGATGGTCCTTTTACTTGAACAAGAACATGCCGATCATCGCCTTACTTTGTGTGCCCATCGAGAATTAGCCCAATACAGGTTGGACCATAAAGAAACATTACGTTATACCCTCGCACTGTTAGAGCGCTATCCCAACGAAAGTCGTCTTATCAGATCTGCATTTCACAGTTACAACGCTAACGGCGATGCGGAAAGAGCGCTTAGTTTTGCACGTCAAAAAGTCAATGTCCGAAAAGATCCAACTTTCCTGTTAATGCTTGCCAATCAACTTTATTCAATGAAAAAACATCGCGAGGAGGTAAGCAGCTACACCCGCCTTTTACGTCGATACTGTTGGCATGAAGCAGAGGCACTATGGACGCTTGCTAATTGGCAGTGGGCCCATCAATCATTTGACAAAGCATTACAGTTATATCGCTGGGCAGCCACATCAGATGAAGCCAATGAAACTAGCGCCATGAGCTATTTCCAGGCACTGAGGAGTCAAAAGCAAGAAGATGCTGGTATCGAGTTCCTGCAGAAGCGCTTTGAACGATATGGTGATAAAGCCGCAGGCCCTGCAATAACGCTCTATCAAGCCTATGAAATGCTAGATCTTGAACATAACGGATTAGCGGTTCTTGAACAAGCATGTAAAAAACGTGCTGAAGACCCAGAGCTAATTGAGTTTTGTTTAGAGCAACTTCTCACCTCCGGTCAATTCAAACAATACGACACTTTGTTTTCGGAAAAGTCAGCACACCTCAGTAATGAACAGGCTAAATTATTAACGGCGAAATCGCTGCTGCAGCAAGGCCACTTAGAGCAGGCAAAGCAGCTTTACTATTTGCAACACCAACAGCAGCCTCTTAATCGGACCATTGGCGATCATTTATGCCGTTTAATGGCAAAGATGGAAGATATGGAAACGTTGGATGGTTACCTAGAGACGCAAATAGAAAGCCACCCCAATCTCTGGACTCCCTTATGGTTAATAGCCGACTGGCATAGTAATGGTCAAAAAAGAATTGATGCCCTAAAGGCATTAACCGAAAGGTTCGAAGATCATACCGAAGCCCATTACCAGCTCATCAGAACCTTAATCAGCGAGCAAGCCGAAGATAAAGCGCTGAAGTTAGCCGAAGCATTGGTAGAACAAATCCCCCAATTGGCGGAAGTACATAGTGTTTACGCTGAAGCGCTCAATGCGAACCAACGCTGGTTGGAAGCGCGAAACGCCGCCTTGCATGCACTGTCGATCAATATCGATAGTGACTCTGCGATGACAGCATTAATGCGCGCTTGCACCAATATCGACGAAAAACAACAGGCATTAGAAAGCGCTATCCAATACCTTTCTGAACAGTCAGTGTTTGGAGACGCGTTGTGGAATATCTATTACTGGGGCAGTGATATTCTCACTCCTGCCAGACTAATAGAACTATGCAAAGAGTGGCGTTCAAACTATCCAGATTGCTGGGAATCATGGTTGGCATCAGCCCTTATCTACCGTCAGCAAAATCAGCTAGAAAAAGCGGCCAACCACCTCGTCACGGCAAAACAACGATTCCCGCTGGTACCACGGGTGCACTACGAGCTGGGAGAGAACTATTTTCTCATGGGCCAGATAGATCAAGCGATAACCGCATTTGGTGATGCTCTGGCACTTAGCCCACAGTGGCACAGCGTATCGCAACGTCTATCAGAAATGTATGAAAGCCAGCATCAACTAAAGCTTGCCGCCGACGTACTTCAAAAAGCCCAGCGTCACCAACCGGACAACGGCATATTATTTGGAATGGAAGCTGATCTCCAATGGCAACAAGGCCAATATAAGGAGGCGTTGGACAATCTAAAAAAAGCAGTAAAGCTAAATATGCAGTACCCATGGGGCTGGCAATCACTCAAAGAGTGGGGTCGCGAGCAACAACAGCCAAACTTGGCAAAACAGTTAGCCCAAGAATTCGCTGATGATAATCCTAATACGCCAATCGTTTGGCTTAACCTAGCAGAGCACAGCGAGATAAAAGACGTTTCGGAAAAAGAAGCACTCATTCGCAAAGCGCTCACGCTAAACCCCAATTATGCAGCAGCTCAGTCAGCATTGTTGGACCTTCATATCGAGCAATATAGGTTTGACGATGCCATCGACGAAATTGACGCTCAGGAACAAAACAAACAAACCGCTCCATCAGTTCGTCTCCGTCGAGTAGAGATATTTTGGCGTACAGGAAGGTTGGAAGAAGCGTTGCAAGCCTCTCTGGGATTAATGAATGAATGTCCTGACTATGCGGAAGGTTGGCGCCAACAAGCAAGGTTAGCAGAAGACTGTGCTAATAAAACCGCCGCGATGGATGCAGCAGTGCAGTTAGCCAAGCATAACCCGCACGAAGCACGACATCTAGTTTTCGCCGCCAATGTACTTCAACGCCTAAAGGGAGCCACGCCTCAGATAGAACAATGGCTGGCACGGGCATTCTCCATTCAACCCCAAGATGACGTGGTGTCACTGAGCTGGCTGGATCACTTGTTAGCTCAAAGGCAATTCGAACAAGCAATAATGGTAGAGAAAAAAATAGCTCAGTTTGATGATAATGCGTGGCTATGGGTACGAAAGATTCAACGGCTTTGCCTAAGCAACGAACACGAGAACGCACTTCCTATCTGGCAGCAAGTGATCGACAGCCGAGAGGATAACAACTGGATTTACGAAACAGGATTAGCTCATTTTGGCGATACTATTTCAGCATCAAAAGCTGAAGCAAAGCTTAAGTGGGGCGTGGAAAATAATCGTATTTCCCCCAAGGCTGCCTATTTATGGGCAACCAAACAGGTACATGCTAAAGACCGTCTGTCACTGATAAGAACGATTGACCACGCCGAAGAATCACTTTGGGAACCACTGGTCATGGCCTATTTCGATACTCTTGAAGAAGCAGGACTATTAGCTGCTGCCAGCTTTCTGCAACGACATAAAAACCGCATGGAACGATCTTGCCATATGATTGGCCGATATGGATATCTGCTGCAAGTAAACAATTGCTTTTACGAAGCGCTTAAATGGTATGCACTATTACCAACCAAACAGCCAGAGCAGGTAGATGGCTATATCTGGTATCAATATCAGTGGGCATTGCGACATCTAAATCGCTGGAGCGAAGCAAAACGGATCAATATGCTTGCTATCGCTTGTGAGCCTGATGTTTGTTACGACAGTATTCTCTTATGGCGAGCACTAGACCTGAGCATGGCTGGACACCAAGAAGGCCCTAACGTACTTGCAAACCTTAACCGCGACACGTTGACGTTAACTGAACAACGCCTCTACGACTGGTGCCAGCTTTACACAGCGCTGTTAGAACATGATATCGAAACTCTGCTTTCATCCCACAAGAAACAGTTAGCAGCACTACGCTATCATCGCAAGCAAGCTAGCGACTGTGGAATGACAGCACGAGTACGGAATCATTTTATAACGGCGGCCTTAAGTACATTGCAAACCAATAATCCGCTGAAAAGTCTCTGGTGGCGATTTAAAATATCCAACCGCCTTTAGCATTTTGATGGAAAACAGCCGGCGAAGCCGTCGGCTGTTACAGAATATTTAGCGATCAAACTCTTCTTCTCCAACCTTAAACGGCATGCTTCCGGCGCCAAGCAGGTAATCAGGTACAGGCCAGCGCAACAAGTAGTCGTCACCTTCTTTAACGTCTGTCATTGCCGCTTCGTTACCCCCAACATCTGAGGTGGTATCAAATTCATATTCGAAAATCACGGCGGAGAGCACTTCATCTATTTCACCGTCAGGGCCATAAGTAAACTTCAGGCTAGTCTCTGCTTTTTCTATTTTGGCTTTGTCTAGCTCGATCTTTTCCGCCATTAACCGTTCAGCAAATGAATCGGGTAAACGCACACAGTTTTCATAAAACGGCCGGCAGATCCTGTAATGCCCATTTTTGTAACTCAAGCGCTGCCGCAGCACTGAGCTTATCCGTCCAACAAAGCGCACGTCATATTCACTCCGACGATAAAACTCATCCCCAATATACCCAAGTGGCTCTGGTAGATAAGCATCGTCAGGGTAACGTTGTTGCCAGAAACTATTTTCATCTGTTTCAGGCCAGCCTTTGTCTGACGAAAAATAGCCCACGATGATCACTTCATCGATAGTCATATCACGAGACGGTTGAATAATCGTTCGGGAGAATCCGTTGTGACCATGAAAAAGATAAATCAAAAATACGTCCTGCGGTTCGGAATTTTTCGGTGTCGATCGCCAAGACCAAATAAAACCAATATCCCCCTTAATCTCGTAGCCACGCCGATAATGAGCAAGGCCATCGTCAGGCGCTAGTTCATACTCAGAAGCGCTTTTTTGCGCCAAAGAATCCAAATCAGCAAGAAGCCAATCCCACTTGGCATCAGCGCGTTTTACTACCAAGCCCTCACCGATAAAATCACCGTCTTTAGATGCACGATCAATAAGGTGTCGATCAATTTCATCATAGCGGTCATTATGTTGTTCAATATAGATACGCAGACCAAAGGCCATGACAGCCAAAAGTAATAGATAGCCAATAACAAAAATCGCCGTCGCTGACATGATTAAGCCAACCCACCTTAATAAAGACGGCACCTTCTTATGACCTACTGTCTTTTCCTTTTGCTCCATAGCAATATCCCTAACCACCTGAGAACGTTATATACTTTGTCGGCTACTAGCCATAGAAAAAACCCTACGTCGAAAAAGCGTTCACTTCACGTCTGATAATAGAATAACGGAGTGAATATTAGAGCAACCTGTTGTTAGTAAACTTGATGTACCATCGTTAAAAAAGCCACCTATTGTGGCTTTTTTAAATGGCTATCGCCATCGAATGCAGCAGTGCTACTTACGCTTTCCATAAAACAGCAGCTAACCCTACTTATCCTTGTCGGACCAAAAGTTAGTATTAAATTGAGCATCGTCGGTTATCTCGATAAGATGCCAATACTATGATGGGCTGGTGGCAAATTCACCGGCATGGAGCACCTCGGTCACTTCGGGTGTTGTCGCTTCGCTGTCAGGCCTTGACCAAGAAATTCTTCCCGGCTATCTACTGCCTGGATTAACGCCCGGTCAACCTCGTCATAGGCGGCGAGATATTGATTTGATACATAGAGCCGTAGGGCTAAGCCGGCTAAAGAAAACAACAACAAATAGCCGCACAGCCAAACAAATACTTTCCTGATCATCACCCATCGTTATTCAGTATGCTCTGGTCATAAATTAGTATCGCTCAGGCTTTCTTCACTAGCGAGTAGTGGTTCGCCATTTGAGGGCAATAAATCATCAGGTACTTTTTTGAGAACAACCTCGGAACGCTCACTCTCAAGCGCATTCACATCGACCACCGTTACGGCAAAGAAATAGTAACCAGGCTTAAGTTTCGACACATCAAGCTCAACTGTCATCGGCCCACCAGGCACCTCGTCAAATAGAGTAAGATTGTCTCTCTCCTGTCCATACCAGACTTGGTATTTATCTACTTCCCATGCTTTTAACGGGCTACTGTCAGTTCGCGTAGCTGGCGCACTCCACACTAACTTAGGAACGGGTTGGTCACCAGGAGGCAGATCCTCCGGTTCATTGGGATCACTCTCTGGGGGCGCTTCCGGTAATTCAGGTTCCTCTGGCTCTACCCCCGGCGGCGCTTCCGGTAACTTGGGTTCTTCTGGCTCTACCTCTGGCGGCGTTTCCGGTAACTCAGGTTCCTCCGGTTCTACCCCCGGCGGCGTTTCTGGTAATGCAGGTTCTTCCGGCTCTACCTCTGGCGGCTTTTCCGGTAACTCAGGTTCCTCTGGCTCTACCTCTGGCGGCGTTTCCGGTAATGCAGGTTCCTCTGGCTCTACCTCTGGCGGCGTTTCCGGTAACACAGGTTCCTCTGGCTCTACCTCTGGCGGCTTTTCCGGTAACGCAGGTTCCTCTGGCTCTACCTCTGGCGGCTTTTCCGGTAACGCAGGTTCCTCCGGCTCTGCCCTAGGCGGCGTTTCCGGTAATGCAGGTTCATCCGGCTTTGAAATAATCACCACGGGTTGGTCTGGCGATGGCACAGGCAAGGTACCTGTAGGGCTTTCAGGCTGTGGCACTGCAGGAGGCAAAACTGGCACAGGAACGCTCCCTGTACTTGCAGGTGGCTGCACAGGTATTTCTGAAGGTGTTTCTGGAGCGGTGGATGCGGGTAGTTCCGGTATAATGGTAGCTGGCTGCTCAACGGGTTGTAACGGTTGCTCTGGAGCTGTTTCGACAGGCGTGTCGACGACCTCTTGCTCAACGTCCGCCGTAACAACTTCTGATGCTTCAATGACCTCTGTAGGCTCAGTACTTTCGCCTCCGCCGCCACACGAAGCCAAAAATAAACACGCACTGAATCCCGCTACCAGCATTTGCCATGTAGTGTTGTTCAAAACTCTCTTTCCCTGATAAAAGACCAAAACGGCCAAAAATAAAGATGAACAATTTAAATTTTTAACTAATGCGGACAACAGGACAAAGCAGAAGAACCTCACACAAAAGCGCCTGCACCTTCCCATGACAGCGCCAAAATTTCAACTATTTGGCTCAGTAATCAACGGAAATGCAGTTCGAGCCATTGAATAGCACACAGGCGGTGCCGTCATTGATTCAAAACAAGATTGCTCATGACTTGCTGCGACATGACAGAAATGTGATTGAAAGCGTTTAGAATTTAGTCAACCTAAATAACAATATTGACGCTACCAATATGTTGGAGCTGGTCACACACTCAGCCAGCAAGTAGTGTAAAAGCCTCTAATAGTAATAATCTGTTCGTAGGAAGGATAATACGCATGAAAAAGCTAATCGTTGGGTTACTCGTCAGTGTATTAGTCGCCTGCGCCAGTAATACGTTACCACCGCGCAATATTACTAAAAACCTGCATACCTTAGGTGGTGGATTTGTGTTCTCCTCCAAAGGAGGTATCTACTACGCCATGACCTATGTGGCGGGAAGTGAGCTCAACACGCCAGTGTATGTGATCGCAACCTTTGAAAACCCTGCAGACAAAGCGGCCCCTCTTGTTATCGATTTAGGCATAATCGATTTTGCGACACAGCAACAATTGAAATCGCCAGAGTTTTCGGCCATTGAAAATGATAGAAACTACCAGGTCACCGTCGATCTGTATCAAAGCGCCGCACAAAGCGAATTAATTGAATCCCATAGTGATGAAGTCAGATTCAGCATTAATGAAGAGATGGCAAAGCAATTTGGTTTAACGTTACTATGACCTATCACTCGCAATGACGAGTCAACAACGCAATATAACTAACCCAAATCTGCTTTAACTCACTTGGAATCACATAGTATGGACTACATCGCTCTCAACAAAGCCGCTTGGGACAAACGAACAGATGTACATGTGGATTCCAAATTTTATGATGTTGAAGGCTTTTTAAAAGGTAACTCCTCATTGAACCCCATTGAGCTTGCTCATGTGGGGAATGTCAGCAATAAGAGCTTACTCCACCTGCAGTGTCACTTTGGCCTAGACACCCTTTCTTGGGCCAGAATGGGGGCAGAGGTAACGGGGGTCGATCTGTCCTCTGTGGCGATAAATCAGGCTAGAAGCTTGGCAAGTAAATTAGCGCTCAACGCTCATTTTATTAATCAGGATATCTATCTTTTCGGCGATACCAATCAGCAACAGTTTGATATTGTATTCACCTCCTATGGCGCTTTATGTTGGTTGCCCGATCTGGATCGTTGGGCCGAAACAGTGGCCAAAGCACTTAAAGATAACGGTGAGCTGCACCTTATCGAGTTCCATCCCTGCATAGACCTGTATTCGGGCTACTCTTACTTTCCTAAGCAACAGCCAGACGTCGAAGAGGAAGGCACCTACACAGAAAACTGTAGCGGAGAAAAATCGCCAACAGCCGTATGGGCCCACTCACTTGGAGAGCTATTTACGGCGTTAGTCAAAGCGGGGATCAAGGTCGAAGAGTTTGAAGAGTCCCCATTCAGTCCTTACAACTGTCTGCCAGATCTTCAGTATGTCGAGGATAAAGGCTACCAACTTCTGTTTAAAGAACAGCAGGTACCATTGGTATATCGGATTAAAGGTATCAAGCAGCCCTAACTCGCTTCGCACCTCACAACCTTGAACACTCGTTCAAAAAATGCCAAAGTCAAAACTTAAGAATGAGTAAGCCATATTTTTCGTTGAGCTGTTAACGGTAAGATTTCGCAATTAGGTAGCCTATTATGAGTGATACAAGCTATACCCCACCGAAAGTCTGGACTTGGGATAACGCCAGTGGCGGTAAATTTGCCAGCGTCAATCGCCCTATTGCCGGAGCGACCCATGAAAAAGATCTGCCAGTGGGCAAACACCCGCTCCAACTCTACTCATTGGCTACCCCCAATGGCGTAAAAGTCACGATTCTATTGGAAGAGTTACTGGCGCTTGGCATTGAACAAGCGGAGTACGATGCTTTCCTAATAGATATCATGGAAGGCGATCAGTTCAGTAGTGGCTTTGTCGCCGTAAACCCCAACTCGAAAATCCCCGCTCTACTGGATATGAGTACCACACCGCCAATTCGAGTATTCGAATCGGGGTCAATTATGGTGTATCTGGCTGAAAAATTCGGTGCTCTCATACCAACAGACACAACAACGCGAACTGAATGTATGTCGTGGCTTTTTTGGCAAATGGGCTCAGCACCGTTTCTCGGGGGTGGCTTTGGCCATTTCTATGCTTACGCGCCGGAGAAGTACGAGTACCCAATTAACCGCTACGCCATGGAAGTGAAACGGCAGCTTGATGTGCTCGACCAACAGTTGGCTTCAAGACGCTATTTATGTGGTGATGAATACACTATTGCCGATATTGCCGTGTTCGCTTGGTATGGCGTTTTAGTGACCGGCACCCTTTACGAAGCGCAGGAGTTCTTGCAAGTCAGTTCCTACAAACATCTAGTGCGGTGGGCGACAGAGATAGGTGAGCGTCCCGCGGTTAAACGCGGTAGACGGGTGAACCTGACATGGGGTCCTGAAGAAGAGCAAGTACCTGAGCGTCATTCAGCGAAAGATCTGGATTAATACTAGCGACATAATAGCCAACCCTTTCACAGGCAAAAGAAGCATCCGCGATCATGCCTGTGAAATACAAGGTAACAAGTTATAGATCAAAAATAGTTAATTAATCGACAGTTAATCAAAACGTTATGTTTATAATCATCCACGTTTTGAATAATTAGATTGAGCACGCATGGAAGAGAGTAATTTTTTTAAATGGATATGGCGTTTTAACGGCATCATGATTTCGTTGGCTGGTGTTGCGGTGATTTTGGCAACCTTTGTGGGGGTTATCATCGTCGCATTCGAGCTCACACAAGACCGCACCGTTCACAATGTTGTTCATGTTGAAGAGCAGATTGAATCCGACGACAGCGAGAAAATTGAAGAAAGCTGGAAATTCGGTCATATGTCAGTGATTTCTGACTCTCATTACGCAGTTGTACCACTTAACTCAGTACAAGGACGCAATAGCGCTAGCTACAGTAAGTCGTTATCTTCGACAAGAAATTACCTGTTTATGGACACCACCAGCGACCGAAAACAGTGGTTGCTGCCCCACAATGACTACCTCCTACTCAATCGTGAAAGCTTATCCCACAGCGCGCCGCTTGACGCGCCCGTTGCGGTGACAGTTTCAGCCTTGATGTACGAAGTCATAAAACAGGATAGCAATAAAGATGAGCAGCTTAGCAGCGCCGATATGCAGACAATTGCGTTATCGAATATCGACGGGAGTAACTACACCGAGGTCCTTTCAAATATCGACATTGTACTGGGCAGTACTGTCACAGCTGACAACCAATTATTCATCGTCTACCAACGCCAAAACGTCGGCTATTCTGCCACGATAGATCTGACGCATTTTAAGGTGACAAATGAATCTGAGTTACCACAAGCAGGTATAAAAAATTAGCTTGTGAAAATCGCTTGTGGCGGACATGGAAGGAGTAACATCATGAGGCTAGCAAACAAAATAGCTGTGCTAGTTGTTGCCATGCAATGGCTCTCGGCGTGCACTTCTAATGTGTATCTAGCCACAACACCTGAAGATGCCTACCCGGGTGCCCATTCGAAAATAATGGTTCACGTGACGAACGCTGATCACCCAGATTACATCGTACTCAAGCGATCACACATATATGAGCTTAGCGACGATGATACAAGCCAGACAAAACTCACCTTGCATGCTCCAGATACCTACCCAACCTGCGGCAACGGCATTTTTGGTACTCTTTTTACGCTAGGACTGATACCCATTCATACACCGATACGAGAAGATTTCACCTACACACTTGAAGAAAATGAAAACTCAACCAGGTACCGACACTCATTAAACATGTACGAAGCCACCTCGATTTGGGAGTGGCTCTACAAACCCTTTGCAGAAACGGAAACTGACGTAAGAGCGAACGCATTAGCTGTCAGTAACCGAGAGTCGCCAAGATTTTAATCAGCCAAAGCCGTCAAAAGAAACGTCCGAAAGAATAGCCAAGAATAGGCCTATCGGTTTTTCGATAGCTAACCCATTTCCTTTACCAAGCTTGCCAGTGTTTTTACGCCCTGCTCTACTTGTTCGCACCAGGGCAAACTGTAACTAATTCGGATGCAATGTTTAAACCGATTAATAGGCGAAAACAGGCTGCCGGGGCTAATGCTGATCTGCTTAGCCAATGCCGCCTGAAACAATTCATCACCATCTATAGCGCGGTCAAACTCCAGCCATAAAACCGCTCCGCCTTTTGGGTCACTGACCAAAACGTTAGGCCCGAAAGACTCACGAACCAAGCTAACCATGCGATCTTTATTCGTTTGCAGCACCTGCCTGAGGTGCCGAATATAGCGGTCGTACTCGCCACTGCGCATATACTCTGTGATGGTCCACTGATTCAAAAGCGGTGCAGAACATGAAAAAGCACGTTTGCAGCGACCTACTTTGTCGGCAAAACCTGGAGCAAGTACCCAGCCGATCCGATAACCTGGTGCGGCGGTTTTAGAAAAGGAAGAACAAGTTAGTACCATGTTCTTTTTGCTAAAGACCTGTGCAGGTAATCCTCGCTCGCTACCAAAATAGAGCTCACCGTACACATCGTCCTCAATCAAAGGAATGTTTCGGGACTCTAGCAAACGCACAATCTCTTTCTTTTTACTGTTACTTAACCAACACCCCATCGGGTTGGCGATCGAGCTAGATAACACAACAGCTGCAATATCATGCTGATCTACGGCTCCCTCAATATCTGCAATGCTGATACTTTCATCTGCACACAGGGGGATCTCGAATGCCAGCATATCTAAACTTTCGATTAGCTCCAGAATACCGAAATAACACGGCGTCTCTACTGCGATCACATCTCCCGGTTTCGCCACCGCCTGCAGCGCTAAACAGATCGCCTCTTGAGCACCATTAGTAATAACGATCTCATCCGCATTGACCTGCAACCCATGATCCAAATACCGCATCGCTAACTGTTGCCGCAGCGGCTCGTAACCTTGCGTAGGCCCATACTGAAAAGCACGATCACCTGCCACAGACATGACCCGTCTCATCGCCCTATTCAACGCTTTACTTGCTGGCATCGTGGCGACGGGATTAGCGACGCCCAGAGGGAGGTTTCCCGCTTGATGGATCCCTTGATAAACCTGTTCAATAAGTTGTTGACGGGTGACGGGCACAGGCTTTTTGGCCAGTTTACTTTTGGTGGGGGACACAGCGTTAGGCTCTAACGCTTTCAGGTAATAGCCCGATTTTTCCCGAGCGTAGATGAGCCCCTGCTGTTCCAACTCGATGTATGCCTGCTTGATGGTTGGTACGCTGACGCTCAGTTTTGTGGCAAGACTGCGTAGCGAAGGCAGCTTATCCCCAGCTTTCAATGCATCAGAGCGTTGCATCTCTCGAACCAGGTCAATCACCTGCTGATAGAGGAAGGTATGCGAGTCTTTATGGAGTGAAAGTGACATAAGCAAATATATCTGTATAGGCCAGTTTTTAAAAATTTAACTGTTACATAAACAGATTGCGAGAGAATTTTGCTAAGGATGAGGGTCGCAGGATAAAAGCGGGTGAAAAAAAGGGCCGTCACTTGACGTGACGGCCCTTAATACCTGTAGCCTTTTGCAATCAGCTTTAACCTGAAATCTTGTTATTCAACAATGGCCTATGCAAACGCATCTTGTAACGGTGGGACAACTTGCTTTTTCCGGCTCATCACGCCATCTAGCCAAGCTTTTCCATCAACTAACGACTTGCCGAATGCCTTCTCGACCAAGGCTGCGTCATCACTGGCCACTAGCAGTTCAGAGCCCTCTTTCATAATGTCAGTGAGCAACAATAGAACAGAGTGGCGATCACCCTCTTCCTTGACCGCTGCGATATCTGCTTGCAGATCGGCTTTCATCTCATCAAACAGCGCCAAATCAATCACTTCTAATTGACCAATGCCGATGACGTTGTCGCCCATCTTAAAGTCTTTAAAATCACGTAGGACGAGCTCACGCAAAGGCGTGCCTTCAACAGATGACTTAACCGTGAACATCTCCATTCCCAGCGCTTTGTAATCTTCGATACCAGCGATCTCGGCCAGCGCTTCAACACACTTAATATCTGCAGTTGTACACGTCGGTGACTTGAATATCACGGTGTCACTTAAAATCGCGCACATCATTGCACCAGCGATGTTTTTCGGGATCTCAACGCCGTGGAAGTCGTACATCATTTTGATAATAGTATTGGTGCAACCTACCGGACGGATCCAGCACTCAAGCGGTGTCGATGTCGTTATGTCACCCAACTTATGATGGTCGATAATACCTAAAACCGTGGTGTCATCGATGTCATCAGGTCCTTGAATACGGTCTGAGTGGTCAACGACATAGATCCCATCGGTATCAGCAAAAGTCATTTTGAGCTCTGGTTGCTCAAAGCCAAACTTATCTAATATGAATAGAGTTTCAGGTGACAGTTCACCTAAACGTGCAGGCAGTGTTTCTTCACCAATGGTGGTTTTCAGGTACGAAAGAGCGATAGCTGAACAAATCGAATCTGAATCAGGGACTTTGTGTCCTACTGCGTAAGCTGGCATAAATCTTCTCTCTTATGAACGCTGACGTATGTGTTAACAAATCGGTATGGCGCGCATTCTAGCAAAATGAAACCCTAGGAGCATAGACGCGATATGCGCTGATTTACTGTTTTCCTGTCTAGCGAGTCAAATCGCATTCATTCAAGACTGACCAGTAGCGACAACTAACAATTCACCCATCCCGCTTCAGCACACATCTGTGCAGGTCTTATTTATAAAAAACTGTATATGTTACTTAGACAGTATCAGCGTTACTTTTACTCCCTGTTCATATTCTTGGAACATCAGCGGGAGGCCTCCATGAAAAATTCTTTTCTCTACCTAAGCACCGTGTTGATCTGGGGCTCAACCTGGTTAGCCATCGAATTTCAATTAGGCATAGTAGCGCCTGAAGTGTCACTGTTTTATCGCTTTACCATGGCTGCAATACTGATGTGGGGATATTGCAAGTGGCGAAAACTTGAAATGAATTATTCCCTTCGAGAGCATGGCTATTTTGTCTTACTGGCCTGTTTTAATTTTGGTTTTAACTATCTGGTCTTATATTGGGCGCAGGCTTATCTAAATTCCGCGATGACCTCAATCGCCTTCTCGACACTGTTGATCATTAACATTATCAATACCCGTCTGTTTTTCGGTAAACGTATTGCCAGTCGAATATACATTGGCGCGTCGATAGGGATTGCCGGAATTGTCGCTCTTTTCTGGCACGACTTTGGCGGCTTCGACTTCTCCAGTGCTGCAATGATAGGACTGGTGATGGCGTTGCTCGGCACATTTATGGCGTCTCTGGGAAATATGGTGAGCGTAAGAAACTCCAATAAAGGCATAGGGGTCTTACAGGGCAACGCTTGGGGGATGTTCTACAGCAGCATCATCTTATTAGTTTACATCGAGTTTAGCGGTGCTGAATTTATCATTGATACGCGCAGGTCCTATCTCGCTTCACTGGCCTATTTAACATTGTTCGGTACAGTATTCGCTTTCGCTTGCTACTTTGTTTTACTAAAAAATATAGGCCCAGAAAAAGCCAGCTATACCATTGTTCTGTTCCCAATTGTGGCGGTGATACTAAGTACACTATTTGAAGGCTTTGTATGGCAGGAGAATACCGTATTAGGGTTTGTGCTAGTGATCACGGGTAATGCCGTTGTACTGACCCCATTGAAAAAATTAAAAACGATTAGTCTAAAGTACAGCCAACGCCAGCAACAAAAAGCTTGTCTGCTGAAATAAAAGCGTACCGCCGAATAGAGAAACTTGAATATCTAATGGCTGAGAGTGGCAAGACGCTGGTGAGCGTGGTCTTCAATTCAGGAAACACGCTCCCGCTCAAAACCAATACTTGCTAGCCACTCATAAGCTTGCGCCCGTGTGTCACAAAAACGGTAATTGATGCCAGCGCTACAATATACCCGTTCGAACTGCGCTCGAACGATCGACTTTACCGCCGTATCTCCGGTAACCATGGCGGTAGAGGTTAAACCCAGCGCCTTTCTCATTTTGACTAGGCTCGCCATCTCTTTTTCAGCTTCAGGCGTCATTAATCCGGTACCGTGAACTATGATAATACATGCCCACGGATTAGGACTTAATTGTCTAATCACAGCCAACATGTCGGCTTTATAACTAACAATCAACTCTTCATTCCACGGCCCATTAGCATCAACCAAAAGAACTCGGCCCTGACATTGAATCGAATATTCACCGTGTTGTTCCACTAAAACGTTTCCTATAGATCCAGCTCAATGCGCACACTCCAATCATGCCGATTAGGTGAGTGCAGCTCGGTACAGCTTAACCATGTTCGACACAGTTTCACGTGCTTGTTTCGTGGTTGCCGTAGTAAATACACCTTTGGCGCACAATACCAAATTGCTACCTAACTGCAGTTCAGATAGCCCACAACGACTCAAGTCAACTTGCCCAGTCCGCTCACCTTCTCGTAGTAATTCACCGACAAATTGACTCAGCACTTCAATATGAGCAGCCATCGCATCAACGCAATACTTATTAGCCGCTTGAACAATATCCTGCAACACCACAGAGTCACTTATTTCTTCAAATATAGGCTTCGCCCAATCAAGCAGCATCGCTTCAAGCGTCGACCAGGTATCTTTGTATTGCGCCTTAAAACTCGGCAGATTTGCCTGCATTTCTTGGTGATGACGCAAACACACCTCACGAAAAAGAACCTCTTTGTTCGAGAACTGCTTGTGTATCGTGACTCGAGAAATCTCAGCATAACGGCTGATCATTGAAATGTTGGTTGCACTGTACCCATGACGAAAAAAGCAATCACGGGCGGCATCAAGGATGGTCTGTGTCGTGGAAGGCATTCTACTTCTTATGAATTCTGCACTCTGCTATCTGCCGACAGAGTAGCGACTTAGACCACACTTCGCAATTTCCATGTTTACACTTTTTGTAAATATGTTAACTTGTCGACACATTTTTGTTATGTATGCATCCTGTAGGTATTCCCGTGAAATTTTTCCAATTGCCATTCGTTATGTTGTCTATGGTACTTGTCGCCTGTTCCGGAGATGAAGCGCCAACTGCCACCCATGTGGCAACTCCAAAAGTGGTTCAGCTATCTCCTGTCACACTTGCCAATGAACAACAGTCTTATCAGTTTCCTGCCACAGTAAAGCCGGTGAAGACGGTTAAATTGAATTTCGAAGTGTCTGGACGATTGAATTTCACCGATATGATCCAGGGCACAACCATTAAAAAAGGCCACCTGCTGGCGACGATGGATAGCGCCCCTTTTGAACGACGAGTGAGAGAAAATTTTGCCCGCCATAAGCAAGCCCGATTAGAACTGGATAGACTTCTTTCTCTATATGACAAAAAGCTCGCGGCGAAAAGAGACTTAGATAATGCCGAGACTCAGTTTGAGATCACCTTGGTTGACCTTGAAAACAGCCGTCAGGATCTGAGTGACTCTAAGCTGGAAGCCCCATTTGATGCATTAATCAGTGAGCGTTTGTTAGAAAACGATAGCTATATCAGCGCAGGGACGGCCGTTGTCACGCTGCAAGATGTGTCCAAAGTACGCTTCGAGCTCAACGTATCTGAGCGCATTTTAAGTGCCAATATCAGCAACGAAATTATCAGCGCACAGGCCTTTATCAATGGTGCTATCAACAAAACATTTGATATCCATTACATCGAACATACCACCGAACCAGATCCCGTCACGCAAACTTATAAAGTACTGTTCGAAATGGATCCACCTGAGGATATACGCCTAACCCCCGGTCTTAGAGCTTACGTAGAGGTGAACGTACAAAACAAGCATCATGAAGCGGGTATAGTGGTACCGCTAAATGCAATTGTACCTCTCGGCGAACAACGTTTTAGCGTATGGAAGTACCAACCCGAGAGCAAAACCGTCACCGCAGCAGCCATAGACGTTGCAACCATCAGCGGCAACTTTGCCATTGTTCGTGCAGGGTTAGAGGAAGGTGATGAAGTGGTATCGGCAGGTGTTTCGCAAATGAACGAAGGGTTACTCGTTCAACGTTACGTTGCGGAGTAAACCTCATGGATATCGCACGCTACTCTATTAATACGCCCGTAAATACATGGCTCATGATCCTGGTCTGCCTGATTGGCGGAATGGTCGGGTTAAGTAATATTGGCCGCTTGGAAGATCCCGCATTTACGATTAAGCAGGCCAAAGTGCTGACCAGCTATACCGGTGCCAGTGCCGCTAAAGTTGAACGTGAAATCACCGAGCCTGTCGAGATCGCTATCCAACAAATGCCCCAGCTACGGCGCGTCACTTCGGTTTCAAAACCAGGTCAATCGGAAGTCACCGTTGAGATAAAAACCAACTACGATGCTGACAAGCTACCACAGATATGGGATGAACTACGTAAGCGGCTCTCAGACATGTCAGGCAGTCTGCCCAATGGTGCAGGCAAGCCAAAAGTGGTCGATGATTTCGGTGAAGTGTTCGGTCTTTACTACGCGTTAACGGCGCCAGATTTCACTCCGTATCAGTTACGTGAGTTCTCTCGCATTATCCGACGAGATCTACTGATGGTTCCCGGCGTTGCGAAAGTCGAAGTGAATGGCGTTATGCAGGAGCAGATCGTCGCGGAAATGGATCCAAACCATATTGCAGGGCTAGGACTGTCATTCCCCGATGTGGCCGCTCTACTGCAGTATAATCTGCGCCCGTTTAATAGTGGCCGTATGCTGATAGAAGGCAATCAGGTACGCATTCCAATTGAAGCCGCTAAGAACCACTTGCAAGAGATCGGCAATTTGATGCTCGCTGTACCGGGCAGCAATGCGACGATCCGTATCCAAGATTTTGCAGATCTGCGGCTCGAAACTAAAGATGTACAACCCCACTTGATCCGCTACCAGGGAGATCAAGCGATCACCCTCGCCGTGGCCGCACAAAATGATGTCAACATCGTTGAAGTGGGCAAGGCTGTTCAAGAGCAAGTCAAAGCCGTATTGGCACGATTGCCTGCAGGTATCACGCTAGATGCTATTTATGACCAAGGCAAAGTGGTCGATGAATCTGTTGATGGCTTTTTATTGAACCTTCAACTGTCTGTCATCGTTGTGACGTTAACGCTTTGCCTGTTTATGGGCTGGCGCTCAGGTGTCGTCGTTGGCTCAATCTTGTTGATGACGGTCATGGGGACAATCATGACGATGTGGTTGTTCTCGTTACAACTTCAGCGCATCTCCCTTGGCGCCATGGTGATCGCCATGGGCATGCTCGTCGATAACGCCATTGTGGTTGCCGAAGGCATGATGCTGAGAATGCAGCAAGGCAAATCTGCCAGAGAAGCGGCAAGCTTTATCGTCAAGCGCACTCAATGGCCGTTACTTGGGGCGACTGTGATTGGGATCGCTGCTTTTTCAGGGATAGGGCTATCCGATGATCAAACAGGAGAATTCCTGTTTTCACTTTTCGCCGTCATCTTAATCTCTCTGATATTAAGCTGGATTTTGGCTGTCACAGCCACACCACTCTTTGGTAGCTATTTCTACAAAACAGAGAATAAAGGCAGCCAAGAGAGTTTTAACTCGTTCTTGCATAAAGGCTATTTGGCTGCACTTCGCGGCGCATTAAAATTTCGATGGCTAACCGTTGCCGTTCTTATTGCCATAACAGCGGTCGCCTATGCAAACTTTGGCAATGTGAAAAAAGGCTTCTTTCCTCCGTCAAACACCCCCATTTTTTATATCCATTATTGGGGTCCACAAAATCGAGACATTCGCACCACAGAAGCCGTAATGGCGGAAGCAGAGAAAGTTGTCATGGCGGGTGACAATGTTGATTCGGTGAGTACCTTTATTGGCCGAGGTGCCGATCGTTTTACCCTCACCTACGCTCCCGAATCAGCCAACGAAAGCTATGGACTGTTCCTGGTTCGTATGAATAGCGCTGACAATATCGATGCTTTTGCAAACACAATCGCCGACAGATTAGCAAGCTTAGATCCTGATGCAGACATTTATGTAAAACGGATAATTTTTGGCCCTGGCTCTGCAGCCAAAATCGAAGCGCGTTTTTCAGGGCCAGATGCAACCGTATTACGGCAGCTGGGCGAACAAGCCTTAGCACTGTTTCGTGCCGATGGTCAGGTAAAAGACACCCGACATAATTGGCGCGAAAAAGTGATCACCATGATGCCTTTGTACGACGAGTATAACGCCAGTGTCGCCGGTGTAACCCGCGCCGACTTTGCTGATGCGGTGCAGTACACCACCAACGGATTACAGTTGGGTAAACTTCGCGACGGCGACTACGACTACCCTATCGTCGCTAAGACGCCAAACTCTGAAAATGCGACGGTCGATAGCCTGCGTGACGCTCAAGTATGGAGCGCACAACAACGCCGCTATATTCCATTGAGTCAGGTAATGGAAAAAATCCAACTGGCCAGCGAAGACGTATTGCGTCAGCGACGGAATAGGATCCGCACCATCAGTGTACTCGCAGAGCCTGCAGCTCATGAAACTGCGGCAGCCGCACTGACTCGACTGCAACCCGCGCTAGAAGCTATCCCACTACCAGATGGGTACAAACTGGAATGGGGTGGTGAATACGAGTCATCAAGAGATGCGCAGAAAGCACTAGGTGGTGGCTTACCGGTGAGTTTTCTTATCATGCTATTAGTCACCGTATTGCTATTCGGTAAGGTCAGACAACCTCTCATCATTTGGCTAATAGTACCCATGGCGGTAGTAGGCGTCGTATCCGGGCTGATCGCCACTGATATGCCATTCGGATTTATGTCCTTATTAGGCTTCTTAAGTCTATTCGGCATGATGATCAAAAACGCTATTGTGTTGATTGAAGAGATCGACTTACAGATTGAAGAAGGTAAACCGGTGCGGGAAGCCATCGTCGATGCCAGTCTAAGCCGTTTACGGCCTGTGTCATTGGCTGCCATCACCACGATTTTAGGTATGGCACCGCTGTTGTTTGATGCTTTCTTTGCCGATATGTCCGTAACAATTATGGGCGGCCTCACCTTCGCAACGCTACTCACATTGATCGCTGTACCCGTACTGTACAGCATCATGTTTAGAGTCAGTTTTAGGGTTAAAAATCTGCCTCAAGCGACAACGAAATAGTATTCACACTTCAGTAAAAAGCCCTCTCAATGTATGAGAGGGCTTTCTTCATCAAAATACACAAGATTAGCTATCAGCTACAAAGTCTGGCCTCGCTTCCGGCGCAGTGCTGCTACACCAAAGGCACTGAGCGCGAATACGCCGATAATAGCCGGATCTGGCACTTCACGGATCTGGATCCTCGCCACTTCAAAGCCCTGTTGGGTAAAGTCAGCAGCCATCTCGTCGATGGTATAACCGGTAGGTGTTGATCCGCCAATAATCGCTAAGCCGCCGGGAAGTACATCCAGGCCGGTATGAAAACCAACAACGCCATTTTCATCCTGCCGAGCCTCGCCATCAGCCCCCACTAAAAAGGGCGAACCAAAGCCACGATTAAGCTCTGTGCCGGAATCCCAAACAGATGACCCCAATACCAGAATATCCAAATCCTGAAACTCACCCATCATGTCAAACAGCGAGTAAGCCATGGCATCGTCGTTGCCGATAAAACCATCATTGGTGGGAATAAGCATAGATAGAAAGCTGAAATAGCCACTGCTAGCGGCATCCACTTCAAACACATCCGAAGTAGCACTCTCCCCAGGCTCAAAAACGGGTGCCATACCACCAAAGGCCGCCAACGTACCTTGCACCCCATCGGCATGAGAGGCAGTAAATGAAGCGGATATACCAGATGTATCACCATTTTCAGCCAACGCCTGCAGCTCAGCAGAAGCCGCGGAACCCGCATCAAAGCTGTCGAAACTGCCATCGTGAAAACCCATCCACACGGGCGTAATTGCCAATCCACCTTCAGCAAACAAGCTGCTAACTTCCACTTTTACATACGTTGCATTGGCAGCGCCTGACCAACCGATGGCGCTCACCATCGCAGTCAATAAAACTCTCTTTGTATTCTTAAGCATAAGGGTTGTCCCAAGTTTTAAACCTCAGCGTCCATCAAAGGTGATAAAACGCGACGAACGGTTTTAAACTCTCGCCAGCCATTGAACGACAAACAGGAGATCGTTATTCCTGTGCAAGACGTACCACTAAATGAACTTCGAGTGTTTCACTACAAACCAAATTCAGTTTGGAGAGCAGTTATCACAAAAGTATCACTAAGAAATAACGAATTGCGCAAACACACAGGTCTTGCGCAGCGCTTGACCAAGGTTCCTTAGTTACCGGTGCCAAAACACACAGACATCAACGGATAAAGTTATGTTTTATATCTACTCTCCCCAAGGACGTATATTCTCCGGCACCCTCGAGATGCTCAAAAAGGTGGAAGCGGTCAGTGATAGCGCTAAAGGGGAAGTGCGTCAGGAGTTCATGTTGCAACAAGAGATTGAAGCATCGGTTCGCCAAAACATGACACCTGCAGAAACGCAGGAAGAGGAGAAGCCTTACCAAGCACCAGAAGGCCTGATAACAAAGTACAACCAGGTCTTAAAGTCACAGGGGCAGCGCGAGCCGGTATACCATGTTTACCAAGTAATGAGCCGTCCTGTGGTTAGCGTAACGCCAGATTTTTCTATCGAACGTCTGTTTCAAACCTTTGAACAGTATCCCTACAAGTTGTTTCCCGTAGTAACAGGTAACCAACTGATCGCCGCCATATCAAGAGCACAACTGTATCACCTCATGTTAACTAACCCCGAGGCAGCATACCGTGAATCGACCCTAGCTATGCTTCTCGACACGGGAGAACAACAAGTGCTTACCGCAGATCCGGTGACCGATATCCGGCGAGCTGCGCGGGTGATGTTAGAAGAAAAGCTCGAAGCCCTACCCGTTGTAGATTCATCAGGGCAAGTACAAGGCATCATATCGCGAACCGATATATTGCATTGCGTAGTAAAAGATCCACCGCTGTCGATCTGGACCTAGATCGGCAAACAATCTCGATCAATACAGGCCCTGTCGTCGTGGCAGCCAATTCGCTATTCCCTGCTTGCTGATGTATGGTGAAAACTCTCTGGCACATGCCTTGTTAAACAAGTTGTTTGCTTCCATTCCTCTGTATAAGAGCCGCAGCAATGAGTTTACGCGTCAGCTACAACACCCATGAATTTGAAGATATCGATATTCATCTGCGTACATTACGCGACAATCAGCAGTTTGAAGACAACGATGGTATTGCCGAAAAGTTAGGGATATCTTCCGCCACATGGCCACTGTTTGGTATCGTCTGGCCCTCTGCTCAGGTTTTAGCTCATTACCTGTATGACTTTGACTTTGCGAACAAACGCATCTTAGAAGTCGGCTGTGGTATCGGCCTTAGCAGCTTACTACTCAATCACCTGAATGCAGACATCACCGCAACAGATTATCACCCCGAAGTTGAAAGCTTTATGCTGAAAAACACCCAGTTAAATGATGATCCTAAGATCCCATTTGTTCGCACTGGCTGGGCTGATGAGGTCACCGAATTAGGCACTTTCGATCTCATCGTTGGTAGTGATCTGTTGTATGAAGATGAACATATCGAAATGCTCGCAGGTTTTATCGACCAACACTGTAAAGCACAGTGCGAGATCATATTGGTTGATCCTGGCCGTGGTCGTCATGCCAAGTTCAGTAAGAAGATGGCGACATTAGGTTTCTCTTTCGAGATGAGTAAGCCGCGAGAGCAGACCTATCTCGATAAACCATTTAAAGGCGTGGTACTAAAGTACAGCCGATAGTCGCTGTAACAAGTCTCGTCATTCGATGTCAGATCTTTAGTCACTTGAACGCTACGGCTGCCTTTCTACGCTGTTTCTTTGCGTCTGCAACAACTGGTTCAATTGTACAATGGGCATTGGCTTGCCAAATGCCCAACCTTGGCCGTACTCAACATCTAAATCAACTAAGGCATCACGTTGCATCTTGTTTTCGACACCTTCGGCCACTACTTTCAATCCCAATCCGTGGGCGATAGCAACAATATGTTTAATAAGTGACGATTTGATACTGCCCTCTTCCATGTCAAAAACAAAAGTCCGGTCAATCTTCAACAATTGGCAATGCAGCTTCTTCAGTTGGTTCAAGTTGGAATAACCGGTACCAAAGTCATCAATCGCGATGCTAAAACCCGCCTGATGCAGTGCTGCCAGATTCCGCCGCGCACTGTCGCCATCCAGATACTCATCTTCGGTGATCTCAAAAACAATATCGAAGGGTGACTCCTTTAACGAAGGTATATGGGGCAATTCGGCAATGGCATCGTTAGTCACGTCTTGAGGGAAAATATTAAAACTCACCCTAAAACTAACACCGACGCCGGATATGATGGACAAGTCATCCATCGCTTTGCTAATTAGCTGACGAGTAAACAGCCAAGTTCTATCCAGCTCACGTATGAATGGTATAAATCTATCTGGAGACATTGGCCCCTGATTATCTTCAAACCGGGCTAACATCTCACAACCGATAACCTGTTCGGTACGCAAATCAACAATCGGTTGATATAGGCAGTAAAAAGCGTCCTCGGCAAGTCCACGCTTTATTCGCTGTTTATCAGAACGATGGCGCCTAAACAGGTAAGTTAAAATAGCAAAGCAGCCCCCTCCGACACAAAAGCTTACCAGCAGCAATAATAAGATGACTAACCCATAGCCATGAGCGAACGCCAGTTGATTCAAATCCAGAGCGACACAATAAGGACTCACCGCACTACAATGCGTGTAGTAGCTATCACCTAGCCGGGAAAACAGGCCTGGTACCGACTTACCGATGATAAACGTACCTCGAACACCAAATACATGCTCCACTTCATCACCCATTCGTGCGACCAACTGCCAAGAAAATGGAGCCATAGTGGTGTGACTAATAAAGCGCGGATCCAGTACCACGTTGTATCGATCCTTGCGGACCATGATCGCTTGGTAATCCATATCAAACATGAGCAGTGGGCGATCAACCCACAATGAATAACCATTGAGATCGATGAGATCGGGTGGGTCTTCAGCAACCGGGGTTTCCAACATCCCCATTCCTGTTGTGCACACCAGATTGTTTTCAATGAAGAAACCGATATCTTTGATATGATCGGACTGAAACAGCGCACGACGCATCGCCAATAAATTACGCTGATCACAAAGCTGATAACCTAAAGCATTTAGCTTTTTAATGACGGTCGTCGTATCAACAGCTCGTTTTTCCACTTCATGAAGAACGTACTCGGCCTTTCTCAATTGATTGACCCGAATATCGGCCACAAGGGTATAAGCGAGCACAAACCCAAGCCCCATGGTCACAAGCAAGCTGAGTATTAGCGCCACCCAACCATCACGAACTCTTAATGTTGGCATCGAGAATTTACGCACGATAGAAAAGACTAAATCTTAATATAATCTATAACTTAGCTTACTGCTGAACTAATAGGTGGCTCTCACGAGGCTAGCGTTCCGCACACTTGGCGATCCAAAGTGGTTTGTCGACCTGTCGAGCAAGTGATACCGCTTCATCTAAAAATGCTTCGACTCCTTGGCCTAGTAGGAAAATTCTAGTGTAGTCCTTGCGGATAATATTCAACTCGTAAAAGACAAACGAGTCTTCAGCGTCGGTAGGGAGGATCTCGATGAATTGGAATGCCAGCAGATCTGATAAGTTAACCGTTTCCACTTTACTTACTCTAGGCCACCACCGCGGTATTTCACCTCTAACAATCTGACCTTTATCTAAATAGAAATTTGTCGTTTCGAGTTTGCGAGACAGTGAACCAAAAGAGACAACCGCCATTAATGCAGAGAAGGCATAAGAGAGCCATTGGCTAGTTTCAAGGGATAGCGAGTTGATCGGTTTATGTCTGAACGCCCAAACAACCAGCAGGGCGATAGCCAAAGGGATCAATGACAACAAAATGGAAGAAACTGTCACCCTATAGCCAAACATCGAAGAGCCAAACTGGCAAAGCTTATGGGTTCTGTAACTCTCGCGAAAACGGGATTGCGGCGCCCAGCAAATATGCTCAGGCCGTATCGCAATGCGTCGCATACATTCAATGGACGCTTTCGCCACCCAGCAAGTCGAACGATCTGCTCGATGCTGAGCAACGCCAGTTCCTGAAACCTCAATGTATGCTGGCTCTGAAACGGTTTCGACGTTAAGGGTCGTTTCTTCCTCTTCATCTAAGTCCAGCTCATCAGCAACATCTTTCGAATGGTCACTGGCCAGGACTAATCTAGCTCGTTCCAGATGCTCGGCAAGCACCAACAGCCTGATACCACCGGCAGAATTACCTAGCTGCATACTGGCTACATGCTCATTGGCAATCACCGCAGGTATCCCTGAAAGTTCCAAATTGTCCCGCGCAATTTGTGCTTCATAGGGAAAATCAAAAATTGCGACAACAACAGATCCCGTCATTCACAAACATCCCTTTGCTACAAGCCGTTATCGTCGTCACTGCAACGGCTTAATCACACCCTTCAGCCAACTGGAAGCCATACCGACGTGTCACCTCATCAAACCAGAACTGATAACAGCCCGATTCGGCTAACTGCAAGCGGATATTACTGCCGTCAACTTCACCACGCTGGTCGTTCTCATTATCGCCCCAGTTTAAGCCCCATGACGATTGACCACTGACTTCAAATTTATATTCGTAACGGCCATGGCTCAGCTGAGTGACGATGCTCCAAAGGCCATCATCCCCGCGACTCATTGGCAAACTGCCGCCCCAATCATTCATACTGCCCCGCAAAAACAGGGACGTTAAAGCGGGCGCTTGAATATTAGGTAACGTCGTCGGCGCCACGACATTAGGGTAATACCCGTCGATCAATTTCTGAGGTTCCGCGCCCAAATAGAGCACAGTGACGCTATTTGGTGGGATCCTTGCCACTTCAACTTTACTTGCGGTGACGCTATCAATAACCGCAGGGATCTTAACCTTACCCAATAGTAGCGATAGGTGAGCCCAATCTTCAGACAATGACTCACTCTCAACAGATTTAAAAAACGGCATTAAATCCAAGGTTGCCTGTTGCTCACTACTGCTGGCGTTTATCAAAATCACAACACCCGAGCCCTGATATAAGCGCATAAAACTACTGACACCATATTGCCGCGTGACAACAGGCAGTTCGGAACCATGGGTGATAGCCTGATATTGGTGGCGGATCTGCAACAGATCACGATAGCCACTAAGCAATGAATGCGGCTTAGCCGTTTGTCTTTCCACATCCTGCCAATTAAACAATGCACGTAGCTCCGCATCTGGCCTAGGTTTGCCTTTTAGCCCTAACTCATTGCCATAGAAAATCATCGGTGTTCCCTGCCCTAAGATCTGCATTGCAGCAGCAATAAAGGCTTTATTGGCGTTCCCTTCATAGCGAGTCAGAGGACGGGGGAGATAGCTATCATGATTACTAAGGAACGTTGCCATCTGATAGCCAGAAGGGAAATTCTGACGCTGATAGCGTTTAAGATCGGCGACCGCATCAGGTGCTATATTATCAACCACCTCTGTTGCCGCCCACGCCCAGTTAAAATCTAAACCAAGGTGGATCTGATTACTGCCATCACCAAAATAGTTGCCGACCTGTTCACGTGGACGCCATGTCTCAGCGAGTAGTACTTTGGCTGGCGAATAACTGTCAGCAATGCTGCGGTAATCTTGTAATAGCTTAAATGTACCGGCTCTATCGGCCTGTAAACCTGGGCCATCTTCAATAAGGTAGGGGGCACCATCAACTCGCGCGCCATCAAAGCCAAAATCCAACCAATACTTCAGCACCTTCTCCATTTCAGCACGGACATAGGGGTTGTGTAGGTTAAGATCCGCGATCTCTGCACTTTGAAAGTAGGTATAAAAATAGCGGTCACCATGGGGCTTCCAGACGTCATGCCACTGCCCACCACCCCAAGCCGCTTGCCAATCATTGCTAGGTTGATCCTGCCAGACATACCAATTGCGCTTCTGCCCGCCTGCCGCTGAATCAATAAACCAAGGATGCTTAATCGAGGTGTAGCCCGGCACAAAATCAAACAGCACCTTTACGCCTCGTTGATGGGCAAGCTCCAGCAAAGATTTAAGCGTTTTCTCATCACCGAAGCGCGGATTCACAGTGTAGTAATCCAGTACATCATAACCGTGAATATTATCCATCGGATCATCTGACGTTCGTTCAGAGAGGTAAAACGGAGAGAGAAGGATCAGATCTATTCCCAGATCACCACCGGTGTCAGGGTCGCCGTCATTAAGATAGCCAAAGCGATCGATAATCCCCTGAATATCGCCAACCTGATCTTCATCATTAGAGTCAGCAAAAGACTTAATCCAAATATGGTAGCCGGTTGCCTGTCGGTACCACGCACTGGTGTCAGGAGCTGACGCCAACGCACTCACAGACACTATTGAACTGACTATTGATATAAGTAATTTCTGGGCAAGCGTCTGTGAAAATATAGGTATCTGCCGTAGCACTGTTTCTCTCCCTGAGCGCACCTACAGAGGTGATTCTTGAGTCGACATTTAACCTGTCCCGCGCGAACAAAACAACAATAGTGGCAAGGGGTTGTGAACGACCCGGCAAAAAACACCGATTAAATAAACCAAAAACTTTACTTTCTTATGTAAAGAATCTAGCCTAATCATTAAATAAACCAAATGGATTACTTAAATGAGATTATTGATTGTCAGCGGTAGCCAAAGAAAACGCTCACAAAGCGCCAAGGTGGCAGGCTATTTGGCTGAAAAGATGGAAGGCTTTGACCAGGTAGACCACATTGAGCTGTGCCAATACCAACTACCATTCTGGGACGGTGACACATTGACTGGCAAGGACGCAGAGATATGGGACTCGCTTCGGCAACGCAGCCAGCAATCCGATGCATTAATATTGATAACCCCTGAATGGGGTGGCATGGCCTCACCGCTTATTCGTAACTTCCTATTGATGAGTTCACTGGAAGATACCGCCCACAAACCCGTGATGTTGGTATCCGTCGTCAGTGGTATTAATGGCGCCTACCCCATCGCGGAGTTGCGCATGAATGCACTGAAAAATCTCAAGCTGGTTCCGGTGCCAGACCACCTTATCGTCAGAAATGTAGGCGAATGCCTTAATGGCAATGAAGTTAACGGCAAGCGTGATCAGCAACTCAGGCAACGGATCGATTACCACCTGCATATGCTGCATCAGTATGCTCAGGCACTATTGCCGCTGCGTCACTCTTATCAACACAGTCCCCATCCACAGCAAGCTGATTTTGCTTATGGCATGTAACAGTAACGGGCATAGTCCCCAAAAAAACATAGAGGAAATAGAGATGATCAGATTAGAACATATCAACCTAGTCGTACCGGATCTAAAAGCGGCACTGGCTTTCTATCAAGTCGCCTTTCCCCACTGGCATATAAGGGGGGGCGGTGAAGCTGAGTGGTATGGCACACCCAGACAATGGCTGCACTTTGGCGATGAAAACAATTACATCACACTCAATGACAAGGGCACGGGTGAAAACAGGGAATTAACGGGCCAGAGCACAGGACTCGCCCACTTCGCCTTTGTCGTAGATGACATTGACGGCATGATCGCCCGTCTAGAAGCTGCGGGATACCCGGTTGCGAAACAGGGGGCAGATGAGCCCTATCGAAAAAATGTCTACTTTATCGATCCGGCCGGATTTGAAGTGGAGTTCGTGCAGTATTTAAGTGATATACCGGATGAAAGAAATCGCTATAGTTAATAATCAATTCAGAGGCGCAGTTATTGCGGTTGCGTCTCTGGATTGCTCCGAAGTAACACTATTAACGAAAGCCTTCAGTCGCTCCACAAAAAGATGATCCAACTCATCAGCATACACCTATAAAAATCAACACATTCCGAACACTATCTTTTAGTAGCTTCTATACTCAAAGCAAAATTTTTATGGGGAGTGAAATATATGCTGGATCGGGTAACCTCCAGACCTTTTCCACTTATTAAACAGGCAAAAGGGTTTTCTCAAGCGGCTCTAGCGTCTGTCGTTATTAACATTCTGTCACTGGCCCTACCACTGACTATGTTGCAAATATTCGATCGCATTCTTCCCAACCAAAGCTTAGGTACAGCAACAGTACTGGTGGTTAGTGTGGCCATTGCGATCCTGTTGGAAACCCTACTTCGATTCGCTCGAAGTTGGGTACTTGCCGCTTCAGCAAGTCACTTTGAACTGTCTGCCACCATAAATACATCGCAAGCGTTAATGGATGCCGATTACCAACAGATCGAGCAATTAGGTACAGGGAGAATCTTTAGCGGACTTTCGAGCATTGCCACGGTAAGAGATCTCTATTCTGGACAAGCAGCGCTAGCCATCATGGATTTTCCATTTGTAGTTATTTTTCTCGTGCTTGTAGCCTATATCGGTGGCGTACTTGTTTTTATTCCGCTAGCGGTATGGTTGGTGGTGGGGCTAATTGTTTGGTTACTTGGTAAGAAGCTCTATCAAGTAACAAATACTGTAGCATTAAGTAATAGCCAACGGACACGCATGTTGATGCATGTGTTAATTGGAATTAGCACGGCGAAAGCACTGGCTTTGGAAACCAAACTCGCAAGTAAGTATCGCGAATTAAATCATCAACGGTTAGCACAACAACAGCAGGTAGACTGGCTCGCTTCTCGCTTGCAAGAAATCATTCAAGGTGCATCACAAGGCACAACCTTACTGTTAGTGTTAGTTGGGTGCTTAGCAGTGCTTAATGGTGAATTGACGTCAGGTGGTCTCGCAGCGTGTTCGATATTAGCTGGTCGAGCAGTTGCTCCTCTCAGTGCAATCATTAGCCTTCGTTCACGTTTGGTTGCAGCGAAATCAGCCATGACGAGCGTCGATACGATCGTTAACTTACCCAGTAGTCACTTCACAGGTACACATACCTATCAGGCAAAACTACCCGCTCCGTTCATTAAGCTCTGTCAACTATCAGCAAAAAGGGTATGTGCTCATCTGGACCATGTATCACTCACTATCCCTGCAAATAGACTAACCGTCGTGCGTTCAGACCCCCTTACCCACGCGAGTCTGTTACTAACGACGATAGGTGGCTTGCAAAAACCCTGTGAAGGAGATATCTACTTCAACGAAATACCCCAGTACCATCACAACCAAAATGAGTTTTCTCAGTCGGTACTTTACGTTAGCAGCTGGCCCCCACTATTTGATGGCTCGTTAATCGACAACATGACCATGTTCAATCCAGAACTGGCACCAGAAGCAATGAAACTAGCGGATGACTTAGGCCTAACCACCACCATTTCAAGGTTAAATAATGGTTATCAAACACCCGTCGGAGAAGGCGCGGATACTCGTCTAAGCCAAGGCGCGATAAAGCTAATCGCCATGGTTCGAGCATTGGTACAAAAGCCTTCGTTATTACTACTGGACGAGCCACTAGTGTCGTTGGATATCGATGGCCAAAATAGATTAGTGACGCTCTTAAAACAGATGACGCCAGAAATGACGGTTGTTGCAAGCAGCCACAACCCATCACTGATCGTCCAATGCGATGCTCAGATCGAAATTGGCTCCTCAGGTCATGCTCATTTGTCCCAACAGGAGGGAGCATGATGAATACTCAACATTCTGACTTACACCAGTCATTGGTCGGTTTATTTCAACAGCTAGGTATGTATGCTCAAGCCAATAAAATAGCCACAGATCCTCAACTCCATTTTTTGGATACTATTGGATTTAATCGTCAATTAGACAGGTACGATATAGATTTTTCAGTGTTGCCTGCAGACCACAAAAAGATGATGTGTGCGATACACCCGTTCGTGGTTATTCCAAGTGACTCACAAGCGTTTGTCGCGCGGCGAAAGGATGAGCGTTTAGAGCAATTGGCTGCCGACCAGACATGGCAACCATTAACCAATATCACCTCAATGGCTGGCGCCCATATGGTGTTAATTGAACATCTGCCAGGGCAAAGAGGAGAACAGAGTAGATTTACCCAAGAGCTAGATAAACGCCGAAAATGGTACCGCCCTGTATTTTGGTTAAGCCTCCTTGCAAGTATTACCGGATTAACAGTCCCCCTGTTTACTATGGCTGTGTACGACAAAGTTATTGGTGGTCAGGCACCCGCAGAACTACCAGGGATCGCAATGGGGGCCATACTGGCACTGGCGATACTCGTTGTCTGTCGCATTGTACGCGCAGCCATTCTTTGTTCTGTCAGTAACCGTATGGCACGTGATCTTTCTGACATGACATTTAGCCGCTTATTACATATGCCGCTAATGGTATTAGGCCGTGTCGGGATATCCAATCACATTGCCAGATTGAGAAATGCAGAGCGTGTTCGAATGCTGTTTTCCGGTCCCGGAGGCGCTGGTTTAATTGATATCCCTTTCACGTTGATCGCGCTGTTTACCATCGTCTTATTGAGTGGTTGGTTAGTTGTTGTGCCTGTCGGTATGCTCGGATTGTACTATCTAATAGCTCGCGGACTGCAAAAATATGCTCAACGAGCCTCCCCTACGCTATCGACTAAACATCAGAACTCTATTAACGAACTAACCAAGCAACTACTCGCGCTAAAAACCAGTGGTAATTACAGTGGTTGGATTGAGAGGTTTATTCGCCAAACTCGTATCAACTGTCAACAAAACTTTGCCTATGCAAAAAGAAATGGCCTAAACCAAGCTGTTAGCCACGGACTAAGCCTGATGACGGCCTTGGTTACGGTATTTACAGGTATATTTCTAGTATTAGATCAAAGTATTACGGCTGGCGCATTGATAGCCAGCACGATGTTGATTTGGCGGATCACCGGCCCTGCCCAGCTCGCTTTCGCATCATTACCCAAAATGGCCATGCTGAAAAGTGCTTCACAACAGTTTGATAACTTCATGAAAGTGAAAACTGAAAATAATGAATTACGACTAGAGATCCCAGACAGTTCGGGTCCCCCGTCATTGAAATTTCAGCATGTCACACTGCGATTCAGCGCAACGCAAGAGCCAGTCTTATCGAGTATTGATTTCGAAATATGCCCCGGTGAAGTGGCAGTTGTTATCGGACCAAATCAAGCTGGTAAATCAACATTGTTACAGGCTGCTCTTGGCGTTATCGAACCACAATCAGGTTTTATAACGATCAATGACAGGAATCTAACCCAGTACGATCCGACCAACTTCAGACACTGGGCTGGGTATGCGCCTGCACAACCAGATCTGTTCCCTGGAACGTTAGCTGATAACTTAAGAATTTCACGTCCCGAAGCCACAGAAGAAGAGTTACAGCAAGCACTGCTAGAAGCAGGCGCCGCCACTCTTTTAGACACTCTAGGTGGCAGCCTAAATCAAGATCTATTCGAACAAGGCTACAGCACGTTAACTGCGATTGAAGGCAGTTATATTAGCTTAGCTAGAGCACTATTAAAACGCTCACCATTGCTGCTTCTCGATGAGCCGATAGCCAATCAAAACCCTCGCGCAAGGCGGCAATTTGTGCACACCCTTGAACAACTAAAAGGGCTTCATACCGTCTTATTTAGCAGCCATGATCCAGAGTTAATAAAACATGCAGACAAAGTGCTGGTGCTAGACAAAGGCTGCTTAGTTTACGCTGGACCTCAACCACAATCACAGCCCGTGCAGGAGGCTTAATCTATGCAGCAATCCCCTCTTCGTCAACGAGTATGGCCCGCATATGAATTCGCTGATGCAGTCGAATCCCCTGCAGAACAGCGCCTAATACGTAACATTATCTTTATTGTGAGTGGCGCAATTTTATTAATAGCAACGTGGTCAATTTTCACGTCTATCGAGGAGGTAGCAAAGGCAAAAGGTCAAGTAGTGCCTCTTGGTCACAGACAGATAATACAAAGCCAACTAGGTGGAACACTGGCGACAATTAACGTGGAAGAGGGTGATGTCGTAAAAAAAGGCGATGTCTTGGCCAATTTCTTAGCCATTGATAGTCAATCCGCAGTGGAAGAATTAGAGAGCAAACAAGCAAACTTAACGCTACAGATAGAACGCTACAATGCGTTTATTGAACGTCGGGAAATGAATGTATCCAATTATGCAACCACCTACCCTTCCCTTGTATCTCAGCAGATAAAGGCTTTTGGTCACATGCAAGCAGAGTTCAATGCTAGCGTAGCACTAGCAGAAACGGGGCTCGCAAAAACGCAAGCTGAACTCGATGCCATTAAGTCTGAATTACCAGCACTCAGAGATCAGATCAGTGCTTCAACAAAGACGTTGGCGATGATGAACTCGCTGAGCGGTCAGAAAGCCGTTTCTCAAGTACAAATATTAGATGCCCAACAAAAAACTGATAGCTATTTGCGTGAACTAAAGGCAATGGAAGGAAAAGAACTTGTCTTGGCTAAAAATCTCGCTAATGACCGCCAACAGTTAAAACAGAAGCAAGCGGCGCTTTTTACTGAAGTCAGTGAAAAACGTGCTGACGCGCAAGCAGAACTGTTAGCGGTTCGCGCTCGGCTGAAATCATCTGGCCAACAGGTCGCCCAAACCACCGTTTTGTCTCCGGTAAATGGAGTCATCCAATCAATACCGTCTACCTCATCGGGCAGTGTTGTTGCCCCGGGAGGCACGGTGGCAGTTATTGTTCCCACAACACCAACGGCCTTGCTGGAAGCCAAGCTATCACCTCGTGACATCGGCTTTGTTACCGTAGGACAGACGGCTCGAATTAAAGTTGATGCCTTTGATTACAGTCGGTATGGCGCCCTTGATGGCGTTGTAAAAAAGATATCACCAACCACGGATGCCGACGAGCACGGCGGGGTATTTTACAAAGTACAAATAGCGATCGAAAAACCCTATTTTCGTGATAATCCCGAACAATTTGGGTTGATACCAGGCATGACCGCTGAGGCTGATATCGTGACCGGCGAAAAAACTGTCTTCCAATACCTATGGAAGCCGATCTTCACCAACATCAGCAGCGCCTTCGGTGAACGTTAGGAGGATATTTGATGACCAAGTCAGACAAAGATAACAAACAACCTCATACCCTAGGCCTATCAGTTCCTGACGCAAACGATCAAAGCCAGATGGAACAAACGTCATTACATGGCGAAAAATCAACACGCAAGGCGTTTCAAAAGTCCAAGCAGATCGATAAGGATGTGAAGCGCTTAAAAGCCAAAGAGCTTAGAGATAAGGAACTAAAAACTACCGGCGACAACGAAGACCTCGTAGCGGCGAAATCAAAAGCTGCTCCTGTAAGCTCACAAAATGAGCAATCTGCTCCAGAGCAGTTACTAGAAGATCCTGCGGAAAAACAAGCGCAGACTAACATTAACATCGCAAATGTTGAGCAGAAGGCAATTCAAAGCAGAGAGTCAGAAGGCGGATCAGAGCAACAACAGTTGATCGATAACGCGCCTGAAGCGCCTACCAAAAGTAGTGGTACAGTCAGGTATCATGGTACCCATGGCAACATAACACCGACAGACACTCATATACCCCCAGTTACTACAGCACCTGATATATCCGTCGCAAAAACAGCGCAAGAGAACAATGCAGCCACGTTTATTCGTCAAAAAACGGTTAAAGCGCCGGATAATTCCGGGCCACATACTAATCCTCCCCAAGGTCAAGCAACAAACACAAATACGAAAGAACAGATGCTTGGAAAAGGCCATATCCCGCCAACGGATGGCCATACTAGCGTCACTCAAACCGGCTCTTCAAGCGAAAAAGATCCCCTGGGGGCACCATTAATTCCTTCGCCAGCACAGCACAATTCTGTCATATCGGGCGTTAAATCAGGTTCAATCACCGAAGACAAGGTGCTTACTAACGGGCTGCTTCACACTTCGGGTCAGCTCGATGTTATAACTCCTGACACAGGGCAAGATCGATTTACGGCGACCTCAATACAAGGCCATCTTGGTACGCTGAGTATCAATAATCAGGGTCACTGGATCTACACCGCCGATAATTCTCAGCCTACGATCCAAGGCCTTAAAAGCGGAGAGTCACTCACCGATACATTGCTGGTGCACTCCGTTGATGGCACTGAACAAAAAATCACAATAACTATTAACGGCACTGACGATAAAGCTCAAATAGCAGGCACCTCAACAGCAAGTTTAACTGAAGATAAAGAGGTTCATAATGGCCTACTTCGCGTTGATGGTGCGTTAACAATCACTGACGCAGACAACGGCGAAGCCCAGTTCCAAGCAACATCTTTGCAAGGCCAATTTGGTACCTTGTCGATTAATCAATTAGGTCATTGGATCTATACCGCAGACAACTCACAAAGTTCAATTCAAGGGCTAAAAACCGGTGAGTCACTCACCGACACATTACTGGTGCACTCCGTTGATGGCACTGAGCAAAAAATCACTGTCACCATTAACGGGACTGATGACAAAGCCCAAATCGCTGGCACCAGCACCGCCAGTTTCACGGAAGATAAAGAGATTCATAATGGCCTACTTCGCGTTGATGGTGCGCTGACTGTCACTGATGTTGATGCTGGAGAAAACCAATTCCAAGCAGAAGTATTGCAAGGCCAGCTCGGTACGCTGAGTATCAATAATCTGGGTCATTGGACCTACACCGCTGATAATTCTCAGCCTACGATCCAAGGCCTTAAAAGCAGAGAGTCACTCACCGACACGTTACTGGTGCACTCCGTTGATGGCACCGAGCAAAAAATCTCTGTCACGATTGATGGCACCGACGATAAAGCCTTGATTGCTGGCACATCAACGGCCTCGCTCACTGAAGATAAAGACGTTCATGTGGGTCAGTTGCGCGTGGATGGTGCCCTGACCATTACTGATAGCGATAACGGCCAAGCTCAGTTCAGCGCAGAAACCCTGCAAGGTCAATTCGGAACACTGACCATCAATAACTTAGGTCATTGGACCTACACAGCCGATAACTCACAAGCCACGATTCAAGGCTTAACAACCGGAGAGTCAGTAACTGATACCCTGCTGGTTCATTCTGTGGATGGCACTGAACAACAAGTCACTGTCACTATTAACGGTACTGATGATAAAGCCGTGATTGCTGGCACATCAACGGCCTCGCTCACTGAAGATAAAGACGTTCATGTGGGTCAATTGCGCGTGGATGGTGCCCTGACCATTACTGATAGCGATAACGGCCAAGCTCAGTTCAGCGCAGAAACCCTGCAAGGTCAATTCGGAACACTGACCATCAATAACTTAGGTCATTGGACCTACACAGCCGATAACTCACAAGCCACGATTCAAGGCTTAACAACCGGAGAGTCAGTAACTGATACCCTGCTGGTTCATTCTGTGGATGGCACTGAACAACAAGTCACTGTCACTATTAACGGCACTGATGATAAAGCCGTGATTGCTGGCACAGCAACAGCAAGTTTAACTGAAGAGAAAGACGTTCATCAGGGGCAGCTTCGAGTCGATGGGACGCTGACGGTAACGGATTCGGATAATGGTCAGGCACAATTTACCGCGACCTCATTACAAGGGCAGTTTGGTACTCTTTCAATCAATGAATTAGGTCATTGGACTTACACCGCCGAAAATTCACAAGCGACTATTCAAGGTTTAAAAACAGGTGAATCTGTTACAGATACACTCGTTGTGCACTCGGTTGATGGTACTTCACAACAAGTGTCAGTAACCATTAACGGCACTGATGATAAAGCCGTGATAGCAGGCACCAGCACCGCAAGCCTGACTGAAGATAAAGACGTTCATGGTGGTCAACTTCGTGTTGATGGGGCGCTGACTATCACTGACGCCGATGCAGGCCAAAACCAATTCGCTGCTACCTCGTTGCAAGGTCAGTTTGGTACTCTTTCAATCAATGAATTAGGTCACTGGACTTACACTGCGGATAATTCACAAGCGACCATTCAAGGGTTAAAGAACGGAGAGTCAGTTACCGATACTCTAATTGTTCATAGTGTTGACGGCACTGAACAAAAAATCACTGTCACGATTGATGGCACCGACGATAAAGCCGTGATTGCCGGCACAGCCACGGCCTCGCTCACTGAAGATAAAGAGGTTCATAATGGCCTACTTCGCGTTGATGGGGCGCTGACGGTCACTGATGTTGACGCTGGAGAAAACCAATTCCAAGCAGGTGTATTGCAAGGCCAATTTGGCACCTTGTTGATTAACCAATTGGGTCATTGGACCTACACAGCTGACAATTCTCAGACTGCTATTCAAGGCCTTAAGAGCGGTGAGTCACTCACCGACACGCTGCTAGTCCACTCTGCTGATGGCACCGAGCAAAAGATCACTGTCACCGTTAACGGCTCTAACGACTTACCCGTTATTTCAGGAGTATCCTCAGGAAACGTTATTGAACAGGGAGAAAATATTACTGGGAAAGCGAATGCGACTGGCACCCTTATTGCGACTGATCTTGACTCAACTGACAGTATTCAATGGGCGATTAGCCAACCTCAAGGTCAAGGTCAATTTGGTAATTTATCAATCGATCAGCAAGGAAACTGGCGTTATCAGTTAGATAATTCAACAGGTGGCACGACAGACAAGCTGGCTGCAGGTCAACAGCAACAAGAGACATTTTGGGTAACGGCAACCGATTCATCAGGAGTGGCTGTACCACATAAAGTTGTTGTTGATGTAACGGGGAGTAATGATAAGCCTATTGTCACTGCTTGGGCTCAACTAGCAGCCGGAACAGAAGACAAACCTGTCATAATTCAAATCGCAGATCTACTCAGACACGCAAGCGATATTGATACCACTGATACTCTGCGAGTCGAGAACTTGCAAGCCTCCCATGGCCACCTCATAAACAATAACGATGGCAGCTACACCTTCACTCCAGATAAGGATTTTAATGGTGAAGTTCGCTTGAGCTATAACGTAGTAGATGGGCAAGGTGGCAATGTTAGTACCCAAGCCAAATTTGACCTAGCAGCATCTCCCGATAATGCAGTTATTACCGACGCCCAAACAAACCCGAACTTACGGGGTGTCACTGAAGATCGCGGCTATATCGATACTCACTATAAACTGAATTATAACGGCCAACTGAACATCCAAGACCCAGATGCCGGTGAAGCTAAATTTGATCCAAATATTGGCCCGCAAACCAACCAAGGTATTGGTTATGACACTAAGCTAGGCGGCCATGTGGTGCTAATGCAAAATGGTCATTACACCTACACCTTGGACAATCGAAATATTCAACACCTCGCAGAGGGAGAAGCGATAAAAGACTCGGTTGTTATTCGCTCAGCGGATGGCACCACTCATACCATTGAAATGACGGTTCACGGTACAAATGACAGACCCACGATTGCTGCACAGTCGCATACGGTTATTGAAGGTGGTGCCCTCATATATGGGCAAATGCGTGGGCAAGATATTGATACTGGCGCAACACTGCATTATTCAACCCCCAAAATTGATGGACTGATATTTAACACTGATGGCAGCTATAGCTTCGATCCGAGCAACTCAAGTTATCAATCCTTAGCATCTGGCGTCACTAAAACCCTTACCATCCCGGTCACTGTAACCGATGAGCATAATGCCAGCTCTACGCAAAACCTTACTATTAGTATTACTGGAGTTAATAATGCCGCTGTCATAGGTGGGGTTGATACGGGGGATGTCATCGAAGGTACTGCAGGTCGAGATATGTCCCCTGATTATGCTCAACCTGGTATGAGTCATTTAGGTAATAGTCCTCTTTATGCCAGTGGTGCGCTAACTATTACTGATGTTGATACAGATGAATCTGCATTTGATTCTCATGGCGTCGGATACAATTATGTCGGTAAATATGGCGATTTGTTACTGCGAGAAGATGGTACGTGGTCCTATTATGCTGATGCTGGAAACATCCGTGGGAAAGGTGGCCATGCAACAAATAGGGGCACCGCAATTGATCATCTTGGCAAAGGAGAAACCCTGACTGATACTGTGACCGTTTATTCAAAAGATGGCACATCTCACGATATTGTCATCACCATTCATGGCAGTAATGATCGCCCCTATTGTTCGTCAGAAGTGCAACTGAATGCAGGCACTGAAGATACTCGCCAAACCATTACAGTCGCGCAACTGCTGCAAAACACGGTTGATGTAGATAACAATGATGCTGGGCTGCTGAGCATTGAGAACCTGCATGCCGACCACGGTTCCATTAAGCATAATCAAGACGGCAGTTTCACCTTTACACCAGAGAAAGATTATAACGGCCAAGTTCATTTCACCTATGACGTGAAAGATGCCCACGGTGGTATCACTCACACTGGTGCATCCACTAGCTTGACTGCTGTAGATGATCACACAGTATTTGCTGGCATAACCACAGATTTTGCTAAAGAAGATGTTGACCCTGGTGCCAACTCTTATGGCAACTTTGGTGGCAGCCGTTTTGCTGGTACCCAATGGCATCAACTAACGATTACGGATACAGACAGTAAGGTTGATCAAATCGACATTGAGTTTGGTGGGAAAACTGTTACTTGGCAAGTCGGGTCGCCTCTTGATATCCAAACCAATTATGGCAAGTTCGAACTAACAACATATTCCCATGGCCCGCACAAGGGCGAGCTAGTTTGGTTGTATAACGGTGATAATCGCAACCCATCGATTCAAGGTTTAAAAGAAGGGGAATCTTTACACGAAAGTATCACTTTAGTTGCGCCAGACGGCACCCGCCAAGCACTGTCTGTAGAGATAAAAGGCACAGAAGATCATGTGATTATTGATGCCCCCAATCATCTTGGCGATGTGATTGAGCATCAATCAACAGGCGCACAAGTCAGTGGTCAGCTACAGGCCCATGATAGTGATACTCATGATTCAGTGAGCTGGGCCATTACCCAAACTGCTGGCAAATATGGTGAATTTTCAGTTGATACCGATGGCCACTGGCACTACGTTGTCGATGAGTCAAAAGCAGGAGTATTAGGGCAAGGTGATGAATGGAACGAACACTTCACCATTGAGGCTATATCAACCGATGGGAGCCGAATCACCAAGACAGTGACTGTTGTTGTTCACGGTAGTAACGACGCGCCAACCGTTAAAAGCGGCCTAGTACTTAGCCAAGGCAGTGAAGACAAGCAGGTTATATTAACCCAACAGGATTTGTTAGCCCATGCCAGTGATAGTGACCGCAACGATCAAGGCTGGCTAAGAGCCACCCACTTAACAGCCGATCATGGGACAATCAACACCAATGCCGATGGCAGCTTCACCTTTACCCCTGAGAAAGACTTTAACGGCGATGTTCACTTTAGTTATGACGTCACCGATCGTCATGGCGGTGTCACCCATACCAGCGCAAGTACAACCTTAATGGCGGTGAATGATGCGGCCCATATCAATGGTCAGTCACAAGCATCATCGAACGTCAATATATTCGAAGATAGCGCTACAAACCGCCTTACGGGGCTGCTGGCACTGACCGATGTCGATAGTGGCGAAGCCAACTTTGTGCCACAAGCTCATTTACTGGGGCAATATGGTGAAATAAATTTAGAAGCAGATGGCCACTGGGCATATAGCCTAAACAACAACTTAGCCGCAACCAATGCCTTAAAGGCAGGCCAAATGGTCACCGATAGCTTTACCTTTAGTTCACCCGACGGCACCGCTAGCCACACCATCAACATTCAAGTTCACGGCCATGATGATCGCCCTAGCCTCAGCCTCAACGAAGGGGAAGCACAGCAGTCACTCGATCTCTTTGGCGGGCTTAATGCTACGGGCGTGAGCCAATTGCAATTTTCAACTGACGGTATCCACTTTTCTAATCGGGTGCCCGATGGTTTTATGCTTGCCAGAGATGGGCATACCTTGCAGGTCGACCCCGCCCACAATAGCTACAACCACTTAGCTAACGGCATTGCCTCAACCATTGACATTAAGTATCAGTTACAACAAAGCGCGGGCAGCAACCTACAAGCCTCGCAGCAGCAAGCACGAGTAGTTATCACTGGCACCAGCGACAAACCGATTATTCACAGCTTTAGCCCGCATTCGCCACAAAACAATGGCCCGGTTACAGGGAATCTACTCCAAGGCGCAACAGATGTGGATGATGGTGCACACTTAGAGCTTCATGATGTGCAGTATAAAGATCCTGTAACGCAGCACTACGTGACGGTTCAAGCGGGGCAAACTCACAACATTAGCGGTGTTGGGATGATTGCGATTTCAGCCAATGGCGACTACAGCTTTACTCCAAACAACTCTTTTAGTGGGCAAGTGCCTTCTCTTATCTATCGAGTAACAGACACGCACGGTGATTATGCGGATAATAGCCAGAACACCTTGAGTATTCATATAGATCCATACCAGCCTCCCATTATTGCACCGTTAACGGTAGCACTGGCAAATGATACCGGTAGCTCGGCTACAGATTTAGTCACTCAGGATGGGACGCTTAGCATCTCAGGCCAAACAGCGGGAATGCAGGTAGAGTATTCTATTGACGGCGGCAAAAATTGGAGTACTCAATTTTCGCCAATTGAAGGGGTGAATCAGCTACAGGTGAGACAGACTGATGGTGCTGGGCATGCTTCAGCAGCCAGCAGTCTTAGTTTCACCCTAGACACCCAATCACCTTCGCCACATATTAGTCTTGATCCTGTTACCGCCGATAACGTGCTTAATCAAACAGAGCTCAGTGCTAATCTAGCGGTCACTGGGACAGTGAGCAGCGAGGTCAATGTAGGAGATAAGGTTACCCTTACGCTGGGGGCACGCACATACACCGGTGCAGTTGATGCTAATCATCAATTCTCTATTGACGTTCCCGCCGACCAACTGGGCAGTCACACCAATATCATGGCATCAATCACTATAACCGATGAAGCCGGAAACAGTGCCACCGCGACAGATAACCATCACTACAGCATAGATACAGGCGCAAGCATTCGGGTTAACCCCATTTCCGGTGACAATATTATTGAAGCGAGTGAACACCACCAAACCATTGATATAACCGGTACTGTGTCTGGGGTTGAAGATGGACAAACAGTTACAGTCTCCATTGGCGGTCATCACTACCAAGCTGCAGTGGCTCATGGTGCTTGGAGTACTTCTTTAACTGCAGCAGAGGTGCAGGCTCTGCCGGGAGGCACCGTTGATGTTACCGCGTCAGTTCAGGATCTTGCGGGTAATCTAGCATCAATACACAGTCCGCTTTTTGTTGGTGATAGCGCTAATCCTGTACCGAGCTTGAGCTTTAAAGCACCACCCACACCTACGGGCGGTGGCAGTATTGGCTCGCACATATCTGGCGATTTGGTTGTACCACCGTTAATACAACAACTCACCCCTCATTTACCCAGTGGTGGTTGGGCGATTAGTGATGGAAAAGGTCATACCTCTACTAGCCTACACGGCCAATATGGCACCTTAACTATCGACCCAGATACTGGTCACGTTGACTATGTTTATAGCCAAGCGCCAGCTCCTGGCAATAAAGCAGCAGGAGGCACCCATTGGGCAGGGCAAACAGTATCAGAAGAGCATCATGATGTGTTTCAAGTTGTTTATCACGATGTACATGCATCAAATGTGGATGTTAAAGTGAATCTGGATGTGACCTATGTTCATGGCCATAGTGGTCACAATCAAACCTCTACTCATCTTGTTGCTATGACCGTCACACCTGACACTTCGGTGGCTCCGCCACCGGCTGCTGAGATGCACGACGCACCGGACGACATACAGGCTTTTAGCGCCAGCATCACAGAAGATGAATCATCATTTGACCATGTAGTATCAGATATTGGCGCTGCCGATGAAACACCTCCCGCTCAGCCGTCACATACACATACAGCTCCGATTAGTCCTTCAGAAGCAAGTTCGCCCATCGATCACTATTTACAAATGGTTGGTATAAGTCAGACGGATATTACGCCAGCATCTGAGACACCATTGGCCACTGATTTACCTGATATGGCAGCAACACAGATTAACCAAGATGCAGAGATGTTTGATACCCAGCCTACAGACGCGTTTGAAAACCCCTTGCAGGATGAACACCAGCATAAACTTGATGATGCCACGATGGGTGAGCAGCCGGTCGACCACTTAGATAACCAAGTCAACGATGACGAGCTGATGCACTCCGCACTCCACAATATGCACAATCAATGGTAATAAAACAGCCCCATGAGCGAATAAAGCTTGGTTAACATCCACTCGATGCACTGCAAATTTATGGCGGCAGAACGAGTTCGCAAAGCTATCTCAATTATTAATAAGCGATCTTGGCTATGTTTTGTTCGCTGACATTTGCCAATGTAATACAAAGCTTGTGTGATCTATGTCACACGACTACAATCGCGCCTCCTTAATTACCTCCCTCCCTCGGAGTAACGTACGTGACCGAAAAGTTGGCGAACCCAGCCCCATTAGGCCTTATGGGCTTTGGCATGACCACTATCTTACTAAATATCCACAATGCAGGTTTTTTTCCTATTAGCGCCATGATCCTGGCCATGGGGCTCTGTTACGGCGGTTTAGCTCAAATCATCGCTGGCGTAATGGAATACAAACGCGGTAACACCTTTGGCGTTACCGCCTTTATCTCTTACGGTACTTTTTGGTGGAGTTTGGTACTGCTTCTGGTCTTGCCTGAAATGGGTATCGCTGAAGCAACGCCCCAAGCCTACATGGGATTTTACCTGCTGATGTGGGGCATATTTACCCTGTTTATGTTGGCAGGTACAGTCAAGTTTCCACGGGTTAAACAGTTTGTCTTTGCATCATTAACGCTGCTGTTCTTCTTGTTGGCGCTCCGCGATTTCACCGGCAGCGCCGTGATAGGCACGATTGCTGGCTACGAAGGTATTTTATGTGGCGCTAGCGCAATCTATCTGGCAATGGCGACCGTGATCAATGAGCAATATGGACGCACAGTATTACCTATTGGCGAGCACAAGCTCAGCGCGCCAATCCAGTTGAAAGTGGCCGCATAAAAGCTGCTGATTCAATCCAAAAGGCATCTTATCGGTGCCTGATTGGATCCTTATATCAAACGTCTTATATCGAGCGAATAATCCCGCCCTCAACTCTTAGTGCACTGCCATTGACCGCACCATTCCCAGCAACAAAAACGGCAGCATCGGCCACCTCTTCAATGGTAATAAACCGCTGGATCAACGAGTTCGGCTCATGTTCCTGGAAGTAGTTTTCCACCAGTTCATCTAGTGGCCTGCCCTCCTCTTTTGCTAGGCCTGCAAAGTACTCCTCCACCCCAGCCGTCCAAGTTGGCCCCGGCAATAGCGTGTTGACGGTAACGTTGGTCCCTTTAGTCAACTCTGCAAGTCCACGTGATAAGCCTGTCAGCGCCGTCTTACTCACGGAGTAATGGATCATCTGCGGTAACGGTTTATAGCCAGCTTCGCTCGCCACATTAATGATCCCACCACTGTCGCGCGCCAACATACCTGGCATCAGCGCCCGGCAAAGACGCACAACGCTAAGCACATTGGTTTGGTAGTAACGCAGCCACTCATCGTCATCAATGGCAAAAAAATCCGCCACACTAAAAATACCGGCATTATTTACTAAATATTCAACATCATCTAAATGAGATAGTTGCTGTAACACCTCGTCACATGCATTCGCGCTACTAAGATCACCAGCTACGCTCGCATAGCCCTTAATGTCCAAGCAAACCTGTGCGGCCTGTTGTGCATCTCGGCCATGCACAATGACGCGGCAACCCTTGTCAGCAAAGGATTGCGCGATCGCCAACCCTATCCCTTTTGTTGAACCGGTTACCAAAACCACTTTGTTATCTAAGTTGGCCATGCTGATATTCTCCAATGAGCGGGATTATTGAAAAGTACGCGTACTGCCATAAGCGTAATCCAAATATCCCTAAGCAAAGACTATTTCGATAACCACTGACAACCGTTAGTGCGCGATTATTCTTACGACACCAAACAAGCGTCAACAGTCCTGTTAATCAAAGAGATAAAACAGGAGAAAAGCACAGCATGTGCTTTACCTATCTTTACAGTGTTTTACCCCTATTTACCGAGAATCAGCGTAAATTAATCACTCCCAGATATACGATGAATTAAAGCCCTTCGCCATTCAGCATGGCGCGGTCTAAGATATTAATCACCCGATTAACAAGGAAACGCTCCATGGTTGGACGACCAAGTGAAGATAGCCGCGTCCGACAGCGGCTAATTGATGCTGCGGCGCAACTATTTACGTCGCTGCCTTACGAAAAAGTCAGCACTCGTGCCATCGCGACCCGAGCAGACTCCAACATAGGTATGATCCGCTACTACTTTGCTAACAAAGCAGGCTTATTCGAAGCAGTCTGTCGCCAGTTCATCGATCAGATGACAGCACAGTTGGAACGGTTTGTGAGTAATAGTAGCGTCGATGGGCTGGGCGATATTATCAGCGGCTATTACGAAACGATGGCGCCGCTGCCGGCATTTCCGAAACTGGTGCAGCGGGCAATGTCATTGCCGGAAGATGATCCTTCCCGACAGATCATCCAGCGCCTGTTTACCCATATCAACGACACCTTCGACCGGAAGATAGATGCCAGCATGAGTACAGCGGATCTTAAGCCAGATCTTGATCCTAAACTGATCCGTATGTCCCTTATCAGTCTGATGGTATTTCCATTCCTAATGCCACCGGCCATCATGCAGATGCAAGGCATCAAGTTAGATACTAATTTCCTACAACGTTTAGCGAAACATAATAAGGAACTGTTAAAACATGGGCTTTCAGCTTAACTCCCTCACGCCGAAAAAGCGCCTATTTGTCTACGGTGTGGGGGCTGGTTTACTGGCTCTTATTGTCATCATCGCGCTAAAAGGCAAACCAGCACTTTCACCTTCCACAGAGAACGCTGCGGCAGTCGACATACTGGTCGTCAAACAACAGCTGATTGCGCCAACCATTGAGGGCTTCGGCCGTGTCGAGCCGAAGCAGATATGGCAAGCTGTTGCCGAAGTAAGCGGCCGTGTGGTTTACCGTAACCCAGACATGTATAAGGGCAAAACCCTACCAGCAGGTAGCACGCTGCTGCGTATCGACCGCACTGATTATGAGATCAGCCTGGCAGAGGCCGAAGCTGACCATCGCGCCATTGAAGTACAACTCGAAGGGAAAACCTTAGAACGGCAAAACTTAGCGCTGTCTTTGCAAATCGAGCATGATCGTCTGGCGCTGTCCAAACAAGAGCTTACCCGGAAAAAACAGCTAAAGAATAAAAACCTAGTGTCCCAGTCTGAGCTGGATCTTGAAGCGCAAAACCTACTGCAACAGCAGCAAAAGGTGCAAGAACTGGAAAACCAGTTAAAGCTGATGCCTAACGAAGAGGAACTGTTGCAAGCACAACTCCGCCAAGCCAGCGCCAGAGTTGATGATGCCAAACGCAAACTGGATAAAACCGAGGTAGTACTGCCCTTTCGAGGCAGAATCGCAGAAGTTGACGTCGAGTTGGACCAAGTTGTTAATAGTCAGCAAGTGATGGTCAGCGCCCATGGTATGCAACTGATGAACGTGAATGCGCAAGTATCCATTCACGATATGCGAACACTGGTACGGAGTTTGAACTTCAAGCCACTGGACAATGGCATGCCACAAGTCTCTGAACTGGGAATGACTGCCGAGCTAATCCTGGAAGGATTCGATTTTAACTATCGTTGGCCCGCCAGCGTTGACCGGATCAGTGACACGGTTGATCCCAGCCAAGCCACGGTCGGTATCTTTCTGGAAGTTGAGCAAAACTGGCAAGAGATTGAGCCCGCTGTTAAACCACCGCTGGTCAACGGCATGTTTCTCCGTGCGGAAATTAAGGGCAAGCCTAAAGCCCATTGGCTATTACCACTAAAAGCACTACACGGTAATCAGATATATCTGCTGGATAACAATGATCAGTTACAGATCATTCCAGCGAAGATGCTGTTCTTCAACGGCCAATCAGTGGCCATTACCGCCGAACTTTCGCCGGGTGATCGCGTGATCACCACAGATCTAATGCCCGCGGTGGCTGGCATGGCACTGAAAGTAATCAACACCGAGGTTCAGCCGTGATCAACTATTTTACGCGGCACCCAACCGCAGCCAACCTATTGATGTTATCGATGATTTTGGTTGGCTTAATGGTGATCCCAACGATCAAGCGGGAGACCTTTCCAGAATTCGAATCTGATTTTGTGCAAGCACAGATAGTGCAACCGGGTGCGGCGCCTCAGGACGCCGAAGAAAACCTGTGTCAGCGAATGGAAGATGCCGTTGATGGCCTATCAGATATCGAAGAAGTGCGTTGTGAAGCCGTGGAAGGGATGGCCACCCTGACCCTAAAGCTCAATAGCGGCACAGATATCAGCCGCATGTTGCTCGATGTACAGACTCAGATTAATGCGGTGAAAGACTTTCCCGATGAAGCTAATCCACCGGTCGTCACCGAGTTGTCCCGTACCAAACCGGTCATGGATGTCGCTCTAGTCGCCGATCTACCAGCGTCGGAGCTAAAGGCTTATGCCGAACAACTGAAGCGCCGCATCAAACTTGAAGCGGGCGTTAAACTGGTCACCATCAATGGCTTCTCTGATCATCAAATATTGGTGGAACTGTCGCTGACAGATATACGTCGTCTCGGCTTATCAGTCGGTGATATTGCCGACAAATTACGTCGGCAAAACGTGCGCCTGCCCTCCGGCACCATCGAGACCCACGACAAGAACCTGCTGATCCGTTTTGATGAACAAAAGGTCACCCCTGCGGCATTGGCAGAAACAGTGATCAGTTCAAATACCGATGGCGGTATCGTCAGGCTCGGCGATGTTGCCGTGCTCACGGATCGCTTTGAGCTGGACGAAGAGCATGTGCTGTTTGATGGCAAACCGGCCGCCATCTTGTCCATCAGTAAAAACAAAGAGGAGGACGTACTCAAAGTCAAAGAAGACTTGCTGCGACTGCTTGATGAGATACGCCCTAACCTGCCCGCAGGTGTGACGTTACAAACCACCAACGACATGTCTTCACTGGTCTCAGATCGTCTGAGTATGATGATCAAAAACGGTTTGCAGGGGGTGTTCCTCGTTTTCCTAACCATGTGGCTGTTCTTCAGTCTTCGCTACTCATTTTGGGTCGCCATGGGCTTACCCGTTGCCTTCTTAGCGGCCGTAGCGATGATGCCATTGTTTGGCCTGTCGATTAACGTGATGACGCTGGTCGCTTTTCTCATGGCGATCGGCATCATGATGGATGATGCCATTGTGATAGCGGAGTCAATCGCTTCCCATGTAGAACGCGGTATGGAGCGTTCTGAAGCCATTGTTGCAGGCGTTAAAAAGGTTGCACCGGGCGTGCTGTCATCGTTTTTAACCACGGTATTTATCTTCTCATCTCTGCTGTTTCTTGATGGTCAGATGGGCAATGTTCTAAAAGTCGTTCCCTTAACACTGCTACTGATCCTGACAATCAGTTTATTGGAAGCGTTTTTGATCCTGCCTAATCACCTGTCCCATGCGCTCAGCAAAAACAGTGACGGCGATGCGCCAAGAGGGATCCGCGCTTGGTTCCATCAGCACTTTGAAGCGTTTAGAAACAACCAGTTGGTCAACGCCGTTGAGTGGGTTGTTAAATGGCGCTACGGCTTCTTGGGCGCGATCATCGCCCTATTTTTACTCTCGCTCTCCTTGGTGGCTGGCGGCGCGGTGAAATTTATCGGGTTTCCAGAACTTGATGGCGATATCGTCGAAGCGCGCGTGGTACTGCCACCCGGTGCAACGCTGATGGAAACAAAAACAGTGGTCGAAAAGATCGTCGCGGCAGCAGAAAAAGTAGATGAACGCTTTTCTGCCGAGGAAGTGGACCAAAGCTATGTGCAACACCTGACTGAAAAATTCAATTTCAATAACGATGCGAAAGAGAAAGGCCCACATGTCGCCACCGTCCGCTTGGATCTGCTAAGCGCGGAACTACGCCACGGATCAATACACGAGTTCATTCGCCAATGGCGTGAAGAAACCGGCGAGTTAGCCGCCCCCTTGTCTATGGTATTTAAACAACCAGAGATGGGGCCCGCGGGACGAGCCATCGAAATTCGCATACGGCATGACGATCTATATCTGCTTAAGCAGGTCTCCACCGAGGTCCAACAATACCTATCGAATTTTCAGGGGGTTTACGGTTTACTCGATACCATGCGCCCCGGTAAAGAGGAAATATTAGTCACCTTACGTCCCGGTGCAGAGGTGTATGGTATCGATGGTCAGATGCTCGCCAGCCAGCTGCGCGGCGCCTATTTCCACCAAACCGCTGATGAGATCCAAGTGGGGCCGGAAAATATCCAGATCGACGTTAAGCTGGCCAAAGCTGATGCGGCTAAGCTAAGCAATCTTCTCAACTTTCCTATTAATGTCGGCGACAAACAGGTGCCACTTGCTTCACTGGCCGAGATAGCCTTTCAACGCGGGTTTGTCCGTATTGAACGGATAGATGGCCTGCGAACAATCAGTGTGCTGGGCGATGTCGATGTCAGCCAGGCCAACACCAACGAGGTACTGCAGCTGTTCCGCAACGAGCTGATGCCACAATTGTTGGCGAAGCATCCAGGGCTGCGTATAGAGTTCGAAGGAGAAGTTAAAGAAAGCGCCAAGACCGGAAGCTCCATGGGCAAAGGCTTCTTGCTCGGTCTCTTTGGCGTCTTTGCGATATTAAGCCTGCAGTTCAAAAGCTATTTGGAACCCGTCACCGTCATGGTTGCGATCCCTTTAGCTTTAATTGGTGTGCTTTGGGGGCACCTGCTACTCGGCTATAGCTTGTCTATGCCATCAGTGATGGGCTTTGTATCACTGGCAGGGATCGTGGTGAACGACTCTATCCTGCTGGTGCAATACATTCGTCATCACGTCGAAGAGGGGGATAGCGTGCATGAAGCCGTGGTACAAGCCAGTCGTGAGCGTTTTCGCGCGGTCTTTATCACCTCGATGACCACTGCCGCGGGGATGCTACCACTGATGCTGGAGACCAGCTTGCAAGCGCAAGTGCTCAAGCCCCTAGTGATATCTGTGGTCTTTGGCATCTTCGCTTCAACAGCACTGGTACTGTTTATGGTGCCGGCCTTTTATTCAGTATTGGATGACTTTGGCAAAGTAAGCTTTGCCAATAAACAGGATGCTCATTAGGGTAGTTTAGCCTGTATAATACTCAGCCATTAAGCGGCCAATGGCTGAGTTTCTTACGACATATAAATAGCGTTCAGAGCGTTAATATCATAGCCAGCGTCAGCCAACTTCTTGTTGTGCAACTTTTAGTGAAAATCGTAGTCTACTAGCGTTTGAAAGAAGCGCCTTGATAGACTCACTACCTCGTTTATTGCACTATCTTCACCGTGAATCACAGTGGCGGCAAACGAAGTAAGTCTAAGCATTTCGGCTGTGGCAGACCCGCTTTTGAAGATGAGGCTCAGTTGGATAAACCAGTGACGCTCTTCCGTATCCCGACCATTCAGATAGGGAAGTAGAATTTACGCCGACGGTTAGAACCACTCTCAGTACACTAAAAAATCGCATAGTCAGCACAGAGGAAAAATTGAACACGTCAGCCGCAAATACCAAATGTAATCAAAAAACTGAAGAAGCAATCAGCAGTTTTCAAGTCGCCCTATTAGTCTTGTCTTTTTATGTTTTGTTGGCCTTGATCGTGCAAAGTCTATTCGAATTACCAGCAGAAGTTGTCGATATTCTCGATATCGCCGACAACGCTATCTGCCTGATTTTTATGACGGACTTTTTTATTAGATGGTACCGTGCCGATAACCGAAAACAGTTTATGAAATGGGGTTGGATAGATTTTATTTCCAGTATCCCAATGATCGATCCGCTCCGCTATGCCCGCGTCGTACGTATCGTCAGGGTGATGCGTATTCTGCGAGCAGTACGTTCAACAAAAGTACTTATCAGCTACGCCATGCGTCATAAAACAGAGAGTTCTTTTACTCTCGTTTGTACCGTGTCACTGCTGATGATTATCTTCGCTGCCATCGCCATCTTACAACTGGAGCAGGGAGTTGAGGGGGCAAATGTAGAAACCGGCGCGGATGCGTTGTGGTGGTCGTTTGTGACGATAACAACGGTGGGTTACGGTGACTATTACCCTGTCTCCATCGGTGGGCGGATTATCGCTGCTATGTTGATGGTCGCGGGTGTTGGACTGTTCGGTACCTTTACCGGTTTTGTTGCATCCTGGCTACTGGAGGAGGATGAGGAACGCAAGGATCAGCATGCCATTACAAATCTGCGTGATGACATCAAGACACTCCAAGTACAGCTAAACGAACTGCAAGCAGTGATTGCTCAGCAGAATAATAACGCAACATCAGCATCCGCGTCGTCGCCTAAAACTGATGAAACAAAAATGTCGTAAAATTGCCACGAAGACATCATCATCTCGACGTTAATCTGGGGGTATTAGTAGCTACAGAACTCTCCTTTGAAAAAGTTAAAAAGCTATCAATACGAGCGCTATGCACTGCTGTGCCAAGCGTCCTACCCGACAGACTTTGATCACACCGCTTACGGGTTCAATACTGAAGGCCACTGCCTTATCCGCGATTTAAGTGGTCAAGTATCAATTCGGGTCATGTGGGGAGAAAAAAGAGAAGTTGTCGTGGTGTTCAGAGGGACTTACCACTTAACCGATTGGCTAACTAATCTGGCACTATTTCCAGTAAAACGAACATATCCAGGTGCAAGCTATCGCGTCCACTGGGGCTACTCTCGGTTGCTGGAGCTACCCAGTCCGTTGGCAAAATACGCCACCGAACCTTCCCTATTGCCGACGACTCCACTCGTATCTCAAATCATGCCTCGGGATCACGCAGAAAAAGAGCGGAACGTCAGCGTATATGAACGGCTCCAACAAGTTCTTGAACCGCTCATTGCTGACGGTAAACGGATTACACTAACCGGGCACTCCTCTGGTGGCTCTATGGCCATCTTGGCAGCAGATAGATTAGAAAGACGCTATCCAACCAAGGTAAAACGAGTGATCACGTTCGGTCAGCCCGGCACTGGCACATGGAGCTTCAAAAAGCAGTACTTATTGCATAAACGTACGTACAGGATCTGCTGTGATATCGATATTGTAACTTTTTTACCGCCTATTCCCGGACTTTACTGGCATGTTGGGCGGATGCTATGGCTGCATAACGATAAGATTTACGAAAATGTCTCTGAGCACTTTCGCCTGGTCAAAAGCTTAACCAGCTGGCTCATGATGCCAATCAGTTACCATGACATGGGGAAATATATTCGTAGAAAAGATTTTTTTGATAAGCACTAAGCCGATGGCAGCTTATCGAAAGAGGCATTGCCAAATTCAGGGAGTAACACACATATGCCCTCCCCGAGTGACAAGCATGCTCAGTTTATGCGGACGAGTTGTGCGCCGAGCAGGTGTGGCATCAAATAGGTATCGGTGCTAGCAGACATCACCGTCCAGTTACCCATACTATTTTTTTCAAAATAAGCCGACTTAACTCGCTTGGCATCGGCTTTCGCCAACGTCAATGCGCTACCATGGAATTCATACTCACCAGACAGCTTTAGACTCGCACAGTTAATCTGTACACGATCCATGCTTAGCTGTTGAATTGTTGCTGGGTAGTGATTGCCATCAAGCAAAGTGATCTGCCACTCGCCTTTCAGGCCAAGATCTGTCGGCTGCGTTGCGCAACCGCTCGTCAATACTGCTATAAGAGCCGAGAATACAACTACTCGCCAATACGTCATAGCTACTTCACCTACTTGTTATTTTCTTGTTATAAAACGCCTAATTTTTGCGCATCTTATAGCAAGCTAATATTAAATAGAATGCCCCAAATCAACCATTTGATGACGTTCTTCATAACAACATGATAAACAAACTAATTTAGTTTAAGCTATTTTCCGGTGTCAGGTTTTTTTACACTTTAAATTCAGCAACTTACAAACACAAGAGCAACCTTCACACCTATCAGTCACACAACTAAATTAAGCCCTATCAGTCTCTTTTAACGTATCTAACCTACAAAAATAAGCCACAGAAATTGGTATCAAAGAAGTAATACCAAATAGGAGAAAAATCACGCCTGCGCTAACGAATTCGACGGTAGCAGGTAGATAACACAAAGCCAGCTATTTCGGTGAAACGAAGAAACGATGCTCAAGCACCTTAGTAAAGAGCGTGTGATTGAGATGAAAATGGGGTAACCACAGATGTAACAGAGAGAACCCACGAGCAACCAGAAAAAAGGGCACCGTAGGTGGTGCCCTTGTATCGCTATAAGTTAGCCTATCATCGAATACTATTCACTTACTTCCGGCAGCCCTTTTAGCGAGCGCAAAAACAAGCCTACGCCACCAACGGACAACACTAAGATCACAATGAGATCGAATGAGGTCATGGTACGCATGCTGAAGTTTATCGAGGAGATCACGCCAAAGATAAGCGCCACCAGTGAGCCGATGGTTAGGATCCAACCAAGGATATTTTTGCTGTTGTAAAAAATAAGCCCAATACCAAAGATAAACGGGATCATCACCATACCGCTGGTGATTCCCCAGCCTGAGCCAAAGGAGTATAGAGAGGTACGCATACCAAAGCTGGAGCGCACTGTAATGGCATTAAACAGCATATAAAAACCGCCACACATCATTACCAAGCCAATAAAGAATTGCCCTACTCCACCGCTGGTTCCGCCTGCTCCGCGCATCGCTTCTTCTCCTGAGTTCTGTTTATTCATTTTGATTTACTGCTACCTTCAATCAACTCTCACCCGCTCATATTAATAGCAGGCTATATTAGGCGAACTTCTGCCACAAACGCTCAAACTGTTCCAGATAGGAAGCACATAGCGTTTCACTGTCCGTCACCAAAATGTTCTCTTCGTTCTTATCTGTCGCGCTGCGGGTCCAGTTAAAACTGCCGTTAAGCAAGGTTCCGCGGTCAAATAGCGCAAATTTGTGGTGCATATGATATTCAGTGCGATCCATACGTAACGGCACGCCCTGTCTAGCTAACTGGTCAACATCACTGCCACTGTCGTTGGCTTTGTCATTATCTGTGATGATCCGCACCTGCACGCCGCGATCATGAGCTTTCTTAATCGCAGCACTGAGGCGGTCATCTGAGATAGTAAAGACACAGATATCAATGTTGCGCTTGGCTTGGTGACAAAGGTCAACGATCTTCTTCATGCAAGCCGTGCCTGGGCTGAAATAAGCTCCCGAGGTGATCGCTTGTTTGCGCGTGGCCTGATCAAGGGTTTTCACCACCCGCTCCAGCCAACCAAGCGCCGACAACGCTTCAGCAGCATTATCATCTCCACTAGCCGTAGCAATTTTGTCACGGGCAATAGCAAACGCTTTGTTGCGAATAAAGCTCACTTTATCTGCGCTTAATGGTCGAGCAAGCTCCTTCAGCTCCGCCCGCTCACTGTCACTGAGCTTAAGATCATCGAAGCTATCAATCAGTTGTTTTTCTAATACGCTTAACTCACTCATCATGCATCCTCTGCACTCTGCTTACCGCCTTTAAGCGCGGCTAATTCATGCTCCAACTTGCCAATATTACGCAACAAGATCTGGATCTGATCGTTATCATCTGGCGCCAACGAGTGGGCGATAATTTGCAAGCTCTGAGTTAGCGTCGCCAGCTGATTTTCTAACCCAGGAATGGGCTGATTCACCACTTCAACACGGGATAACGCTTTTGCGAACACCTTCGACAACGTCAGAAAAGCGCGGGCCGACTTATTGAACTTGGCACGGGATGCCGAGTGCTGTGCTTCAACCACTTCAATATGACGATCACTAGCCGCTTGTTGTGCCTGAGACAGCTCTTTTGACAACTGAACGATCGCTTGTGAGGTTTGCTCGCTGCCGCTATCCGCAACTTCCGGCTTATTGACCATCAGTTCTGCCGCGCCTTTTACGCTGCTAACTAAGTCGTGCAGTTGTCCAACCACCTGCATGCCAGTATCGGCATCGTCGCCGCCCATCGCTTTACTACGGGCAAAGTCGGCCTTGATCTGCTGCCAACGAGCCGCTTCTGCATCGGTATGTGTGCCGCGCATCTCACCCAGTTTTAATAGGTTCTCTTCCGCCCCGCCGGTAAGTAGTTGTGCCTCTCCGAGATAATGATCAGCAATCACCTGCTTTAGCTCGGCGTCGTTCATCACCGCCGAGATCTTCTCCGCCATCTTGTTCATGTTGCGGTATGAACCCTGCAACTTAAACGCGGGCTCGGTACGGTATTTTTCCGCCTGGGAGGCACTAACGATGTACTGCTTGTTTACTTTCAGCAGCACATCACGCACCACCATCAATTTACGCAGCACATCCAGGATCTCATTAACCTCGGCGCCACTATAACTATGGCTAAGGTCATTGGTATTGATGGTGTCGGTTTCCACCATTTTGGCAAAGCGATAGAGATCCTGCATATCTCGGGTTGCTAGCGGTTGCAGCACCTGATTCGAGGTCAGACTGTTTTCGATATAGCTCAGTGCAAACGGCGCTTCCATGCCGCCAAGCACCTCACCTAAGTTGTAGATATCGGCACGGTTCGCCAACATGTCGGGGATCTTAAACACTTCGCCGGATTCAGTGTATGGGTTGCCCGCCATCACCACACAGAATTTCTTGCCGCGCATATCGTAGGTTTTTGATTCGTTACGCCATACCCCCTCAATACGACGGGTACCGTCACACAAGGAGATAAATTTCTGCAAGAACTCGGGGTGGGTATGCTGAATATCATCAAGATACAGCATCACGTTATTGCCCATCTCCAGCGCCAGGTTGAGCTTCTCCAGCTCCTGCTTCGCGGTAGCGTTGGGCGCTTGCGTTGGATCCAATGAATCCACTTCATGCCCCAGCGACGGACAGTTGATCTTCATAAAGATCAAACCCAGCCGGTTCGCCACATACTCCATCAACGTGGTTTTACCGTAACCGGGCGGCGAGATCATCATCAACAAGCCCATTAAGTCGGTACGCTTGTTTTCGCCCACGGTGCCCATCTGTTTCGCCAAGTTATCGCCAATAATTGGCAGGTAAACTTGATTAATCAGCTGGTTACGAACAAATGAACTGAGTGGTCGCGAAACAAATTCATGCAGCTTTAATTGTTTACGACGATCGCTGATCACCTGCTGTCGCGTATTGAGGTACTCATGATAGGCCGGCACAAACTGATCTCTGTGCTGCTGATAGTTGGTCAGGAAGCTATCCAAGCGCAACTGCAGTGACTGACTGTCAATGCGGCTATGTTCACCCAAGAGGCCATCCACACTGAAATTAAGATCCGCTTCGCTGTGACGACGGGAAACTCTCTCTTCGGCGTTAATGATCGCCACGGCTTCAGGAACGTAGGCGGCTAATGCCTCCGCTGTATCCGCGGCGCCTGCTTTCTTACTGGCTAACATCGCGGTTAACCAGCTGTGGGTTAACGCCCAGCGCTCCCCCGCTTTGCCAACCAACTGCTGCAATGCTTCTTCAAATGTGCGCAGCGCTTTGCCAGCTTTAAGAGACTGCTTTAGCTCATCTGCCAACTGACGGGCGTACTTACTGGTTTCAAACTCCACCCTGTCGTTGGCCAGCTCACGCACCAAATAGCTCACCGCACGTTGGCAGTCGCTCTGGCTGACCGGAATGGTATGCAATTCAAGATAGGTATTCAGCTGACTCAGCAGCTCCTGCTCCAGTAAAACGAGTGCTTCGCCACTGGCAAACAGGGTTTGCATAGTCAATGCCGAGCGTGCCCGCTGTGGGCAGCTTTTCGCCCAAGCTTGTTGCTGATTGTTAGCCCAAAAGATAATCGCTAAACCACGACTCAGCGGATCAAACCGCAACAGGCCGACGCTTTGCCGTAAAGGCAACACTTTGGCCAGGATCAGCGCAGCATCATGGTCATGAACCCCTTTCTGATAGCCCTCTTTATATCTTGGCGCAGCAAACTCTCTGGCGATCTTAACCAGCGCCTCTTGCTCACTGGCAGCGCTGCTTAGTAACTCTGGTGTAAGGCCATGCTCATGCATATCAGCGCTATCGAGGATCAATCCAGCCAGATATTCAGCGCGGTAGATCTCAGCAGATTCAGATTCGATATCCGCCTGCCAGTATTGGCTCAATTCAGCCAGCCGCTTATCTTCTACTGGCTCGAAATAGTCGGTACCGGTGAGGTGGAAATTAAGCTGGTTATTACGCGGTAAGATAGTGATATCTAGCGGCTGGGTATTCACACTAAATTTGTGCCGTGGTCCCAGCTTGATGACGTTACCGCCCTCTTCATAGATCTCGCTCTTATCTCGCAGCGATTTCAGCGCTTGATCTTTACCCATCTTAAAACGGGCATCGATATCATCGGCTTTCACCTGATCATCGAGTCCGCGCAACTGCTCGCTGATCTCCCGTACTTTCATCACCAGCGGATCGGCGGCATAAAAGCTGTTCAGTTCATCAGGCTCGGTGAAACGCTGTACCCGTTTTTGAATGTTACTGAGAATACGGCTGGCGGCATCCTGCAGGTTCTGTGCCTTGCGCTGGCGCTCATCAAGTAGCGCTTGTTTCTGCGCCTCAAAGCTTTCGTAAACTTCTTCCCGCTTGGAAAGAATATCGGCCAAGAACTCGTCATGCTCACTGAACTGGCTCTCCAGCTCTTCTAGCTGCACCAGCAAGCGCGTCAGCTGCTCATCACACTTCTCCGGCGTGGTGGCCGCACTCAGGGCATTGGTAATACCTTGAGAAAACAACTTAAACGACGCGGAAAACTCAGCCACAGCTTCTGCCGAGCCGAGCTCTTTTTGCTTGTGTCCGGCACGGGCACGGCTCTGATTTAACTTGGCGTAAACCTCAGAGATCGCCTCAACAATGGCGGTACGCTGCTGTGCGTCATCCACTTTCAGGCTGGTCATCAGCTCAGATAGCAGATCCAGCTCTGAAGCCATCTTTTCGAGTCCGGCGACAGGTGCCTCCAGCTCTACAATCGAATTCGCATCGGCTAGCGCCTGTTCCAGCGTCCCTAGACGATCATGGTAGGGGGCAATGGCTTCAGCTGATGAGAGAAATTCGCCGGTTTTCAGTGATATCTTGTCACCGGTTTCTTGTAGCTGCTGCTCCATCTCATCAATACGTGGGGTATTGATATAACGGTAGTCACGGATCGTCAGTAAGTGACCGCGCAGCTTGCGAATGCTGTCGAGGGCATCAACAAAAGCTTCAGCACTGTGCCAACTATCGACATTCATCGATTTGAGCAGCGCTTTTTGCTGTTGTTCCGCCTCAGCCATCGCCAACTCTGACTGCTGACGAATACTTTCTACTTTTTCAAACTCATCTAGCACGAGTTCACTGGTTTTGGCGATCTCGTGTAGCAGATCTGAGATCCCCTGTACTTCCTGATTGTCCAACCAGTAGTAGCTATCAAACAGGCGCAAGGTATTTTTGCACAGTTCATCATATAAACGCGCCGACACGGATTGCTCATCTACGGCACGGCATACACTGTAAAAATCGGAAATAGCACGCACTAATTCAGCATTGCCAATGCGGCCATAGACGCTGTCTTTCACCGGTGCTTTACTGGCATGCTCATCACTGCAATAGGGCGTTTCCCACACCTGCATCGGATGCACGCGGGTTGGCTCATCCCCTTCGGCATAGAAAATCACCATGGTGCCATCATCGAGCATGGCGTAACCATGGCCAAGTAACGGCACTTGCAGGCTTTTCTCGATCAGGTTGTACGCAAACAAGGCGATCGTTGCGTTCTCAGGGTTGTAGAACACATACATGGCATCTTCGCCATTGGGCGAGCGGCGCACACGACGGAAACGCATGCCAGTCATGTCTTCATCAAACAGTTTAAGCCCGCCTGACTCCAGATAAATGCCGCCAGGGAAAATAATGCCGTGATTTTCTGGCAACAGCCGACATGCCTGACCAATAGCATCGACACGCAACACTTCATGGGTCAGCTTGTTAAATAACAAGTAGCGCCAGGTCTCTTCACGATAAGGCAAGATTTTTAGCAGGATCAGGTGGCCGACCTCGGCATAAAACACATCGGCATCATCCAGCGACTGGGTCTGATCCACCACAGCTTCGGCGTAGATCCCCTCTCCGGACGCGGTGTTGTCTTCTATCTTAACGGTCAGATCACCACCGACCGTTTCCACAAACAGGGTATCGAGAATATTGAGGTGAGGATGTTTACCATGAACAGCATTCTCACGACTGGTTGCCTGCCATTCAAAATCATAAGCCGATGGCAAGGCGATATCACGCTCACCACGGTTGTCGATATACTCTACACGTTTGCCATCTGCACTGATCGACCAACGAAACACACGGATATCTTCTTCCCGTTCGCCGATCTGGAAGCTGGCTAGTAACTTGCCATCTTTGACCACCAGCTGCGACAAACGAGTGTTTTTGTAATAGGCGTACAGTTCATTAAACTCACGCACAAAGGCAGCATTGGCCAAAAACGTATCGTCACTGCGCGCGGGCTCTAAATCAAAGCCATCAGCAGTTTTTTGGAAATGATAGAGGGCAAATACATCACTGATGTGAGTCTCTTTTTTTAGCCCCATAAACACGTTGAAGCCAAACAGCAGGTGTTCGCCAACACAGACGATATCCTGGGCAATACAGTTATTTTCCGTGCGGGTACGCAAACGCCCCAGCACTTTCATTTCGGTACTACCAAACTCACTGATACGTGACTGGTTAAGGACATCGACTTCTTCTCGAAGCTGCTTCCCTTGCCCTTCCAAGCGCTTACGGATCACTTCATAAGCGCCACCTTCGGTCACTGCCTTATCAACGATACCGGCTTCAGCGCCTTGTTTATCTTGGTTTTTATCCTGCACCCTGTGTACTCCCTGCGTGCTGTCGAAACAGTTTGGCCACACTGACATCCCATGATGTATTCCTGAGACGTCAGGTGAAACTGGCCAGCCATATTGACCGTCCTAATGCGGAGTTAACTTCGCATTAGGACGCTTGCCATAGGGCTTACAACAGATCGGTTGATGAGGTTGAGCTAGAAGGTTTCTTGCCCCCTTTCCCGCCACCCAGCGCCATCACCTTGCTTAACAGCTCCTGCACCACGGGGCTTTTACCCACGATCCCTTCAACTGATTTACCAACAGACAGAGACTTGGCGAACGAATCAAAGAACTCGCCCTGACCGCCAACAATGTCGATATTGGCATTCGACAACGCAGCTGACAGAACTTCAGCCTGCTCTTTGGCGATCTCTTTGCTCGCGCCGATAGACGCAATCGCTTCTTCAAACTGCTTCTCAAGCTGCATACGGAACTCTTCGTGGCTGCGCGCCTGATCGCTCATGGCATCCATCGCCTTGAACTTATCCACTAAACCTTCAGCTTCTGCGGTCAATTTCTCGCGAATAACTGTGGCAGCCACCAAACCTTTCTCTTTCTCTGCGGCGGCTTCTGCGAGACCTTGCTGTTCGTCGCCTTTGGCTTGGGCACCCAGCTTCTCTTCCAGCACCTTGGCTTCGGCCAGCCCCTCTTTCTCTTTGGCAATCGCTTGCGCTTCAATCACACGGGCTTTCGCCAACCCTTGCTGCTCATCACCTTGGGCCTGGGCTTCCATCTTTTTCGCGAGTACTTGTGCTTCAGCAGCACCTTCTTTCTCTAGTGCTTCTGCTTTTGCTTCCTGTACACGGGCATCAGCAAAACCTGGCGCCGCACGTTCGGCCTCGAGACCTTCAGCCATACGTTTCATCGCATCGGCTTTCTTTGCTGCCGCTTCCAGTTCAGCTTGTGCCAATACGTTCAGTTCAACGGCTTTATGCTTAGCTTTGGTTTCATCGGCTTCGGCCTGCTTAACCTGCTTAACCAGCTCCTCTTCGGCTTGCGCCTGCGCCTCTAAGATCAACACCTGCTTAGCTCGATCGGCTTCTGAGATTTCACGCACCTCTTTAATACGCTCCTCCTCTTCAGCCACTGTTTTCTCTACTGCCACACGCTCACGGGTCACATTAGCAATATTGGTACGCTCAACTTCCAGGTCTTTTTCTTTGGCGATACGCTCAAGCTCAACTTCACGCTCGCGGGAGACCACTTCCAGATCCTGTGCCCGCGTTACTTTTTCTTTCTCAATCACTACGGCACGCTGACGATTTTCGACCGCAATCTCGACTTCACGCTTACGATTCTCTTCCTGAATATCGAGATCTTGCTGTGTTTTAATGCGGGCCTGTTCCGAACGCAGACGCTCCTCTTCACTGACCTTAATGGTTTCAGCTTCTTCGCGGGCCTTAATTGTGGCAATTTCACGTGCTTGACGGGCTTCGGCATCCGCTTGTTGACGCTCTAACGCCAACATAGACTCTTTGGTCTCCACGTTTTTCTTGGTGATCGCCAACTCTTCATTACGCTCAAATTCGTTGGTTTGCACGTTCTGAGTTGCCGTCAGCTCGGTAATTTTTCGTATGCCCTGAGCATCCAAAATATTGGTAGGATCTAAGGCACTCTTTGGTGTTTGTTCTAAGTAATCGATGGCAACATCTTCAAGAATGTAACCGTTTAGATCATCACCAATCACCTCAACAATCTTTTCACGGAAGGTCAGACGATCTTCAAACAAACGTACAAACTCAATCTGCTTACCGACGGTTTTCAGCGCTTCGGAGAACTTGGCGTTAAACAACTCATTCACCGCCGCTTTGTCAGATGCACGCTCTACGCCAATCGCCTTAGCGACCTTCAATACATCTTCCTGGGTTTCATTAACGCGCAGGTAGAAAGCCACGGTAATGTCCGCCCGCATATTGTCGCGGCAGATCAAACCATCACGTCCTCTTCGATCCACTTCTAGAGTGATCAAAGAGATCTTCATCAGTTCCTTTTTGTAAACCACCGGAATAACTAGACCCCCAGTGAATTTTACTTTTGGTGTCGTACTCATATCGTTGATGATCATTGCGGTTCCTTGCGGAACCTTCTCGTAAAACGCCTTAATCATCATTAAGACAAAGAAAACTAATGCAATCGGTACACCGATAACGACACCCATCCCCATCAAACTGGTAGGATCAAACATCATATTGAATCTTCCTTTTTCAAATTAAATCTGTACAAAAAGTTGGGTAGTAAAACGAGTTATTGTTCAAACAATTCTGCTTCTGTCATCACACGATAGGCATGTGTTTCTGGCAGGTATTCGAGGATCACCACAATGTCACCTCGCGTTAAATTTTGTGTCTCATCTGCCCGAACGCGTAATACCATTCCAGCCCCACCATCTTCCAATGTGGCTTCACCAAAGGTTGGCGTGACCTTAGAAGTTCGAATCACAACCTTTGAACCAACTAAGTCATTGACAGATGTTGCATTAGTGGAACGAAAAAGAGGCTTGAATGGCTTTATAAAGATAGAAGTCAGAGGGATTGACAAGACAAACGCAGCGAGCGCTACGCCGGTACCAAGTACCCATTGCAAAACCCCGGAAAACGAGAACAGAGGATTAATAAGCCAATGCATCGAAAAGAAGCAAATGGTCCAACCAAACAAGGCGAATAATGTGAGAGAGATAGTCAGTGGTACACCAACTAAGCCAAGCTTTAACAACATACCTGCAGCACCGCCAACAGAATTAACATCGATATCGATATCAATATCCAAGACATCCAAATCAAGCATACCTATCGATGCAATGATCCAGAAACACAGCATTACTCCCAACAGGACGGTATAGATAACCGTAGGGAATTGCAGCAAGGTAGCTAAGAAAATATCCATATCATTTATCCCTTATACACAAGCATGCCGTTATGAAGGCAATAATTCACCTGGATGTTTTTAATCGTGGTACTGCACTGCCAATCAAACTGAACGCCATTCCAGGAGTCTTTCAGTACCGGAGTCAAAAACATCACGAGATTAGTTCCTTCAAGGCTGGTCCCAATACTCTTTTCAAACTGAACTCGGATTTCGCCATTATCATCAAGATAGATATCATGAATAACTGGGTCGTTAGGCAACTGACTCACATCAAAACCAAGCTCTTGTAAATCATCAGGAAACTGATCGTTTTCGAGAAAATATGTCGAAATCATGAGCTTTACGACAGCCAACTGACTATAAGCATGGGCAATCTGATTGGCTTGATAATGTTCAGCTAAAAAAGTATTGGCAGTTTCATGTTCGGCTTGTTGCGCTAGGTTATTCCAAAGAGGTTGATAGAAAAAATAACCAGCGACCAACACAAATAAAGAAATAGATACGATATACAATGGCTTATGCTGTCTAAACAACAACCTGCGCAACTGTCTATGAAGCGGTACTCCGGGCTCTCGCTGAGCTAACACTCGCTTTACTATCTTTTCAACGAACACGGGCTCGGTACCCGTGGCTTCAGCTGTCGCTATAATAAATTTCTCTGCGTAATGGCTCTCTTTTAAGCGCTCTTTATGCAGAGTCACAGCATCTAATACTTGCTGATGTTGTTCGTCAGTGATGGTTAATTCCAAAACAAAAATCCCTTAGTTTTGAACCAAAGCGCGAATATACAGAATTAGGCGCCTAACTGCTCTTTACACCCACTATTTTTATGAACAAGCTCTAACAAATTCCAACTAACACAACTGACCTAAGCTCTACGCGTCGCCTCTATCACCTGCTTAACTATCTCAGGTGACACCGAAAACTTGCACACAGACAAAATTTGAATAAAAAGATCCGCAGACATCTTGCCTTTGTTAACCTTCGACCTCAGATTATTGTCCAACTGTGTCGTTCCGAACTGCAGGTATAACTGTTTACTCAGTTCAGCGTACGTCATACCACTTTGCGCCATCATGGTTCTCACCAGGCGTTTAATAACAGAATCGAACGCAGGAGGCGTATCTGTTGTCATAGTGTTTCCTTAGTAATTTCATCGCGCATGTTTGCGCGCTCAATCATTACATATTGTGAATGATATGAGTATTGGTCAATACGAACCAAAAAGCAACAAAACAAAACAAATGTTGAATATAGTTGACATTTATTATTTTTGAGAACATCCTTAAGTGGCTGGTTCGCCAGCACCCATAACACGGAGTGAATCATGAGCTGGACTACACAAACTTTATTAGACGCGATGTACGAACTTGATGCGATTACTTCTGGAGAGGTAACTGTATCTTTGGTAGGCGACTGCTTGGCAGCCACCATGCATGAGCAGGGTGACCTGCCCGTCGTTATCAGCATCTCTGAAGATCAGATGTTGATGGAGTCTGTATTGTTTCCGGTTGCAGTAGTTAAGGACAAGGTAGCGTTGAACGATGAGTTCCTTCGCAACCATAAGTACCTGCCGCTTTCTACCGTTGCCATTGAAACCATTAACGGCGAGGACCATTACGTCCTATTTGGTGCGCTGAGTGCGACATCAACCATAGAAAACGTAATGCTGGAACTCACTAGCTTGGCAGATAACGTATTAACCGTTGCCGAAGCGTGTGAAGATCAAATTGCCCGTCACCCTGCAGCCGAATAAGAGGAATTTATCATGAGTTTATTTAAGAAACTGTTTACTTTCGGTCGTGCTATCAAAGCCGAGATGGAAGAAGAATTTACCGACGCTCAAGCAATCCGTTTGCTGGAGCAGCATATCCGCGACGCACGCCAGGCAATGGACGTAGCAGGTCGTAGCCGTATTGATTTAGCAGGTAAGAAGAAACTGGCTGAATCTAAGGTGGACAAGTTGCAAGCAGAGATCAGCAAATATGAAAACTTTGCCGTAGAAGCCCTAAGCAAAGGTGATGAAGCCTTGGCTGGCGAAGTGGCAGAAAAAATTGCAGCGCTGGAAACTCAGTTCACTGAAGACAAAGCGCATCTGGATACAATTAAGGCTGATTTTGCCCGTATCGAAACCACTATCGCTAAAAGCAAGAAACAGTTAGCGGAAATGGAGCGTCAACTGGCGCAGGTGAAAGCGACCGAAGCAGTACAAAAAGCACAAGAGCAGATCGCTGCAACCAGTATCAATGCCAACTCAAAAGTAGCCAATGCCGCAGATTCACTGCAGCGCATCAAGAATAAGCAAGCAGAGAAGCAAGCTAAACTTGAAGCAGCGGAAGAGTTATCTGACGACGGCAATGAACTAGAGAAAAAACTCAAGGACGCTGGGATCGGTAGTTCTACTTCCTCAGCTAACTCCGTGTTAGAGCGACTGAAAGCAAAACAAGCAGGCTAATAAAGGACGATTACCATGCAGTGGTGGTTGCGCTGGGCTAGCCTGCGCCTCAATCAACACCTGCGTTCACTAACTTGGCCGGCACTTGCCGGCCTTGTCGTTGGTCACGCAGTCACTTCTTATGCCTTGCTTTATTTGGCAGGCGAAACCGCATTAACCGAAAACCTCAGCCGTTATATTTACTGGTTTATGGTCACCATATCTACCGTAGGTTACGGCGATTATTCGCCGGAGAGTGCCTCTGGCATGTGGGCTGTCACACTGTGGGTTATCCCCCTCGGTTTAGGTCTATTCGGTTCATTTATCGGCAAACTTGCCACTACTATCTCGCTAATGTGGGAGCAAACCATGAAAGGTGAACGTGATTTCGGGCATCTGTCTAATCACATTGTGTTGATCGGCTGGACGCCGATGCAGACACTAAAGATTATCGAACTGATACTGGGTGATAAAAACCGCCAACAACGTCAGATCCTTCTATGCGTGACAGATGAGATGGAACACCCCTGCCCTGACCGTATTGAAGTTAACTTTATTCGCGTTGAAAGCTATTCTGAACCTAGTTCATTGCAGAGAGCTGGAATTGAAGAAGCGGATAAAGTAATAATTGATGGCGACAGTGACGAAGAGACTTTGGCCATCGCTTTAAGGGTTGGCGCATTGACTCAGCCAGATTCCACCCATGTCTGCGCTTACTTTGAAAGTGAATCGATGGCGCAACTAGTAGAAACGGCTTATCCCCATATCGAAGTCAGTACCTCACGCGAGGCTGAGCTGCTGACACGTTCCATGCAAGATCCCGGCTCCAGCCGAGTATTTGAACAACTGATGAATACGCTCGACGGTGCCACGCAGTTTTCATTAACTATTCCAGTTAATGCACCGACCGCAAGTTTTGGCGAGCTATTTATCTACCTAAAACAGCAACATGATGCCACCCTGATTGCCGTGGCCGACCATAGCACTCAAGGTGAAGTGGAGATCAACCCGGCGATGAACAAACCACTCAGCTCAGGCGTAACGCTATATTATATTGCCGCCCAACGCTTAACAGAGTCGAGCGTTAACTGGTCAGCATTATCCCCGGAGAAAGCATCATGAGTTTTTTCAAAGATCTGTTCGGTAAAAAGAAGCAAGAGGAAGCACCCAAGCAGCCTGAAAAAGGCTTGTTTGGTTTGCATCTGGGTTGTGCCGTAGAGCTAAGCTCGTTGGATTTTCGCGTACTCGGTGACGAATTAAAGATGGAGTTTCCGGGCGACACGCAATTAATTGAAGCGATTAGCCGTACCTCTCTTGGCGCAGGGTCTTATATGCTGCGTTACTACACCAGCGACGATGCTTTTATCCAGATAAACTACAGTGGCGACGAAACTGAACATAATGTCGAAGATGTATTGCTGTTTGTTTACGATAAGAGCAACGCCATCGCAACCAAAGCGGAGTGGGAAAAAGTTATCACCGCCGACTTTATTGGTACCCCGACCTTTCAACACAGTGACCGCGAATTCCAACGGGTATTTTTTGGCGATAACGACGGTAACGTGCCTCCCGTGGCCATGACTGAAAAGGTAGAAAACAAAGCCGGCGAACGTTATAGCGTTGATAACTTCTGTATGCTGTATGAAAGAGGCATTAACGACGATATCAACGAATTGCTATTGATTAATGCCGAGGAGAGCGGTGACAATGAGCGCATGCTTAGTTACGCCCTTGGCGTCAACCTATCACCGTCGCAATTTAGAGTGATCAGCTAAAGATAACCCAACGGCCTAGATAAACAATATCCGGTCGTTATAACACCAAGAATCAGCGTCAAATTTAAACAATTAAGGAAGCGAATAACTATGTTTATGGAATCCCTTCAGGGTTTACCTGCTTTTGCCCTCTATTTCGTCAGCGGCTACGTAATGATCCTGCTGTTTACCGCCATCTATACCAAAGCAACACCACACTGTGAATGGACCTTAATGCGCGAAAACAACAGTGCAGCGGCAGTTGCCTTTGGTCTAACCGTCGTGGGTTTCACCATCCCTGTTGCCAGTGCAGCCATCAACTCTGTGGGTGTCATCGACTTTATTATCTGGGGTGGCGTTGCCATGGTAACTCAGCTATTAACCTACTTTACTGTCCGCTTCTATATGCCGCGGTTGACTGAGCGCCTAACTGCCAATGAGCTGCCTGCGGGTGTATTCCTTGGTTGTTGCGCATTGGCAACCGGTATTTTGAACGCTGCCTGTATGACCTACTAGAGGAGCGTCAAAATGAAACGTTCCCGTACAGTCAAACTTACTCTGATGGGACTCGCTGGCGGCATGGTGACAGGCTGTAGCGAGCCACAAGAAGAGATCGTTACTTTTAAAAGTGTGGCAGAGTGCAAGGCCAGCGGCTTGTTTGAAGCCAGTGATTGCGAGTATCAATACGAAAAAGCAGTAGCAGCAAACCAACTGGAAGCACCACGCTACGATAGCCGGTACAACTGTGAAATGGACTTTGGTGCAGAGCAATGCCAGCCATCACGCAGCAGCGGCTTCTGGCAGCCCTTTATGGCTGGTTACATGATGTCGATGATCGCTCGCGATGTAGGCAATAGCCTCTATTATCGTAGCGCTTATTCACGCCCTTTATACCGTTCACGTGACGATTGGGGTATGTACCGTACCAGTAATAACTATCCGGTAGGCAGCTACGGCAGCACTGGCCGAGCCAGTAAATTACCGCGCTCTATCATGACAACAGTGCCAAATAACTCCGGCCAAATTAAACGCAGTTCTGGCCAGTATGGCAAAAAAGCCGCGACGGTCAGCCGTGGTGGTTTTGGTTCTAAAACAGCTGCTCGCGGCGGCTGGGGTAGTTAGTGCTACGTATCGCCTGTGCACCGCGGCCTAATCTGCTGCAACGTGCTAACCAGTATGGGTTCGACTTTCATACCATTGATGGCGAACCCTACTGGGACGAAAACCACTACTATCAATTCACGCTCCAGCAGATTGAACGGGATCTTGAAGATCCTACCAACGAGCTAGAAGCGCTCTGCATGGATCTGGTTGAGCAAGTTGTTCGCGATGAGTATTGGCTAACAAAACTCCAGATCCCCAAGCATCAGTGGCAACTCATTCTTGATTCATGGCGCTTCAAAGAGCCGAGTTTGTACGGGCGAATGGACTTTGCTTACAACGGCAACGGCCCTGCCAAGCTACTTGAATACAACGCTGATACACCAACCTCCATCTACGAAGCCGCTTTCTTCCAATGGATCTGGCTCGAAGATCAGGTCAAAGCCGGCACCCTGTTACGTAGCACTGACCAGTTTAATTCTATCCAGGAAAAGCTGATCGCCCAGATGGCAAAGATCCCCTCTGATGGTGAAATGCACTTTGCCTGTTGTCAGGACAGTACCGAAGATCGGGCAACCGTCGAATATCTGGAAGATTGCGCTCAGCAAGCCGGAGTCGCAACACGCTTTATCTATGTCGAAGATATCGGCGTTAACACCAAAGGTCAGTTTACCGATCTCGACGACTACGAGATAAGTTGCCTGTTCAAACTCTATCCTTGGGAGTGGATGCTCACGGATCCTTTCAGTGATTACTTAGCAAAATCGAAAACCCGCTTTGTCGAACCCGCCTGGAAAGCGATCCTGAGCAATAAGGGGATATTGCCCCTGTTGTGGCAATTTCATAAAGGCCACCCCAACTTGCTGCCATCCTATTTTGAAGGTGAACAAAAGGCCGATTTAGGCAACAGCTACTGTAAAAAGCCACTGTTTAGCCGTGAAGGCGCAAATATCTCACTGATAGAAGATGGCAAACCCACACTGGCCGTCGGCGGTGAGTACGGTGAAGAGGGCTATATATACCAATCTCTCAGCCCCCTGCCCCGCTTTAACGAGAGCTTTACCCTCATCGGTAGCTGGGTGGTCGGCCACGAAGC